>NZ_DASWQI010000026.1:0-47367 GCF_036403745.1 Allosphingosinicella sp.
GACGGAAGAACCGTCGAGGCGACCTTCGACGTAGTGTGCTCATTCTGGAAGAAGACACCAAACCGCAGGGTGTGATTTTTGCCGAGCTGCCGGCTGGCGTCGGCCTGGACGCCGGCGGCGAGGCTGGACAGGGTGGCGGCATCGGCGAAGCCGTTGATGATGACGTCGCCCATATTCGGGTCGGTCGTGAACTTCGTCTGCGAGTAGCGGACGAAGGGCGCGACCTGGAAGTTCAGCGTGTCGCCGGCATATTGATAGGCGGCTACGCCGTAATGCGTGATCTCGCGCTGGTTCTGGTCGAGCTTGGCGGCATCGAAGGTGTCGACGCCGTTGACGGCGAATCCCTCTTGTACGCCAGTGACATTCGGGATTTGGAAATGGCCGATGAAACTTCCGGCGAAGACCGCGATCCGGCTTTTTTCGGAGAGGACGTCCGAGACATAGGCGAAGGGCCGGATCTGGGTCGTCCGATCGTGGATGGCGTTCTTCGTCGGCAGTGGGTTTTCAATGCCGAGATCGTTACGAAAATAGCTGCCCGACAGGAAATAGCTGAGGTTGCCGGTTGAGCCCTGTATCATCGCGTTGGGCTCGAACCAGCCGAAGGTGCCGCCGTAGACGCCGATCTCGCCGCCGTTGCCGAGCAGGCCGGACTCGGTCTTGAAATTGACGACGCCGGCGGTGCGATAGCCGTATTGCGCCGGGAGCGTGCCGGTGATGAGCTGGATCGAGCTTGCGATCCGCGGATCGAAGGTCGTGCCGAAGCCGCTGATGCTCTCGGGCACGATGACGCCATTCAACCGGTACTGGAGGTTGGCGTGCTCGTTGCGGACGTGAATGACGCCATAGCTGTCCTGGACCACGCCGGGCGCCTGCAGCAGCGATTTGTTCAGCGAGAGGTTCGTGCCGCCCGGCTGCTTCTCGAGCGCCTCGCGGTCAAACGTGTACTGGCTGGCGCCGAGCGAGGGGGTGATCGCATCGCGGGCGAGATCGAGGCGGCGGCCGGTGACGACGATCGTCGCCTCGCCCGTGGGCGTGTCCGCCGCCGCCGGCGCCGAAGTGGGCGGCGCTGTAGTAGCCGGAGCCGGCGGCTGACTCGCGCCCGTCTGTGAGGTCGCCGGGGCGGGAGGCGCATCGTGCGCGGCGGCGGCGGTCGAAACCACGGCCATCGCGGCGGTGCCGGTGAAGAGAAGGGTGCGAATCATTGGGTATCCTGTACGGTCTGCTGTGGGCGCATCGGCCGCGCCCGTGGGACGCGGCCGTGAAGGCTCTGACATCGGACTTCGCGGAAAAACGCCGCCGGCCACTGGTGGTGCCGAGGGCGGTCGCGCAGCCCGCAGATCAGGCCGACGGCGGCTCCAGCAGCGGTGGTATCGAGGCCGAGGACAGCGAGCTTTGGGAGGCGGGGCGCAACCAGGTCCGCTCCAGCACGGGAAGGCGCGGCATCTCCGCCTCGGCCGGAAGCATTTCGCTCGGCCAATGGCTGGAGGCGTCCTGCGACTGTGCAGCCTTCTTCGCCGCCGTAGCCTCGGCCGCCTCTTCCCGGATAGACACGGAGGCGATCTTGAGGTCGAGGCTGGAGCGCGCCAGCATATGCTCATGCGCATTCTGATGGCGGCAGACCGCCTGGGCCATGACCGTGCCTTGCGTGGCGACGAGGGCCATGATCAGGAACAGGCGCAGCAAGCGTGCCATGAAGGGTGTCGGTCTCCAAAATCGGCAGGCAGCATCGGCCCGGCCGGGAAGGTTACACTGTAACCGTAGCGGTCGCATCCCGTGGCCGCGCGCGCCTTTCGCTACGATGAACGCGGGCCGAGGAACGCCTCTAGCGCCCTCCACCGTTCGAGCTTTGCGGCGAACGGGAAAGTGTAGGCCGGGCTGCTCGACGGCAGCGGCACGAGCGCGAGATCCTCCCGCCCGCCAAGCTGCGGCAGGCCGAGCGAGGCCGACTTGCCGCCGTTGAAGCCCACCGCCCTCAGCTGCGGCAGCGAAGCCACTAGCGCCGGCAGCGCATTGCGCTCGATGTCCCGGATATTGCCGTCGAGGCTTCCCTGCCTCCTGGCCGCGCCGACCGTGTCCCACAGGCCGATGCCGCGGGCGAGCAAGGCCTCGAGCCGCGCCTCATAGGGAAGCGGCTCCAGCTCCAACGCCGCCACCGCGCCGATCAGCCGCCAGAACTGGTTGCGCGGATGGGCGTAGTAACGCTGGCGGGCGAGCGATTCCTCGCCCGGCAGGCTGCCGAGAATCAGCACCCGGGTCCGCGCATCCGTCACCGGCGGGAAGGAGCGCTTCAGGACGTCCACGGGCGGCCAATCTCCAGGTTTCGGCCCCGCAACCTTCCGCGCGGCGCGGCGTTCCCGGTAGCGCCTCCCGTCGGGGAGCGCACCTCTTGGGGAGACGAATTTGAACGACACGATGCGGGCCGCGGTCCTCGAAGGGCCGGGGCGGGTGAAGATCGCCGAAGTAAAGCGGCCCGAACCGGGCCCGGGCCAGGTGCGCGTGAAGCTCGAAGGCTGCGGCGTCTGCGCCTCGAACCTGACGCCGTGGGAAGGGCCCGAATGGATGACCTTCCCGACCGAGCCAGGCGCGCTGGGCCACGAAGGCTGGGGCCGCGTCGATGCCATGGGGGAGGGGGTCGAGGGCCTCGCAGCCGGCGACCGCGTCGCCGCGCTCTCGTTCAAGAGCTATGGCGAATATGACATTGCCGAAGCCTCGGCGGTGGTGAAGCTCCCGGAGGGACTCGCCGGGAAGCCCTTTCCGGGCGAGCCGCTCGGCTGCGCCTTCAACATCTTCCGCCGCGCCGACATCCACGCCGGCCACACCGTCGCCATCGTCGGCATCGGCTTTCTGGGCGCGATCCTCACCCGCCTCGCCACCGACGCCGGCGCCCGCGTCATCGCCATTTCCCGCCGCCCCTTCTCATTGGACCTCGCCCGCCGCTTCGGCGCCGCCGAGACGATCCCGATGGACGATCATTG
This sequence comes from Allosphingosinicella sp., assembly GCF_036403745.1. Classification (GTDB taxonomy): domain Bacteria; phylum Pseudomonadota; class Alphaproteobacteria; order Sphingomonadales; family Sphingomonadaceae; genus Allosphingosinicella. Next base: position 2,976 of record NZ_DASWQI010000026.1, read on the forward strand.
GCAGATCATCGAGCAGGTGAAGGACCTCACCGGCGGCACCTTCTGCGACCGGGTCATCGAGGCGGTCGGCAAGCAATGGCCACTCGACCTTGCGGGAGAGCTGGTCCGCGAAGGCGGCAAGCTCATCGTCGCGGGCTACCACCAGGACGGCCCGCGCCAGGTCAACATGCAGATGTGGAACTGGAAGGGGATCGACGTCGTCAACGCCCACGAGCGCGATCCGGAAGTGGCGATGCAGGGCATTCGCGACGCCGTCGACGCCGTCGCCTCGGGCCGGCTCGACCCGTCGCCGCTCTACACCCACAGCTTTCCGCTCGACCGGCTCGGCGAAGCACTCGACGCGACGCGGGACCGGCCGGACGGCTTCCTCAAGGCGCTGGTGACGCCATGACGCCGCGTCCGCGCGTCGGCTTCCTCGGTGTGGGCTGGATCGGCCGCCACCGCATGGAGGGGATGCTCGCCACCGGCGCCGTCGAAGCCGCCGCCATTGCCGACCCCTCTGACGAGATGGCCGCCGAAGCGCTCAAGCTCGCACCGGATGCGAAGCGCGTCGACGGCCTCGACGGCCTCCTCGCGGAACAGCTGGACGGCATCGTCATCGCGACACCCAGCGCGATGCATGCCGAGCAGTCGATCCGCGTCCTCGAAGCGGGGGCCGCCGTCTTCTGCCAGAAGCCCCTCGGCCGCACCGCCGCGGAAGCGCAGGCGGTGGTCGAGGCGGCGCGGGCGGCCGACCGGCTTCTCGCCGTCGACCTCTCCTACCGCTTCACCCAAGGCATGCGCCGCATCCGCGCGCTGCTCGAGGAGGGCGCGCTGGGCCAAGTGTACGCTGTCGATCTCGTCTTTCACAACGCCTACGGCCCCGACAAAGCGTGGTTCTACGACCCTCTATTGTCGGGCGGCGGCTGCGTCATGGACCTCGGCGTGCACCTCGTCGATATCGCGCTCTGGGCGCTGGATTTCCCGAAGGTTGAGCGCGTGAGTTCACATTTGCTCTCAGGAGGAGCGCCGCTCGCCGAGGGCCAGGTCGAGGATTATGCGGTCGCCAATCTCACCCTGGAGGGCGGCGGTTCCGCCCGCCTCGCCTGCTCGTGGCGGCTGCCCGCAGGCTGCGAGGCGGTGATCTCCGCCGCCTTCTACGGGACGAATGGCGGCGCGGCGCTGCGCAACGTCGGCGGCTCCTTCTACGATTTCACCGCCGAGCGCTTCCATGGCACCTCCACCGAGATGCTGTCGTCGCCGCCCGACGCCTGGGGCGGGCGCGCCGCCGCCGACTGGGCGGAGCGGCTGGGCCGCGGCGAACGCTTCGACCCCGCCGCCGAGCGGCTGGTCGACGTCGCCGGCGTCCTCGATCAAATCTACGGCCGCGCTTAGCGAAATCGCAACGGGCGAGCGGTTAAATGGGCCGCAATGGCCTCCGCCCCCGACGCCCCAACGCCCGAGCTGCTGCCGCTCACCGCCATTCGCGGCCTCGCCGCCTGGTGGGTGGTGCTGTTCCACCTGCGCCACCTCATCGCGCCCTCGGCGCCCGGCTGGGTGATCGCGGTGCTCGCCCAGGGCAACCTCGCCGTCGACCTGTTCTTCATCCTCTCCGGCTTCGTGATGGCGCTGAACTATGGCGACCGCGTCGCGGGAGGCGGGTGGCGCGGCTATGGCGACTTCCTGTTCCGCCGCTTCGCCCGCATCTACCCGTTGCACCTCCTGATCCTGCTCGGCTTCGCCGCTTATGCGCTGGCGGCCGTCCGGTTCGGCGACGCGAGCATCGAGACGCAGAACTGGGGCTATTTCTGGGAATCGGTCCTGCTCCTCCAGAACTGGGGATTCTCCAGCGCCACCGCCTGGAACGTCCCCGCCTGGTCGATTTCGACCGAGGCTTTTGCGTATCTCCTCTTTCCCGCCCTGCTCGTCTTGCTGATGCCGAAGCTCCGCCCCCTGTGGCTCCTCGCGGGCGTCGTGCTGCTCCCCGGCCTGTCGGTGCAGCCCTTCTTCTGGCTGCTAGACTACCCATTTCCGAACGCGGTCGCTCAAACCGGCCTGTTCCGCTGCGTGGTCCAGTTCGCGATGGGCATGGCGCTGTACGGCCTCTGGCTGCGGCTGCCGAGGCAGCGCTGGGTGCCGCCACTGGCCATCGCCGCCGCGGCCCTGCTGGCGCTCGCCTTCATCTTCTGGAACGCGCCCACCGCGCCGCTCGCCTGGGCGGCCCTGATCCTCGGCCTCGCTCTCCTGCCGCGGGCCCGCCTGCTGGAGGCACCGGGCCTCGTCTGGCTCGGCCGCATCAGCTACGCGACCTATTTGTCGCACTATCTGCTGCTGACTCTGTTCAAGTTTTTCTTGGTGACCGCAGGAGAGGCGGTGTCGCCGGCGCGGCTCGCGCTTTACCTCATCGCTGTGCTCGCCGCGTCGGCGGTCCTCTATCACGGCTTCGAGCGCCCCGCCCAGGCGTGGCTGCTCGGCTGGTGGAAGCGGCGGGCGCGGCAGAGGCCCGTCCTCGCCCCCGCCGAATAAACCTCAGTCCGGCTCGCCGCCGGCCTCGCTGACCGCGCCGGCGAATTCCTCGAAATCCCGCGCTTCCCGGAAGTCCTTGTAGACGCTGGCGAAGCGTATGTAGGCGACCGGATCGAGCGCCTTCAGGCCCGCCATCACCATCTCGCCGATCTCGCTCGAAGGGATCTCGCTCTCGCCCGACGTCTCGACCTGCCGCTGGATCGAGGACACCAGACGGTCGATCCGCTCCGGCGCCACCGGCCGCTTGCGGCAGGCGATGGCGATCGAGCGCTCCAGCTTCACCCGGTCGAACGATTCCCGCCGGTTCCCCGCCTTGACGATGGTGAGATCCCTCAGCTGCACCCGCTCGAACGTCGTGAACCGCGCCCCGCAATCCTCGCACTGCCGCCTGCGACGGATGGCCGCGCCGTCCTCAGCGGGACGGCTGTCCTTCACCTGGCTGTTTTCGTGGGAGCAGAACGGGCAGCGCAACGATCAGAGATCCTGATAAATCGGGAAGCGCGCACAAAGCGCGCGCACCCGCCGCCGGACTTCCTGCTCGACGCCGCTATTGCCTTCCTCGCCCGCGTCGCGGAGCCCTTCCAGGACATCGGCGATCATGTCGGCGATGTCGCGGAATTCCTCGACCCCGAAACCGCGGGTGGTGCCGGCCGGGGAGCCGACGCGAATGCCGCTGGTCTTGACCGGCGGCAGCGGGTCGAACGGGATGCCGTTCTTGTTGCAGGTGATGGAGGAGCGCTCGAGCGCCTCGTCGGCATCCTTGCCGGTGATGCCGAGCGGACGCAGGTCGACCAGCGCCAAGTGCGTGTCGGTGCCGCCCGCGACCAGATCGGCGCCGCGCTCCTGCAGCCGTCCGGCGAGCGCCTTCGCGTTGGCGATCACCGCCTTGGCATAGGATTTGAACTCGGGCTGCAGCGCCTCGCCGAACGCCACCGCCTTGGCGGCGATGACGTGCATCAGCGGACCGCCCTGCAGGCCCGGGAATACTGCCGAATTGATCTTCTTGGCGATGGCCTCGTCGTCGGTCAGCACCATGCCTCCGCGCGGCCCGCGCAGGGTCTTGTGGGTGGTGGTGGTGACCACGTGGGCGTGGCCGAACGGGGAGGGGTGCTCGCCCGCCGCCACCAGCCCGGCGAAATGCGCCATGTCGACCAGGAACAACGCTCCGACCTCGTCGGCGATGGCGCGGAAGCGGGCGAAATCGATGTGGCGCGGATAGGCCGATCCGCCGGCGATGATCAAAGTCGGCTTGTGCTCCTTTGCGAGCCGCTCGACCTGGTCGAAATCGATCAGCTGGTCGTCCGGCCGTACGCCGTATTGGATGGCGTTGAACCATTTGCCGGACATGGCCGGCTTGGCGCCGTGAGTGAGGTGGCCGCCCGCGTCGAGCGAGAGGCCCAGGATGGTGTCGCCCGGCTTCGTCAGCGCCAGCATCACCGCGCCGTTGGCCTGCGCGCCGCTGTGCGGCTGGACGTTGGCGAAGCCGCAGCCGAACAGCTGCTTCGCCCGCTCGATCGCCAGCGTTTCCACCGAGTCCGAGGGCGCGCAGCCCTGATAATAGCGCCGCCCAGGATAGCCTTCCGCATATTTGTTGGTCAGCACCGAGCCCTGCGCCTCGAGCACGGCGCGCGAGACGATATTCTCCGACGCGATCAGCTCGATCTGGTTCTGCTGGCGGTCGAGCTCGGCGGCGATCGCCTCGGCGACGGCGCTGTCGGCATCCTTGAGCCGCTCGGTGAAGAAGCCCCGGTGCTGGACGCCGGAAAGGTCGTTGGCAGCCGAATCTTGCGAAAGGCGGGTGCTCATGCGGGCTCCTTTGAAGCGGTGGCGAAGGGGGGATGCGAAAGTTTCTCCACGCGGCGCAGGTGGCGCGCGCCGCCGAACGGGGTGGCGAGGAAGGCGTCGACGCAGGCCTTGGCCATCTCGATACCGATCAGCCGTGCCCCCATAGCGATGACGTTGGCGTCGTTATGCTCCCGCGCCAGCCGCGCCGAGAGGGGCTCCGAGACGAGGGCGGCGCGGGCCGCGGGGTGGCGATTGACGGCGATCGAGATGCCGATGCCGGAGCCGCAGATGGCAATGCCGCGCTGCGCTTCGCCGGCTGCAATCGCCTCGGCGAGCTTGTAGCCATAATCGGGGTAATCGACCGGATCGGCGCCTTCGGGCCCGAGGTCGAGCACTTCATGGCCCAGGCCGCGCAGATGCTCGGCGAGATCGGCCTTGAGGGCCACGGCTGCATGATCGGATGCGATGGCGATTCGCTCGGCCACGCGCTGTGCTCCCGGTTCGGCTTTGAAGGCGCTATCCTAAGCGAGCGGGCCCCGCTTTGCCACCGCTTTTGCGGAACGCAGCGGCGGTTCGCGCGGTTCAGCTCTCGATGGCGACGCTCGCCCCGCCCTGTGCGCCCGACGAGGCGCCGCCGCGCCCGCGCCGCAACTGGCAGCGTTGGGCCTTGGCGGTCATTCTCCTTGCCGCGATCGTGGGCGCTGCGCTCCATTTCGGCGATCTCAGGCAGTTCGCCGCCTTGCTGAGGCGCGCGCACCCGGCCTGGCTCCTCGCCGCCGCCGGGCTGCAAGGGCTGACCTACGCCTTCGTCGCCGCCGGCTGGTACGTCATCCTCGAGGCGGGAGGCTCGCACCTCAGGCTCCGCCGCCTGTTCAGCCTCGCGCTCGCCAAATTGTTCACCGACCAGGCGGTGCCGACTGCCGGCGTCGGCGGCAACGTGCTGATGGTCGACCGGCTGATCGCCTGCGGCATCCCGCGCGGCCACGCCGCGGCGGCGCTGATCCTCTCGATGATCGGCTATTATGCCGGCTTCGCCCTGCTCGGCGTCGGCGCGCTCGCAATCTTGTGGTGGGAGGGCAAGGCGACGTGGCTGCTCGGCGGCACGATCGGCCTCTTCCTCCTCGTCGCCTTCGCCATCCCTGCGCTGGCGCTGTGGCTGCGGCGCCGCGGCCGCAAGCCGATGCCCCGCTGGGTGCAGCGCATCGCCCCCTTGCGCCGGACGCTGGAGACGGTCGGGGAAGCGCCGTCGAACCTGCTGCGCGACGTGCCTTTGCTGCTCAAGGTCACGATCCTCAACGCCTTGGTCCTCGTCGCCGACGCGGCCACCTTGTGGGTCTGCCTCTTCGCCCTCGGCACGCCGGACGATTTCGCCACCGCTTATGTCGCGATGATCATCGCCCAGATCGCCGTCACCCTCGGTCCCGTTCCGCTCGGCCTCGGCGCCTTCGAGGGCGCCTGCGCCGGCATGCTCCGCCTGCTCGGCGTCGGCTTCGAGGCCGCCATCGCCGCCACTCTGCTGCTGCGCGGCTTCACTCTGTGGCTGCCCCTCATCCCCGGCCTCTTCGCCACCCGCCGCCTGCGCAAATGGGGAAGGGACGGCGGCTGCGGCTGAGCCCGCGACGTTAAGCGTGGTGAAGTCCGTCAGCCTTGCGCCCCCTCGGCAGAATTCTGTAAGCACCTGATCTTGCCGTTCTTTCCGGGGGAAATCTTCGTGCGCCTCTCCATCCTCGCCGCGGCGATACTCCTCGCTGCGCCGGTCGCTCCTGCAGCCGCCGCCCCGCGCAATGCCGCGGAAGCCGGACAGGCGCTTGCCAAGGCGGCGCAATGGCTCCAGCCGGTGCTGGATTCCTACACTGTCGGCGCCGAATTGTGGCCCGAGATCAACGCCCAGATGCAGGCTTCGATGGCCAGCCGTCAGGCCGCGGAGGCGACGCTGCCGGCGCTTCGAGCGCTGCTGGCGCGCGAGCGCGGCAACCTCCAGCACGCCAACGCCATGCTCGATGCGCTGCCGCCTTACGCGGCGGGGATCGACATCGGCGTGCCGCCGGAGCGGGTCGTCGCCGACGCACGACAGCAGAATGTCCGTATGCTCGGCCTCGTCGACAGCTTCGACGCCTTCGCGATCGCGTTTGCCAAGGGCGATCTTGCGGCGCTGCGCCGCGAGATGCCGAAGATCAGCGAGGGGACGCTGACGCTCATCGCGGGCCAGCGCATGATGCTCGAGAGCCGGCGGCTCATGTACGCGCCCACGGATTCGAACCGCTACTCGATCGGCGTCGGCGTCGGCCTCTACCGCCTGATGGAGATCGGCATGCGCGCCTGGTTCGCGGCCCGCGACCTGGCCGGGGCCGAGAAAGCCGCAGCGGCTTTGCGCGAGCAGGCCGCCGCTGCCGCTACCGACCTTCGCGCCGCCGCCGCCGAAGGGCGCAAGAACCTTCGCCGCGAGCTGGCCGAGGTGGAAGCAGAGAGGAGCCGGCCGGGCCTTTCTGCCGACGACAGGAGCGTGCTCGACAAGGCCCGCACGGCCTTCGCCCTCGACCAGGGAAGCTACGACATCGCCGACCGTCTCGTGGCCATCGCGGACGGCTATGCAAAGCTCACCGCCGCTCAGCTTCGCGCTGCCGACGGACCGAGCCTCAATCGGCCTCTGGTCGCGCTGGAAGCCGAATATGTAGGTCTCACCCAGAAGCAAGTCTCGCTGCTCGCCGCTCCGGCGGGCCGCTAGCGCAAAGTCTGGCCCACCATTGACTTGAGCGTCAGGGCGTCGTGGATGGCGTGTGCGTACATGTCATTGTTGAAATAGCACCAGACGTCGCGACCGCCTTTCGTCTGCGCGACGATCCAGTCGGTCCAGGCGAGCAGGCCCTCGTCCGAATAGCGCCCCCAATATTTCCCCTCGCCGCCGTGGAAGCGGACGTAAGCGATCGGCCCCGCCGCCCACCGCTCGGTGCGCGAGCCGGGCATGTCGTGGGCGCAGAAGGAGACGCCGCGGGCGTCGAGCAGCGCCAGCACTTCGGGGGTCAGCCAGCTCGTCTCCCGGAACTCGAAGACGTGGATAAGATCGTCCGGCAGCAGGTCGATGAATGTTTGGATTCGTTGCTCGTTAAACCCCCATCGCGGCGGAAGTTGGTACAATATCGGGCCGACCGAACTTCCAAGCTTGCGCACCCGTGAGAGAAATTCCGCAACGGGCTCAGCGCAATCCTTGAGTTTCTTCATATGCGTTATGAAGCGCGGCGCCTTCACCGCATAGCGAAAGTCCGGTGGTGCCTGTGCGTGCCACTTTTCAAACGTTTCCGGCTTTGGGAGGTGGTAGAAACTGGTGTTGAGCTCCACCGTTCCGAACGTCCCGGCATAGTGGGCGAACCACAGGCGCTGCGCCATCTTCTCAGGATAGAAGGCGCCGCGCCAGTGGCGGTAGATCCACCCCGAGCAGCCGATGCGGACGGTCCCAGTCATTCTCGGCTCGAACGGAACGGGTCGGGAATAAGTTGCGTTACGCGTGCATGAGCCGCCTGAAACTGATCTCGATCATAGTCCTGACCGCCCTCGTCAGCTGCGCGCTGACCAGCGCCTTCTGGTTCGCCGCCTTCAACCGCGGCCAGATCGCCGTCAGCGGCGCGGCCGTCCCGCATCCCGCGACGGCCGCCGCCGCGCCGGGCGACGGCGGCGCCCCGCACGTCGCCGCGGGCGGACCGCTGGTGCTGGGCCCGACCGGCCTCGCCATCCCCGTCGCCGGCGTGAAGACCGAGCAGCTCAGCGACACGTTCACCCAGGCGCGTTCCGGCGGCCGGGTCCACGACGCCATCGACATCATGGCCCCGCACGGTACGCCGGTCGTATCGGCGGCGCCCGGTACGGTGGAGAAGCTGTTCTTCTCGAACGGTGGCGGCGGCATCACCGTTTATGTCCGGGCGCCGGACCAGCTCTACACTTTCTACTACGCCCACCTCCAATCCTACGCCCCCGGCCTCCACGAGGGGCAGGTGGTGAAGCAGGGCGATCCGATCGGCCTGGTCGGCTCCACCGGCAACGCCAACCCGGCCGGCCCCCACCTCCATTTTGCCATCCACCGCATGGCGCCGAGCGAGAAATGGTATCAGGGCCAGGCGATCAATCCCTATCCGCTGCTTGCCGGCAAGAAGCCGGGGAGCTAGCCATCCCGCTTCGGCAGGAGGGGCGGCGATGGACGGCGGGTGCGAGTGCGAGCGGGTCCGCTACCGGGTCGAAGGCCCGCCGATCTTCGTCAATTGCTGCCATTGTCGCCAGTGCCAGAAGCTGACCGGTTCCGCCTTCGCCATCAACGCCATGATTGAGCGGGAGCGCGTGACGGTAATCGCCGGGGCGGGGGCGCTCGCAAGCGGCCAAGCCCGCTGCCCGGACTGCGCGGTCCTGCTCTGGTCCACACACCGTTTCTTCGGAGATAGCATCCTGTTCCTGCGCGCCGGCACCTTGGATGAAGGCGAGCGGCTCCTGCCCGACGCGCACTTCTTCGTGCGCAGCAAGCATAGCTGGGTGACGGTGCCGGAAGGCGTCGCCGCTTTCGAAACGCTGCCGCAGGAAGGCGATCCACCGCTCCTCGGCGCCGATGCCGCCGCCCGCGTCGAGGCCGCGCGGGTTGCCCCGGAGGCCACCCCCGGCTAGAGCGCCCAGCGGCTTTCACCCACAACCTCTCCAGCGAGACCGACATGAAGATCAGCGGCGTGGACATCCGTCCCGGCAACATCATTGAATATGAGGGCGGCATTTGGCGCGCCGTCAAGATTCAGCACACCCAGCCGGGCAAGGGCGGCGCCTACATGCAAGTCGAGATGAAGAACCTCATCGACGGCCGCAAGAACAATGTCCGCTTCCGCTCGGCGGAGACGGTGGAGCGCGTTCGGCTCGACACCAAGGACTTCCAGTTCCTGTTCAAGGACGGCGACATGCTGACCTTCATGGACAAGGAGAGCTATGAACAGATCAGCCTCCCGGCCGACCTCCTCGGCGACGCCGCCGCCTTCCTCCAGGACGGAATGGATGTGGTGATGGAGTTGTGGGAGGAGCGGCCGATCTCGGTGCAGCTTCCCGACACGATCGAGGCGATGATCGTCGAGGCCGACGCCGTGGTGAAGGGCCAGACCGCCTCCTCCAGCTACAAGCCCGCGATCCTCGAGAACGGCGTCCGCGTCATGGTGCCGCCGCACATCGGCGCGGGAACCCGCATCGTCGTCGACGTTTACGAGCAGACTTACGTGAGGCGCGCGGATTGAGCGCTTCTCCCTCTCCCCTTGAGGGAAGAGGGTCGGGGAGAGGGGGCGTCAGAGACGCGCCCAAGACTCCCCCTCTCCCAGCCTCTCCCCTGAAGGGGAGAGGGGTTTAGGAAGAACAATGGTTTCCCATTCCGGCCTTATCACCGTCATGCAGAAAGCGGCCCGCAAGGCGGCGCCGCGGATGCGGCGCGACTTCAACGAGGTCGAGCTGCTGCAGGTGAGCCGCAAGGGGCCTGCAGATTTCGTCTCGATGGCCGACCGCCAGGCCGAGAAGACCATCGTCGAGGAGCTTCGGCGCGCACGGCCGGACTGGGCGCTAACCCTTGAGGAAGGCGGGCAGATCGAGGGCGATCCCGACAAGCCGCGCTTCATCGTCGATCCGTTGGACGGCACGACCAACTTCCTCCACGGCATCCCGCATTTCTCGATCTCGATCGCGGTCGAAGACCCGCGCGGCGCGCAGGGCAAGCCGGAGATCACCCAGGCGCTCGTCTACCAGCCGCTTACCGACGAGAGCTTCTGGGCGGAAAAGGGCAGGGGCACCTGGCTCAACGAGCGGCGCCTTCGCGTCTCGGGCCGCCGCAATCTCGATGAAGCGCTGATCGCCACCGGCGTGCCCTATCTCGGCCATGGCGACAGCGAGCGCTTCCAGAAGGTCCTCGCCGCCGTCGGCCCCGAAGTGGCCGGCATCCGGCGCTACGGCTCGGCCGCGCTCGACCTCGCCTGGGTCGCCGCCGGCCGCTACGACGGCTTCTGGGAGGAGGACCTCCAATATTGGGACGTCGCCGCCGGCATCCTCCTCGTCCGCGAGGCGGGCGGCTTCGTGACCGATTTCCGCGGCGCTGAAGGCGGCTTGGCCAAGGGCCAGGTGCTCGCCGCCAGCAGCGAGATCCACTCGAAGCTCCACCGTCTGGTGGCAAAGGCGCTGCGGGCCTGAGCGCCTTGCGGCTTTATTGCGCTACCTGCTTCTTGAAATTGCCCATGACTGCCGCCCAGACTTCGAGATTGTCGCGGAACAGGCTCGCCGGCATCCCGCCCTTGTCGAGGTTGACGTCCATCATGATGCCGGGGTCGCCCTCCTTGTCGAGATAGGCGCGGCCGAAGCGGTTGCCGTGGTTCCATTCGTTGATGGCGGCGAGCGTCGGCTTGGCCTTCATCGCCCACGCCGTCTGGAACTGGACGGTCGAGCAGGCGGCGTGGTCGGTGCAATTGTAGAAGAGCACGACGAACTTGCTGCCGGCGGCCGCGCTTGTGATCATCGGGTCGCCCGTATTGTCCTTGCCGAGTTCGGCCTGGTAGCCGGCGGCTTGCAGGACTGCGGCGAGCTTTTGCGGATCGGCCGTGACGTTCTGCGCTGCGACCGGCGCGGTGGCGGCGAGCGAAGCGGCGGCGATGAGAGCCCGTGCGATCATGTCTGTCTCCCCCGATATCCCGGAAACGATCATACGGGGGGACCGGCATGTCAACCGCCGTTGCGCGGCCCGCTAGGTGCCGGTAGCCTTTCAGAGTCGTTTCAGGAGGTGCGGGTGGCAGAGGAGATGACGGGCGGCTGTGCGTGCGGGAAGGTGCGCTACACAGTGCAGGTCGAGGGCGACGAGGCCTATCTGTGCCATTGCCGGATGTGCCAGCGGGCCACCGGCTCCGTCTCGATCGCGTTCAAGCAGGTGCTGAAGGCGGACCTTGCCTGGGACGGCGAGCCGGACTGGTATACCTCCTCGCCGATCGCGGTCCGCCCTTATTGCAGCCGCTGCGGGGCGTCGCTCGGCTTCGCTTATCCGGACAGCGCCAGGATCGACCTCACAATCGCCTCGTTCGACGACCCCGCGCGATTCCGGCCGACGCACCATTTCGGTGCCGAGAGCATGCACCGGGCCTGGCTCTGCACCAGCGGACTGCCGGAGATGCGGACCGAGGAGTATGCTCCGATCATGGCCAAATGGGCGGCGGCGGGGCAGCAGCCGGGCTGAAGCGGGGCAGGGGGCGGAGATTGCGATGAGGTTTCACCACCGGGCGGTGCCGATCGTCCTCCTCGCTTTGCTCATCGACGCGATCGGCTTCGGCATCGTGCTGCCGGTGCTGCCGGACCTCGTCGTCCATCTCGCCCATGTCGGCCTTTCTCAGGCGACCCGGATCGCCGGCTACATGCTCGTCGCCTATGCCGGGATGCAGTTCCTCGCCGGGCCGATCCTCGGCAATCTCGGCGACCGGTTCGGGCGGCGGCCGGTGCTGCTGCTCTGCATGCTCGCCTTCGCCATCGACTACGGGCTGATGGCCGCAGCGCCGACCATTGGATGGCTGTTTGTCGGACGCCTCATCGCCGGAATCACCGGCGCTACCTACTCGCCCGCCAACGCGGTGCTCGCCGACGTCACTCCGCCCGAGCGGCGCGGGGCGGTGTTCGGGCTGATGGGGGCGGCCTTCGGTCTCGGCTTCATCCTCGGCCCGGCGGCGGGAGGGCTCCTCGCCGGGCTCGGCACGAGAGCGCCGTTCATTGCCGCCGCCGCCTTGGCGGGGGTGAACGCGGTCTGGATTCTCCTCGCCATGCCCGAGACGCTGCCGCCCGAGCGGCGGCGGCCGTTCGACTGGCGGCAGGCCAACGTCTTCGGCGCGTTCAAGCCGCTGCTGGCGGCGGGTGGGGCGGCGCCTTTGATCGCCGCCGCCTTGCTCTGGCAGATCGCCCACAACGTCTATCCGGCGACCTGGGCCTTCTGGGGCGGGCTGGCGCTGCACTGGAACGCGGCGGCGATCGGCTGGTCGCTCGCCGCATCGGGCCTCGCCATGGCGCTCGCCCAGGTGTTCGTCACCGGCCGCGCCATCGCTCGGCTGGGCGAGGAGCGGACGGTGATGATCGGCATGCTCGCCGGCGGCGCCTGCTTCCTCGCTTATGTCTTCGTGAGCCGGGGCTGGATGGTCTATCCCATCATCTTCGTCAGCGCGCTCCAGGGCCTCGTCTACCCGTCGGTCAACGCTTTGCTGTCGCGCATGACCGACGCCTCGCACCAGGGCGCGCTTCAAGGCGGCATGGCCAGCGTAGGCAGCGTCGCGTCCATCGCCGGGCCGCTGGCGATGACGCAGGCGCTCGCCTTCGGAGCGGAGCGGGGCGAGCCGGGCGGGGCCTTCCTGCTTGCCGCGGTGCTTGTGGCGCTGGCGCTGGTGCTGGTCTGGTTCGGCGTCGTGCGGCGACTTCGTCGTATCGCACCGGTCCCTGCTTAGGCTGGCGCGGGCTTCGGGGCGACGCTAGGGCGGCGGCCATGGCGACCACCCAGACATTCGAAGCGCCGGACGGCGTCCGTCTCGCCTGGCACGAGGTGGGCGAGGGCCGGCCGGTGCTGCTGCTCCATGGCCTGTTCTCGAACGCCGCGACCAACTGGATCCGCTTCGGCCACGCCGCCGCGATTGCCGAGCGCGGCTTCCGGGTGATCATGCCGGATCTGCGGGCCCACGGCGACAGCGGCAAGCCGCACGAGGCGGCCGCCTACCCGCCCGACGTGCTCGCGCATGACGGCCTCGCCCTCATCGCCCATCTCGGCCTCACCCACTACGACCTCGGAGGCTACTCCTTGGGGGCGCGGACGTCGGTGCGGATGGCGATCATGGGCGCCGCGCCGCGCCGGCTCATCGTCAGCGGCATGGGGCTTCGCGGGCTCCTCCACACCACCGGTCGATCCGAGCATTTCCGGCATGTGCTGACGGGAATGGGCACCCATCCCCGCGGCTCGCCCGAATGGCTTGCCGAGGCCTTCCTCAAGACCACCAAGGGCGATCCGCAGGCGCTGCTGCCTCTGCTCGGCAGCTTCGTCGACTCGAGCGAGGCGGAGCTGCGGGGGCTGACCATGCCGACGCTGGTGCTCGCGGGGGCGGAGGATCGGGACAATGGCTCGGCCGAGGACCTCGCCCACCTGCTCCCCGACGCTCGCTTCGTTGAGGTGCCGGGAAACCATATGAGCGCCGTCACCAAGCCGGAGCTCGGCCGCGCCATCGCGGACTTCCTCGCCGAAGCCTAGCTGCCGTCGAGGCCGATCTCCGGGTCCGGTGTCGGCGTATCCGGCACCACCGGCGCCGGCCCGTTGCACTGCGCCGCGGTGATCGCCGTCTTCAGCACGTCGTTGAGCGGGCGCTCGGGGCAGGCGCCGTTCTTGCGGGCCAGGGCGCGGGCGCCGAGATAACCCGCCGCCGCGGCCGCCGCGGCACCGCCGGCGATGGCGGCCGTCGTGAAGGGACGCTGGCGCATTTCCTCCGCAAGGCGAAGCGCCGCAGACTTTCCTTCGCGCCGCTCGTCGCTGCCGTCCGACATCAAACTTTCTCCCGCCTTTGCCGCGCCTTGAACGCGCGGGCGGCGGGGGCGTTGCCCCGCCGCACGAGAAAAGCCTCAGAGCCGCTCGAGCAGATAGTCCGCGCTGGAGACGTTGAAGGCGCCGGGCTCTTCGACGTTCAATTGCTCGACGACGCCGTCATTGACCAGCATCGAGAAACGCTGGCCGCGATGGCCCATGCCGAATTTGGTGAAATCGGCATCGAGGCCGAGGGCGCGGACGAACTCGCCGCTGCCGTCGGCGAGCATCGTCACCTTGCCCTCGGCGCCGGCGCTCTGCGCCCAGGCCTGGAGCACGAAGGCGTCGTTGACCGCGGTGCAGGCGACTTCGTCGACGCCCTTCGCCTTCAGCGCATCGATCTTGTCGACGAAGCCGGGCAGGTGGCGGGCCGAGCAGGTCGGCGTAAAGGCGCCGGGGACGGAGAAGAGGGCGATGCGGCGGCCCTTGAAATACTCCTCGCTGTCGACCGGCTGCGGCCCGTCCGGGGTCGCCTTGATCAGGGTCGCCTTGGGGAGGCGGTCGCCGACTGTGATGCTCATCCGATGTTCCTTTCGCTTGGCCGGTAAGGCTCGCCGCGCCCTAGCAGCCGTCTCCGGCCCCGCCTATAGGCCCGAAGGATGGAAGAGCCGAAGTTTCTGGTCGGGCAATTGCTCCTCGCCATGCCCGGCATCGGCGATCCGCGCTTCGAGAAGGCGGTGATCGCGATGTGCGTCCATGACGAGAATGGCGCGCTCGGCATCGGGCTTGGCCGGATCGTGCCCCGCATCGGCTTTCATGACCTTTTGAAGCAGCTCGACATCGATCCGGGCGTCGCGCCGGACGTGCCGATCCATCTCGGCGGGCCGGTCGAGCCGCAGCGCGGCTTCCTGCTCCATTCCAACGACTGGGGCGGGCAGGACAGCGTCGCCGTCGCCGGCCGCTGGACCCTCACCGCGACGCTCGACATCCTCAAGGCCATCGCCGCGGGGAGAGGGCCGACGCGGTGGATCGCGGCTTTGGGCTATGCGGGTTGGGGCGCCGGGCAGCTCGAGCAGGAATTGTGCGGCAACGGCTGGTTCGCCACCCCGGGAGACGAGCAGCTCCTCTACGAAAGCGACGTCGGCTCGCGCTGGGCGAGCGCCTTCCGCAGCGCCGGCATCGACCCGGCCATGCTCACCGCCGATTTCGGGACGGCGTAGGGGCGGACGTTTCGAACGACGGCCCGCCCGTTCCGAGGGACGGGCTGCGGCGCTCGGCGACCTGGCGCTTGCCGTCGATGACGATGGGCGAGGCGAGGCCGGGCAGGTCCCCGTCGAGCTGCATGCCGCGTTGCTGCACCTGCGGGTCGGCGAACACTTGGTCGACGGCGTTGATTGGGCCGGCGGGGATGCCCGCGGCCTCCAGCGCGTCCGAGAATTCCTTCTGGCGGCGCAGCGCGATTGCGGCGGCGAGGCGGGGGATGAGCTCGGCGCGGTTCGTGACCCTTGCCGGGTTGGTGCGGAAGCGTTCGTCCTCAGCGACGATGGGAAGGCCGAGGATGGCGCATAGTCGCGCGAACTGGCGGTCGTTGCCGACGGCGACGATCACCGGGCCGTCGGCGGTGTCGAAGGCCTGGTAGGGGACGAGGTTGGCGTGGCCGTTGCCCATCCGGTGCGGCACCTTGCCCGACATCATCCAGTTCAGCGCCTGGTTGGCGAGGACCCCGACCTGGGTGTCGAGCAGCGCCATGTCGATATGCGCGCCGGTGCCGGTGCGGTCCCGTTCCCGCAGCGCCGCGAGGATGGCGACGCTCGCATAGAGGCCGGTGAAGAGGTCGGCATAAGCGATGCCCGATTTCTGCGGCGCCCCGTCCGGCTCGCCGGTCAGCGACATCGCGCCGCCCATCCCCTGGATGATGAAATCGTAGCCGGCCCGCCCGGCATAGGGGCCGTCCTGCCCGAAACCGGTGATCGAGCAATAGACGAGGCCCGGGTTCAGCGCGGAGAGGGTGGCGAAATCGAGGCCGTAGCGGGCGAGGCCGCCGACCTTGAAATTCTCGATCAGCACATCGGCTTCGGCGGCTAGCGCGCGGACCTGCGCCTGGCCCTCCTCGGTGTCGAGGTCGATTGCCACCGAGCTCTTGCCCCGGTTGCAGGCGTGGAAATAGGCCGCGGCGCCGTCGGCTGCAAACGGCGGGCCCCAATGCCGGGTGTCGTCGCCGACGCCGGGCCGCTCGATCTTGATCACCTGCGCGCCCAGGTCCGCCAGCAGCTGCCCCGCCCACGGCCCGGCGAGGATGCGGGCGAGCTCGAGGACTTTGAGGCCGGTGAGGGGCTGGTCCACTAGAAAGCCGAAATCCCGGTGATAGCGCGGCCCATGATCAGGCCGTGGACGTCGTGTGTGCCTTCATAGGTGTTGACCGTTTCGAGGTTCATGGCGTGGCGCATCACCTGATATTCCGCCGAAATGCCATTGCCACCGTGCATGTCCCGCGCGGTCCGGGCGATGTCGAGCGCCTTGCCGACATTGTTGCGCTTGATGAGGCTGATCGTCTCGGGGATCAGGACCCCCTCGTCCATCCGCCGGCCGACCCGCAACGCCGCCTGGAGGGCGAGGGCGATCTCGCTGGCCATGTTGGCGAGCTTCATCTGGACGAGCTGGGTGGCGGCGAGGGGGCGGCCGAACTGCTTGCGGTCGAGCGTGTAGCCGCGCGCGGCGGCGTAGCAGGCCTCGGCCGCGCCCATCGCGCCCCAGGCGATGCCGTAGCGGGCGCGATTGAGGCAGCCGAACGGGCCCTTCAGCCCCTGGACGTTGGGGAGGAGGTTCTCCTCCGGCACCTCGACGCCGTCCATGACGATCTCCCCGGTGACCGAGGCGCGCAGCGACAGCTTCTCGCCGATCTTGGGCGCGGACAGGCCCGCCATGCCCTTTTCGAGGATGAAGCCGCGGATCGCCCCGTCATGCGCCTCCGACTTCGCCCAGACGACGAAGACGTCGGCGATGGGGGAGTTGGTGATCCACATCTTCGAGCCGGAGAGGCGGTAGCCGCCGTCCACCCTGGCGGCGCGGGTGCGCATGCTGCCCGGGTCGGAGCCGGCGTCGGGCTCGGTCAACCCGAAGCAACCGATCCACTCGCCGGTGGCGAGCTTCGGCAGGTACTTGGTGCGCTGCTCCTCGGAGCCGTAGGCATGGATCGGGTGCATGACGAGCGAGGACTGGACGCTCATCGCCGAGCGGTAGCCGCTGTCGATCCGCTCCACCTCGCGGGCGACCAGGCCGTAGCTCACATAGTTGAGGCCGGCCCCGCCGTACTGAGGCGGGATGGTGGCACCCAGCAGGCCGAGTTCGCCCATCTCCGTCATGATGTCGCGGTCGAAGCGCTCGTCCAGAAAGGCCGACGTCACCCGCGGCTGGAGCTTCTCCTGCGCATAGGCTTCGGCCGTGTCGCGGACGAGCCGCTCCTCGTCCGACAACTGCGCGTCGAGCCCCAACGGATCCGCCCAGTCGAACCTTCCGATTGCCGCTTCGGCCAAATGCCCGCTCCCGAGGTGAAGATGAATTCCCTTCCGGCCTTGCCCGAAGGGGGACGGCGGGCGCAACCCCTCGGCCTCCCCAGCCTCCGCAGCGCCCCTTTCAGCGAAACTTAAACGGCGGTCGCTAGAGCGCGTGGATGGCCATTGCGACGCTTCGCCGGGACCCGCGCATCGTCAAGCCGGCGCTGATCGGGCTCTATCTCCTGTGGGACGCGCCGGCGATCGGCGCGCGGGTGGCGTCGCTCGGCGTGTCGCCGGAGCTTGGCGTCTACGTGCTGCTGCTCGCCTTGCTGGCAGGCGCGCTGATGCTGGCGGCGTTCATCCGGCCGGTGGCGCTCCGCGTGATCGTGGCGCTCCTCCTGTGCGCCGCCTCGCTCTTTCAACAGTCGGTCGAGTGGAGCACCGCCGGAATCCTCACCTATGACGGCTTCGCCAACATGATCGAGGCGCGGGGCAATATCGCCGACGCGCTGGCGCAATATGGCGGCGTGCTGTGGCACACGCTGCCGCCGACGCTGATCCTCGCCGCCGGACTGCTGCTTCCGCCGGGGCCTCGCGGCAGGCGAGCCTGGCCCGCCGCGGCGGCACCGCCCGCGGCGGTGCTGGCGCTCAGCGCGATCTTCTACCTGCGCGGCGGGGAAGGCTCACGCGGTCTCCCCGCCGCTTTCACGCCGGTCTCGTACACGGTGCTGATGGGGCTGGAGCAGGCGACGGCCTATCACGGCCCGCGGGACGAGGTGACGATCGCGCGTCCGCCGACGCGGCCGGACCGCGACATCGTCCTCATCGTCGACGAGAGCATATCCGGCAATTATCTCGACATCGACAATGACGCCGGCGTCGACAGCGGCCTTGCGACGCCGCCGGCCGGCGTGGTGCTGGCCAATTACGGCTACGCCGCCTCGATCCACAATTGCAGCGCGACGGTGAACCAGGTCCTGCGCTTCGGCGGCACGCGCGAAAACTATCGCGACACCATCGTCCGCGGTCCCTCTCTTTGGCGGTATGCGAAAAAGGCGGGGATGCGCACCGTCTATCTCGACGCCCAGTCCACCGGAGGGGCGCTCCAGAATTTGATGAGTTCGGCGGAGCGGGCCGAAATCGACGATTTCGAGCAATTTGGCGCGGTGCCGGTGGTCGACCGCGACATGGCGGCGGCCGACGCCTTGGCGCGGCACATCAACAACGGCGTGCCCGAGCTCATCTACGTGAACAAGCTCGGTGCCCACTTCCCCGTCGCCGACAAGTTCCCGGACGCCTACTACCGCTACCAGCCGGGGCTTCCACGCGGGCGCCAGGCCGGCATCGCCTGGACCAGCGATCGTACCGGCTTCCACGGCACCCCGGAGGAATGGGTCCAGTACCGCAATTCCTATCGCAACACCTTGCTGTGGAACGTCGGCGGCTTCTTCCGGCGACTCTTTGCCGAGGCCGACCTGCGGCGCGCCACCATCATCTACACGTCCGACCACGGCCAGGACCTGCACGAGCGCCGCAACCCGGGCATCAACACCCATTGCGGCACCCGCCAGCCCGTCGAGCAGGAGGGGCTGGTGCCGCTGGTGGTGATCGACGGGCGGGCGTCGGCGGATTGGTCGCGCACGCTGCCGACGAACCGGAACGGCATGAGCGGCTTCAGGATCTTTCCGACCCTCCTCAGCCTGATGGGCTACGACCGCGCCGGCGTGAAGGCCCATTACGGCCCGGCGATCGACGATCCCACGCCCGACCCTTTCTCCTTCATCGTCCGCTTCAACCGCAGCCTCGGCGGCAAGCCGACGCTCCAGCATATCGATCTTGCAAAGGTGATCACGCCGCCCGAGAGTGACTTTCAGCGGCTGGCGAATGCGGGGCCGGCGGCGGCGCGGTGAGCGGGTTGGCGGAGAGAGTGGGATTCGAACCCACGGTGAGCTTGCACCCACGGCGGTTTTCAAGACCGCTGCCTTAAACCACTCGGCCATCTCTCCAGATGCGGCTGCCTTAGCTCCGCGCCGGCAAACGGCAAACCCCGGTTGCGGGGCGCACCCTATTTCGCCCGCTTGATGTAGCGCAGGTACAGGAGGGTCACCTCGAACAGCAGGCACAGGGGAATGGCCAGCATCAGCTGGCTCTGCACGTCGGGCGGCGCGAGGAGGGTGGAGATGAGGAAGGCGCCGGTGATCGCGTAGCGGCGGCCCTTCCTCAACTGCTCGACGGTGAGGACGCCCGACTGGACGAGCACCATCAGCAGGATCGGGAACAGGAAGGAGATGCCGAAGCCGAACATCATCTGCTTGGCGAAGGTCAGGTATTTGTGGACGTCCGGCGTCACCGACACCGGGATCACCGACTTCTTGTCGACGAGCGCGAACGGCCCGATCAGCAGTGCCCGGAGCGCATAGGGCATCAGGAAATAGCCCATCGCGACGCCCGCGGAGAACAGCACCGGGGTCGCGAACAGATAGGGCTTCAGCAGCTTGCGCTCCGAGCGGTAGAGGCCGGGCGCGACGAACAGCCAGAGCTGGTTGGCGATGAACGGGGAGCCGACGATCAACGCCGAATAGCTCGCCACCTCGACCTTCACCCAGAACTGCCCGGTGACTTCGGTGGTGATCAGCCGCGCATTGGCGCCGAGCGCGTCGTGGAGCGGCATCGTCATGATCTGGTAGAGACGATCGCTGATGAAAAAGGCGCCGATGAAGACCAGGATGAAGATGGCGATCGAGCGGATGAGGCGCGACCGCAGCTCCTCGAGGTGCGACAGGAGGGGGGCGCGCGATTCGTCGATCTCGCTCGGCGGGTCGCCCTCTTCGCTGCCGGCCTCGGCGGCGGTCACTGGCCGATCTCGGTCCGGGTCATCAGCAGCTTGCCGCCCTTGACCCCGAAGGCGAGGCGGCCCTCGACCAAGTCGAGCGCGTCGCGCCCGAATTCCTTGAACCGCCAGCCATTGAGGATGGCGAGCCCGTCGCGCTTGCCGGCGGCGAGCAGCTCCAGCTCCTCGGTGCGGGCGATGAGGCGGGCGGCGACATTGGTCTCGCGCGAGCGGATCTTGAGGAGGAGCTTGAGGAGATCGGCGACGAGGGCCCCTTCCTTGCCGAGGCCTGGACGGTCCTCGCGCGGCGGCAGCTCCTCGGCGCTGAGCGGCTTCGCCTGCGCCAGCGCCGCCATCAGCCGGCCGCCTATGTCGTTGCCGGCCCAGGCGGGGGAGAGGCCGCGGACCCGGGCGAGCGCATCCTGGCTCGTCGGCGGGTGGGAGGCGACGTCGGCGAGCGTCTCGTCCTTCATGATGCGGCCGCGGGGCAGGTTCTTCTGCCGCGCCTCCTGCTCGCGCCAGCCGGCGATGGCCCGCAAGCGCCCGAGCACGTCGGGCTTGCGGCTGGAGACGCGGACTCGCTTCCAGGCGAGAGCAGGATCGTTCTCGTAATTGGACGGGTCGGCGAGCCGCTCCATCTCCTCGTCGAGCCAGGCGCCGCGGCCGGTCTTGCGCAGCCGCTCCAGCATCTTGGGAAAGAGCGTGGCAAGATAGGTGACGTCGCCGATCGCATAGTCGATCTGGCGCTTGTCGAGCGGACGGCGGCCCCAGTCCGTGAAGCGGGCGCCCTTGTCCAACGTCTTGCCGATCAGGCTCTCGACCAGGTTCGAATAGCCGACCTGCTCGCCGAGACCCAAAGCCATCGCCGCGATCTGTGTGTCGAAGATCGGATGGGGGGTCTTGCCGGTGAGGTTGTAGATGATCTCGACGTCCTGGCCGCCGGCGTGGAACACCTTGAGCACGTCCTCATTGTCGACGAGGAGGTCGAGGAGGGGGGTCATGTCGAGCCCCTCGGCCTTCGGGTCGACCGCGGCGGCCTCCTCCTCGTCGCCGATCTGGATCAGGCACAGGTCCGGCCAATAGGTGTTCTCGCGCATGAACTCCGTATCCACCGCCACGAAGGGGGAGCGGGAGAGGCGTTCGCACAGGGAGTTAAGCGACTCGGTGTCGGTGATAAGCGGGTGAATGTTCATCGGCGGGGGCTATAGCGAGGGCCTCCGCGCTTGACAAAGCAAGCCTCCGCCGCGAAGCGCCGGGCCGTTCCTTTCACGAAAATAGCGACTTGCAAGGCGGCCCGGATGCACGCGTACAGGACCCACAATTGCGGCCAGCTCCGTAGCGACAACGTCGGCGAGACGGTGCGGCTGTCGGGCTGGATCCACCGGAAGCGCGACCATGGCGGCGTGCTGTTCGTCGACCTGCGCGACAATTTCGGGATCACGCAGATCGTCTGCAAGGCGGGCTCCGAGCCGCTGCGGGTGCTCGAGCATCTGCGGGCCGAGAGTGTGGTCACGGTGACGGGAACCGTCGTGTCCCGCGGGCCGGAAGCGCGAAACCCGAACCTTCCCACCGGAGAGATCGAGGTTCCCGCCGACACGGTCACGGTGCAATCCGCGGCCGAGGAGCTGCCGCTGCCGGTGGCGGGCGAGGCCGATTATCCCGAGGAGATTCGCCTCCGCTACCGCTATCTCGACCTGCGCCGCGAGCGCATCCACGCCAACATCATCCTCCGGTCCAACGTCATCTCCTCCATCCGGCGGCGCATGGTCGACAGCGGGTTCACCGAGTTCCAGACGCCGATCCTCACCGCTTCTTCGCCCGAGGGCGCCCGGGACTATCTGGTTCCCTCCCGAGTCTATCCGGGAAAGTTCTACGCGCTTCCGCAGGCGCCGCAGATGTTCAAGCAGCTGATCATGGTGGCGGGCTTCGACCGCTATTTCCAGATCGCCCCCTGCTTCCGCGACGAGGACGCCCGCGCCGACCGTTCGCCCGGCGAATTCTACCAGCTCGATTTCGAGATGAGCTATGTGACGCAAGAGGACGTGTTCCAGGCGATCGAGCCCGTCTTGGCCGGGGTCTTCCAGGAGTTCGCCAACGGCCGCTCCGTCACCCCCGCCGGTACCTTCCCGCGCATTCCCTACCGCGAGGCGATGCTGAAATACGGTTCGGACAAGCCGGACCTCAGGAACCCGATCCTCATCTCGGACGTGAGCGAGCATTTCCGCGGCTCGGGCTTCGGCCTCTTCGCCCGGATGGTGGAGGGCGGCAATGTCGTGCGCGCCATTCCGGCGCCGGGCACGGCGGGGCACAGCCGCAAATTCTTCGACGACATGAACGAATGGGCCCGCTCGGAAGGCCATGCAGGCCTCGGCTACATTACCCAGAAGGGCGGCGAGCTGGGCGGCCCGATCGCAAAAAACCATGGCGAGGAGGTGACGCGCAAGCTGGTCGCAGAGCTCGGCCTCGGCCCCGACGACGGCATCTTCTTCGCCGCCGGCAAGGAAGGGCAGGCGGCAAAGCTCGCCGGCGCGGCGCGGACGCGGGTCGCAGAACAGCTCGGGCTCATCGACGAGAATCGCTTCGATTTCTGCTGGATCGTCGACTTTCCGATGTTCGAATATGACGAGGAAGCGAAGAAGGTCGATTTCAGCCACAATCCCTTCTCGATGCCCCAGGGCGAGCTCGAGGCGCTGGAGACGAAGGACCCGCTCGATATCCTCGCCTACCAGTACGACATCGTCTGCAACGGCGTGGAGCTGTCCTCGGGCGCGATCCGCAACCACCGGCCGGACATCATGTACAAGGCGTTCGAGATCGCCGGTTACTCCAAGGCCGATGTCGACACGAACTTCTCCGGCATGATCAATGCCTTCAAATATGGCGCGCCGCCGCACGGCGGATCGGCACCGGGCATCGACCGCATCGTCATGCTGCTCGCCGGCGAGCCCAACATCCGCGAGGTCGTGCTCTTCCCGATGAACCAGCGGGCCGAGGATTTGATGATGGGCGCGCCGGGCGACGTCACCTTGAAGCAGCTGCGCGAGCTCCACATCCGCGTGGTCGAGCCGGCTGGGGCGGCGAAGAAGGACCCTGCGAAGGTGGTGGCGCCGGAATAGGGTTTTCCTCCCCATCGTCAGATGAGGAGGGGGACTACCAGAATGGTGGTGGAGGGGTAACTGGAGCAGGCCTCGTCAGTTACCCCTCCACCAAGCTACGCTTGGTCCCCCTCCCCGGCGGGGCCGGGGAGGCACTAGGAGCGACCATGACCCTCAACCTCTCCGACTACGAATCCGGCAAGAAATACAAAGGCGATTACGAAGCGGACCTGTGCGCGCTGCAGGAGCGGCTGTCGCACATCCTCGTCGCGCAAATGGTGCACGGCAAGAGCAGCCTCATCGTCTGCGAGGGGTGGGACGCGGCGGGGAAAGGCGGGGCGATCCAGCGCATCACCGGCCAATGGGACCCGCGCGCCTTCCGGGTCTGGCCGATCAAGGCGCCGACCGCGGAGGAGAAAGCGCGCCACTTCCTGTGGCGGTTCTGGAGCAAGATGCCGGGCGCCGGCCAGGTCGCGATCTTCGACCGCAGCTGGTATGGCCGGGTGCTGGTCGAGCGGGTCGAGGGCTTCGCCTCGGAGGCCGAATGGCGGCGCGGCTATGACGAGATCAACGAGTTCGAGGCCCAGCAGGCCTATGGCGGCACCGCCATCGTCAAATTGTTCTTCCACGTCACGCAGGAGACGCAGGACAAAAGGCTGGAAGCGCGCCTCGACCACCCGTGGAAGCGCTGGAAGGTCACCGCCGAGGATTTCCGCAACCGCGAGAAGCGCGACGATTATATCGCGGCGGTGAAGGACATGTTCTCCCATACCAACACGCCCTGGGCGCAGTGGACGATCATCGACGGCAACAACAAGAAGGCGGCTCGTATCGCCGCGCTCACGGCCGTTGCGGACGCGCTGGAGGCGGCGGTACCGATGGAGCCGCCCAAGGCCGATCCCGAGGTCGAGGCATTGGCGAAGAAGGCTTTCGGCGCCTAGCCCGTCATCCCGGCGGAAGCCGGGATCTCCAAGAGACCCACTGTGCCTCTCCGTCACGAGGTCCCGGCTTTCGCCGGGACGACGGTTCAACTCGGGCGGTTCCGGCTTTTCCCGGCATGACGGCTTAGTCAGGGTAGCGGATCGCGACCACTTCCAGCTCCCGTTCGCCGGCCGGCAGCGTCACGCGCCCACGTCGCCCACCGCGGCGCCGCGGATGGCGCGGGCGATGGGGGAGGTCCAGGCGATGCGGCCGTTGCCGGCGTCGGTCTCGTCCTCGCCGACCAAAGTGACAATGCGCTCCTTGTCCTCCTCGTCGACCAGGGTGACGATGGCGCCGAAGAAGACCTTGGCGCGGTCCGGCTGCTGCGCGGGATCGACGACCTGCGCCGCCTTCATCCGCTTCGAGAGCCAGCCGATCCGGCGGTCGATCTCGCCCAGCCGCTTGCGGCCGTAAATATAGTCGCCATTCTCGGAGCGGTCGCCGTTGCCGGCGGCCCAGCTGATCGTCTCGACCAGCTTCGGCCGCTCGCCGCCGAACAATTGCTCATATTCCTCGCGCAGGCGCCGGTAGCCGTCGGGCGTGATGGTGTTCGGGCGGTCGTTCACTGCGCCGGGGCGGGCGCGGCGGAGGAATAGACCGGGGCCGGTGCGCTGAACGAGCGGCCGAGATAGTAAGACAGGCGCCCGCTGGTGCCGCCGCCCTGCGCCGCGAACGTGTCGTAGACGACGGTGTTCTCGAGCACGCGCTGGACGTAATTGCGGGTTTCCTGGAATGGGATCTCCTCGATCCACTTCACCATGTCGGCGCCGGGCAGGCGGGGGTCGCCATTCTGTGCCACCCATTTGCGGACGTTGCCGGCGCCCGCATTGTAGCTCGCCACCGCCAGCGGCACGCTGCCGCCCCATTGGTCGAGCAGGGTCGAGAAATAAGCGGTGCCCAGCGTCATGTTGTAGCTCGGATCGCTGGTGAGACGCGAGCGTGTGTAGCCCATGCCCATCTTGCGCGCCGTCTCGTTGGCGGTGCCGGGCATCAGCTGCATCATGCCGAGCGCGCCGGCGCCGCTTACCGCCGCGCGGTCGAACGAGCTTTCCTGCCGGGTGATACCGTGGGCGATCGACCAGTAGCGCCCGAATCCCGGCGAGAGGGTGACGTCGGGGAAGGCGGGACGGGCATAGAAAGTGGCGCCGCGGTTGCGCGCTTCGCGGGCAACCCACACGCCGAGGTCGGGGCGTCCCATCGACCGGCCGAGTTCGCCGCCGAGGATGCGGTCGCTGTCCGTCGCGGCATTCTGAGCGATGGCGCGGACGAACAGGGTCTGGTCGCCATAACGGCCCATCTGCCCTAGCGCACGGGCCGCCTGGACGAGGCTGCGATTCTGGAACTGCGCGCGTGTGCCGGGGTCGATCGCCGAGAGCTGCTGCTCGGGCGGTGGGATCGGGCGGCCGAGTTTCTCGATGGCGAGTTGGCCGTAGAAGAGATCTGGGGCGGACGCCGCCTCGCGGAAATAGCCTTCGCCGGTCGCGCTGTCGCCGGAAGCCTGCGCCGCGCGACCGGCCCAGTAGAAGCCCTTGGCCCGCGTCTGCTGCGAGCGGGCACCTCCGGCGTAGCGCAGGAACAGCTTGAGCGCGTCCGCTGGCCGGCCGAGCTTGTTCATCGCAACATAGCCGCCGAGCCAGGCGAGGCTCGTATAATCGTCGCGCTCGCCATAGGGCCGCTCGCTGACGTCGGTGCCGGGAGCGTAGGCGTCGTCGAGCTTCGAGGCGATATCGTAGGCTGTGCTCCACTGCCGGTCCGCCGCCGCCTCCCGGGCGAGGGTCAGCATCGTCTCGAACCATTTCTCCGGCACCGCCGGCCGCACCGTCAGCGGCGGTCGGTTGGCGAGCAGGGCGCGGGCGGCATTGGCCTGCTGGGCGTTGCGCAGCCAATTGACCTTGTCGCGCAGCAGCCCGGCGTTCGAGCCGGCGTCGGCGGGGAGGGCGGCAAGGCGGGTGCCGGCGTCGCTCGCGTTCGTCTGGAGCGCCAGACGGGCATCGAACAGCGGGCGCATTGCCGGCGTGGCGAGGGGGAGCATCCGCTGCGCCGCCTGACGATCGCCGTTCGAAAGCAGGGCGTCGATGCGCGCGTCATGATCCGCGGGGGTCAGGGAACCACCGAACAGGGTGAGGATGCGGCTCTCGTCGTTCTGGGGGAGGGCCCCCCCGACCCACGCCCGCCGCGCCGC
This sequence comes from Allosphingosinicella sp., assembly GCF_036403745.1. Classification (GTDB taxonomy): domain Bacteria; phylum Pseudomonadota; class Alphaproteobacteria; order Sphingomonadales; family Sphingomonadaceae; genus Allosphingosinicella. Next base: position 29,371 of record NZ_DASWQI010000026.1, read on the forward strand.
CGCCCGCGCCTGGTCCTGCTGGCCCGTGGCGTAGAGGGCGAAGGCGTAGCGGGCCTCGCCGACCGTCGTCGTCGGGGGGAAGACGCGGAAGAAGCTCACCACCTGTCCGGCGCTGTCGCCGTCGGAGTTGATCGCCTTTTCCGCCGCTTTCCTGAGCCCCGATTCGCCGGGCCAGCCCTGGTGGCTCATCAGGAAGGTCGCGTAGGAGGAGAAGCTGTTGCCGTCGCTCTGGCGCAGCGTGTTCCATTGGCTGAGCGCCGAGGCGACGGCGGGGGAGACGCCGTAGGCGGGGGCTTCCGGAGCGATCGGAAGGGCCGGATTGCCGGTCGGTGCGACGATAGACTGCATCGCGGCGGGAAGGACGCTCGCGATCTTCAGATTGTGGACGCCGGCCGTCACCGCGGCGAGCGAGCCTGCCGACACCCCGAGCAATCCGATCGTCAACAGCTTCCTGTGCATGCTGGACAGAATGGCGGAACCCTCCTTATCAGCCCCTGAACGGCGCTCCGGCTTCACAAACGATCATTGCACAACGCCGCTCCCAGTGAAGGAGAGAAATGATGTTTCGCGGGTCGATCCCGGCTCTGGTGACGCCGTTTCGCGACGAAGCGTTGGACGAGGGCGCCTACGCCGATTTCGTCGCCTGGCAGATTGCCGAGGGAAGCCATGGCCTCGTTCCGGCGGGAACGACCGGCGAATCGGCGACCCTGCGGCCCGAGGAGCACCGGCGGGTGATCGAGATCTGCGTCAAGGCTGCGGCGGGGAAGGTGCCGGTGATCGCCGGCTGCGGCTCGAACGACACCGCCCATGCCATTGCGCTGACCAAGGTCGCCAAGGAATGCGGCGCCGACGCCGCGCTCCACGTCCCGCCTTATTACAATCGCCCAAACCAGGAGGGCATTTACGCCCACCTCGCAGCGATTGCGGCGGCGGTGGACATCCCGGTCGTCCTCTACAACGTGCCGTCGCGGACGATAACGGACATCTCCGTCGAGACGATGGCGCGGCTGGCGAGTATCGCCAACGTGGTGGCGGTCAAGGACGCCACCGGCAACCTCGCCCGCGTCACCGCCCAGCGCCTCGCCTGCGGGGAGCACTTCATCCAGCTCTCAGGCAATGACGACATGGCTTTGGGCTTCATCGCGATGGGTGGGCGGGGCTGCATATCGGTGACCGCGAACGTGGCGCCGAAGCTCTGCGCGGACTTCGAAAACGCCTGCTTATCAGGGAATTGGGATGAGGCCCTGAGACTTCAGGACAAGCTCTACCCCCTCCACGCCGCCCTGTTCAGCGACGCTTCGCCGGGGCCCGTGAAATACGCGCTCAACAAGGTCCGTCCGCAATTCCCGGCGACGCCGCGCCTACCGCTGACGCCGCCGTCGCAGGCGAGCCGCCGCGCCGTGGACGCCGCCCTGGAGCATGCGGGCCTCATCTAGTCCTCTCCGCCCTGCAAAAGCACGGGAGGGCGAGTCCTTGCCTTCCCCTTCCGCGCACCCCTCTCTATGTCCGCCCCATGGCCCGTCCGCGTCCCATCCCGTTCGACAAGCAGAAGATCGTCGCCGAGAACCGGCGCGCGCGCTACGATTATGCCATCGAGGACAAATATGAGGCGGGGATCGCGCTGACCGGGACCGAGGTGAAGTCGCTCCGCTTCGGCGAGGGCTCGATCGCCGAGAGCTATGCCGAGGTGAAGGAAGGGGAGGTGTGGCTGATCAACGCCAACATCCCCGAGTTCAGCCACGGCAACCGCTTCAACCATGAGCCCAAGCGGCCGCGGAAGCTCCTCCTCACGGCACGTGAGATCAACAAGATGTTCGGCGCGGTGATGCGGCAGGGCATGACCCTGGTGCCGCTCTCCATCTACTTCAACGGCCGCGGCCGGGCAAAGGTCGAGCTCGCCATCGCCAAGGGGCGCAAGGCCCACGACAAGCGCGAGCACGAGAAGGAAAAGGACTGGAAGAAGGAGCAGGGCCGCCTCCTGCGCCAGCATGGTTGAGCCGGGGGGCGAAGCCGGCAGTGCCGGTCCAGATCAGGGGGGGAAGAAGCAGGGCTGGCTGCGGAGCCACCTGCCGACCCGGGAGACGATCGACAGCTACCGCCTGCTGCGACCGTTCGCGAAGCGGCTGCGGCATCCCAGCCTCTGGCACATGAACCACCGCTCGGTGCCCCGCGCCGTGTCGCTGGGGCTCGGCGTCGGCGTGATCATGCCGTTCATGCACATCCCGCTCGCCGCCATGCTCGCGATTCCGGCGCGAGCCAACGTGATGATTGCGGCGGCGACGACCCTCGTGGTCAATCCGCTCACCATCCCGCCCATGTATTATGCCGCCTACCGGATCGGGAAATGGGAGCTGCGCCACGACGCCGGGGTGATCGATCCGCAGGCGGCGGCGCAGGCCGGCGGCGAGCTCGGCAGGATGCTGTTCTGGGCCCATCATGCCTCGGGGCCGATCGCGCTCGGGATCCTTACGCTCTCGGCTTCGGCGGCGACGCTTGGCTACCTCGTCTCCGCCCTCCTGTGGCGGCAGCGCGTCCGCGCGAAATGGCGCCGGCGGCATCGCGCCGTCTCAGCCTGACATAGATTTGAAACCCCGGGCGGCCCTGCTAAGAGCACCGCCATCCTCTCCAGCGGAGTTCTTACCGGCCATGCGCAAGCGCCTTCTCCTCGCCCTCGCCGCTTCCACCGTCACCGCCGCCGCCGCTTACGCCGCCGCGCCGCCCGCCAGCCCGGCGGCGGCCGTCAACAACGGCCGTCCCGAGCTCGGCACCTTCGGCTTTGACGAAGCCGGCATGGACCGGTCCGTGGCGCCGGGCGACAATTTCTACGGCTTCGCGAACGGCAATTGGGCGCGGACCACGCCGATCCCGCAGGATAAGTCGAGCTACGGCATGTTCACCCGCCTGGACGACATATCGCGCAGCCGCACGCGCGAAATCCTCGAGGAGGCGAAGAACGACCCGAACAGCAAGATCGGCAATGCGTATGCGAGCTATCTCGACACCGCCGCCATCGAGGCGAAGGGCCTGGCGCCGTTCAACCCCTGGCTGAACCGCGTCCGCGCGCTCTCCTCGAAGGAGGGCTATGCCGCGCTCGTCGCCGAAGCCGATCGCAACGGCATCGGGGGCCCTGTCGGCGCCGGCGTCGGCCAGGACGACAAGGAGCCGAACCAATATGTGCTCGGGCTCGGCCAGGCGGGCCTCGGTATGCCCGACCGCGATTATTACCTGAAGGACGACCCCAAGCTCGTCGCCACCCGCAACGCCTATCGCCAGCACCTCGAGAAGGTGCTGACGCTGGCCGGGGAGATGGACGCCGCGGCCCGCGCCGAAGGGATCCTCGGCTACGAGACGCAGATCGCCAAGGCGCATTGGGACCGGGTCGAGAGTCGCGACGCGACCAAGACCTACAACAAGATGGCGACGGCGCAGCTCATCAAGGAGGCGCCGGGCTTCGACTTCGCCGCTTACTTCCGCGGCATCGGCACGCCGGTGAACACGGTCGTGGTCGCCCAGCCGAGCGCCATCCACGGCATCGCGGCGGCGGTCGCTGCGGCGCCGCTCCAGGTGCTCAAGGACCAGATGCTGGTCCGCTCGCTGGACGCCTATGCGGCCTATCTGCCCAAGGCGTTCGACGACGAGCGCTTCGCTTTCTACGGCACGGTGCTCTCGGGCACACCCCAGCAGGAGCTGCGCTGGAAGCGGGCGGTGAGCTTCACCAGCCGCACCCTCTCCGACGAGGTCAGCAAGATCTACGTCGCCCGCTATTTCCCGCCCGCCACGAAGGCGGCGGCCGACCGGCTGGTGAAGAACATCATCGCCGCAATGAACCGGCGCATCGACAAGCTTGAGTGGATGAGTCCTGCCACGAAGACGGCGGCCCACGCCAAGCTCGCCGCCTTCACGCCCAAGATCGGCTATCCGAGCCGCTGGCGCGATTTTTCGGGGCTGCAGATTCGCCGCGACGACGTGCTCGGCAACGCCATGCGCGCCTCGCAATTCGAGCATGCCTACAACGTCAACAAGCTCGGCAAGCCGATCTATCGCTGGGAATGGGGCATGACCCCGATGACGATCAACGCCTACGCCAATTTCGGCATGGTCGAGATCGTCTTCCCGGCGGCGATCCTGCAGCCGCCCTTCTTCGATCCCAATGCCGACGACGCGGTCAATTACGGCGGCATCGGCGCGGTCATCGGCCACGAGCTCAGCCACCATTTCGACGACCAGGGCGCGAAGTATAACCGCGAGGGCCGGCTGATCGACTGGTGGACGCCGGCCGACGTCAGCGCGTTCAACTCCCGCCTCGACGCGCTCGAGGCCGAGTATAACGCCTACGAGCCGCTGCCGGGGCTGCATGTGAAGGGCCGGCTGACGATGGGCGAGAACGTCGCCGATCTCGCGGGCCTCACCGTCGCCTACGACGCGTATCACGCGTCGCTGGGCCGGCGGACGCCCAAGGTGATCGACGGCTTCACCGGCGACCAGCGTTTCTATCTCGGCTGGGCGCAGGTGTGGCGGATCAACTGGCGCGAGGCGGCGCTGCGCCAGCGCCTCCTCACCGACCCGCACTCGCCGGGCGAGCAGCGCGCCGCCGTCGTGCGCAACCTGGATCCCTGGTATGCGGCGTTCAACCCGACCCCGGGCCAGAAGCTCTATCTGACGCCGCAGCAGCGCGTCCGCATCTGGTAAGGTGGCGAGCGCGGCGCCGGCAGCGGCGGGGCGCGGCGGCCTCGCAATCGCCCTGGTGGCGCTCGCCGCGGCCGCCTCGGCCGCGTTGCTGTTCGTCGCCCTGCCGAGCCCGGTGGTCGCCGCCGCCTTTTTCGCCGGCGTGCTGGCCCTGGGGGTGTCGCTCGCGCTGACCGGGCGGGGGTCGGGGGCTACGGCCGCAGCCGGGGTGGGCGAGCCCGCTCTGGACCTCGCGCTGCTGCGGGCCGCGCTCGATGCTTCGGCCGAGCCTGCAGCGGTCACCGATCTCGACGGCCGTCTAATCGCGGCCAACGAGGGAGCGGCCGACCTCCTCGACGGCGACTTCTCCGGGGCGATCGAGGCCGCACGGCGGGACGGCAGCGCCACTCTGGAGCGAGACGGCCGCACCGTCGAACTCCGGCGCGCCGGTGCGGGCGGGGACCGGCTGGTCTGGCGCTTCACCCGCAGCGAGGCTCCGGACGCCGCCGCGGAGGCGCGGGCGCTCACCGCCGGCGGCCCGGGAGACCGGTTCGGCGCGGCGGGGATCATGACCGCCCTCGTCGATGCGGCCGGGAACCTCCTCGCGGCCAACCGCGCCTTTCTCGCTCGCGCCTTTCTCGAAAGCGAGACGGCGCCGCAAGGGGCGCCGCTGATCGACCTGCTCGCGCTCGGCGAGGACGGCCGCATCAGCTTCGCGCGCGAGGGCAAGGAGGCCGGCGCGCTTCGCCTCGTTCAGATTTCGTCCGGTGCGGCGGAGGGGGAGGGACCGATCCTGTTCTTCCTGCTCGACGAACTCGGCACCGTCGGCGGCTCCTCGGGCGCGAACCTCAACGCATTGGTCGAAATCCTGCCCATCGGCCTCGCCCTCGTCGATCGCGACGGCCGATTCCTCTATCTGAACGGTGCCTTCCGCCGGGCCGCCGGCCTGTCGCGCAACGCCGCGCCCGCATGGCCGAGCGACCTCGTCGTCGACGAAGACAAGGCCGCGGTCGCCGACCAGGTCCGCCGCTTCGCCCGCGGGCCGACCATGTCCGGCGACATTGCCGTGCGTCTGAAGGCGCGCCCGGAGGAGCCGGTGGCGCTCACCGTGGCGGGCGCGCGCGGGCTGGGCGAGGCGGCGGTGCTGCTGTCGATGAAGGACAATAGCGAGGAGGACCGCCTCAAGCGTCAGGTCGCGCAGGCGACCAAGATGCAGGCGGTCGGCCAGCTCGCCGGGGGCGTCGCCCACGATTTCAACAACATTTTGACCGCCATCATCGGTCATTGCGACCTCATGCTGATGCGCCACGCACCCGGCGACAGCGACTATGACGACATCCAGCAGATCCGCTCCAATTCGAACCGCGCCGCCAGCCTCACGCGCCAGCTCCTCGCCTTCTCGCGCCAGCAGACGCTGCGGCCGCAAGTCCTCCAGCTTCCCGACGTTATCGCCGAGGTCTCCACCCTGCTGAAGCGCCTGCTCGGCGAGCATGTCGCCCTGCAGGTGAAGCACGGCCGCAGCCTGGGTGCGGTGCGCGCCGATCCCGGGCAGCTCGAGCAGGTCATCGTCAACCTCGCCGTCAACGGCCGCGACGCCATCCTCGCCAAGGATCCGAACGGCAGCGGCACGCTCACCCTCCACACCTTCTCGGTCAGCGCCGAGGACGTGCGGCGGATGGGGAGCGAGATCCTTCCCATCGCGGATTATACGGCGCTCCGCGTCAGCGACACCGGCACCGGCATCCCGCCCAACCTCCTGCCGAAGATCTTCGAGCCGTTCTTCACCACCAAGGAGGTGGGGAAGGGGACGGGCCTCGGGCTCTCCACCGTCTACGGCATCGTCAAGCAATCGGGCGGCTTCGTCTTCGCCGAGAGCAAGCCGGGCGAGGGGACCAGCTTCACCCTCTATTTCCCCGTCCATCGCGCCGAGGCGCCGGCCAAGGCCCCGCGCAAGAAGCAGACGGCGGGCGAATTGTGGGGGACGGGCACGATCCTCCTCGTCGAGGACGAGGCGACGGTGCGCGCGGTCGCCGAGCGGGCGCTGACCCGCAACGGCTATACGGTGCTGACGGCGGAGAATGGCGAGGCGGCGCTCGAAATCCTCGGCCGCGAGACCGGGATCGACCTCATGATCTCGGACGTGGTGATGCCGACGATGGACGGGCCGACCACCGCCCGCGAGGCGCGCAAGACGCACCCCGACCTGCCGATCCTCTTCATCTCCGGCTACGCGGAGGAGCAGCTGCGGGCGTCGATCGACCTCGACCGTGTCGCCTTCCTTGCCAAGCCGTTCAGCGTCCAGGCGCTCGCCGAGGCCGCGCGCGACGCGCTGGCGATGAAAGCCTCAGCGGCGCCCTGAGAGCCAGGTTGTGAGCGCCTTCGCCTGGGCGGGCGTGAAGCGGAGGCCGAGCTTGGTGCGGCGCCACAGCACATCCTCCGCCGTTCGGGCGAACTCTCGCTCGACCAGCCAGCGTACTTCCGCTTCGTACAGGCCTGCGCCGAAGTGGCGGCCGAGGTTCGCGAGCCTGTCGGCGTCGCCCAGGAGGTCCTTCAGGCGTGTTCCGTACGCTTTGGACAGGCGGTCGACCATCGGCAGCGGCATCCATTCCATGAGGGTGCGCAGCCAATCGACATACGCCGGGTACAGATCGCCGCCCGGCAGCATCATCCAGCCGGTCGAACGGCGGCCGTCGATCCTGAGCATGTCGACCGCATGGGCGGCGAGGGCCCGGGCGGTGGTGATCTTGCCGCCGAAGACGGAGAGGAGAGGTGCGCCGGCCGTGGAGCTGAGCTCCAGATGATAGTCCCTGGTGACGGCGCGGGCGGCGCCGTGGCCGTCGTCGTGGAGCGCCCGCACGCCAGAGTAGGACCAGACCACGTCCGCCGACACCACCTGCTTCCGGAAGTAGCGGTCGGCCGCCTCGCAAAGATATCGGATTTCGTCCGGGGTGATCGCCGCACCCTCGGGCCTCGACACCTCGACGTCGGTGGTGCCGATGAGGGTGTAATCGTCCTGGAAGGGCAGGGCGAAGACGACCCGCCGGTCCGCCTGCTGGAGGATGTACGCCTGTTCGCCGTCCCAGAGGCGTGGCACGATGATGTGGCTTCCCTTGACGAGACGGGCGCGGCTGTCGCTGCGCTCGCCGAGGCGCGCGAGGAGTTCCGCGACCCATGGGCCTGCGGCGTTGACGAGCGCCTTCGCCTCGACCGTGCGGCCGCCGCTCAGCTCCGCCGCCCAGGCGCCTCCGTGGCGGCGGGCGGAGAGAAGCTCCGTGCGCGTGGTAATCTCGGCCCCCGCCTCGGCCGCGGCCACGGCGTTCAGCACCGTGAGCCGCGAATCGTCGACCCAGGCGTCCCAATAGGAAAGGAGGCGGCGGCGGTCCGCCAGAGGGGCCTGGAGCGCCGCCTCCCGCCCCGTCACCCGGCGCGAGCGGGGCAGGCTGCGGCGCAGCGACAGCGCATCGTAGAGGAGCAGCCCCGCGCGGACCATCCAGTGCGGTCGCATCCCCGGGCAGTGCGGGAGGACGAACCGAAGCGGCCGGACGATGTGCGGCGCCGTCTTCAGCAGGATCTCACGCTCCCGCAGCGATTCGCGCACCAGGCGGATCTGACCCAGCTCGAGGTATCGAAGGCCGCCGTGGATCAGCTTGGACGAGGCCGAACTTGTGTGGGCCGCGAGATCGTCCTTCTCGATCAGCAGCACTTTCGCACCGCGGATCGCAGCGTCGCGGGCGATGGCGGCGCCGTTGATGCCGCCGCCGACGATGAGGAGGTCGTAGCTGTCCACGGCGCCACCCTAGTTCATTCCGGCCAAGGCTGGAATCCATGCAGAGACCGTGTCACCAAAGCGCATGGATGAAACTCTGCTCGTCATCGACGAAGGCACCACCAGCACGCGAGCGATGCTCTTCGCCGCGGACGGCACCTGCCTCGCCGTCGAGCAGCGGGCGCTGACGCAGAGCTATCCGCAGCCGGGCTGGGTCGAGCATGACGCGGAGGAGATCTGGCGGGAGAGCCTCGCCTGCGCGCGCGCCGTTGCCGCCGGTAGCGACACGATCGCCGGGATCGGCATCGCCAACCAGCGCGAGACCGTGGTGTTCTGGAGCCGGCGCACCGGCAAGCCGCTGGCGCCGGCGATCGTCTGGCAGGACCGCCGCACCGCCGACGCCTGCCTCCGCCTCAAGGAGGAGGGGCGGGAATCGTTGGTCCACGCACGGACCGGCTTGCTTCTCGACCCCTATTTCAGCGCATCGAAGACCGCCTGGGCGCTAGAGCACTGGCCGCAGCTCAAGGAGGCGGGCGCCGACCTCTGCATCGGCACGGTCGAGAGCTGGCTGGTCTTCCGCTTGAGCGGCGGGCTCCACGTCACCGACGCCACCAACGCCTCGCGCACCGCGTTGATGGGGCTTGAGAGCGGCTGGGACGATGAACTGATCGCGATGTGGGGCGTGCCGCGAGCGGCGCTACCGGAGATCGTCGACTGCGCGGGCGATTTCGGTACCTCCCTCGCCGAGCATTTCGGACGGACGTTGCCGATCTGCGGGATGGCGGGCGACCAGCAGGCGGCATCGATCGGACAAGCGTGTTTTACGGCCGGCGACACCAAGGCAACCTACGGCACGGGCGCGTTCGTCCTCACCAACACGGGTGCTGTACCGCGTCCAAGCGCGCACCGCTTGCTTTCCACCGTCGCGTGGCAGTTGGGAGGTAGTCGGAGCTATGCCCTGGAAGGCTCTGTTTTCGTTGCAGGTGCGCTCATCAAATGGTTGCGCGACGATCTTGGCCTGATCGCCTCCGCAGAGGAGAGTGAAGTGCTTGCGCGCTCGGTCGAGGACTGCGGAGGGGTGCACATCGTGCCGGCCCACTCCGGGCTCGGCGCCCCCCATTGGCGGGCCGACGCCCGCGGCGCCATCTCCGGCCTCAGCCTCTCCACCGGCCGCGCCCACATCGTCCGCGCCGCGCTCGAGGCCATGGTCCACCAGACGCATGATCTGATGACCGCGTTCGCCGCCGATGGCGCTCAGTGGGAGGTGCTTCGTATCGATGGCGGCATGGCGTCAAATACCTGGCTCGCCCAGGATCTGGCGGATGTCCTCGGCCTGCCGGTGGAGCGGCCGTCCTATGTGGAGACCACGGCGCTCGGCGCGGCGATGCTGGCGGGCGTCGGGTGCGGGATGTTTGCCTCGCTGGAGGAGGCCGCCTCGATGCGGGGGGCAGTCGAGCGGTTCACCCCTGAGGCGGCGACTCGCGGTCGTATCGCGGGGTGGCACGCCGCGCTCGCCAGCGTGCTGCGCTGAGCGTTGCTAAGGCATATCGTTCGGAATAGAAATTTTCCCAGCGGCCGCCCGAGCCGCAATAAAGGGGATGATCATGAGGAAGATTGCGATTGCCGCGGCCGCCATGGCCGCGATCGCCGTACCCGCCACGGCCAAGGATCTCGCCGGCGTCAGGACCTTGCCGAACGAACTCACCATCTATCACGACAAGGCTTACAGCGGCGAGAGCTACGACGTCCGCAAAGCCAATTCGAACCTCGAGTTGCGCTGGGATGCGGGCAGCCTCTCGCTGCAGCCGGGCGATGTCTGGGAGGTCTGCGGCAACGCGATGTTCAAGAATTGCGTGACGGTCAGCCAGAGCGTCGCCGATGTCTCCACCATCGGCATCGTCGGCGAGATCAAGTCGGCGCGGCTGAAAAAGAAGGACAAGTGACGCCCGCCCCCCGGCGCTGACGCATTCTTAAAACCTTGCGGGCTATGCGGCGGGCATGGTCCAACATGTCCACCTGATCGCCGCCGCGCGTCCCAATTTCATGAAGGTCGCGCCGCTCTGGCGCGCGCTCGCCGCGGCGCCGGATTTCGAGCCGGTGCTGGTCCACACCGGCCAGCATTACGACGCCAACATGTCCGACGCCTTTTTCAAGGATCTCGGCCTGCCGGAGCCGAAGCATCATCTCGGCGTCGGGTCTGGAAGCCATGCCGAGCAGACCGGCGGCGTTATGATCGCGTACGAGAAGGTCGCGCTAAGTAACCGTCCCGACTGGCTGATCGTCGTCGGCGACGTCAATTCCACCGCCGCCTGCGCCCAGGTCGGCACGAAGCTCGGCATTCCCGTGGTGCACCTCGAGGCCGGGCTGCGCAGCCGCGACCGCGCCATGCCGGAGGAACTGAATCGCCTGGTCACCGACGTCCTGTCCGATGTCCTTTGGACGCCGTCGACGGATGCCGACGAGAATCTGCGGGCGGAGGGCATCGCCGACACGCGCATCACGCGCGTCGGCAACATCATGATCGACAGTTTCGAGCTGGTCCGTCCGGCGATCGAGACGGCGGGCGTCCCCGAAGCCTTCGGCCTTCCCCGCGGCGGCTACGGCGTGGTCACGCTGCATCGGCCGTCCAACGTCGACGAGCCCGCGCAGCTGCTGCGGCTGGTCGACGTCCTCATCGAGGCGCAGCGGAGGCTGCCGCTCGTCTTTCCGGTCCACCCGCGCACGGCGAAGCGGCTCGGGGCCGGGCTGTTCGAAAGCCGCCTGCTGCGTGCCGGCGTCAGGCTGGTCGAGCCGCTGCCTTATGTCCGCTTCATGAGCCTGGTGACCGGGGCGGCGGCCGCCATCACCGATTCGGGCGGCATCCAGGAAGAGACGACCTATCTCGGCATTCCCTGCCTGACGCTGCGCGAGAATACCGAACGGCCGGTGACGATCAGCGAGGGCAGCAACCGGCTGACCGCCCCCGAAACCCTGCTGCTCGACCTCGAAAAGGCGCTGACGGCGCCGCGAGCCGTCCGGCGGCCGGCGCTTTGGGACGGGAAGACGGCCGGCCGCTGCGTCGAAGACCTCCGCCGGCGGTCCGGGCCGGTGCGGCTACCCATGTCGCCGCGGGATCCCCGGGAGCTCGGCCGCCTTCACGCGACCGACCGCCGTGTCAGCGGGCGGTCCAGCTATCGTCGATCATCTTGATGATGCCGGAGAAATCCTTGCCGCCGCCGCCCAGCGACTCGGCAAAGCGAGTGTAGAGCTCCTCGGCCGCGGCGCCCATCGGCGTATAGCTGTCGACGCTTTGCGCCGCTTCCATCGCCAGCCGCAGGTCCTTCAGCATCAGGGCCGCCGCAAAGCCGCCTTCATAGTCGCGGTCAGCCGGGGTGACGGGGCCGACCCCGGGAAGGGGGCAATAGGTGGTCATCGACCAGCATTGGCCCGAAGCCTTCGACGCGATGTCGAAGAATGTCTGTGCGTCGAGCCCGAGCTTCTGGGCGAGGATGAAGGTTTCGCAGGTCGCGACCATCGAGGCGCCGAGCAGCATGTTGTTGCAGATCTTCGCCCCCTGGCCGGCGCCGCCGGCACCGGCGTGGATCACCGCCTTGCCCATCTGATCGAGATACGGCCGCGCCGCTTCGAAGGCTTCGTCGGCCCCGCCGACCATGAAGGTGAGGGTGCCGGCGTCGGCCGCGGCGATGCCGCCCGAAACGGGCGCGTCGACCATGCGGTATCCCGCGCTCTCCGCCTTCGCGATCTCCTCCCGCGCGGTGGCGACGTCGATGGTCGAGCAGTCGATGAGGATGGCGCTGGCCGGCGCCTTGCCGATGACGCTGGTCTCATAGACCTCGCGGACGTGCTTCCCTGCAGGGAGCATGGTCACTACCGCCTCGGCATCCTTCACCGCCTCCTCCGCCGAAGCGGCGCGGGTGCAGCCATTCCCCTCCGCCTTGGCGAGCGCCGCCTCGGAAAGGTCGAACGACGTAACGGCGTGCCCCGCCTTTGCGAGGTTCGCGGCCATCCCGCCGCCCATGTTGCCGAGACCGATAAATGCTACGCGTGCCATTGTTCTACCCCGTCATGCCGGACCGATGGGACCCTATCAAAGTGGTACTTTGACGGGGCCCGATCCGGCATCCATGAACACCGGCGGCTCCGAACTTCAACTTCCATGTTCATGGATCCTGACTTTCGTCAGGATGACGTCACCGCCCCGTCCAAGCCGCTTTACGCTTGTCGACGAAGGCGGCCATGCCTTCCTTCTGGTCCTCGGTGCCGAACAGGCCGTGGAACAGCCGGCGCTCGAAGACGATGCCTTGGGCGAGACCCATTTCGAAGGCGGCGTTGACCATCTCCTTGGTGGCGATTGCGGCGAGCGGCGCCATGCCTGCGATCGCCTCCGCCGCCTTCAGCGCCTCGTCGACCAGGCCCGCCGCCGGTACCACGCGGGCGACGAGGCCGGCGCGCTCCGCTTCCTCCGCGCCCATGTTGCGGCCGGTAAGGCACATTTCCATCGCCTTTGCCTTGCCGATCGCGCGGGTGAGGCGCTGGGAGCCGCCCATGCCCGGCGTGACGCCGAGCCGGATCTCGGGCTGTCCGAACTGGGCGGTGTCGGCGGCGATGATGAAGTCTGCCATCATCGCCACCTCGCACCCGCCGCCCAGAGCGTAGCCGGCGACCGCGGCGATCCACGGCTTGCGGGTCGCCGTCACCTTCTCCCAGCCTGCGAAGAAGTTGGAGGCGTACATCTGCGCGAAGCCCTGGCTCGACATTTCCTTGATGTCGGCGCCCGCCGCGAACGCACGCTCGCTCCCCGTCAGCACGGCGCAGCGCTGGCTGTCGTCGGCGTCATAAGCGGCGAAGGCGGTGATCAACTCGCCGAGCACCGCCGTGTTGAGCGCATTCAGCGCCTTGGGCCGATTGAGCGTGATCAATGTCACCGCCCCGCGCTGCTCCACCAGGATGTTTTCGTAGGTCATAACGGCGTCCACTCCTCTCCCTCGGGCATCGGCGCGAAGATGGTGTCGATCAAATGCTGGGTGACCGCTTCCGGGGTCGGCGGGGCCCAGACGGGGGCGCTGTCCTTGTCGACGAGCAGGGCGCGGACGCCCTCGACGAAATCGTGCCGCTGAACGACCCGCGATGCGACCGCATATTCCTGCCGCATCTCGTCGGCAAAGGCCTGCATCAGACCGCCATTGTGGAGCAGACGGAGCGAGACCTTACAGGCCTGCGGGCTCTTGCTGCTCAGCGTCTCGAGCTGGCTCTTCGCCCACTCGGAGCCGTCCGCCTCCAACGCGGCGAGCACGTCCTCATAATCTTCGGCGGCGAACAGGCGATCGATGTCGCACTGGTGCGCCGTGATTTTTGCCTCCGGCGCCGGCGCAGACGCCTCTTCGAGCAGCGCCTCGATCCGCTGCGGATCGGCGGCGATGCGGGCCTTCAAGTCTTCGAGCCCGAGCGACGGCACGTAGTGGGTGGCAAGGCCGAGGGCGAGGCATTCGGCGCCGTCGAGCCGGGCGCCGGTCAGCGCCAGATATTGGCCGACGCGCCCCGGAAGCCGTGACAGGTACCAACCGCCGCCGACATCCGGGAACAGGCCGATCGCCGTCTCGGGCATGGCGAACCGGGTATTCTCCGTCGCGACGCGATACTTGCACGGCTGCGAAATGCCGACACCGCCGCCCATCGTAATGCCGTCCATGAAGGCGAGCGTCGGCTTGGCGTAGGTGAAGAGGAGATGATTGAGGCGATATTCCTCGAAGAAGAAAGCCCGCGCCTCGCTGCCGTCGCCGGCGCCGCTGCGCGCCAGCATCACCACGTCCCCGCCGGCGCAGAAGCCGCGCCCCTCGGCATGATCGAGCATCACCGCCTCGACCTCCGGTCGCTCCCGCCACTCGAGGAGCGCCGCGATCATCGCCGAGCACATGTCGCGGGTGAGCGCGTGGATCGCCTTCGGACGATCGAGGCGGAGGCGGCCGACCTTGTGGTCGGTGAGGGTGAGGACGTCGCTCACTTTCCCCTCCCCCTGAGGGGGAGGGCAGGGTGGGGGTTCACGGCGTGGGCGGAAGATCTCGGCTTCCGTACCCCCTCACCCCTGCCCCTCTCCCCTCGGGAGAGGGGAAATGCAGACAAAAGGATCACTGGCGGAGCATGTCCCGTGCGACGATCACGCGCATGATCTGGTTGGTGCCTTCGAGGATCGAGTGGACGCGAAGGTCGCGCCAGAAGCGCTCGATCGGGTAATCCTGAAGGTAGCCGTAGCCGCCGTGGAGCTGCAGGGCGCGGTCCACCACGGACGAGCCGGTGTCGGTGGCCAGGCGCTTGGCCATGGCGGCGAAGCGCGTCTTGTCGGGCGCATTCTCCGTTACCTTCACCGCCGCCGCGTAGAGGAGGGTGCGGGCGGCCTGCAGCTCGGTCTCCATGTCGGCGAGGGTGAACTGGGTCGCCTGGAAGTCGGCGATGGCCTGGCCGAACTGCTTCCTGTCCTTGGTGTACTTCACCGCCTCGTCGAGGCAGCGCTGCGCCCCGCCGAGCGAGCAGGCGCCGATGTTGAGGCGGCCGCCGTCCAACCCCATCATCGCGATGCGGAAGCCCTCGCCCTCGGCGCCGACCAGATTCTCCGCCGGCACCCTCACCTCGTCGAAATTAACCTGCGCCGTCGGCTGGGAGTGCCAGCCGAGCTTCTTCTCCTGCGCGCCGAAGCTGACGCCGGGCATGTCCTTCTCGACGACGAGGCAGGAAATGCCCTTCGGCCCTTCCTGCCCGGTGCGGGCCATGACGACGTAGATCTCGTTCTCGCCGCCGCCGGAGATGAAGGCCTTGGAGCCGGAGACGACGTAGGCGTCGCCGTCCTTCACCGCCTTGGTCTTGAGCGCGGCGGCATCGGAGCCGGAGGAAGGCTCGGTGAGGCAGTAGGAGCCCATCCGCTCCATCGTCACGAGGCTGGGAAGGTATTTCTCCTTCACCGCTGTCGAGCCGAAGCGGTCGATCATCCAGCTCGCCATATTGTGGATCGAGATGAACGCAGAGGTGGAGGGGCAGCCGTAGGCCATCGCCTCCATGATCAACGCCGCCTCGAGCCGCCCGAGGCCGATGCCGCCGCTCTCCTCGCTGACGTAGATCGAGCCGAAGCCGAGCTCGGCCGCTGCACGGATCGTGTCGCGCGGGAAGATGTGCTTCTCGTCCCACTCGGCGGCATGGGGCGTGATCGCGTCGGCGGTGAAGGCCTGGGCCATCTCCTGGATCTGGCGCTGCTCGTCGGTGAGATCGTACTGGCTCATGGGGCAGGGGCCTTGTGAAGAACCTCGGTCGCGAAGGCGGCGGCGATCCACTCCTGCTGGAAAGCCGGGTTGTAAATCTCGCGCACCGGGACGCCGCGGGCGTCCGCCATGGCTCCGATCTGCCCCATCGGGAGTCGGATAGAGTTCGGCTCCTCCCGCGCGATCGCATCGGCGAAGGCCTGGTCGGCGGTGACGATCTCCCAGCCATCCGCCTTGAGGGCGCGGATCGCATCGGCGACGAACAGCGCCTCGACGTCGGTCTCGTGCATCAGCATGACCTGAATGGGCGAGCGGCCGAGCGCCTTCCTCGCCAGCGCGTCCGAAAAGTCGGCGGAGCCGACGACGGTGCGGACGTAGAGGTCGCGCAGCGCCTTCATGTCGATCGGCTGCGCCGCCCGCTTCGCCTCGACGGTGAGCTGCTCCATCAGCCAGTCGTTGCTGTCGGAGGTGATGTAGCCGTTGTGAAGGCCGCGCGCGCGGAGCGCTGCGCGCAGCGCGTCGCGCTTGGCGATGTCGCTCCCCCCCTCGTCGAGGAACGGATAGCGATACCAGGGGCGGAAGCCGGGCCGGCCCTTCAGCCAGGCAGCGCCCCGGTCGAGATCCGCGATATAGGCGTCGGCGGTGAGCTGCGAGAGATGCTGGTGGCTGTAGCTGTGGTTGGCGATGACGTGGCCTGCGCGCACGTAAGCCGCGATCCGCTCGGCGCCGGCCTGGCCCGAAGGTCCCTCGATACCGCTTGGATTGACGAAGAAGGCGGCCTGCCGGACGCCGCCCCGGCGCAACGCCTCGATCAGCCGCCGCGTCCGCTCATCGGGCGTCATGAAGGCCCCGGGCATTCGGGGCACGTCGTCGAAGGTGAGCGCGATTCGCTTGTGCTCGGGCGCGGCGTGCGCCGCTGTGGCGACCAGCGGGACGAGGAGGAGGGCGAGGAGCGTGCGGATAAGCCTCATCGCCTCAACCCATGGTCGGGATGACGAAGGCGTTCTCGCCCGTCACAGAGCCGTCGGGCCAGCGCTGGGTGATCTTCTTGACCTTGGTCCAGAAGCGCACGCCCTCCGGCCCGTGCTGGTCGATGTCGCCGAAGCCGGAGCGCTTCCAGCCGCCGAACGTATGGTAGGCGACCGGCACCGGGATCGGCACGTTGATGCCGACCATGCCGACATTGACGCGGGCGGCGAATTCGCGGGCGGCGTGGCCGTTGCGGGTGAAGATGGCGACGCCGTTGCCATACTGATGGTCGGACGGGAGGCGGACGGCGTCCTCGAAGCTGTCGGCGCGGACCATCTGCAGGACGGGGCCGAAAATCTCCTCCTGGTAGGAGCGGAAATCAGGCTTCACATGGTCGAAGAAGGTCGGGCCGATGAAGAAGCCTTCCTCATGGCCCTGGAGCGTGAAGCCGCGCCCGTCGACGACCAGCTCGCCGCCCTCGTCGGCGCACATCTGGATATAGCTCTCGATCCGCTCGCGGTGGGCGGCGTTGATAACCGGCCCGTAATGCGCCTCGGCATCGGTCGAGACGCCGACCCTCAGGCCTTCGATCGCCGGAATGAGCTTGGCGCGCAGATCGTTCGCCGTCTTCTCGCCAACCGGAACGACGACCGGCAGCGCCATGCAGCGCTCGCCGGCCGAGCCGAAGGCGGCGCCGGTCAGGTCGTTCACCACCTGGTCGAGGTCGGCGTCCGGCATGACGATGCCGTGGTTCTTTGCCCCGCCGAAGGCCTGCACCCGCTTCCCGTTGGCGGTGCCGCGGCCGTAGATATATTGGGCGATGTCGGAGGAACCGACGAAGCTGATCGCGTGGATCTCCGGGTGGTCGAGGATCGCGTCGACCATCTCCTTGTCGCCGTGGACGACCTGGAGGATGCCGTCGGGCAGCCCCGCTTCCTTCATCAGCTCGGCAAGGCGCACCGGCACCGACGGGTCGCGCTCGGAGGGTTTCAGGATGAAGGCGTTGCCGCAGGCGATGGCGACGCCGAACATCCACATCGGGATCATCGCCGGGAAGTTGAACGGGGTGATGCCGCAGACCAGGCCGAGCGGCTGGCGCATCGAATAGACGTCGATGCCGGGGCCGGCCCCTTGCGTATATTCGCCCTTCAGCGCGTGCGGGATGCCGCAGGCATATTCGATCACCTCGAGGCCGCGCTGGATGTCGCCGCGCGCATAGATATACTGGGCGATGTCGGAGGAGCCGACGAAGCTGATCGCCTTGATCTCGTCATGGTCGAGGATCGCATCAACCATCTCCTTGTCGCCATGAACAACCTGGAGGATACCGTCCGGCAGGCCGGCTTCCTT
>NZ_DASWQI010000027.1:0-10088 GCF_036403745.1 Allosphingosinicella sp.
GTTCTCGCCCAGTCGATCGTTCGCGAGGGCATGAAGTCCGTGGCCGCCGGCATGAACCCGATGGACCTGAAGCGCGGCATCGACATTGCCGTCACCAAGGTCGTCGAGGATCTCAAGAAGCGCTCGAAGCCCGTCGCGGGATCGAATGAAATCGGCCAGGTCGGCAGCATCGCCGCCAATGGCGACACCATCGTCGGCGAGAAGATCGCCGAAGCGATGGAGAAGGTCGGCAAGGAAGGCGTGATCACGGTCGAGGAAGCCAAGGGCCTCGAGTTCGAGCTCGACGTCGTCGAAGGCATGCAGTTCGACCGCGGTTTTCTCAGCCCCTATTTCATCACCAATGCCGAAAAGATGCAGGTCGAGCTGTCCGACCCCTACATCCTGCTCCACGAGAAGAAGCTGTCGAACCTGCAGGCGATGCTCCCCATCCTCGAAGCCGTCGCGCAGTCGGGCCGCCCGCTCCTGATCATCGCCGAGGACATTGAGGGCGAGGCGCTCGCCACACTCGTCGTCAACAAGCTTCGCGGCGGCCTCAAGGTCGCGGCGGTGAAGGCGCCGGGCTTCGGCGATCGCCGCAAGGCGATGCTCGAGGACATGGCGATCCTCACCGGCGGCCAGGTCATCACAGAGGATCTCGGCATCAAGCTCGAGACGGTGACGCTCGGCATGCTCGGCACGGCCAAGCGCGTCACCATCGACAAGGACAAGACCACGGTCGTCGACGGCGCGGGCACGTCGGACGCCATCAAGGCGCGCGTCGATGCGATCCGCGGCCAGATCGAGCGGTCGGACAGCGAGTATGACATGGAGAAGCTGCAGGAGCGCCTTGCCAAGCTCGCCGGCGGGGTCGCGATCATCAAGGTCGGCGGCTCGTCGGAGCTGGAGGTGAAGGAGCGCAAGGACCGCGTCGACGATGCGCTCAGCGCCACCCGCGCCGCCGTCGAGGAGGGGATCGTCCCCGGCGGCGGCACCGCGCTTCTCTATGCTTCGAGGGCTCTGGCTGGCCTGGCGGGTGCCAATGACGAGCAGACGCGGGGCATCGACATCGTCCGCAAGGCGCTTCAGGCGCCGCTCCGCCAGATCGCCGAGAATGCCGGCTTCGACGGCGCGGTGGTCGCGGGCAAGCTGTTGGATCAGGAGAGCGGCACCTTCGGGTTCAATGCGCAGACGGATGTCTACGAGGATCTCGTTGCCGCCGGCGTCGTAGATCCGACGAAGGTCGTTCGCTCCGCGCTGCAGGATGCAGCCTCGGTCGCCGGCCTCCTCATCACTACCGAGGCGGCCGTTGCCGATCTGCAGGAGGATGAGCCGGACGGCTCCGCCACATCCGGCGGAGCGGGCGGGATGAATTTCTGAGGAATTGGCAGTGAGCGACAAGATGACCATCGTCGGGGACGCGGACGCAGCTCCGGCCCCCGAAGCGCCTGGTGTTCCTTCCAGCCTCCTCCTCCACAAATTCGTGAAGGCGGACAGCTGGCGGGGCGCGCTCACTCCCGATGCCACCGGCGGGAATCTGCCGCAGCACGGATCCGCGTGGATCTACGCGAAGGAGGTCGTGGTTTCTCCGGCCGACCGCCGCGTCGGCGCCACGTCCCTCCAGATCGCGAACGGCGTTTCCGAGCGCGGTTATTTCCTGTTCCCGATCAGCGACGACGCCTGACGGTTCTCCCAGCGGCCACAAGCCCCTCTTCACGCCGCCGCTCACCGTCCGCTGCCATCTACGGCCCGACATTCACCGGCCTCTGCGGGTCAGCTGGCGATGTCGCACCTTCGGAGTCGCGCGCCCCTTCCAGGCCCCGGTTGGCTCCACGCCCCCGCCCGCTTAGAACGGAGGGGTAGGTGCCGGCGCGCCGCCCGGAACGCCGCCCAAGGAGGAGAGCCGCGATGCACAAGGGGATCGGTTTCGCGGCGGCGGCGGCTTTGCTCGCGGCCCCCGCCTCGGTGCCGGCCGCGCCCGCGGCGCCCGCGCCTAGATACGACACGATCCTGCGGGGTGGGACGATCGTCGACGGCCGCGGCGGTACGCCGTTTACCGGCGATGTCGCGATCCGGGGGGACCGGATCGTCGCGGTGGCGCCGCATGTCGCCGGGCGGGCGGCGCGGGAGATCGACGTCCGCGGGCTCGCGGTGGCGCCGGGGTTCGTCAACATGCTGAGCTGGGCCGACGAGGCGCTGATCGTCGACGGGCGGAGCGAGAGCGATATTCGCCAGGGCGTCACGCTGGAGGTGATGGGGGAGGGGGACAGCTTCGGCCCATGGACGGCGGAGATGAAGGCCAAGCACCTCGCCCGCCAGGCCGACATCAAATATCCCGTCCAGTGGACCAGCCTCGGCGACTATCTCTCCTTCCTTGAGCGCAAGGGGATCTCGACCAACGTCGCGAGCTTCGTCGGCGCCACGACATTGCGCATCCACGAGCTGGGGGAGGGGGACGTCCAGCCGAATCCGGCGCAGCTGGACCGCATGCGGGCGCTGGTGCGCGAGGCGATGAACGAGGGGGCGATGGGGGTGGGTTCCTCGCTCATCTATGCGCCGGCGACGTTCGCCAAAACCCGGGAGCTGACGGCGCTGGTCGCCGAGGCGGGTAAATGCGGCGGCATGTATATTTCGCACATGCGCGACGAGGGGCCGCGGCTGCTGGAGGCGATCGACGAGCTGACGCAGATCGCCGCGGACGCCCATGCGCCAGCGGAAATCTACCATTACAAACAATCGGGTAGGGACAATTGGGGCAAGCTCGACGCGGCGATCGCGCGGGTCGAGGCGGCGCGGGCGCGGGGCCTTCGCATCACCGCCGACATGTATACTTATGCAGCGAGCTCGACGGGCCTCGACGCCGCGATGCCGACCTGGGTGCAGGCGGGCGGCATCGAGAAATGGGTCGAGCGGCTTCAGGACCCGGCGATCCGCGCCCGCGTCCTCGCCGAGATGCGCAGCGCCAGTGCTGGCGAGAACACCAAGATCGTCGTGCAGGAGCCGGCCAAGGTGCTCCTCCTCGGCTTCCGCACCGAGAGGCTGAAGGCGCTGACCGGCAAGACGCTGGCCGAGGTCGCCAAGGCGCGGGGGAAGACGCCGGAGGAGATTGCGATGGACCTGGTGGTGGAGGACGGGACCAGGATCCAGGTCGCCTATTTCTCGATGAGCGAGGAGAATGTGCGGCGGGAAGTGGGGCTGAAATGGATGAGTTTCGGCTCCGATGCGTCGAGCCAGGCGCCGGAGGGGGTGTTCCTCAAGTCCAGCACCCACCCCCGCGCCTATGGCAATTTCGCCCGGCTGCTCGGGAAATATGTGCGTGAAGACAGGGTGTTGAGCCTGCAGGAGGCGGTGCGCAAGCTGGCCGCGCTGCCGGCGGAAAACCTTGGCCTGAAGGAGCGGGGGACGCTGGCGCCGGGGAAGCTGGCCGACGTGGTGGTCTTCGACCCGGCGGCGATCCGCGACACCGCCACCTTCGAGAAGCCGCAAAGCTATGCAGTGGGGATGCGGCACGTGTTCGTGAACGGGGTCCAGGTGCTGCGGGACGGTGACCATAATGGCGCGACACCGGGCCGTTTCGTGCGGGGACCCGGCTGGAACCGGTGCCGAACACGGTAAAACCGCCGTTGCAACCGGCGCGCGACCGGAACATTGACCGTGGATCACCGTCATTTTCCCGGGAAAACGCCATGAAAGCACCGGCCGCGCTCGCCTCCCTCCTGTTTCTCGCCGCCGCGGCCCCGGTCCGCCCGGACGATCCGCGCTCCTTGGCGCCGATCGATCCGGTGCGGATGTCGACGATCACCAAGACCCTGGCGTCGGACGCGTTCGAGGGGCGCGGGCCGGGGACGCCGGGCGAGACGAAGACGATCCAGTATCTCGCCGAGCAATTCCGCCTGCTCGGGCTCGAGCCGGGCGGGCCGGACGGGAGCTGGACCCAGACCGTGCCGCTGATCCGCACCCAGTTGGACAAGGCGGGTACCG
Source organism: Allosphingosinicella sp. (assembly GCF_036403745.1). GTDB lineage: Bacteria > Pseudomonadota > Alphaproteobacteria > Sphingomonadales > Sphingomonadaceae > Allosphingosinicella. The sequence goes on from NZ_DASWQI010000027.1 coordinate 3,958, forward strand.
CCGCCTTCGCGACGGGAGGCCAGAGCATCCCGCTACGCTTCCCGAAGGACATCTATTTGAGCAGCGTGCGCGAGACGGACCGGGCGCGGATCGCCGACGCGCCGGTGGTTTTCGTCGGCTACGGGGTCAACGCGCCGGAGCGGGGGTGGGACGACTTCAAGGGCGTCGACTTGAAGGGCAAGATCGCCCTGTTCCTGGTCAACGATCCCGATTTCGAGGCGGCGCCGGGGGACCCGGTGGCGGGCAAGTTCGCCGGCCAGGCGATGACCTATTACGGCCGCTGGACCTACAAGTTCGAGGAGGCGGCGCGGCGCGGGGCCGTCGGCGCGCTCATCGTCCACGAGAGCGCCGGGGCCGGCTATGGCTGGGCGACGGTGCAGGCGCCGGGCGGCGAGAATTACAACATCGTGCTGGGCGAGGGGGCGCAGCAGCCGGTGCTGCTCCAGGGCTGGATCCAGAGGCCGGTGGCCGAGGATTTGTTCCGCCGCGCCGGCATCGATTTCGAGGCGGTGAAGCGCCAGGCCCGCACCGCCGCCTTCCGCCCGATCGACCTCCACACCAGTTTCTCGGCCGATTTCGGGGTGCAGACCAAGCGGGTGGAGAGCCACAACGTCATCGCCAAGCTGACCGGCGCCAAGCGGCCCAACGAGACGATCATGTTCTCGGGCCACTGGGACGCCTACGGGATCGGCGCGCCGGACGCGCAGGGCCGCACCATCCGTCCCGGCGCCGCCGACGACGGGCTCGGCCTTGCCGGCGTGCTGGAGATCGCCCGCGCCTTCAAGGCGGGGCCACGGCCCGACCGCACCCTCGTCTTCGCCGCCTGGACCGCGGAGGAGAGGGGCCTGCTCGGCTCCGAATATTTCGCCGCGACGCCGCTCTACAGTCCCGAGAAGATGGTCGCCAATTTGACCCTCGACACGCTGGAGCCGCTCGGCCCGGCGAAGGACGTCATCCTCATCGGCCGCGGCCAGAGCGAGCTCGAGGACATGATGACCCGCCTCGCCGCCGCGCAGGGCCGGTACGTGACGCCGGACTCGCACCCTGAGCGGGGCCTGTTCTACCGCGCCGACCATTTCCCGATGGCCAAGCGCGGCGTGCCGGTGCTGCTGCTGATGGCGCTCGGCGCCGGGCCCGATCTGGTGAAGGGCGGCCGCGCCGCCGGCGACGCCTGGGTCTCGGACTATACCGCCCATTGCTACCACCAGACCTGCGACCAGTGGCGCGCCGACTGGGACCTGCGCGGCGCGGCGCAGGACGTGGCGCTGGCCTATGCGATCGGCCGGGAGCTCGCCTTCAGCCGGAAATGGCCGGCGTGGAAGGGCTCGTCCGAGTTCCGCCCGGTGCGGGAGAAGTCGGCGGCGGCACGGGCGGTGCGCTGAACCGCCATCCCGCGGAGGCCAGGCGGAGCGGCACAGGAAGCCCGTTCTGTTCCGTGAACAAAATAGAACTTGCGCTTGGCCAAATTTTATGTTCTAATTCTGTTCTGACTTTGACGCGAGTCGCGGCGAGGCGGTGGTCGGCGTGGTGGTCGATGTGGGGGCGACGGGGATGGACGGAGCGGGCGCAGTTGGGTTGGGGGCTGGAGAAAGCCCACGGGAAGAGGAGGCAGTAACGATCGAGTCGCGCCATCGGTGCGGCCGAGTCACGGCTTCTTACAGTATTCGGCCTGTATTGACGGGCCTTCGGGCGGCGTGCTCGACTGCTGGTTCTGCATTCGAACAGGGGCTGTCGATGCGAAGAAAAACCGTGGCCGCCAGGCTGTTCCTGGCGACGTCCTCGTTTGCGTTGGCGACAGCCGCTCTCGCGAGCGAGACGATCACCTACAGCTACGACGCGCTGGGCCGCCTCGTCGCGACCTCGAGCAGCGGCACGGTCAATAACGGGCTGGCCACCACTATAGCTTACGATCCGGCGGGAAATCGCCAGAGCTACGGCGTGAGCGGGGTCACCGGCACGCCCAGCCCGCCGCCGCCGTCACCGCCGCCACCTACTCCGCCACCGCCACCGCCACCACCGCCACCGCCGCCACCACCACCGCCGCCACCACCACCGCCGCCGCCGCCGCCGCCGCCGCCGCCGGGGAACAGCCCTCCGGTCGCCGTCGCCGACAGCTTCACCACGCAGCAGTGTACGGCGGCCACATTCGACGCGTTGCAGAACGATTCGGACCCGGACGGCGACCCGCTGACGCTCACGTCTATTTCCGGACCCGCCATGCAAGTCGGTCTGATGAGCATCCAGAACAACAAGCTGAGCTGGACGCCCACCTACAGCAGCGGCAGCTTCACCGGTACCTATACGGTGAGCGACGGACGTGGAGGCAGCACCACTGGCAGCTTCACCGTGACCATCCTGACGGGAGGCTGCTGATGCGACGTTCTTCAGCCACGAAAGCGCGCGCCTCCAGCGCCGAGTCGACGCGCATCAACGCTCCGGTACGCTCGGGTGGCGGCCTGAGCGAAGCATGCGGGGCGACCGCGCGTCTGCGGGACGGTAAATGGTCGCTGTGGAAAGCGATTGCTGGCCTTGCGGCCTTGGCACCCGCCGCTGCGGCGGCCGATTCGGTGCTGGCGCCGCCGCCGGAGAAGATGATGGTCTCGCCCGGCGGGGTCGACATGCGCTCGGGCCGCTACGCCTACAGCCAGACGGATGTGTCGATCGGCGGCGACTCCGGATTGGCGCTGACGCGGACGATGACGCAGCAGGTGGTCAACCACACCAACCCGTTCGGCAACTTCTCACACAATTTCGACCTGATGCTGACGATCAAGAGCATCAACGTGCAGCAGGGCATCTCCACCGACACTCCGGGGCAGCCCGACACGCAGGCCGAGGTGGCATTCGGCGGCGTGTCGGCGAGCTTCCAGTCGATCAGCACCAACACCGGCTACGACCTCTTCTCGCGCGCCGGCTATGCCCGGCTCACCTACACGGGCGGCACCCGCGAAGCCGCGGCGACCGTCTACACCTTCCAGGCCGCCGACGGCACGACCGCCATATTCCGGCCGATCGGCAGCGGCGACTGCTCGTCGAGCCTGCGCTGCGCCTACGTGTCGCAGCTGACCCGCGCCGACGGAACGGTGCTCAACTTCGAGTATGACCGGCCCGGCGGGACCAACACGACGCGGCTGAGGAGCGTCACCAGCAGCCGCGGCTATGCGATGCTGCTCGAATATAGCGGTGCCTACGTCGTGAAATCCTGCGTCCTCAACCTGGCGGCGGCGACCAAGCCGGCGAGCAACCTCTGCCCCGCGGGGGCGCCGGCGGCGAGCTACACCTTCGGCACGGCCAACAGCCGGACGGTGCTGACCAGCGCCACCGATCCCACCGGCGCCGTCTGGGGTTTCACCTATGGCGCGGGCATGGGGTTCGTGAAGCCCGGCCAGACGACGCCATGGCTGGTCAACCAGACCGGGCCGATGATGGTGAACGATGACGGCCTCACCGCCGACGTGGTGTCGCAGCAGAGCTTCGCCGATGGGCAGAGCTACACCTACAATTACAATTTCGCGCCCGATGTCCCGAACCACGTCTCGGCCCTCGCCGGCGGAACCTACACCGATGCGCAAAACCATGTGACGAGCGTGCTCTACGATTTCCCGATCAAGCCGGGCACCGGTCCCGGCGATCCGTGCCAGACGTCGCCCTGCTCCCCGACCAACGTCAATCCCGACGGCGGCACGACCATCGTCTATCAGATGACCTCGGGGCCGATCTAGATCACCGATCCGCTGGGCCGCACCAGCCACTACGATTATTGCGATCCCAATGCGGCGGCGAACCTGCCGTCCACTTATCACCATCGCTGCATCGTGACGCCGCTGGCGGTGTCGAACACCGAGCCGTCGGGAATCAAGACCTTCTACACCTGGGATTACCTGTCGCGCACCTTGCTTGCCACGCGGCAGGTGGCGGTGGCGATCACGGGGCAGACCATTCCGGCCGACATTACCCGCTCCGCAACCTACAATTGCACGCCGGCGACGATGCGCTTCTGCGAGAAGCCGATCACCGGCACCGACGCGAAGGGCAACGTCACCACCTACAGCTACGACGCGGCCCATGGCGGGGTGCTGACCGAGACGCTTCCCGCGGTGAACGGCGTGGCGGCGCAGAAGCGCTACAATTACGTTCAGCGCACCGCCTGGATCTCGAACGGGGCGGGCGGCTTCGTCGCCGGCGGGCCGCCGATCTGGCTGCTTGCCGACATGCGCCTGTGCAAGGCGGGCGCGGCGTCCGGCACCGGCTGCGCGACCGGGGGAGACGAGGTGATCACCACCTACGATTACGGGCCGGATTCGGGGCCTAACAACCTTCTGCTGCGCGGCGTCGTCGTCGATGCGGGCGGGCTCTCCCTGCGCACATGCTACGGCTACGACGCGGCGGGCAACAAGATCAGCGAGACCAAGCCGCGGGCCGGCCTGGTGAGCTGCTCGTGAGCGGGGCGCGGACGGTGCGGCGGCTTGCAGCCCTGCTGGTTCTGGCGGCGGTGCCGGGTGCGGCGCTGGCCCAGGCTTCGCCTTCGGCCTTCACGACCGGCTACCGCTACGACGCGGCGCACCGGGTGACCGGCACGATCGCGCCCGATCCGGACGGGGCGGGGCCGCTCCATTATCTGGCGGTGCGCAACAGCTACGACGCGGCTGGGCGGCTGGTGCGGGTGGAGAAGGGCGAGCTTGCCGCCTGGCAGAGCGAGGCGGTGGCGCCGCCGGCGTGGAGCGGGTTCACGGTCAAGGAGCGCGTCGAGACGACCTACGATGCGCTCGACCGCAAAGCGGCTGAGAGCGCCGTGGATCCGTCGACGGGGGCGGCGCTGACGCTCACCCAGACCAGCTACGACAATGTCGGCCGGCTGGAGTGCATTGCGGTGCGGATGAACCTAGCCGCGTTCGGCGCCGGAACGCCGGCCTGCCAGCTTGGCGCGCAGGGCAGCGACGGGCCGGACCGGATCACGCGCAACTGGTATAACGAAGCCGGCGAGCTGCTCAGGGTCCAGAAGGCCGTCGGCGTCGCCGGGCTCGAACAGGATTACGTCACGTACCAATATACCGACGACGGCAAGCAGAGGTCGGTGACCGACGCGAACGGCAACCGGGCGGAGCTCATCTATGACGGCCACGATCGGCAGCGTCGCTGGATCTTCCCGGCGGCGAGCGGCGCCAAGGTCGCGAACCAGAACGACTATGAAGAATATGGCTACGACCCGAACGGCAACCGCACGTCGCTGCGGAAGCGCGACGGGGTCACCCTCACCTACAGCTACGACGCCCTGAACCGGGTGACGCAGAAGGCGGTGCCGGCCTCGGCGACGTTGGCGGCCGGCTATACGGTCACTTACGGCTACGACAATCGCAGCCTCCAACTGTCGGCGGCGTTTGCGGGCGGCGGCTCGATCTCGAACAGCTACGACAATGCCGGTCGGCTGCAGGCGGCGGTGACGACGCTGGCGGGCGTGCCGCGGACCATCTCCTACGCCTACGACGCGGACGGCAATACCTACCAGACGTCGACCAGCGCGGGTTATGTGCTGCAGAGCGTCTATGACGGGCTCGACCGGATGACCGCGCTGCGTCAGGCGGACGGCACGACCGTGGCAACCATCACCTACGATGTGGGCGGGCGGCGTTCGGGGACCGGCTATGGGCCGGGCGGCACCTCGAGCGCGGGCTATGGTTATGACCAGGCTGGCCGGCTGCAGGCGCAGACCCACGACCTGCTCAGCAGCGGCGCGGACCAGAGCGTCACGTTCGGCTACAATGCGGCGAGCCAGCTGGTGAGCGAGGCGCGCCTGAACGGCGCCTATGCCGCGAATGCGGCGCAGAACGTCAACTGGTCGTACGGCGTCAACGGGCTCAATCAATATACGGGGGTGGGACCCAACACCTATAGCTACGACCTCAACGGCAACCTGACCGGGGACGGCGTCAGCACCTACGTCTACGACGCCGAGAACCGGCTGGTGACGCGCACGGGCGGAGTCAGCCTCGCCTACGATCCGAACGGGCGGCTGTGGCAGGTCACCGGTTCGTCGGGGACGACGCGCCTCGAATATGACGGCGACAAGCTGGTCGAGGAGTTCAACGGCGCCGGCACCCAGCTACGCGTCTACGCCCACGGCCCCGGGGTCG
>NZ_DASWQI010000028.1:0-143615 GCF_036403745.1 Allosphingosinicella sp.
ACCATCGTCCTCTACGCCGGCGACACCAGCTACAATATCGTCACCAACGACGCCGCGGTGGCGGCGGGCAAGCTCCTCACCATCTTCGGTACGCCGGTGAGCTCGAACCTGGTGTTCGACGGCGCGGCCGAGACCGACGGCGCGTTCAAGATCCTGTCCGGGACCGGCGACGATACGCTGACGGGCGGCCACGGCAACGACACGCTGTACGGCAATCTCGGCGCCGACACGCTCACCGGCGGGGCGGGCAACGATGTGTTCCTCTACACCGACGCGGCGCAGTCGACGGCGGCCAAGACGGACCACATCACCGACTTCGACGCCGGCGACAAAATCGACCTCTCGCAAATCGACGCCGACACGACGCAGGCCGGCGACCAGGCCTTCGCCTACATCGGTGCCGGCGCTTTCGGCCACCATGCGGGCGAGCTGCGCGCCGACCTCGCGAACGGCGTCTGGACGATCCAGGGCGACCTGGACGGCGACGGGAATGCTGACTTCACGCTGCTCGTCACCACGGCGAACAACCACCCGCTGGTAAATACCGACTTCGTGCTCTGAGCGAGGGGACAGTCGCTACGACTGTCCCCTCCCCCGCGGCGGCTTAATGCCCGGCGGATTCCTTCTTCTTCTCGGAGCCGGTCTTCACGTCGACGGTCGGCACCTTGATCGTCTCCGTCTTCGAGCCGACGTTCACGTCCGGCCCGGTGACGTTATATTCGGGGAGCTGCCCGCCCGAGACGTTGACGGTCGGCATCGAGCCGTTCTGCGTCTTCTGGACGTCGCAGCCGGCGAGGCCGAGGGCGCCGGCGCTCAAAAGCGCGGCGGCGAAAAGAGTCTTCTTCATAAAATCCCTCCTGTTCGAGAGCCCCCGATGCCAAGACGCCCCGGAGAAGCCCGAGGCGTCCGTGGCAAGCGGGAGTTCCTGCCATAGCCGCTGCGTGACGCGGCGAAGCTTGTAACCTGAGTTAAGGACTTAGGTTCCGGACCCGGCACGAAAAAGCGCGCCGCCGCCGACGCCCGAGAAGGGCGAACCGGGCGCCGAAGTTGCGGAAGTTTCGAACTTTCCTGAATTAAAAATATTCCTTCGATCAATCCGGCCCTGTTTGAGTGATTGAATCGATCAGACGCAGCTGCGTACCCCGGCGTGACGGCCGAGTCGCTCGTGCGGCTGAAGAGGCGTGGACTGCTTCTCATGCACGGAACATAGCAGAAACAGTCGCTCTCTGCCAGTCCCTTGTACGCTGCTTTACCAGGACCTCAGCCGCTTGCCGGATGGTGGGGATGTCAGGGGATTACCGTGCCGCTGCCGGGTCGTTACCGTGCCGATGCCGGGTCGTTACCGTGCGGGTGCTGGGTCGTTACCGTGTCGGTGCCGGGCCCTTACCGTGCCGGTGCCGGGTCCCGGGTGGCGGGTGCCGGGTGCCGGGGGGCCGTCCTGCGCGATTCGATCGCGCGATTGCCTCAAGTTCCACTTCCGCTTCTGGCCAGAGACAAACCCTTACGCGCCCCCGTCAGTCACCGCCCGGTACCTCGCCTCAAGGCGGTCGAACACCTGCTCGGCCTGTTTCGTCCGCCCCGCGGCCACATCGGCGAGCCCGCGCGCGATCGCCGCGTCGCGCGCTGCAAGGCGCGTCTCCCTTTCGTCGTCCGTCATGCCGCCCCCTCCCCCAGCACCGTCGCGGCCAGAAACTTCCCCATCTCCGCGCACACGGCCCCCCGTCGCCCGATGATGTGGCAATCGCCTTCGAGGATGATCCAGACGCGGCCATGCTCGTCGAGGCAGAAGTCGAGGTCGACGTCGGTGCGGCGATCCTCAGGCGGAGAGATGGCGCGCCCGACAGCCTCCGCCGCCATTTCGGCATAGGCCGCGGCCTCGTGGAACCCGGATCGGCCGAACTCGGCAGCAAGCCGCGCCGCCGCGTGGCGCAGCTCGGCGGCCATCGGCGCCGACGGGGCGGAAGGAGCCGCGGCCTCAGCCATTCACCGGAAACCACGGGATAAGCGGCGACTCGCACATATTATAGTTGAAAACATAGGCAGCCCGCGACGCCATCTCTTTGCGCATGGACATGCGCCAACTCGTCGGCCGAAACTTCGCCCGCCTCCGCGCGGCGAGCGGCCTGACGCAGGAGCAGCTGTCCGAGCGCTGCGGCTTCAGCCAGCAATATCTGAGCAAGCTCGAAAAGGGGAAGCGCAACCCGACGATCGTCAGCCTCTACGAGATCGCCCAGGGACTGGGCGTGAGCCATGTGGAGCTGGTGCGGGAGGATTGAAGCTAGGCGCCAGCCTCGGGGACGTCATTCCGCTTCCACAGGAGGAACATAGCATTCGCCGTTGAGCCCATCGCCCTGAGCATCTCCGCATGATCAAAGCCTTTAAGCGCCGTCAGTTCCGCGACCACGGGCTGCTCGCCGGTTGCGCCGAGCGGGAATGCGCAAGCGAGCCTGTGGTCGAGGTCGAACAACATCCACCAGACGTCCATGCCCCAGGGGCCGGAGTCGTTCGTTTCGATGGTCACGCCGCCAAGGGCCGGGAGGGCGATGGACTTCCTCTTCCCACGGTCGTCGGTCACTTCGACGACCTGGTCGGCGATCGTGACGGTCCAGAGCGCCTCCGGGGGTGGCCGGCGTGCGGGCATGAGCTTCTTGAGCCAGCCGAACACGATTAGGGCTTCGCGCCCCGGAGCCCCTTCACCGCAAGCCGCCGCAGCGCTTCGGGGCGGGAGGGGAGGTCCGGCTGATCACGGCGCCAGGCGTCGATCTCGGCGAGGAGGTCGGGCTGAATGCGGGTGGCGACCAACTCCCCGGTTTGGGGCGCGCGCTTCTTCCGCGCGCTCGTGGAATCGCGAGTTGTGTCCGTCATGGACCAGTGCTAAGGTGAAGGCGAGCCGAGAGGAAGCGGCAACTTCCCCCCGGCTCTGACCGCAACCACCTGTTCAAGAGGTGATCATGGATGACCGTGCGCTTAGCACCAGCCGCCGGACGCTCCTAGGCGCGGCGGCCACCCTGCCCCTTCTCGCCCTCCCCGCCCCGGCAAGGGGACAGGTGTGCACACCTGTCCCCGCTCCCGCAGCGCAGGAGGAATGGACCGCCCGCCTCACCCGCTACCGCGCCCTCGCCGCCCGCACCGAGGCGGCAGCCGAGACCGGCTGGTTCCGCGCCGCCAACGACCGCTTCAATCGTGAGAGCGCCGCGCCCGGCACGGACGCGCCAACCGCATTCGCCCGCATCAGCCGCGCGGAAGACCTCTACTGGCGCCGCTGCACCGCCCCGATGCAGGAGGCGGCGGAGGCCTTGGTCCTGACGTCGGCGCCGGACCTGGAGGCGCTGCGGGACAAGCTTGCTGTCATTCGGGCCCACCAGCTTCACGAGGAGGGAAGCATTGAGCGGGATTGCATTGAGGTGCTGGAGGACGATCTGGTGCGTTGGTGCGCGAGACTCGCCTAGTCACCTCGAACGAAGGACACCAAGGGAGCCAAGTTGTGCTGCCAAAAAATGGCAACCTTTTGCTCCTCCTGAGCCCGGCGAACACACGTCAGGTCGAACACGCCCGCCAGGAGAGCGCCTGTGATTACCTGCGATCCAAACTCTCGCCGCCAAGTGTCGGACTTGCCCCCCACCTCACGCTGGAGCCGTTTCCAAGAGTTTTTTGGCCCATTGCTCACCTTACATTCTAAGGCGAGTAGCCGCCCATCTCTGAGCCGCACCGGGATGTCGCACTTTGCACCCGCAACTTTGCGCTCTCTCGAAAACGAAAATCGCTCCAACTCGTCCAGCCGGAAAATGGAAGATCGAGACGCGTCAAACTCCACCCCAGCAGCAATCATCGCCTCACTGACAACTACCTCTTGTGCTTTCGAGGAAGCGCCTCTCCTACTGGTCTTGGCGGATTCGTGGGATAGCAAAACGGTTGTCGAGAAGGCGGCCAATTCCCGCTCCTCTTCCGTCGGGCCGCGCCCTTGCTCAACCCAAGGTAACCTCCGGCGATCGAGGACCGAAGTGAATGCTGCTGCTGTCTTCTCCGCGTGGGCGGCAGGAACGTTTTTGAACTTCTTGCCCACAAGCGTCCAAAGGTCTTCCTCGCTAATTGGGGGTGCGCAAAAATACCGGAGTGTTTGCCAGAGGCCTTTCTCGTGCAAAAGGGCCTGCGCGTCGATGCTCGTCAGATTCTTCGTCACATCGAGAGCATGCTCAATGCGAGGCTTCACGAGATCCCAAGCCGCGTAAAAGGCTGCGGGCCCCTCGCCTTCCCGCTCCAAGATGAAGCGAGCCTCTGCGAGATCGCGGTCTCGCCCTAGTTCTTCGTCTGTCCAGTGCGGCGGATCAGACGGAGGCACGCCGTCGCTCCGCGTTGGGCGAAGCGCGCTTCGCCATCTCCCTGTGCCAACCATTCACCCGATCTTCGGCTGCCGTATAGCTAACGCGCCGGTGGAAGGTTCCTGGCCAAGGAGGCGAGGTAAGAGCCATGTCGCCTGCATCGGCCGCGGCTCGTCCGAGCATATGCGCCACCCTAAGCCCCACGTGGCCCTGAACAGCGTTACCTATTTGTCGGAATCGTGAGGCAGCGGATCCGCAAAAGGTCCAGTCGGCCGGGAAGTCCTGTAGTGCCGCACACTCCCGCCAAGTGAGACGGCGCATTCCATCCGCGTCTACGATCCAGTCCGGCGTGGAAGCGGCCCTTATGGTCCGAGACGGTAAGCTCTCGTCTGCCCGAAAACAGTCTTGCCGGTATCCCCAATGCCCGCTTGGGCGGTTGGCTTCCACTATGCCAATGGACTTCAAACCAGTGCCGGGCTTCAGCCTCAGCAACTCCATGGCGCGACGCCCGCTCGGACGAACAATATCCTGTTCGTCCGGCACCGGAAGACGCTCCAAACATTCTCGAATGGAAGCCCACGGGAGCAAGCGCTCGTCTGAGGCAGAATGACTTGGCTCTGGGAATTGGGGCAGGATACCCCGTTCCGCAGCAATCATGTAGAGCCGCACACGCCTCTGTGGCGCGCCAAAATCTGCGGAATTGAGCAGGTTAAAGCGACAGGCGTAGCCTATGCCCTCGAAGGCGTGCTGGATGATCTGCAAGACCCCGCCCGGATGGCCTCCGGCGCATCTCGCGGTCACGAGGCCCGGAACGTTTTCAAACAGGATGAACCGAGGCCTCAGTTCGGCAGCCAATCTGACAAATTCCCGGAAAAGCTGGCCACGCCCATCCCGGAGTCCTTGGCCGAGCCCCGCGAACGAAAACGGTTGGCAGGGGGGCCCGCCCGCGAGCACCGTGGGTCTCCACTTGGGTCCAGCACCCCTCGGAACGACATCGGCCCTTGTAACGTCGCTCACATCGCAGTGCAGAATGCGAGTGTCATCTAGGAAGACGCGGTCTCGATTCTCGTCGATCGGCAGCCGGCGGCTCTGGTTGGCGCGCAAGGTCGCGACGCAATCTGAATCCAGCTCGACGGTTGCGACGCTGTGGAACCCCGCCCGTTCGAAAGAAGCGGTCAGCCCCCCTGCTCCGGAGAAAAGATCCACGACACTCAGTGGCTCGTCGTACACTCAGCCCTCCCTTTGCAGCTGTTTGTATCAACAACACGGGCTGTCGACGAGGGGGTGATTCGCGGCAGCGGTTCGTACATACGAGGAACGCGAGCAGAACAAAAGGGCCGCACAGAAAATCACGAAATCCTTTGGATGATCCGACCGCCTACGACATCCGCGCGGCCCTTACTCATCGAACTCCAGCGCGGCCCCCGCCCCGCCGCTCAGCGTATTGGGCCGGTTCGGCTCCACCGGCACTCCGCTCTGGTCCGGGTCCTTGTCCCTGCGGCGGCGCTGGAGCATCGCCGCCAGCGCCAGCGTCGCGAGGTGGAAAGCCCGCTTGAACGGCCGCTCGAAGGTGGAGCGCGGCGGGCGGGGCAGGGAATGGCGGTACGGCATGCCCCTTCCCTTACCACATCCCCACCCGCCGGATCACGCCTCCCGTGCCCCCGCCCTCTGGTTGAGCGGTGAGGCTTCGTGGTCACTATCATGGACCGGCGGCGGCTGGTTCACCCGGAGGCGCAAATACGCGAACGCGCCGAGGGAGGCGATGCCGACCATTCTCTTCTCCGCGCCTCCTCTTCACGCCTCCGCGCCTCCGCGTGAGATAAAAAAGGCGGCGCGGCGCAGCCGCTGCTTCAGTGTGGGGCGGTCAGAATCAGCATGTAGAGGAGGACGAACATCACGCCGACCACGAGCAGCAGGAGGATTGCGAGCGGCAGGCAGGCGCCGGTCTGGTTGTCGTGGCGCCAGGCGAGGCCGAGGAAGGCGATCGCCGCGCCCGCCGCCGCCCCGCGCGGTCCCAGCAGCCAGGCGAGGGCGGCGACGAACGCGAGCGCGGCCGCCGCTGAAGTGACGATCTTCCGCATCCTGCTGCCCGTCCCTCCCCAGGCGATGTGTGGCAGGCGGCCGGCTGCGGCGCAACGGAGCGGTGGCGGCCCCGGCCTTCCTCGATGGTGCCTTTCGGTGACCGTCTTTGCGCGAGACGAAAAAGAGCCCGCCTTCAGGGCGAGCGGCGAAGCTTTCCGGTCACTATCCGGGACTGGCGGCAGGATTGGTTCACGCGGAGAAGCGAAGGAGGCGCGGAGGGGATGCCGGTGATTTTCTTCTCCGCGTCCTCCCCTTCGCGTCTCCGCGCCTCCGCGTGACACGAAAAAGGCCCCGCCATTGCTGGCGGGGCCTCTTCTGTTTTCGAACCGAGTCGGAGCGGGTGATTACCCCTCCACCACCCCTCGGGTGGTCCCCCTCCCCATGAGCGTTGCTCATGGGGAGGCAGAGGGGTGTCAGTCGTCGTCGCGGGTCAGGAAGGCGGGGGCGAAGTCCGGCGCGGGGCCGTCGTCGCGGGGGCCGCGGTCGTCGCGGCGGGGGCGGTCGCCGCCCTCGCCACGCGGGCCGCGGTCGCCGCCCTCGCTGCGCGGGCCACGGTCGCCGCCGCCTTCACGGCGGGGGCCACGGTCACGGCCGCCACGGTCGCCGCCGCGATCACCACGACCTTCGCCGCCACGGCCTTCGCCGTCGCGGCGGGGGCCGCGATCACGGCCGCCGCCTTCACGGCCGCCGCGGTCGCCGCCGCCGCTGCGCGGCCCACGGTCCTCGCGGGGAGGCCTCGTGTCCTCGAGCTCGGCGCCGGTCTCCTGGTCGACGACGCGCATCGACAGGCGGACCTTGCCGCGCGGGTCGATCTCGAGGACCTTGACCTTCACGTCCTGACCCTCAGAGACGACGTCGGTGGGCTTTTCGACCCGCTCGTTCTTCATCTCGGAGACGTGGACGAGGCCGTCCTTGCCGCCCATGAAGTTCACGAAGGCGCCGAAATCGACGATGTTGACGACCTTGCCGTCGTAGACCTTGCCGACTTCCGCTTCCTCGACGATGCCAGCGATCCACTTACGGGCCGCTTCGATCTGGTTGAGATCGGACGAGCTGATCTTGATCACGCCCTCGTCGTCGATGTCGACCTTCGCGCCCGTTTGCGCGACGATCTCGCGGATCACCTTGCCGCCGGTGCCGATGACGTCGCGGATCTTCGCCTTGTCGATCTGCATCGTCTCGATGCGCGGCGCGTGGGCCGAAAGCTCGCCGCGGCTGTGGTCGAGAGCCTTGGCCATCTCGGTGAGGATGTGCGCGCGGCCGGCATTGGCCTGGTCGAGCGCCACCCGCATGATCTCCTCGGTGATGCCGGCGATCTTGATGTCCATCTGCAGGCTGGTGATGCCCGCTTCGGTGCCGGCGACCTTGAAGTCCATGTCGCCGAGATGGTCCTCGTCGCCGAGGATGTCGCTGATCACCGCGAAGTCCTTGCCTTCGAGGATCAGGCCCATGGCTATGCCCGACACCGGGCGCTTGATCGGCACGCCGGCGTCCATGAGGGCGAGGCAGCCGCCGCACACCGTCGCCATCGACGAGGAGCCGTTGCTCTCCGTGATGTCGGAGAGAACGCGGATCGTGTAGGGGAATTCCTCGTGGGTCGGGAGCACCGGGTGGAGCGCCCGCCACGCCAGCTTGCCGTGGCCGACTTCGCGGCGGCCCGGCGCGCCGAAGCGGCCGACTTCGCCGACGCTGTACGGCGGGAAGTTATAGTGCAGCATGAAGCGGGTGTAGGAGAGGCCCTCCAGCCCGTCGATCATCTGCTCCGATTCCTTGGTGCCAAGGGTGGTGGTGCAGATCGCCTGGGTCTCGCCGCGGGTGAACAGCGCCGAGCCGTGGGTGCGCGGCAGGAAGCCGACCATCGCCTCGATGGGGCGGACGGTCTTCGTGTCGCGGCCGTCGATGCGGCGGCCTTCCTTCAGGATGGCGCCGCGGACGATCTCGGCCTCGAGCTTCTTGACGAGCTTGGAGGCGGCCATCTGCGCCTGCGGGTCGGCATCGGCGAGGGATGCCTTGGCCTTGTCGCGGGCGGCGCCCAGCGCGGTCTGGCGCTGCTGCTTGTCGGTGAGCTTGTAGGCGGCCGCGATGTCCGCGCCCACCAGGTCCTTGAGCTGCTGCTTGACGGCCTTGGTGTCGGCGGGAGCCGCGAGCTCCCACGGGTCCTTGGCGGCCTGTTCGGCGAGGTCGATGATCCCGTTGATGACCGGCTGGATCGAGCGGTGCGCGAACATGACGGCGCCGAGCATGACGTCCTCGGACAGCTCCTTGGCCTCCGATTCGACCATCATCACGGCATTGTGGGTGCCGGCGACGACGAGGTCGAGCTCGCCTTCCTTGATCTGCTCCTGGGTCGGGTTGAGGATGTACTCGCCCCCCTGGTAGCCGACGCGGGCGGCGGCGATCGGGCCCATGAACGGGATGCCGGAGAGGGTGAGGGCGGCGGAGGCGGCGACCATCGCCACCACGTCCGGCTCGTTCTCGCCGTCATAGGACATGACGTGGGCGATCACGAGGACCTCGTTGTAGAAGCCCTCCGGGAAGAGCGGGCGGATCGGCCGGTCGATGAGGCGGCTGGTGAGAGTCTCCTTCTCGGTGGCGCCGCGCTCGCGCTTGAAGAAGCCGCCCGGGATGCGCCCGGCGGCCGAGAATTTTTCCTGATAGTGCACGGTGAGCGGGAAGAAATCCTGCCCCGGCTTGACGTTCTTCGCGGCCGTGACGGCGCACAGGACGACGGTTTCGCCGAGGGTCGCGAGCACCGCGCCGTCGGCCTGGCGGGCAACGCGGCCCGTCTCGAGAGTGAGGGTCTTGCCGCCCCACTCGATTTCAACTTTCTTCATGTCGAACATTTGATTTCCTTCAACACCTCCCGCCGGATGCGGGAGGGGCCAATGTGCGGGCGCTGTGCCCGCGTGAATGGGCCCATATGGCCCTATCGGGCGCACCGCCGAATTGCGGGCGCCCGATATGCGAAGCGGCCCGCATGGGGCCGCTTCAGGTTACTTGCGGAGGCCGAGCTTCGCGATGAGGGCGGTGTAGCGCACGCCGTCCGTCTTGCGGATATAATCCAGCAAGGAGCGGCGCTTGTTGACCATCATCAGCAGACCGCGGCGCGAATGGTTGTCCTTCGCGTGGGTCTTGAAATGCTCGGTAAGGTTCTGGATACGCTCGGTGAGGATCGCGACCTGGACCTCGGGGGATCCGGTGTCGCCCTTCGACTGGGCGTTGTCGTTGATGATTTCCTGCTTGCGCTCGGCGGTCACCGACATCGTTTCACTCCTTCATTCTACGAGGTTGAAACCGCGCACCACCCGGAGCTCGGGCCGGAGCTCGTCTCCGTCAAGCTCCACGAGCGCAACCGGAACAGACGATTCGGTTGCAAGATGGAGCCCTGGCTTTGCGGCGATCCCGACCAATCTGCGCCCCTCGCGGAGCGCCTTTGCCTGGTCGGGGGTGACGGGTAGAGCCGGGATGTCGTCCAGCCCCGCCGTCAGCGGCAAAAGTGCCTGTTCAAGGCTGCGCGCCTTAGCGAGTTCGCCCAGTTTGTCCAGCGAAATCGCGGACGCGAGGGTGAACGGCCCGGCCTTCAGCCGCCTCAACATGGTGACGTGGCCGACACTTTCCAAGGCGTAGGCAATGTCGCGGGCGAGGGAGCGTATGTAGGTGCCCTTCGAGACGGTGGCTGTGAGGGTGACTTCGTCGAGCTCCTCCCCGGGACGGGGAGGGGGACCAGGCGGAGCGTGGTGGAGGGGGGGCTGTGCCAGGTGCTGAGCCCCCTCCACCGCACTTCGTGCGGGCCCCCTCTCCGTCCGGGGGAGGATCTGAAGCTCGTGCACCGTCACCCGCCGAGGCTTGAGAGCCACCTCTTCCCCCGCCCGCGCCAGATCGTAGGCCCGCCGGCCTTCCACCTTCAGCGCCGAATAGGCCGGCGGCACCTGCTCGATGGCGCCGGTGAAACGCGGAAGCACCGCCTCCACCTGCGCAAGCGTCGGCCGGTACTCCGACCGCGCCACCACTTGCCCCTCGGCATCGAGGGTGTCCGTCTCCTCGCCGAAGCGGAGGGTGAATTCGTACACCTTGTCGGCGTCCAGCATTCGCCCCGCGAGCTTGGTCGCCTCGCCCAGCGCCACCGGCAGCACCCCGCTGGCCAGAGGGTCGAGCGTGCCGCCGTGGCCGACCTTGACCTTCGCATAGCCGCCCTCGCGCAGCGCGTGCTTCACCGCGCCGACGACCTGCGTCGAACCCGGCCCCACCGGCTTGTCGATCACCAGCCAGCCGTGCATCAGCGCTTGACGGCGATCGCGTCGGCCAGCTCCAGCCGAAGCTGGCGCAGCTCGGCCTCCTTCAGCCGCTCCATGAAGTGGCGGCGGCAAAGCGCGATGTAGCGGTCGTTGCCGCCGATCTCGGTCTGGGCGCCGGCCCGCACCGCCCGTCCCTCGCCGTCGACGCGCAGGTTCATCGTCGCCTTGCGCCCGCACTCGCAGATCGCCTTCAGCTCGACGACCTTGTCGGCGAGGGCGAGCAGAGTGGCGCTGCCCTCGAACAAATTGCCCTGGAAGTCCGTGCGCAGGCCGTAGGCGAGGACCGGCACGTCGAGTTCGTCGCACACGCTCGCCAGCTGCAGCACCTGCTCCCGGCTGAGGAACTGCGCCTCGTCGACCAGCACGCAGTGGAGCGGCCCCGAAAGCCGCCGCGCCTCGACCTCCGCGCGCAGGTCGCTCCCGGCGTCGAAGGTGTTGGCGCTGGCCTTGATGCCGATGCGGCTGTCGATGATGCCATAGCCGGAGCGGTCGTGGATGCCGGCGGTGTAGAGCATCGTCGCCATGCCCCGCTCGCGATAGTTGAAGTCGGTCTGCAGCAGCACCGTCGACTTGCCCGCGTTCATCGACGCATAGTAGAAATAGAGCTTGGCCATCAGCGCTTCGCCTTCAGAACCTCTACCGGCACAGGCGACGCTGCTCCCGCGTGATTCTTCACGTCGCCGTCGAAAGTCACGAAACTGTCTGCTCCGGCCGATGCTACGATGTGAAGCATGTCTGCGAGAGGCTTCCCGCGGCGATAGCGGTCAAGAGCCCACCCCATAAGGTCGCGGTAGTGAACACTGACTGTTTCGGCAGACAGGAAGGCGTCGATCGCCGCGTGTGCGTCGGCGCGGCTAAGGGCGTACCGGCTCTCGAGCAGCCAGCCGAGCTCCATCACCACTGTGATCGGGACCAGCACGCCTTCGCGGACGATCTGCTGCGCTGTCACTGCCTGCGCCTCGTCGTCTGGCACGATCAGGCGGGCAGCGACGTTCGTGTCAATCGCGCGCACAGTTGCTCCGCAGAGCGGCGTCGATCCATCCCTGCCGTATCGTCTCGTTCATCTCTTCAATTGTGACCGGTGGTCCTTCGTAGCGAACGATGGATCGGATTCTGCGGACCGCCTCGTCCAGGGAGACCAAGCCCTTCGACGGAACCCGCTTGAGCAGGACCCCCCCCGCCGTCTCTACCACCTCAAGCGACTGGCCTGGCCTAAGGCCCAGCCGGTCCCTTGTGGCCTTCGGTATGACGACTTGGCCTTTTGCTGACAGTTTCGTCAGAGCGTTCATCTAGGTAAGATACGTCTTACCTAGCATAGCGTCAACGTGGACTAGTGCAGCGCCGGCAGCAGGGCACCCGCGATCAGGGCGACAGGCGGGCGGACGAGGCGGTCGACGATGTCGGCGCCGGGGAAGAGTTTCGGCAGCACGAAGAGCAGCGCGACCAGCATCACGAAGCCGTAGCGGCCGAGCTTCGCATAATGCGCGGCGAGCGGCCGCGGCAGCAGGCTTTCGACGACATGGCCGCCGTCGAACGGCGGGATCGGCAGCAAGTTGAAGACGGCGAGGAAGACGTTGATCGCGACGAAGTTGAACAGGTTGAGGCCGATGAACACCCAGAAAAGCCCCGGCGGCGGGGCGGCCGCGATGAGGCCTGCCAGCGCGAGGGAGCCGATCAAGGCGAGCAGCAGGTTCATGCCCGGGCCGGCGAGCGCCACCAGCATCATGTGAAGCCGCGGATTGCGCATCCGGGCGGCCACCACCGGCACCGGCCTGGCCCAGCCGAACACCGGCGCCCCGCTCACCGCCAGGACGAGAGGCAGGACGATGGTCCCTACCGGATCGACGTGGCGGATCGGATTGAGGCTGAGCCGCCCCTCCCGCCGCGCCGTCGAATCGCCGAACGCATCGGCGACCCAGCCATGGGCGACCTCGTGGAAAACGATGGCGATGACCAGCGGGATCAGCCAGGTCGCGGCCCGGAAGACAATATTGTCAGGTGTCACGCGCGTCCCACTCCTCCGCCAGAATGGAGAAGAGCACGGTATCTCGCACGTGGCCAGTCCAGGTGATGCGATCCGCGCGCAGCACGCCCTCGCGCACCGCTCCCAGTTTCGCCACAGCGGCCTGGCTGCGGCCGTTGCGGGCATCGACGCGGAACTCCACGCGCCGAAAGCGGCAGGCGAATGCGCGGCGAAGCATCAGGTCCTTCACGCGCCGGTTGAACCCGGTGCCGCGCAGGCGCGGGACGTAATAGGTGTTGCCGATCTCCAGCACGCCCCGCTCCGGCTCGACGCCGAGATAGGCGCTCATGCCCACCACAGTGTCGTCGAGGAGGATAGCGAAGGGGTGCGCGTTCGGCTTGGCGATGAGCGCGTCGAAGCTCGCGTCGAAATGCGCAGCGTCGTACGAGATCGAATAGATCGGCCAGATGGCGAGGTCTTCCGCGCACGCCCGCTTCAGGGCATCACGATGCGTCTCGACCAGCGGCTCCAGGCGGAGAGCCCCTTCCGCGAACGCCGAGCCGAGCGCCCCGTCATTCAGCTCATCCAATTCGTCCATTCCGCCACAATTTCCCAGCCGCTGGTACCGCGCCGCAAGGCATACAAGGTGCCATGGCCGCAGAGGACGCATTCGAATTCGGCTTGCACAAAGGCAAGCTCGCCGGCGAGGTCGGGGGCGGATAGCCGAAGGCGGGGTAGCTGACCATCGCGCTTGCACCGAGCGAAAGGCGGCGCGAGGCTGCTGGGGTACACCGCTCTCGCTACGGGAGGAAGCTTCCCGCGCTTCAATATCCGACTGACGGCCGACGTGAGCTCCCGCTGCTCTGCCGCGTCCAGACGCTTGAGCTTGGTTGGGTCGCGCGGATCCAGCTTGTCCCACGGATATTCGGCCGATGGCGGTCCAAAGTCAGCGGCGGTGAGGACGCCACCTGGCGGCAGGTTTATCTTGGGCGGATGTGCGATGCTTCGACGCAGGGAATCGAACGTAGGCTCCGCCAGGATGGATTGGACGCAGGGCCGAACGTCGCCGGGAATGTCGCCATAGTCGCGCGCCTCACTTCGGATCACCACCTCGAGAATGGCGGCGGCCTCGCCGGCAGGCCTCACACCCTCGCTTCCGACAGGTGCGGCGGCGATCAGCCAGGCGAGGATAAGGGGTTGCAGCACCCGCGTAGACTGCCACGAGCGGGCCGGCGCGGCTACTCCTCTGCCGAGCCGAGATCCTGCGCCACCTTCGGGTCGCGGAGGAGGGCGTCGATGTGGCTGCCTTCGTCGAAGCTTTCGTCGGCAAGGAATTTCAGTTTGGCGGCGTATTTGGTGTTCACCCGGCTCGCGACCGCGCGCTGGAGGTAAGCGGTGTGGGTGCGCAGCGCCTTCAGCACCACCGCTTCGTCCTGGCCGAGCAGCGGCTTCACGAAGGCCGTGGCGTGGCGGAGGTCCGGCGACATGCGCACCTCGGTTACCGAGACGAGGTGGCTCGCCAGCACGTCGTCATGCACCTCGCCGCGCATCAGGATGTCGGACAAGGCATGGCGCACCTGCTCGCCGACGCGGAGCAGGCGGACGGACTTGCCTTCAGGAGTTTCGTTGCGTTTCATGTACCCCTCTCCCCTGAAGGGGAGAGGCCGGGAGAGGGGGAGTCGGTCCCGGCCGCGATTCGATGGAGGGACTCCCCCTCTCCCAACCCTCTCCCCTGACAGGTTCCCATCAAAGTAGTACTTTGATGGGGCCCCAACGGGAGAGGGCTTTTCAGATCACAAAGTGCGCTCGCGCTGCTCCACTTCGAATACTTCGAGGTGGTCGCCCGCCTTGATGTCGTTGGTGTCGGCGAGGAGGACGCCGCATTCGAGTCCCGCGCGGACCTCGGCGATGTCGTCCTTGAACCGGCGCAGCGACGAGATGGTCGTCTTCGACACGATGACGTCCTCGCGGGTGAGGCGCGCGTGGAGCCCCTTGCGGATGACGCCTTCGAGGACGAGCAGGCCGGCGGCCTTGTCCTTCTTGCCGGCCGGGAAGACCTCCTTGACCTCGGCGCGGCCGAGCACGTTCTCGATCATCAGCGGCCCAAGCTCGCCCGCCATCGCCGAGCGCACCGCGTCGGTGAGGTGGTAGATGACGTCGTAATATTGGAACTCGACCCGGTTGCGCTCCGCCGCCTCGCGCGCCTTGGCGTTCGGACGCACGTTGAAGCCGATGATCGGCGCGCCGGACGCCGCGGCGAGGATGACGTCGCTCTCCGTAATCGCGCCGACGCCCGAATGGAGGATGCGGACCTTGATGTCCTCGTTCGAGATACGGTTGAGGGCATTGACGATCGCCTCGGCCGAACCCTGCACGTCCGCCTTGACGACGAGCGGATATTCGATCGTGACCGAGGTCTTGGACGCGAACATGTTCTCGAGGCTGACCGGCGCGCTGGTGGTGCGCTTGCGGTCGAGCAGGCCCTGGCGATAGGAGGCGACCTCGCGGGCGCGCGCCTCGTTCTCGACCACGGTCAGGGTGTCGCCCGCCGACGGAACGCCGGAGAGGCCGAGCACTTCGACGGGCACGGACGGGCCGGCTTCCTTCACCTGCTTGCCCTTGTCGTCGATCATCGCGCGCACCTTGCCGGGGACGGCGCCGACGACGAAGATGTCGCCGACCTTCAAGGTCCCGCGCTGGACCAGCACGGTGGCGAGCGGGCCGCGGCCCTTGTCGAGCTTGGCCTCGACCACGGCGCCCTCGGCGGCACGGTTCGGGTTGGCCTTCAGCTCGAGCAGCTCGGCCTGGAGGCTGATCGCTTCCAGGAGCTTGTCGAGGTTGGTCTTCTTCAGCGCCGAGACTTCGACGTCCTGGACGTCGCCGCCGAGATCCTCGACGACGATCTCGTGCTGCAGCAGCTCCTCGCGGACCCGCTGCGGACGGGCGCCGTCCTTGTCGATCTTGTTGATGGCGACGATCATCGGCACGCCGGCCGCCTTGGTGTGGTTGATCGCCTCGACCGTCTGGGGCTTGAGGCCGTCGTCGGCCGCCACCACCAGAACGACGATGTCGGTGACGTTGGCGCCGCGGGCGCGCATCTCGGTGAAAGCCTCGTGGCCCGGCGTGTCGAGGAAGGTGATCTTCGACTTGTCGGGCATCTGCACCTGATAGGCGCCGATATGCTGGGTGATGCCGCCAGCCTCGCCGGAGACGACGTTGGCGCCGCGGATCGCGTCCAGGAGCGACGTCTTGCCGTGGTCGACATGGCCCATGATGGTGACGACCGGCGGGCGCGGCAGACGCGTCTCATCCGCGTCGATGTCCTCGTCGGTCTGGATGTCGACGTCGGATTCGGAGACGCGCACCATGCGGTGGCCGAATTCCTCGATGAGGAGCTCCGCCGTATCCTGGTCGATCGTCTCGGTGACGGTGACGGGGGTGCCCATCTTGAACAGCGCCTTCACGAGGTCGGCGCCGCGCTCGGCCATGCGGTTGGCGAGCTCCTGGACGGTGATCGCGTCCGGCACGACGACGTCGCGGACCTGCTTGGCGGCGGGGCCGGACTGCTGGTGGTGGCGGCGCTCTTTCTCGCGCGAGCGGCGCAGCGCCGCGAGGCTGCGGGCGCGGTCGTCGTCGCCTGAGAGGGCACGGGTGACGGTGAGCTTGCCGGCGTGGCGGCGATCGTCGCGGCCGCGGACCGGGCGGGCCGGCTCGGGACGCTTCGGCGCTGCGCCGCGGGGGGCGGGACGGGCGCCGGCGGAGCCGCGGCGTTCCTCTTCCTCGTCGGCAGCCGGCGCGGCAGGCGCGGCGGCGGCAGCGGCAGCGGCAGGGCGCGATGCCTCTTCCTCGGCCTGGCGGGCGGCGTCGCGGGCGTCCTGCTCGGCCTTGGCGCGGGCTTCGTCCTCGGCGCGGCGATTTTCTTCCGCGCGGCGGCGCTCTTCCTCGCTCGCCTGGGCGAGCTGGCGGTCCTCGCGGCGGCGCGCTTCCTCGAGCGTGGCGAGGCGGGATTCCTCGGCCTCGCGCAGCAAACGCTCCTGCAGCTCGCGGCGCGACGCGGCGTCGGTCGCGGGGCGCTGCGGCGCGGACGGCTGCGGGGCCGGCTGCGGCGCACGGGCGGCGGGCGCCGGCGCGACCGGCTTGGGCGCTTCCTGCACCGGCGGCGGAGCGGCTTCCTGGGCCGTGCCGGGGCCGAGGATGCGACGCTTCTTGACCTCGACGACGACCGTGTTCGAGCGGCCGTGGCTGAAGCTCTGCTTCACCTTGCCGGTCTCGACGGTGCGCTTGAGGCCCAGCGGCGCGCGCGTACCCAGCTTCGGCTTGTCAGTCGTATCGCTCATAAAATCCTTCGTTCAATCCACAGCCGTCGAGGGCTCGGGCGCCCCGTCGGGCGCACCCGCCGATGCGGCACTTAGCCCAGGCTTCGTTCCGATAAAAGCGCGCCAGCGGTCGAGCGCCTGCCCAACCCGGGCGGCCGCCCCTCGATCGATCAGCGCGATATGTACCACATTCTGCCGCCCCAGCGCCAATGACAATGTAGGTCTTTCCGCGGGAATTACGAGGCCTTGCGCCTCTCCACCGCCGACACGCCAGGCCTGGTCGAGCTTGCCGTTGCCGTCCGCGCCCGCATCGGCGGCATGGAGGAGGAGATGGACCTCGCCCTTGCGGCACGCGGCCTCGATCTTCTCGCCGCCGGTGAGGAGGGTCCCGGACCGCGCCTCCAGCCCCAGCCGGTCGAGCACCGCCTGACGCAGCGCCGTCTCGATCCGTTCGCCAAGGTCGTCCGGAATGCGGGTGTCGCCGGTCTTGAACGCACGCGACAAAGCGGCCTTGAGCTTGCCCTTGCGCTGCGCCTCCTCCAGCGCCGCGCGATCGACCCCGATCCACGCGCCCCGGCCGGGCGCCTTGGCGCGGACGTCCGGCAGGATCTCGCCGTCGGGCGAGAGGGCGAGACGGATCAGCGCCTCCCGCGCCCCGGCGCCGCGGGTGAGGATGCAAGTCCGCTCTGGCTCATGCGACCCCCTCCCCTTTGGGGGAGGGGTCGGGGTCGGGCCTGTCGAATCGGTATGGGGATCAGGGACATGCCCCACCCCCAACCCCTCGCCTGAAGGGGAGGGGCTTGAGCGCCTTACCGGCTCATTGGGAGGTTTCCGCAAGCGCGTCCTCCCCCTTGGGCTCTTCGTCCTCGAACCAATGCGCGCGGGCGGCCATGATGATCTCGTTGCCCTGATCGTCGCTCAGGCCATATTCGGCGAGGATCCCGCCCTTGTCCTCGGGCCGGTTGTTCGGCTCGCGCTGGCGGCGCTGCTCGGGCCGCTTCTTCGCGACGAGCTCGTCGGTGGCAAGGTCGGCGAGGTCGTCGAGCGTCTTGATGTTCGCCTTGCCGAGCGTCACCAGCATCGCTTCCGTCAGATACGGCATCTCGGCGAGCGCATCCTCGACGCCGAGGGCGCGGCGTTCCTCGCGGGCCGCCGCCTCGCGCCGCTCGAGCGCTTCCGCCGCACGGCTCTGCAACTCGGTGGCGAGATCGTCGTCGAAGCCCTCGATGGAAGCGATCTCGTCCGGTTGCACGTAGGCGACTTCCTCGAGCGCGCCGAAGCCTTCGGCGACGAGCAGCTGGGCCAGCGTCTCGTCGACGTCCAGTTCCTCCTGGAACATGGTCGAGCGCTCGATGAACTCGCGCTGGCGCTTCTCGCTGGCGTCGGCCTCGGTCATGATGTCGATCGCCGAGCCGGTCAGCTGCGAGGCGAGCCGCACGTTCTGGCCGCGGCGGCCGATGGCGAGCGAAAGCTGGTCGTCGGGGACCACCACTTCGATCCGGCTCTCCTCCTCGTCGATGACGACGCGGCTCACCGTCGCCGGCTGCAGGCCGTTGACGACGAAGGTGGCGAGATCCTCGGACCAGGGGATGATGTCGATCTTCTCGCCCTGGAGCTCCTGGACGACGGCCTGGACGCGGCTGCCCTTCATGCCGACGCAGGCGCCGACCGGATCGATCGAGCTGTCGTAGCTGATGACGCCGATCTTGGCGCGGCTGCCCGGGTCGCGGGCGGCGGCCTTGATCTCGATGATGCCGTCGTAAATCTCGGGCACTTCCTGCGCGAACAGCTTCTTCATGAAATCGGGGTGTGCGCGGCTGAGGAAGATCTGCGGCCCGCGATTCTCGCGCGCGACCTTGAGGATCAGCGAACGGACGCGGTCGCCGACGCGGACGACCTCGCGCGGGATCTGCTGGTCGCGGCGGATGACGCCCTCGGCCCGGCCGAGGTCGACGACGACGTGGCCGAACTCGACGCGCTTGACGACGCCGGTGATGACCTCGCCGACGCGGTCCTTGAACTCTTCATATTGCCGCTCGCGCTCGGCGTCGCGGACCTTCTGGAAGATGACCTGCTTGGCGGCCTGCGCGGCGATGCGGCCGAATTCGATCGGCGGCAGCGGATCGACGATATAGTCGCCGACGACCGCGCCGGGCTGCAGCTTCTGCGCATCCTCGAGGCTGACCTGCTTGAAATAATCGTCGACCTGCTCGCACACCTCGACGACGCGCCACAGCCTGAGGTCGCCCGAGACCGGGTCGAGCTTGGCGCGGATGTCGTTCTCGGCGCCGTAGCGGGCCCGGGCGGCGCGCTGGATCGCATCCTCCATCGCCTCGATGACAATGCCCTTGTCGATCAGTTTCTCGCGCGCGACCGCGTCGGCGATGGCGATGAGCTCCGCCTTGTTCGCGGAGGCGACGGGGGCAGTGCCGGCGCTGAGATTGGTGGCCATGGTCAGTCTTCCTCGGTCTGTTCGATCTGTTCGGTCGGTTCGGTTTCAAAAATCTCGTCGGCGCCGTCGGCGGACAGCGGCGCGGTCGCGGCGATCAGCCGGTCAGTCATGACCAGCTTGGCGGATTGGATGGCGGCGAACGGAAGCCCGATCGCCCCCTGGACGGGGACCTCGATGAGCACGGTGTCGCCCTCGGTGCCCAGCAGATTGCCGCTGAACACCTTGCGCCCGTCGAGCTTCTCGGCAAGCACGATACGCGCCTCATGGCCCTTCCAATCGCCGAAATCGGTGACGCGCGTCAGCGGCCGGTCGATGCCCGGAGAGCTGACTTCGAGCCGATAGGCATGCTCAATCGGATCGGCTTCGTCGAGGATGTCCGAGAGGCGCCGCGACAGCCGCGCGCACTCGTCGAGCGTGAGCTGGCGAGTCTTTGGATCCTCGGCCATCACCTGCAGCGTCGGGTCGGACGTGCCGCCGACCATCTTGACTCGCACGAGCTTCAGCCCTTCGGCCTCGGCCGCGGGCGCGATCAGTTTCGACAGCTCGGCGATGTCCGCCACCAAGGCCCTTCCTCAAGCAAAACCCCTCCGCGCCGGCCCCGTCCCCGGGACCAGCCTCAACGTCTAACGATGTCGAGGAGGTGTTGCGCATATAGGCAGCAGCCGGATGATCGGCAAGCGGGAATGCACCTTGGCCGGCAGCCTACAGGGACGATGTGAGCGACGAGCGCCCGCGAACCGCCTACGGGTCCTGGCTCGACTGAGGTCGCCCCGTCGCAGCGGCGACGGCCTGCGCTACGGTGCTGTGTGCGGCAGCCACCGCACGCTGCACTTCCTCCTGAGCGGCAAGCATTGCGAGCCTGGCCTCCTCGTGAGCGGCGCTCACCGCCTTGCTTGCCGCGTCCTGAGCCGCGCGCATCGCCTCGCTCGCCTGCGGATGCGCGGCAGCGAAGGCGGCCTCCGCCGCGGCGTTCGCTGGGGCGGCGCGCGGAGGCGGCGTTGCGGTGGCGGCCTTCGGCTTGCGTCGCGCGGCGGGTTTCCTTGAGGCGGCGGCACCGCTTTCCGAACCCTGCCCAGACTTCGCCATTTTCGCCTCCTCTCCGGCCGGGCTCGACGCCCCGACCGCCTAGCCCGCCGGAAACTCCCGAACGGCAATCGACATCGCGGCACAGACGGAGGCGGCGTTCCCGACGGCTTTCTCCATCATCGCCTGAATTGGCCCCAGCGCCTCCAGATAGCGCGGGTCGCCGCTCGCCAGAAACTGCGCGAGCGCGATCCCCGAGGCGGAGGTGGCGAGGGTGCCGGTCTGGCGAAGCCTGTCGACGGCGTCCTGGATCGCGAGCGCGGCGGACGCGGCGACCGCGTGGTAGGCCTTGCCTGCGCCCGATGTTAGCTCCGTCTGGTGGCTCATAGTCGCGGACTGCGACTGGTTGACCACGTCTATGACGGCTGGATCCACGGTCTCGCTCATGCGGCCGCGCCCGCGCCTTTGCCGCCGGGTGCCCGCTTCGGCCGCGGGGGCGGCGCGGCGCAGGCTGCAATCCGCGCGAGCGACTCCCGGGCCGCCTGTGCCAGTTCGCCGCCGTGATCCGCCTGACTCTTGAGCAGCATGACCGCGCTCACCGCCTGCGCTTCGGTAGCGGCGACGAACTGCGCAGCACTGGCCGGGGGCGTGTTGCCGCGGGGCGGCGAGGTGCCCGCGATTCGCGCGCAGGCGGCCGCAAGCGCAGCGGAGGCGATCGTCGCATCCGCTTGCTGGCGCGCAACGGCGTTCAACATGGCCAGCGCGATGCTGTCCGCCCCCATGACGCCGAGCATCGCCGCGGCCGTCGAAGGGCCGAGACCCTCAGCGAGGGCGGTGACCTCGGCGACCGCATCCGTCACCTGATCGTTGATGCTGTTGCCCTCGAAATTCGCATCGGGCGCCTCCGCCGTATCGGGAGGCGGCGCATCCTGGTTCGACGCGTCGGCCATAGCTTAGGCTACACCAGGCCGTAGGGCGCGCGTTCCTGGCGCGCGGACGCAACCGAAGCGTAGATCTGGGCGACCCCCGCCGTCGTCGCCGCCTGCGCGGTGATGTACATCTGCTGTTGGGCGGCGGTCGCATTGTGCGCCGCATTGGCGAGCGCCTGTGCGACTGCCTGATAGAGGTTGCCCATTGCCATGGCAGGCGCGACGCCCAGAACCTGAACGTCGGCTTGGGTGATCGAATCGGTGATCTGACTGTTCACGGAGGTCGGGAATGCCATCGTCGGGGTACCTTCAATACGGGCGGTGTGACGGCGGGTCGTCCCCCCCCTCACGAGGCAGTCGGTTCGGCTAGGCCGCAGAGGGGCCCGATCCTCCGCCCGACTGGAGGGTGTCTCCGGCGTTGAGGATATCCTCAGTCGCGATTCCGCCTGAGGCCGTGTCGAGCGAATAGAGGGTGGCAACGCCCATGGTCGTCGCCGCTTGCGCGGTGACGTAGCTCTGCTGCTGCGCGTTGGTGGCGTTGTGGGCGGCATTGGCGAGCGCCTGTGCAGTCGCCTGGAAGAGATTGCCCATGGCGATAGCAGGCGCATCGCCGAGCACCTTCGTATTCGCCTGCGTGACGGAATCCGTGATCTGGTCGTTTACGCTAGTTGGAAAAGCCATCTCGACCGCCCCTCAGCTCAACTTAGGAAAAGGCAAGCTGCACGCCGGATCAGCGCGATGTCAAGTTTGTTTTTCGGAAGAGTATGTATTGCTTTGCGCGAAGACTCGTCAGGACTTCATCCGGCCTTCACGCAGAGTTTTACCTACGCCATAAAATTCGTGAACTCTACCGTGGCGATCTCTCCCGCTTCCCGCGAGGCGGCCATTCGGCACGTGCGGCAGCGGAGCCCCGCGCGTCTGTTCAAGTCGTCCGTAGCCGCCCGTCCTCGTCGACCGGGTCCTCGCCCGCGACCGCGTGCCACGCCTTGCGGACGCCATATTGGACGGCCCAGCCGAGGGCGTAGGTGGCGACGATCGGCGCGAGCACTTTGATCGTGCCTTCGGCCACGGTGCCGATGATCGCGCCCTTGATGCCGCTGTCGCCGTCGCGGCGGTCGATCGCCGCGCCGATCAGGGCCCCGAACAGGTTAGCCATCGCAAAAATCTCCTTTCGCGACAGCACAGCGCGCCGTCCCGCGGAGGAGTTCCGGCAGGCAGGCCCGAGCTCGGAACATCAAACTCAGCACGGCCGCCTGCACTGCGTCCCGGAGTTACGCCGCCGCGCGCAACAGGCCGAGGGCACGGAAGCTGGTCCAGCTGGCGCCGGCGACGATGACATGATCATGGATGCAGATGTCGAGGGTGCGTGCGGCCTCGGCGATCCTCCGCGTCGCTTCGACATCTTCCCGGCTGGGCGCGGGATCCCCGGAAGGATGGTTGTGGACCAGGATCAATGCTGTCGCGCCGACTTGCACTGCGCGACGCATGATCGCCCGCGGCAGAACCGGGGCGGCGTTGACCGACCCTTCGGGGCCGGTGTCGTCGCACAGCAGGCGGTTCGCGGAGTTCAGATACAATATCCGCAGCCGCTCGGTCGGCAGGTGCGCCATGTCGAAGGTGAGATAGGTGAGGAGGGCTTCGGAATCCCCAAGCACGGGGCCGGCGAACGCATCGCAGCGTAGCGCGTGGAGCATCGCTTCGCGGATCGTGCCGAGGTGCTGCACCGCCGCGGATTGCCTGCCCAGGATCCTCGCCTGTGCTTCGGAACCCGCCGCGAGTACGCTTCCGAGCGATCCGAACGTCCCGATCAGCCGGTCGGCCGACCTGCGGGCATCCGGTCCGAACGGGCGGAGAAGGTCGACCAGGATCTGTCGGCACCGAACCGTGCCAGGCGCCGCTGGTGATTCCAGGTCCCGAACAGGATCAGCGCCAGCATCGGATAGCTCCACACCGCGATGATGAAGGCATAGCCCCACCGGATCAGCGAAGGATCCGCCATCTTCACCACATGGCCCGCCGTTCCGAGCAAATGCAAAGCCGTCAGCCATAGTGGCCAGAATCTCTCTGCCATGAGCGCCACTGCGAAGAGCCCGCAAAGCACCGCGACGTCCACGCCGAACACACCTGCTTCCACGCTGCTCCACCACGTACCCGACAGGTCTTGTGCGAGGTGCGTGAAGACGACGCCTGCGAAATAGATGGCAGCGGCGCCGCGCTCGGGTCCTCCGCCCTTCCACCACGCGTAGCCGCAGCAGAGGATGAGGAAGAAACGGAAATACCAGTTGGTATAATGCATGACCTTCCGAGACGCTGCTCCGGGCCGCGCGTCAATACCGCTCGGCCCCCATCCATCAGGCCACCGCCATGAGATGCGGCTCTGCCATGCCGGTCGGTGACTTCTGGTCGTCACCGGTGGCGAGGCTGCGCAGCCCGACCTGGATCTTCGTCTGGCTGAGACGCCGGTGCGCCTCGACGATATCGGCGCGTGCCTTGGCAAGTGCGGCGAAAGCCGAGGCCGAGACTTCGAAGGCATCCTGGCCGACGATCGCCGACAGATTGGCTTCGGAGCGGGCGGTGACCAGCGTTCCGTTGAATTCCGCGGCCTTGGCCAGCGCCGCGTCGATCGCGTCCTCCGCGGCCCAGAGGCTCGCTGCGATCTTCATGGCCGCGTCCCGACGTTGCTTGAGCATAAGGTCTCCCTTTCCGCGGCGCGTCTCCGCCCACGGAATTCGTGTTTCGAAGATTTCGCGTCGACCTAGTGCCTGGTCAGTCGAACCAAGGCTTCCACACCCGAGACCAGTCCCCCGAACGCAACCGCCACCCCGATGGCGATCGCCACGATCCAGACCAGCCTCAGGACCCAATTGAGGTCACTAGGCCTGTTGTTGCCGATCGAGAGCGGAAGCGTGGGAGCCCCTCCCGGCCGGACGAAGGAGAAGCCTGCCTGCTCCTCCCGCATCGTATGGCCGGGCAACCCGAAGTGTCGCTGTGGCCCGCTCTCGATCGGCCCGCCCATTGTGGCCGGATCGAGCATCGGGGCAATGTCCGGCGATTGGTATACCAATGGTTGGATAGACATTGGGGGCGCCTGCGCCTGCTCTGCCGAGAGATCCTCATACTCGGCGAGGAGCCGCGCGGCCGTCCGCCGCTCGGCCACTCCCAGCGTCTTCATCGCGGCCTTGATATGCTGGTCGACCGATCCGGGCTCGATACCGAGCAGCGGCGCGATTTCCTTCGAGGTCTTGTGGGCATAGACGTGCCGCAGGCAGATGCGCTGCTGCTCGGTAAGCCTGTCGAGACGGTTCGGGGTCATGGCGTCGCCGTTTATCGCCGAGGACGCAGCGGCGCACAATGGTTTCGCGCGTTTGGCCGGGACAGGGCCGAATCGGCGGCAGCCAGGCCGATTCGCGGTCGAGGCCGCTACGGCAAGCCCGATTCGCCGGCGCCGCGCCACCGCACAAGGAACGGCTTTCGCGAAGGCCGCCGGGATGCCATAGAAGCGCGATGAGGCTCTTGACCGTTGCCGCCGCCGCGGCCGTCGCCGCCCTCGCGGGCACCAGCGCCCTTGCGCAGGAGGGGAGCGACGTCCGCATCGCCACCGTCGGCGCTGGGGTCCAGACCGTCCCCCGCTATCCCGGTGCGCGCAACCGGGAGCTCATTCCGCTGCCGCGCTTCCTGCTCGACCGGCCCGGCGAGCCGATGCGATTCAGGGCCGCCGATCAGGGGATCGGCTTCGGCCTGCTCAGCCGCAACAGCGCGATCGATATCGGCCCCGCCGTCCAGCTGCAGTCCAGCCGCCGCGCCGGCCGCGACGTTCCCGCTGGCGTGCCCGGCGTCGGCTTTACCGTCGAGGCAGGCGGCTTCATCCAGGCGATGCTCGGCGACTCCTTCCGCGTCCGCGCGGAAGGGCGCCAGGGTATCGGCGGCCACAAAGGTGCGGTCCTCGACCTCAGCGCGGACGCGATCCTCCGCACCGCCGGCGACGCGACCGTCTTTTCGGTCGGCCCGCGCCTCCGCCTGTCCGACGGCCGCTACCAGCGCGCCTATTTCGGCGTGACCCCGGGGGCGGCGCTGGCGACCGGCCTGCCGGTCTACACGCCCGGCGCCGGCATCTACGCCGCCGGCATCTCCTCCACCATCAGCCAGAAGCTCGGCGGCCCCTGGGGCGTCTACGCTTATGCCGGCTACGACCGGCTGATCGACGATGCCGGCCGCTCACCGCTCGTCCGCCGCTACGGACGCCGCGACGATCTCTCCGGCGGCCTGGCGCTCACCTACAGCTTCAGAATGCACCTTCCCGGGCTCTGAATCGCGCCGGCGGCGTTACCGAACCGACACCGACCGGAGATCCCCGATGCGCGCCCTTCGCTACACCCTTCTTCCCGTCCTCGCCTTGCTCAGCTGCAGCGCGGGCGGCAGCGGTGGCGGCAGCGCGGTGGCGGCAGCGACCGCCGACGGCGCGCAACCGCGGACACCGCTCGCCGCCGCGCCGTTCCAGGTCCAGCCGGTCGGCACGTTCGACCATCCCTGGGCGATCGCCTTCCTCCCCGATGGCCGCGCTCTCGTCACCGAAGTGGCGGGCCGGCTGAAGCTGCGCGAGACCGACGGCCGCGTCGTCGACGTCTCCGGCATCCCCGCCGTCGCAGCGGGCGGCCAGGGCGGCCTCCTCGACGTCGCGCCGGCCCCCGATTACGCCCGCTCCGGCCTCGTCTACATCACCTATTCCGAACCCGGCGAAGGCGGCAGCGGCCTTGCCCTGGCCGGCGGCCGGCTCGTCGCCGCGTCCAGCGGCGCCCGGCTCGACGGCGTCACCGTGCTCTGGCGCCAGCTGCCGCGCGGCAAGGGCGGCCAGTTCGGCGCGATCATCGCCTTCTCGGCGGACGGTCGATATCTCTTCCTGAGTTCGGGCGAGCGCCAGCGCTTCACCCCCGCGCAGGACCCGAACCAGGCGCTCGGCAAGATCCTGCGCCTCACCCTCGACGGCAAGCCTGCTCCGGGCAATCCGGGCGCGGGCAAGACGGGCGCGGCGACCGTCTACGTCACCGATCCGCCCGAAAACACCGAGATCGCCAAGCAGACCCGCGGCCGTGCGGAGCCCGCGCCCTCCCCGAACCTCGCCCCGGCCGAGACCTGGTCGAGCGGCCACCGCAATCCCTACGGCCTCGCCTTCGCCCCCGACGGCCGGCTCTGGTCCGAGGAGATGGGGCCCCGTGGCGGCGACGAGATGAACCTCATCGAGCCGAGCCGCAATTACGGCTGGCCGCTGGTCAGCCAGGGCGACAATTACGACGGCACCCCCATCCCCCGCCACGCGACCCGCCCGGACCTGCAGCCGCCCGCCCTCTGGTGGAACCCGTCCATTTCGCCCGGCGGCATGATCTTCTATTCCGGCAAGCTGTTCCCGCAGTGGCGGGGCTCCGCCTTCATCGCCGCCCTCTCCGGTAAGGGCCTGCTCCGCGTCGCGGTGAACGGCGCCGTCGCCCGCAAGGCCGAGATGTGGGATTTCGCCACCCGCCTGCGCGATGTCGCGGAAGGGCCCGACGGCGCCCTCTACGTTCTCGAAGACGGCGGCCGCGGCAGCGGCGGTCGGCTTCTGCGCCTGACGCCGAAGTCTTAAA
Source organism: Allosphingosinicella sp. (assembly GCF_036403745.1). GTDB lineage: Bacteria > Pseudomonadota > Alphaproteobacteria > Sphingomonadales > Sphingomonadaceae > Allosphingosinicella. Next base: position 26,998 of record NZ_DASWQI010000028.1, read on the forward strand.
ACCGCTTCGCATCGCGGCGGCGCAGGATTAATCTCGCGCTATGGACCCCACCGAATCCCTGTTCGAGGACGCGCCGCAGGTGCGCGAGGCGGACCGGCTGACGCTCGACATAGACGGCTGGGAAGGCCCCCTCGACCTACTCCTCACCCTGGCGCGCTCGCAGAAGGTCGATCTCGCAAAGATCTCGATCCTCGCCCTGGTCGAGCAATATCTCGCCTTCATCGCCGACGCGAAGAAGCTGAAGCTGGAGATCGCCGCCGACTATCTCGTCATGGCGGCGTGGCTCGCTTACCTCAAATCCTGCCTGCTCCTGCCCAAGGACCCGACCGCGGACCCGAGCCCGGAGGAGCTGGCGCTCCGCCTCCAACTGCGCCTGCAGCGCCTGTCGGCAATGCGCGAGGCCGGCGCCCGCCTCATCGCCCGCGACCGCATCGGCCGCGACGTCTTTCTTCGCGCCGCGCCGGAGGGACTGCGGGTGATCCGCAAGGCGGCCTGGCAGGCCGAACTCTACGACCTCATCGCCGCCTACGGCGCCGTCCGCGCCCGCAGCGAGCCCGCGGTCCACGTCGTCGCCCGGCGCCCGGTGATGACGCTGGAGGAGGCGCTGCTCCGGGTCGAGCGCCTGCTCGGCGCCAGCCTCGACTGGGCGCGGCTGGAGAGCTTCCTTCCCGAGAGCCCCGACGGCGAATATCGCAGGTCCGCCCTCGCCTCCTCCTTCGTCGCCACCCTGGAGCTCGCCCGCAAGGGCAAGCTCGAGTTCGACCAGAAGGCCCCCTTCGCCCCCCTCTACATCCGCGCCGCATGATTGAGCCCGACGACGCCGTTCGCGCCGTCGAGGCCGCCCTGTTCGCCGCAGCGGAGCCGCTCAGCGTCGGCGATCTCGGGGAGCATGTTGGGCTGGGGGTGGACGTCGCCGCCGCCCTTGCCACCCTGCAGGCTGATTATGCCGGCCGCGGCGTCAATTTGGTCGAACGCGGCGGGCGCTGGCATTTCCAGACCGCCCCCGACATGGCCCATATCCTGCGCCGCGAGCGCGAGGAGCCGCGGCGGCTGTCGCGGGCCGCGGTCGAGACGCTCGCCATCATCGCCTATCACGAGCCGGTCAGCCGGGCCGAGATCGAGGCCATCCGCGGCGTCCAGATCTCGCGCGGCACCCTGGACGTGCTGATGGAGGCGGGCTGGGTCCGCCCCGCCGGCCGCCGCGAGGTCCCGGGCCGCCCTCTCACCTACGCCACCACCACCGCCTTCCTCGCCCATTTCGGCCTGGAGAGCCGGCGCGACCTGCCCGGCATCGACGACCTCCGCGCCGCCGGCCTCCTCGACCCCATCGAGGCGGCGATGGCCGGGATGGGACAGCTCGAACTGGAAAGTGACGAGGAAGACGCCTAGGTATGCTCCAACACGTGTTGGAGATTTGAAATGGGCGGCCTCAGCATCTGGCATTGGCTTATCATGGGGATCGTGCTCCTCCTCCTGTTCGGGAAGGGCCGCTTTTCCGACATGATGGGCGATGTCGCCAAGGGCCTGAAGAGCTTCAAGAAGGGCATCTCCGAGGAGGACGAGGAGCATCGCGCCGCCGCCGCGCGTGCCGCCGAGCCGCCGCGCCGGCTGCCGGACGGCAGCACGATCGAGGTGCCGCCCGCCGAGCGGGTCGCCGATCCGCAGCCGGCGGCCAAGGCCCCGGAACCGCGCGAGCCCTGACCCGCGCTCCCGCCTGAGGGCGCTTCCCAATGTTCGATATCGCCCCGTCCGAGCTGCTAATCCTGGCGGTGGTGGCGCTCGTCTTCATCGGCCCCAAGGACCTGCCCAAGGTGATGCGGGTGGTCGGCCGCTGGGTCGCCAAGGCGCGCGGCATGGCCAGTCACTTCCGCTCCGGCATCGACGAGATGATGCGCCAGTCCGAGCTCGAGGAGCTCGAGAAGAAATGGCGCGAGGAAAATGCCCGCATCATGGCCGAGCACCCCCTCGCCGCCCCCTTCGACGCCTTCGACATCAACCCGGCCGCGGCAACGCCTGCGCTGGCGGGACCTTCTGGCGAGCCGGCCCCGCTGTCGGCTCCCGCCGAGCCGCAGCCGGTCGACAGCCCGGTTCCGGATCCGCACGTGCCGGCCGCGCGGGATGCCACGGCGCCGGAGCTGCCGCTTCCCCCCGGCGAGCGCACGCCGCGCGCGCTGCCCTGACCCGGCGGTGCGCTTCGCCCCGTTAGCGGTGCTCGCCGCCATCGCGGCACTTCTCGCCGGCCCGACGTCCGCCGCCACCACGCCCGGCGGCCTCCCGGCAAGCGTGCGGCCCGTTTCCTACGCCCTCTCGCTCCGCCCCGACGCGGCGCACATGCGCTTCTCCGGTACGGTGCGCGCCACGATCGAGGTGGACGGGCCGGCGCGGACGGTGACGCTCAACGCCGCGGGCATGGCGATCGAGCGGGTCCGCATCGACCGGCGGCCGGCGCGGGCGCGGCTGCTGACGGCGACTGAGCGGCTTGTCCTCACACCCTCCTCAACGCTCGGCCGCGGCCGCCATGTCGTCGAAATCGCCTACCGGGCGAAGCTCAACACCGCCACGTCCGGCTTCTTCGCGATGGATTCGGTCGGCAGCGACGGCCCGCACCGCACCTTGATGACCAATTTCGAGCCGACCGGCGCGCGGTGGCTGATGCCGTCGTGGGACGAGCCGCTGCTCAAGGCGACCTACAAGATCGACATCACCGTCCCCGCCGCACAGATGGCCGTCTCGAACATGCCCGTCGCGCGGACGGAAACGCTGCCCGGCGGGATGAAGCGGGTTCGGTTCGGCCAATCGCCGCGCATGGCGAGCTACCTCGCCTTTGTCGCCGCGGGCGATTTCGAGCGGCTTTCCCGCACCGTCGCCGGCGTCGACATCGGCGTCGTCGCGCTCAAGGGCAATGCCGAGCGCTGCCGCTACGCCCTCGACGCGGCGGCGCAGCTCCTCCCCTTCTACAACGATTATTTCGGCCTGCCCTATCCGCTCCCCAAGCTCGACCTCGTCGTCGCTCCGGGCACCATCTCGGGCATCGCCATGGAGAATTGGGGGGCGGTCGCCTATTCGCAAAACACCGTCTTCGTCGACCCGCACCTCTCCACCAACGAGGATCGGCAGGGCGCCTTCAACACGGTGGCGCACGAAATGGCGCACCAATGGTTCGGCAACCTCGTCACCATGCGCTGGTGGGACGATCTCTGGCTCAACGAAGGCTTCGCCTCCTGGATGGAGGTGAAGGCGATGGAGACTTTCCACCCCGATTGGCGGCCGTGGGTGATGGTCGGCGCGGTCGACCGCGAATCGGCGATGCGCGAGGACGCCAAGACGTCGAGCCACCCGGTCGTCCAGCCGATCGAAACGGTCGGGCAGTCGGAGGAGACGTTCGACTCGATCACCTACAAGAAGGGCCAGGGCAGTGTGCAGCTGGTCGAGCGCTACACCGGCGCCGACGCCTTCCGGGCGGGCCTCCGCGCCTACATGAAGGCCCATGCTTACGGGAACGCGGTGAGCGGCGACTTCTGGTCGGCGATCGAGCGGGCGTCGGGCAAGCCGGTCCGCGCCATTGCCGAGGGCTATACGAGGACGATCGGCGTGCCTCTCATCGAGGCCGGCCCCGCGGCGGCCGGGCGCCTGACCCTGCGCCAGGGCCGCTTCTCCGAGGACGGCAAGGCGCGGCCGCTTACCCTCTCGGTGCCGACCGCCGTCCGCAGCGCCGCGGGTGGGGGCGAGCGGATCGAGATGGTCCGCGGCGCCGCCCCGCAGCTCTTCGCGCCGGAAGGGCCGCCGCCTTATGTCGTCAACGCCCGCCAGCGCACCTACGCCCGCACCCTCTATCGCCCAGCCGAGCTGCAGGCGCTGATCCGCGACGTGCCGAGGCTCGACGCCGACGACCAGCTCGGCCTCCTCTACGACGGCTGGGCCCTCGCCGAGGCCGGGTACCAGCCGGTCGCGCCCCTGCTCGACACTCTCCGCCGCCTTCCCGCCGACGCCGAGCCGGGTGTGTGGCGACAGGCGCTCGAGCTTCTCGAGGAGATCGACCTCCTCCACGACGAAGGGCCGGCACGCGACGCCTATCGCCGAAGCGTCCGCGCCTTCCTCCGCCCCCTCTACGCCCATGTCGGCTGGGATGAGCGAGCCGGCGAATCGTTCAACATGCCGCTGACCCGCGCGCTGCTGCTGCGCCTCCTCGCCCGCTTCGGCGAGCCGGAGGTGCGGGCGGAAGCGATGCGCCGCTACGCCCGCTTCCTCGCCGAGCCCGATTCCGTTTCGCCGAACCTGCGCGAGGCGCTGCTCCGCATCGTCGCCATGCAGGCCGACGCGGCCACCGCCAACCACCTGTTCGCGATGCTGCGCGGCTCGCGCGACAGCCTGGAGCGCGAGATGCTCTCGCACGTCCTTACAAGCTTCGAGGATCCGCGCCTGGTCGAGCGGGCGCTCGCCTTCGCGCTGGGGCCGGACGCGCTCTCCGGTCAAGGGGCCTGGCTTGTCGACGATATCGCCAACTGGCACCCGGACGCCGCCTGGCGCTACGCCGTCGCCCACCAGGCGCAAATGCCGAAGGACAGCGAGACCGAGCTCATGTTCATGCCGATGATCGCCGAGCATTCGCACGGCGCCGAACGCGCCGCCGAGCTGATGGCCTATGCCCGCGCCCACATCCCGCGAAGCGACTGGCACACGAGCGAAGAGGCGGCGCTGGAAATCCGCGCCCGCGCCAAAGTCGCGCGCGAGTTAGTTCCGAAAATCGACAGCTGGTTCAGCTCACAGCGTTTCTAAGCCTGTTGCCGCGGGTCGGCGCCTGCTCTATCTACCTGCTTTCCCGACTGAAATAGATTGGACTCCTATGGGGATCAGGTGTCTGCTCTATGTCAGCGAGAGCTGTCTTTCGTGGCCGAAAGACGCCGCGGAGGTCGATCACATGGTCGCCGTCGCACGTCGCCGCAACGAACAGCTCTCCTTGACTGGTGCGCTCATTTATACGCGAACCCATTTCGCGCAGGTTCTTGAAGGGGAAAAGGCCGCGATCGAGGACGTCATGGCCTCGATCCGCGCCGACCCGCGGCACCGCAATCTATGCGTCGTCGCCGACGATCCTTTGGAGGAGCGATATTTTCCCGATTGGACCATGGCATATTCAGGTCCGTCCTTCTATGTAGACAGGCAGATCAGGCCGCTGCTCAGTCGCGCGACCGATCCTGCGCGCAGCCGCCGCGCCGCCGCCGGTCTCCTCGCCCTGATGCGGGAGTTTGCCGCCGGGGGAGGCGGCGCGGCGAACTGAATAGATTCTGGCCAATACCGCATAAAGGCTGTTAGCTTACCTCAATGTCGCGTTCCCAAACTGCTCAATCCCCGGCGCCCGCCACGGCGCCCGGGCGCCTCGCTTATGTCATCGACGACGATCGGGACATGCGCATGTCGCTGCGCATGCTGCTCCAGGAAGACGAGATCGACGCGCGGCCGTTCCTCTCCGCCCCCGATTTCCTCGACGCCCTCGGCGAGCTGAAGCCGGGGCCGATCCTGCTCGACGTGCGAATGCCCGGGATGGACGGTATCGCGCTCCTCGAGGCGCTGGCGGAGCGTGAGATACGCTGGCCCGTCATCATGATGACGGGTCACGCCGAAGTGCCGCTGGCGGTCAAGGCGATGAAACTGGGCGCGATCGATTTCCTCGAAAAGCCGTTCCCCCATGCCGAACTCTCCGCCCTCATGTCCCGCGCGTTCGAGATGCTCGACGCGCAGGCGGAGGAAGGAGGCCTGGCGGACGCCCGGGAGCGGCTCGACCGGCTGACGCCGCGCGAGAGGCAGATCCTCGCCGCCGTCGCCAAGGGTCATTCGAACAAAGAAATCGCGCAGGAGCTCGATCTCAGCCATCGTACCGTCGAGATGCACCGCGCGCGGATGATGCGCCGCCTCGGCGCGCGGCGGCTGTCGGACGTCATCGCCCTGGTCACCAGCGCCGCCCGCTGAGGCGATACCGTATTCGACACGGTATTGCGCGGAAACGGGTGATTGACCCAGATTGCCGATAATCACGATCGTCACTGGTCGTGACCACTGCAGGGCGGGTCCGGCTTTCCCCCCACGAGCGCCGGGCCCGCCCTTTCATTTTATGGGAAAAGGCGGCTTCAGCCGCGCCCGACGCTCGGCAGCGTGAAGCGGAAGACGGTGCCGCTGCCGTCGCCGCCGGCGCCGTCGCTCCAGATGCGACCGCCATGCGCCTCGACGATGGTGCGGCAGATGGAAAGGCCAACGCCCATCCCCTCGTCCTTCGTCGAGTTGAACGGCTCGAACAATATGTCCCGCACGGCGGGGTCGATGCCCGGCCCGCTGTCCCGCACCACGATCTCCACCATGTCGCCGCGCGGCTTGGCGCTGACGCACAGGCAGCGCGTGGCGCTCCCCTGCATCGATTCCATGGCGTTGCGCATCAGGTTCAAGAGCACCTGCTGTATCTGGATCGGATCGCCGAGCACGGCGAGCGCCGGGCTGACGTCCTGCCGGAACTCGACGTCGAGATCCGGTGCGCCCGTCCGCGCCAGCGCCCGCGCCTCCGCGATCAGTTCGACGACCAAAGCGGGCTCCTTGCGGGCATCGCCATGGACCAGCATCGCCCGCAGACGGCGGATGATGTCGCCTGCCCGGATCGAGCAGCCCGCCGCAGCCTCGATGGCGAACAGCACTTCGCCGTTGACGCCGCCGCCCGAGCGTTCGATCGACCGCGCCGCCGCCTCCAGATAATTGCTGATCGCGGACAAGGGCTGGTTGAGCTCGTGCGCCATCGCCGAGGCCATCGCCCCCATCGCGCTGACCCGCGACGCGTGGATCAGCCGGTTCTGCAGCCCGTGCACCTTCCGGTCCACCTCGTCCCGCGCCCGCCGCTCGCTGTCGATGTCGAGGATGGCGACGACGCCGCCGACCATCTTCCCCGCTGCGTCGCGTACCGGTCGGCCAGACACCCGGCCCCAGAAGAACGTGCCGTCGCCGCGCCGGTAATTGGCGTCGAGCGAGGGCTCCTCCTCGCCGTTCAGCACCATGCGGGCGAGCGGATATTCGTGGCTCTCCACGCGCCGCCCGTCGGCATGGAAGGCGACCCATTCGCCGTAGGAATGGATGTCCGGCGACGGCAGCACGGGATGGCGCAGCATCGCCTCGACATGGCGGTTGCCCTCGACGATCCGCCCGGACGGCAACTCGGCGAGGACGAGCCCGACCGGAACGGTGTCGAACACCGTGCGCAGCTGCGCCTCCCGCTCGGCGAGGGCGACCTCGGCGCGCTTGCGCTCCTCGATCGATTCCGCCGCGCAGACGATGAACTCCGGCCGCCCCGCCCCGTCGCGCACCACCGACGCCTCGACCGCCACCCAGACATGGCCGCCGCCCTTGCGCCGGTAGCGTTTCTCGAGTCGGAAGACATCGCAGCGCCCGGCAATCAGGTCCTCGTACAAAGGGAGGTTGTGGCCGAGATCGTCCGGGTGGGTGAGGTCGCGAAAATCAAGGCCGACCAGTTCGGCTTCGGGAAAGCCGGTGAGGCGGGTGAAGGCGGGGTTGACCATGATGATCCGCCCGTCGAGCGCGGTCTGGGCGATGGCGACCGCGGCGGCCTCGAAGATGCGGCGATGGAGGCCGGCCGAGGCGGAGGTTCCCGCCCCCGGGTCCATCGCCAAGCCCGCTCCGTCCATGTCTGTCTCTCCTCCCCCCGACGATGGGCGCGGCGGGCGAGAATCGCAACCTTTCGAAAGGCTTCGGCCGCTCAGCCCTGGATGATATGCGGGATGAAACGTGCGGTGTTGCCGGTGATCGGCCCGTCTTCGCGTATGCCCATCCCGGCCGGCTCGCCGTCGACGATCCAGGCGCCGATCACGGGCCGGTTCTCGCCTTCGCCGGGCAGCGGGTAGAGCGCCTGGTAGACGAAGCCTTCGGTGCCATAGTCGCCGTCGGTCGACGCCTCCGTGGCGCCGCCGCGGCGGATCTCGATATTCGCCCCCTCCCGCGCCAGCAAAGGCTTGCGGACATAGTCGCCGCCCAGCGGGTCATGGCTCGCCGGCAGCAGGTTCGGATGGTCCGGGAACATCTCCCACAAAAGGGGCAGCACCGCCTTGTTGCTCCACATCATTTTCCAGATCGGCTCGATCCAGGCGGTCTCCTCCATGCTGGCGACGGCGTTGCGGCCGAACTCCTCGTTCACCAGCCATTCCCAGGGATAGAGATGGTAGATGCCGGACATCGGCCGGCCTTCGAGGTCGGCGAAGCCCTGCCCGTCCCAGCCGATGTCGTGCATCAGGATCGGCACCGTCTTCAGGCCCGCCTGCTCGGCGAGGTCGCGCATGTAGGACACGGTCACGGTGTCCTCCCCGGCATCGTCGGCGATATGGGCGAAGTGGACGCAATCCTCGAACGAAGGCGCGATATCCTTCCACTTGGCGGCGAGCTTGTCGTGCAGGCTGTTATACTGGTCGAGGCCGGGGAACATCGCCTCCTTCCAGTCCCATTGCACCACCGCCGCCTCGAGCAAAGAGGTCGGCGTGTCGCAGTTGAACTCGAACAGCTTGGGCGGGCCCTTGCCGTCATAGCCGAAGTCGAACCGGCCGTAATTGAGCGCCGGCGGCTCCTCGTTCCACATGTCGCCGATCGCCTTGTGGGCATAATCGGGAATGCCGAAGCGGCCGAGCAGGCCGCGGTCGAGGATCGCCTGGCCGGCTTTCAGGAACAGGCCGTAGAGCTCGGCGGTGGCGCTCTCGATCTCGCCGATCTCGGCGCGCGAAAAGGCGTAGCAGGCGCTCTCGTCCCAATAAGGGCGCCCGTCCGGCGTGGTGTGCCAGATGAGGCCGAGCGCCTCGACCTTGGCCTGCCAGCCGTCGCGGGGACGAAGGGTGCGGCGGTCCATTAGCCGCCCGTTCCCGCGGCGAAATGTGCCGACGAGCCGAAGCCGCCGCGGGCGATGCTGGCGGCGCTCACCCCCGACCGGGTGAAGTGGGAACCGGCCGGCGCGGCGTAGCTGCCGCCGCGCGCCCACCCGCCCATGGCCGGGACGTAGCCGCCGCGGCCGAGATAATACCAGGCGTAATGGGTCCCGCCCGCATAAGCGGTGCGGCGGTCGCAATAGCTGTCGTCGACCCTCTTGCCCTGCGGGTCGGTGCAGACGGCGGTGTTCTCGGCGGCGGTCCAGCCGTTCTTCGCGTCGAACTTCGGCCCGCAGCCTGCCGCGAGCAAGGCGGCCGAGACCGCCGTCGTGATCCGCAATTCCCCCTTCTTGAACATCGCGCTCCCCCTCGTTGGCGTGCAAATTAGCAGGGCGGGCGCGGCGATCAACACGTCTCGTGACGGCAAGCTTCGCTTTGCGTGCGTCCCCGCCGCCGCTATGGCGCCGCGCGTGACGCGGCATTTCCCGAGTCCGAGGCCCGGCCTCCTCGCGCTCCTCCTGGGCGCGCTGATGCTGCGCATGCTGGTGCCGGCCGGCTTCATGATCGGCGCCGACGCCGCCGGCGCGCCGGCCCTCGTCCTGTGCGACGGCTACGCGCCTCCCCCGCCGCCTGCGGCGATGCCGATGATGCACGCCGGGCACCACGGTCCGCAGCACGACCCGGCGCGGCACCATGAGGCGCCCTGCCCGTACGCCGCCCTCGCGGCGCCCGTGCTGCCGCCGCTGCCACCGCTTCTAACGCCATCCGCCGCGCCTGCCGCGCCTTCAGCGCCTTCGTTTGCCCTCGCCGCCCCGGTCCGACCCGGCGCTGCGGCTCCGCCCCCTCCCGCCACCGGTCCCCCCGTCCCCGCCTGACGCCGCCGCGGCGCCGCGCGCCGCCCGCTTCACCGTCAGGGGACCGACATTTCTCATGGCCATGCCGTGCCGCGCGCCCATTTCCGCGCGCCTGATCCTGTTGGGGAGCGCGTTGCTCCCCGCCCCCGCGCTCGCACAGACCGGCGCGCTCGGACACGAAGAGACGATTATCGTCACCGGCCGCCGCGAAACGCCGGCGACGGTCGAGAGCGTCGACGCCAAGGCGCTTGCCGAAACCACCGCCCTTCTCAACCCGGAGGATGCGGTGCGCTATTTGCCGAGCCTGCTGGTGCGCAAACGCCATGTCGGCGACACCCAGGCCCCGCTCGCCACCCGCACCTCCGGCGTCGGCGCCAGCGCCCGCAGCCTCATCTATGTCGACGGCGTGCTGCTCTCGGCGCTGATCGGCAACAATAACGGCAACGCCTCGCCGCGCTGGGGCATGATCTCGCCGGAGGAGATCGCCCGCGTCGATGTGCTCTACGGCCCGTTCGCAGCGCAATATCCGGGCAATTCGATCGGCGCGGTCGTGAACGTGACGACGCGGATGCCGGACCGGTTCGAAGGCTCGCTCAAGGCCGCCACCAGCGTCCAGCGCTTCGACCTCTACGGCACCCACGGCGTCTATCCCGCCTATCAGCTGGCGGGCACGCTCGGCGGCCGCAGCGGAGACGTGCGCTGGTTGCTCGCCGCCGACCATCTCGACAGCCACGCCCAGCCGCTGGCGCTGGTGACGGTGGCACGTGGCGCGCCGGGAAGCGCCGGCACCCCGGTCCAGGGCGGCTATGCCGACGTCAGCCGCACCGGCGCGCCCGTCTGGGTGATCGGCGCCGGCGGCATCGAGGCGCAGCGCCAGGACACGATCAAGGCGAAGATCGCCTGGGACTTGACGCCGCACATCCGCCTCTCGTGGCGCGGCGGGCTCTTCCTCAACGACACCGCCGCCTCGGCCGAGACCTATCTCTCCGGCCCAGCCTATTCGGGCACGCTCAACATCGGCGGCACGCCGGCGACGGTCCCGGCGAGCGCCTTCTCCAGCAACGTCTACACCCTGGCCGAGCGGCACTGGATGCAGGCCCTCACCTTGGAGGGCAGCGCCGGCAAGTGGAGCTGGCAGGCGATCGGCTCCGTCTACAGCTTCGACAAGGACGTGCAGCGCATCCCGTCCAATTCCCTGCCGGCGGCGCAAAGCGGCGGGCCCGGCTCCATCGTCAGGATGGACGGCACCGGCTGGCAGACGCTCGACCTGGAGGCGCGGCGGGGCGGCTTCAGCGCCGGCCTCCACCACGACCGCTTCACGCTCAAAAGCAATCGCTACGCCGCGGCAGACTGGCTCCACGGCGCTGACGGCCCCGTCGTCCAGGCGGCGCGCGGGCATACCCGCACCGAGGCCGCCTGGGCGCAGCAGGCGCTGGACCTAGCGCCCCGCCTCCGCCTCACCGCCGGCGGGCGTTATGAATGGTGGAAGGCCTATGGCGGCCTCAACTACTCGGCCGCGCCGGCGCTGGCCGTGGTGCAGCCGGCGCTGTCCCGCGCCGGCTTCTCCCCCAAGGCGAGTCTGCGCTACGAACCGGCAAAGGACTGGACCCTCACCCTCTCCGCCGGCCAGGCCTACCGCTTCCCCACCGTCTCCGAGCTGTACCAGGCGGTGACCACCGGCCCGACGCTGAGCGTCCCCGATCCGCACCTCCGCCCCGAGCGCGCACGCTCGGAAGAGCTGGCGCTGGAGCACCGCACCGAAGGCGGTCACATCCGCCTGTCCGTGTTCAACGAAGCCATAAGCGACGCGCTGATCAGCCAGACGGCGCCGCTGGTCCCCGGCTCGCCGACCCTGTTCAGCTACGTCCAGAACATCCCCGCCGTCCGCACCCGCGGGCTGGAGATGGCCTTCGAGCAGCGGGGTATCGTCCTCCCACAGCTCGACCTTTCCGGCAGCGTCACCCTAACCGACCCGAGGGTGGTCCGGGACCCGGCCTTCCCGGCGGCGCAAGGCAAGCAGCTCCCGCAGGTCCCCCGCCGCCGCGCCACCCTCGTCGCCACCTGGCATGGCCCCGGCGACACCGCCTTCACCCTCGCCGGCCGCTACGCCAGCCGCGCCTTCGCCACGATCGACAATTCGGATCGTGTCGGCCACACCTTTCAAGGCTTCGAAAGCTACCTGGTACTCGACGCCCGAGCGAGCATCCCGGTCGGCCGCCACTGGCGCTGGGCGGTGGGTGTCGAGAATTTCACCAACCGCAAATACTACCTCTTCCACCCCTTCCCGCAGCGCAGCTTTACCGCCGAAATCCGGTATGGCTGGTGAGCCGTCTCGGCTTGCCAAGGCAAAGAGGGAGCGCTTAGGTCTGAAGGACTTGCACGAGGTGGGGGAAGCGTGACGAAGGCAGGCGCGGGCGGCGGTTTCGGCAGCGGCGAAGCGCGCTTCGACGCCCTTGCCGATTCGATCGACCAGATGATCTGGTCGACCCGTCCCGACGGCTTCCACGATTATTTCAACCGGCGCTGGTACGATTATACCGGAGTGCCGCCCGGCTCGACCGACGGCGAGGAATGGAACGGCATGTTCCACCCCGACGACCAGGATCGCGCCTGGTCCGTCTGGCGCCATAGCCTCGAGACCGGCGAGCCCTACCAGATCGAATATCGCCTCCGGCACCGCTCGGGCGCCTATCGCTGGGTGCTCGGCCGGGCGCGGCCGGTGCGGGGCCCCGACGGCGGCATCCTGCGCTGGTACGGCACCTGCACCGACATCGACGATCTGAAGCGTGCCGAAGAGGCGCTGCGCGAGAGCCAGGCGCGCTTCCAGGCCATGGCCGACAGCGCACCTGCCCCCGTTTGGGTGACCGGCGAGGAAGGCGTCGAATTCGCCAACCAGGCCTATCTCGACTTCGCCGGACGGCGGACCGAGGAGGTGATCGGCGCCGGCTGGTCCAGCCTGGTCCACCCGGACGACCTGCCCGGCCTTCTCGCCCGCCGCGCCGACGCGTGGGAGACGAAGGGGCCCTACACGTTCGAGGCCCGGTTCCGCCGCGCCGACGGGGCGTGGCGGCTGCTGCATGCGGTCTGCAACCCCCGACCCATGGGGCCGGGCGGTTTCGCGGGCTATGTCGGGCTCGCCACCGATATCACCGAGCAGCGGGCGGCGGAGGAGAGGTTGCGGGAGAGCGAGACGCGCTATCGCGTCGCCCTCTCCGCCGGGTCGCTCGGCGCGTGGAGCTGGGATGCCGCCACCGACGTCGTCACCCTCTCGGACGAGGCCGCGTCGCTGTTCGGGCTTGCGCCGGGGCCGCTCGCCAAGTGGAGCGACCTCGCCACCCTCATCATGGGCGAAGATGCCGCGCACACCGCGGACACGATCGCAAACTCGATCCGCACCCGCAGCGACTACAGCGTCGAATATCGGGTGGCGCGGCCCGAGGGCGGGCAGATCTGGGTGAACACCGTCGCCCGCCCGATCGTCGACGCCGACGGCCAGGTCACCGGCATGATCGGCGCGGTCGGCGACATCACCGCCCGCCGCGAGGCCGAGGCGAAGCTGCGCGAATTGAACGAGACGCTCGAGCAGAAGGTCGCCGAAGAGATTGCCCGCCGCGCCGAGGCCGAGGAGGCCCTTCGCCAGGCGCAGAAGATGGAGACCCTGGGCCAGCTCACCGGCGGCGTCGCCCACGATTTCAACAATCTGCTGCAGATCATCCGCGGCAATCTCGAAATCCTCGGCCGCAATCTGCCGGAGGAGGCGGAGCGGCTCAGGCGGGCGACCGACAATGCGATGCGCGGGGCCGAGCGGGCCGCGATCCTCACCCAGCGCCTGCTCGCCTTCGCCCGCCGGCAGCCGCTCGCGCCGAAGCCGGTCGATCTCAACAAGCTCATCTCCAGCATGACCGACCTCATCCACCGCACGCTCGGCGAGACGGTGGACGTGCGCACCGCGCTCGCCGACGGGCTGTGGTGGGTGGAGGTCGACCCCAACCAGCTGGAGAATTCGATCCTCAACCTCGCCGTCAACGCCCGCGACGCCATGCCGGACGGCGGCAAGCTCGTCATCGAGACGGCGAACGTGCGGCTGGAGGAGGGCGACTCGCCCCTCGGCGACGGCGCCGGCGGTCCATGCGTCGCCCTGCGCGTAACCGACAGCGGCTCTGGCATGGATGCGGCGACGGTCGAGCGGGTGTTCGAGCCGTTCTTCACCACCAAGGATGTCGGCAAGGGCACCGGCCTCGGCCTCTCGATGGTCTACGGCTTCGCGCGCCAGTCCGGCGGTCATGTCCGGATCACGTCCGAGCCGGGCACGGGCACGGAGGTCGCGATGTACTTCCCCCGGCTCGCCGTGTCAGCCGCGGAGGCCGAACGCGCCGAGGACGCGCCGACAGTCCCGTCCGCCGGGCGCGAGGAGACGATCCTCGTCTGTGAGGACGATGCCGACGTGCGGCTGTATTCGGCGGAGGTGCTTCGCGAGCTCGGTTATGAGGTGCTGGAAGCGGAGGACGGGGCGGCGGCGCTACGGCTCCTCGAAGCGGGCGACGGCAGGGTCGACCTGCTCTTCACCGACGTCGTCCTGCCCGGCGGCATGACCGGCGAGGCGGTCGCGGAGCGGGCGCGGGCGCTGCACCCGGCTCTGCCGGTGCTCTTCACCACCGGCTATGCCCGCAACGCCCTCGTGCACCGCGGCCGGGTCGATCCTGGAATCGAGCTGCTCACCAAGCCGTTCACCTATGCCGACCTCGCGACCCGCGTCAGGGAAATGCTCGACGCCGCGGCGCCCGTCCGCGACCGACGGGCGGGCGACTGACGACCCTACGAGGGACGGACGGCCGAGAGACGCAAAAAAGGCGGCCTCTCAGCCGCCTTTCCGTGCCGGAACTCTGAGGCTCCAGACAAATTTGAGCCCGGAGGCGCCACCGGGGGGGGGGAGGTTGGCGCGTCCGGGCTCATCTGTTGGATAGCGAGAGCGGGGGGGCAAAAGGTCACTATCCGAACAGCATAACGGCGAACCGCAAAGTCGGTTCCGCCGGAACCGCGAAAAAATTGCCGCCGACAAATTTTTTTTCGCAACCCGCCGTCGCTCCTGCCGGTTGGTCGGGCAAAGGAGCCCTTAAAGCCATGGCCAAGCCCCCGGAATCCACGCCGCACAGCGATCTCGACGGCGTCCACCAGGACGAGGAACGCAACACGAAGGTCGCCGCCGACACCGGCGAAGGCGCTGCCGACCTCCAGCGGGCGCACGAGGAGAGCCAGGGCCGCCCGCCTTATTCCGACGCCAAGGAAGCCGAAGGGCATCCGTCCTGAGCGGCTAGACCTGCTCGGCCTTGTCGACGACGGCGATGGCCAGCGCGTAGCGGCCTTCCGTCTCGTCGCGGGAGATGACGGAGCGCAGCTGCCTCGAGAGGCCGGTGACGATGCGCTGGAAGCGCTCGGTGAGCATCTCGTGGCAGGGCGTTTCGCTGCGCAGGCTCTCAGACTCGATGATGAGCATCGCCGTGCCGGCCGTCTCGCCATCCTCGAGCGCGATCGCCACCGAGGCGGCACCGCACAGCATCGCATATTCGGCGATCTCGGTGACGAGGAAGGCGACGGAGACGGCCACGTCCTGCGTCGCGTAATAAGGCGCGAGGTCGAGGCGGATGGCCATGCCGCTCGCGGCGGCGGGGGCGGTAGCGCGCAAATTGGCCGCCAGTTCCGAGATAAGCGACTTGAGCGCGACGCCCCTATTCTCCTCGAGCTCGGCATAATGGTTGCGATGGACGACGGCGAGCGCGTCGACCCGGCGCTGGATCGAGGCATAGGCGGCCGAGACCTGCTCGTTGGGCGCGCCGCGGGCGTGGAGGTTGAGCAGGGAGGCGACGACCTGGAGGTTGTTCTTCACCCGGTGGTGGACCTCGCGGACGAGACGGGTCTGGCGCTCGACGGCGGCTTCGAGCTCGGCCTCGTGACGGCTCACCGTCTGGACGACCTGGTCGAAGGCAGCGCCGAGCTCGCCGATTTCGCGCGCCGGGCTTGCGACCTGCGGCAGGGCGATCTGACGGTCGCCGGGCCGGTATGCGGAGACGGCGCGCTGGACGAGGGCGAGCGGGCGCAGCAGCAGGCGCTGGAGGATCAGCCAGCCGATCAAGGCGGCGAACAGCCACATCAGCACCGGAAGCACGATCATCAGGAAATCGACCATGCCGATCCGCTGCACGCCCAAGGTCATCCGCAACTGCAGCTGGCCGCCGGCGACCGACTCGGCGCCGCGATAGGTCTGGACGAGGGGGCCGTCCTGGAACTCGCGGCGCAGCACCATGGTGCGCGCCCCTTGCGTCAGGTCGAGGTCGAAATTGCGGCTCGTGCCGGGAATGGAGGATAGGCCGGTCAGCGCCTCCCGGCCCAGTTCGACGATGCCCTCCATGGCGCCGCTCTCGCCGAAGACGTAGAGACGCAGCGCCGAACCGTCCGGCGCGATCTCGGCGCGGACGCCGTCATGGGAGGCGTGCAGGACCTGCTCGGGCGCTGCAAAGCCTTCGCTGGCGCAGCCCAGCTTGGTCCCACCGGCATAGAGGGCATAGCGGGCGGGTACCGGGCCGCCCTCCAGCCGCTCCAGGGTGCTTTCACACACTTCGAGCCGGTTCGGCGCCGTGCTTATCGCCGCGCTGGCCGTGCCGACGGTGAGGATGGCGCGCGAGAAGGCCGCGTTCAGCCGCTGCGCCTTGATCTCGAGCCGCGCCATCGTCTCGTCGCGGCGCTGCGCATTCTTCTGCTGGGCGTTGTGGACGGAGGCCCAGATCGCCACGAGTCCCAGCGGCAGCAGCGCGGCCGAGAGGATGAGCAGCATCTTCAGCCCGGTGGACATCCGGGCCAAGCGCGCGCCGAGCCAGCCTTGATCCTTGCCGTTCACGTGGTTCCGTCGCGGTGGAGGTGCGGGCTCTTAAGCTGCTGAGACGGCCCGGGCAACGCCGCAGCGCCTTGCCGGATCAGCCCAGCTTGCCGAGCAGATCGAGCATTTCGGGCGGAATGTCCTCGCTCACCGCCTGCTGATAGGCGGCGCGCAAGGCGTGGCCGACCTCGGGGCTCGACCCGCGCTTCTTCTTCGGCTTGGGGGCTTCCACCATGTCCGGCTGCGAAACGTTTTCGGCTTTGCGCCGCCGGTCCCTGTCGTCTTCGAAGCTCAATCTCAAACCCCTCGCGGCAGCGCCGCGCCCGCTGCTCTCGTGCAAAAAGACTTTGCCCCCAGGCACACGCCGCTCGACGGGTGCGCAGAGTGGTGCCGCGCGCCATAAGGGCTCGCAGTCGCACGTGAAACAAAAAAGTCAGCCGATGGTTCCAACGCTTCGAGCGGGAGCAAGCAGGGCCCTTTCCTGTCCGCGCGCGGCGTTGCGGCCCCTG
This sequence comes from Allosphingosinicella sp., assembly GCF_036403745.1. Classification (GTDB taxonomy): domain Bacteria; phylum Pseudomonadota; class Alphaproteobacteria; order Sphingomonadales; family Sphingomonadaceae; genus Allosphingosinicella. Next base: position 44,132 of record NZ_DASWQI010000028.1, read on the forward strand.
CCTGAGGCGGGGTTGCAATGCGGCGGGCAGCCTCTCAATAGACACGGCAAAATCGATCAGGAGTCGTAACGAACATGTCGCTTGGACAGGATCTCGCCCCCCACCTTCCCTTCCTGCGCCGCTATGCGCGCGCGCTGACGGGGAGCCAGCAGCATGGCGACAACTTCGTCCGCGCGACGCTGGAAGCGATCGTCGCCGCGCCGGGAGACTTCCCGCGCGACGTCGATCCGCGCCTCGGCCTCTACCGGACCTTCCATGCCATCTGGTCGTCGGCCAATATCGAAGAGGACCCGGGCTCCTTCGGCCTCGACAATCCCGAAGGCGTCGCCCAGGCGCGCCTGTCGCGGATCACCCCGCTGTCCCGCCAAGCGCTGTTGCTGACCGCGATGGAGGGCTTCACGCCGGAGGACGCGGGCTATCTGATCGAAGCGGCGCCCGACGAGGTCGAACGGCTGGTCGCCGAGGCCCTCTCCGAAATCGAGCGCCAGACGCGCGCGGAAGTCCTCATCATCGAGGACGAGCCGATCATTGCTATGGACATCGAGACGATCGTCCGCGACCTCGGCCACCAGGTGACCGGCGTCGCCGTCACCCGCGACGAAGCGGTGGCGCAAGCGCTGGCGCGGCGGCCGGGCCTCGTCCTCGCCGACATCCAGCTCGCCGACGACAGCTCGGGCATCGACGCGGTGAAGGACATCCTCGCCGAGTTCCAGGTGCCGGTGATCTTCATCACCGCCTTCCCGGAGCGCCTGCTGACCGGCGAGCGGCCGGAGCCGACCTTCCTCATCACCAAGCCGTTCCAGCGCTCGACGGTGAAGGCGGCGATCGCCCAGGCTCTGTTCTTCGACAACGCCACGCTGCCGGCCTGACGAACAAGTTCGGGAACCCGAGTCGCCAGCGGGCGTTGCCCGCCTGAAACGAACGGAACCGAGGATTCATGCGCGACGGCGAACGGCATATCGACACCACGCGTGCGCGCGCGGGCCAGTCGAACCACATGGTGAGGGTCATCCTCCCCGTGTCGCTGGGGCTGGTGATCCTCGCCTTCCTCATCATATTGTTGGTCTGGCGCTGAACGCCTACATGTCGGGAGAGGGGGGCGCCGTGCGCGTTCCAACGATCGCATGACTGAATTCAGTCCAGCCTGCACGAACGGGGGCAGCTTGAGCCAGCCTGTCATTACAGACGACGAAGAAGAAGAGTTCGACGCTCCGCGCCCGGAGCCCGTCCCGCTTCCCGACAACGAGTTCAAGGACCAACTCGCGCAGGTCATTCCACACCTGCGCGCCTTCGGCCGCTCGCTGTCGGGTAGCCGCGATCTCGCCGACGACCTCGTCCAGGAGACGCTGCTGAAGGCCTGGGCGGCGCGCAAGCGCTTCCAGGCCGGCACCAACATGCGGGCCTGGACCTTCATCATCCTCCGAAACCTCTTCCTCAGCCAGATGCGCCGCGCCCGCTTCAAGGGCGAGTGGGACGAGATCACCGCGTCCAAATTGCTCGCGGCGCCCGCGAGCCAGGACCGCCATGTCGAATTGACCGACATGCAGCGCGCCCTCCTCCACCTCCCCCAGCCGCAGCGCGAGGCCCTGATCCTGGTCGGAGCCGGCGGCTTCGCCTATGAGGAAGCGGCGGAGATTTGCGGCTGCGCGGTCGGCACGATCAAGAGCCGCGTCGCCCGCGGCCGCGTCGCGCTCGAGCACCTCCTGAGCGAAGGCAAGCTGCCGAGCCGGAGGGAGCACGAAACCGACGGCATCTCCGCCCTCGCCAGCATCATGAGCGAAGTCGACGAGCTCAGCCGGGACAGGGATCCAGGGCTGTAACCCTTCTGCCTCCCTGCCGCGAAGCGGCGGGGAGGGGGACCACCGAAGGTGGTGGAGGGGTAGCTGCCCTGAAGTGAGCGGTTCCCGCGCGACGCCGATAACGCCCGCGCCAACTACCCCTCCACCAGCTTCGCTGGTCCCCCTCCCCATCCTGAAGGATGGGGAGGCAGGGTGGTTCCCATCCCCGCCGATCCCCGCTAAGCGGCGGACCAATGTCCGAAACGCCCGAAGCCATCGCACGAGACTGGCGCTCCACGGTCTTCCTGCCGAAGACCGATTTCCCCATGAAAGCCGGCCTCGCTGCAAAGGAGCCGGCCATCCTCGCGCGCTGGGCGTCCGAGGGGCTGTACCAGCGCCTGCGCGAAGCCCGCGCCGGCCGCACCCGCTTCATCCTCCACGACGGCCCGCCCTACGCCAATGGCGACATCCACATGGGCCACGCGATGAACAAGATCCTCAAGGACATCGTCGTGCGCTCGCAATCCCTGCTCGGCAAGGACGCGCCCTACGTGCCCGGCTGGGACTGCCACGGCCTGCCGATCGAGTGGAAGATCGAGGAGCAGTACCGCAAGAAGAAGCTCGACAAGGACGCCGTCCCGCCGCGCGAATTCCGCGCCGAATGCCGCGCTTACGCCGAGAAATGGGTGCGCGTGCAGGCCGAGCAGTTCCAGCGCCTCGGCGTGATGGGCGAGTGGGACGACCCCTATCTCACCATGAAGTTCGAGGCCGAGGCGAAGATCGTCGAGGAGCTGCTGAAGTTCGCCGAAAGCGGCCAGCTCTACCGCGGCGCCAAGCCCGTCATGTGGTCCCCGGTCGAGAAGACGGCGCTCGCCGATGCGGAGGTCGAGTATGAGGACATCACCTCCACCCAGATCGACGTGGCGTTCGAGATCACCCATAGCCCCATCCAGGAGCTGATCGGCGCCCATGCGGTGATCTGGACCACCACGCCGTGGACGATCCCCGTCAACCAGGCGATCGCCTACGGGCCGGATGTTGAATATCGACTTTGTCGCAAGCGTGACGACGACGGATGTCGATACCTGGTGGGATTAGAGCTACTAGGCTCTCTCGGTAGCCGAATCGGCGACGAGCTCGTACCGTTGCAAGCTGTCTCCGGAGCGGATCTGGCCGGCACCGTCGCCCGCCACCCGATGCACAAGCTCGGCGGCTTCTTCGCCAAGCCCCGCCCTTTCTTCCCCGGCGACTTCGTCACCACCGACGCCGGCACCGGGCTCGTCCACATGTCGCCGGATCATGGCGAGGACGATTTCCTGCTCTGCAAGGCGAACGGCATCGATCCCGTCTTCGCGGTCGACGACGCCGGTTTCTACCGGGGCGACTGGGGCTGGCTGCCCGGCGGCGGGTCGGTGATCAACGCGAAGTTCAACGCGCCGGAGGGGCCGATCTGCTCGGACCTGCGCGAGGCGGGGGCGCTGCTCGCGGCGTCGGCGGATTTCCGCCATTCCTACCCGCACAGCTGGCGCTCCAAGGCCAAGATCATCTTCCGCTGCACCCCCCAATGGTTCATTCCGATGGGTTCCCCTCTCCCCTTCAGGGGAGAGGAAGAGCCGCGCAGCGGCGAAGGAGAGGGGCAGTCCGGTCGCGCACGCCCCCTCTCCCCGACCCTCTCCCCTGAAGGGGAGAGGGAGCAGGGGCTAAGGGCCACCGCCCTCGCGGCCATTGAGGACACGCGCTGGGTGCCGGAGCGGTCGAAGAACCGCATCCGCTCGATGGTCGAGGGGCGGCCGGACTGGGTGATCAGCCGCCAGCGCGCCTGGGGCGTGCCGATCGCGCTCTACGTCCACCGCCAGACCGGCGATTACCTGCGCGACGCGGTGGTCAACAGCCGCATCATCCGCGCCTTCCACGAGGGCGGCGCCGACGCCTGGTTCGGGGCCGACCACCAGGCTTTGCTCGGCAACGGCTACAGCCTCGAGGAGTATGAGCCGGTCACCGACATCCTCGACGTCTGGTTCGACAGCGGCGCGACCCATTCCTACGTGGTCGAGGCCCGCTACGGCGAGGGGGTCCGCGCCGATCTCTATTGCGAAGGCTCCGACCAGCATCGCGGCTGGTTCCAGTCGTCGCTGCTGGAAAGCTGCGGCACCCGCGGCCGCGCGCCCTACGAAGCGGTGCTGACCCACGGCTTCGCGCTCGACCGGGACGGGCGCAAGATGTCCAAATCGATCGGCAACACGGTCGATCCGCTGGTCGTCATCCGCGAGAGCGGCGCCGACATATTGCGCCTGTGGGTCGCCTCGACCGATTATTTCGACGACGTCCGCATCGGCAAGGAAGTGCTCGCCGGCACCTCGGACGCCTACCGCAAGCTCCGCAACACCTTCCGCTACCTCCTCGGCGCCCTCGCCGATTTCGACACCGCGGAGCGGCTTCCGGCGGCCGAAATGCCGGAGCTGGAGCGCTGGGTGCTGCACCGCCTCGCCGAACTCGACGCGGAGCTGAAGGCGGCGGCTGAGGGGTTCGAGTTCAACCGCTACACGCGGCTCCTCGCCACCTTCGCCAATGACGACCTCTCCGCCTTCTTCTTCGATATCCGCAAGGACAGCCTCTATTGCGACGCGCCCTCGTCGCCGAAGCGGCGGGCGTACCGGACGGTGCTCGACACGGTGTTCCACGCGCTGGTGCGCTGGCTAGCGCCGGTGCTCTGCTTCACCACCGAGGAAGTGTGGCTGACCCGCTATCCGGGTGAAGCCTCGGTCCACCTCCTCGAATGGCCCGAGATCGACGCCGCCTGGCGCGACGATGCGCTGGGCGCGAAATGGGCGCTGGTCCGCGCCTCGCGCGAACAGGTCACCGAGGCGATCGAGCCGCTGCGGCGCGAGAAGGTCATAGGCTCCAGCCTCGAGGCGCGGGTGCTCGTCCCGCAGGACGAGGAGAATGCCATCGACCTCGACGAGGAGGTGCTGAAGGAAATCTACATCGTCTCGGAGTTGGAGGCGGGCGACACCGACCGGATCGAAGTGACCCGTACGGAACGGCTGAAATGCGGCCGCTGCTGGCGCCACATGCCGGAAGTCGACGAGGATGGCGGCCTGTGCGGCCGCTGCGCGGAGGTGGTGAATGGCTGAGGCGGCGCTCGCAGAGGGGGGAGGCGAGGCGCCCGCGCGCGGCCATCGCGCCCTCGGCCTGTGGATCGCGACGGCGGCCCTGGCGGCCGACCAGCTCGCCAAGTGGGTGGTCCTCAATCCCCTCCACCTCGTCGAGCGGACCATAAGCGGCGAGGGCATCGTGCTGCTCCCGATCTTCCGCTTCCTCTACACCGAGAATCCAGGCCTCTCGATGCACTTCCTCCCCGCCGCGAGCCCGGCCAAACGCTGGGTGCTGGTCGCGCTGACCGCGGCGATCGCCGCCTTCGTCTTCGCCTGGATGTGGCGGGAGAAAAGCCGCCACGATGTTGCCGCCCTCGCCCTCATCCTCGGCGGCGCGCTCGGCAACATCGCCGACCGGGCACGGCTCGGCTTCGTCGTCGATTTCGCCGACCTGCATTTCGGGGGCTTTCGCCCTTTTCTGGTCTTCAACGTCAGCGACGCCGCGATCACGATTGGGGTCTTGCTGTTGCTGGTCCGCGCGCTGCTGCGGCCCGGCGCGGGCAAGGCCGGCGGTTCCGGGGAGGTGGTGAATGGCTGAGGCACGGGCAGGGACGAAACGGAGCGCCGACGGCGACGTGCGGAGGAACCGCACAATCGGCCTTGCGGTCGCGGCCGCCGTGCTGGTCGTCGACCAGATCGTGAAGTGGATCGTCGTCCACCCGCTCCGCCTCGAGGCGCGCAGCGCCTTTCCCGAGGACGGCATCCACATCGCGCCCTTCTTCCGCTTCTTCTTCACGCCCAACCGCGGTGTGTCGATGGGCTTCCTCACCGCCGAAAGCCAGGCGATGCGCTGGATCCTGGTCCTGCTGACCGCCGGCATCTCCGCCTTCGTGCTGGCCTGGATGTGGCGCGAAAAGCGGCGCGACGACGCGCTCGCCCTCGCCCTGGTGCTTGGCGGCGCGCTCGGCAACATCCTCGACCGGGTGCGGCTCGGCTATGTCGTCGACTTCGCCGACCTGCATTTCGGCGACATCCACCCCTTTTTGGTCTTCAATGTCGGCGACGCTGCCATTACCATCGGCGTGCTGCTATTGCTGGTCCGGGCGCTGTTGACGCGCGACCGGAAAACGCCCTCGGAGGACAAGTGACAATGCGTATCGTGACGATCGGCCTTACCGCTACGGCTGCGGCCCTGCTTCTGGGCGGCTGCGCCCGGCACGGCATTGCCGGCCGCGAGCGTCCCGACGAGTTCGCCGTCGCCCGCAACCAGCCGCTGGTCATCCCGCCGGACTACAGCCTCACCCCGCCCCGCGCCGGCGATCCGACCCCGCAGGCCGCGGACGCCCGCACGCAGGCGCTCGAGGCCCTGTTCGGCGGTCCCGCGCCGCGCAGCCGCAGCGAGTCGAGCCTGCTCGACGCCGCCGGCAGCGACCGCGCCGCGCTCGGTGCCCGCTCGGTCGCCGGCGATCCCAACACCAACGTCGTCGACAAGGGCGCGGTCACCCAGACCATCCTCAACGCCCCCGCCGGCGCCGGCAAGGACGCCACGGCCACCACGCCGCAATAAGCGCAAGACTAGAATAAGAGCCCACCCCTAACCCCTCCCGGATATCCGGGAGGGGAACTCCTCCTCGACGTCGGCACCGACTCCTCCCCTCCCGGATTCCCGGGAGGGGCCGGGGGTGGGCCTTCTCCCCTTCCTGTCCTCGCCGTTAGCGCTTCCTTAGCCGCACCGCGGCTATGAGCGGGCGCGATGACGCACCAGTCGACCCACGCCTATATGCCCGGGCTCGCCGATGCCGGCGGGCAGGTCGCACAGCTGCGCCAGGTGCTCGCGCTGATCGACGAGATTGCCGGGCGCCAGCACGCGCCGGTGCATGATGCGGGGCTGGACGAGGCGGCGCGGGTGAGCGCGGCTTATGCCCATGCCGCGCCCGTCGTGCAGCGCCGCTTCGACCGCCTCGCCGGCGAGACGGCCGCCTGGGCGGCAGCGGGCGTGGAAACCCTGCTCCGCCTCAGCGACAGCGGACGGCCGTCGGCGGCGGCGGCAGGCGTGCTCGGCGACGCGCTCCGGAAGGCGCTGAAGTCACTCGCCGCCAGCGTCGGCGTCTGAGCCCTTCCCCGCCGGGGCAGCGAGCCTCGCGGGCCAATCCTTGATGTGGATGTCGCGCTGCGGGTTGGGGAGGACGATCCCGTTCTCCTTGAACAGGACCCACACCCGGTTCAGCACTTCGGAGCGCACGCTGCCGAGGCCCGCCTCCGGATCGCCAACCCAGAGCAGGATCTCATGGTCGACCGTGCTTTCGCCGAACGCGCGCAGCCAGACGCTCGGCGCGGGCGATTTCAGCACCCGTTTCGCCTCCTTCGCCGCCTCGACCATCAGCTTCTGCGCCTTGGCGAGATCGCAATCGTAGCTGATGCCGACCGGGATATGGATGCGCACGTCGCGGCTCGAATAGGACCAGTTCTCGACCTCCTTTGTCATCAGATTCTCGTTCGGGATCAAATGCTCCTTCCCGTCCCGCGTGACGATGGAGACGGCCCTCACGCCGATCTTCGTCACGTGCCCGAACGTATCCCCGACCGTGATCACGTCGCCCGGCTTCACCGAGCGGTCCATGAGGAGGATGATGCCGGCGATGAGGTTGCCGAAGGTCTTCTGAAGGCCGAAGCCGACCGCCAGGCCGAAGGCGCCCGAGAAGACGGTGAGCGCGGTGAGGTCGATGCCCAACAGGTCGATGCCGGCGAAGAAGGCGATGATGACGATCGCCACGCCGGCAAGCTTCTGCGCGAGGAGCTGCTGGGTTGGGTCGAGCTCCTTCATGTGCCGGATCGACTGGGCGGCGATGCGGTTCAAAAGCTTCACCGCCGCGTAGAGGGCGAGGAGGACGATCACCGCCTGCACCAAAGTCAGCAGGGTGATGTGGACCTTCCCCGCGGAGAAACCGATCCGGTCGAACGGCCGGGTCAGCGGGCGCAAGCTGCCGACAGAGCGGCCGAGCAGGCCGACGAAGGCGAAGCCGGCGAGCAGCCACGCCATCCACCGCGCCAGCTGCAGCCCCCGCGCCAAGGTGAGGACCAGCAACGCCGCCCCCACCGCAATGGCGATCCCGAAGACGATCAGGGCAAGCGGCCGCCAGGCATCGACGTTGAGCGCGATCCCCGCGGCGACGAGGAAGGCGAGGTAGCGGACGATGGGTCCAGTCTGCCGCGACAGCTCTTCCCCGCGCGCGCCGCCATGGCGAGTCCAGAAGCCGGAGAGCTTCGGCCCGATCCACCGTCCCACTGCGGCGGCCGACAACCACACGAGCACGAGGATGACGAGCGCGGCGCCCGCCGAGACCCAGTCGGAATAGTTCGGCCAGGTGACGCCGAACGTATCGAAGATCGTCCTCATGTTCCCGCGGCGTAACGCCGCAGGCCCGCTTCGAGGTCCGCGATGAGGTCGTCCGGATCCTCAAGGCCGATGTGGAGCCGGACCAGCGGCCCCTCCGCTTCCCAACGTGTGACGGTACGCAGCGGCTGCGGGTCGTGCGGCACCGCGAGGCTCTCATAGCCGCCCCAGCTCCAGCCGATGCCGAACAGCTCGAGCCCGTCGATGAACCGCACCCGCGCCGCATCGTCCCCACCGCGGAAGACGAAGGAGAAGAGGCCCGAGGCGCCCTTGAAGTCCCGCTTCCAGATGTCGTGCCCCGGGCAATCGGGCAGCGCCGGATGAAGCACCCGCGCCACCTCCGGGCGGCCCTTCAGCCACTCCGCGACCCTGAGAGCGCTCGCCTCATGCTGGCGCAGCCGCACCGCCATGGTCCGCAGCCCCCGCGACCCCAGCCAGGCATCGTCGGGGCTGACCGCATGGCCGAGGTCCCAGCTGGTCCGCTCGAGCTTCGCATACCATTGCGCATTGGCCGTGACCGAGCCGAGCATCACGTCGGCATGGCCCCCCACATATTTGGTCGCGGCGAGGATCGAGAGGTCGCAGCCCGCCGCGATGGCGGGGAAGAAAAGCGGCGTCGCCCAGGTATTGTCGATGAGGGTGGCGACGCCCGCTGCCTTCGCGGCCGCGCAGATAGCGGGGACGTCCTGCACCTCCATCGTGTTGGAGCCGGGACTTTCGAGCAGGATCGCGCGCGTGCGATCGCCGATCAGCCCGGCAATGCCGCCGCCGATCATCGGCTCGTAGTAGCGGGTGGCGACGCCGAAGCGCTTGAGGAAACCGTCGCAGAAACGCCGGGTCGGGCCGTAGACGGTGTCGGTGACGAGCAGCTCGTCGCCCGGCGAAAGCAATGTTAGCAACGCCGCCGTCACCGCGGCGAGACCGGTGGAATAGAGCATCGTCCCCGCCGCGCCCGGTTCCAGCTCGGTCAGCGCCTCGGCCAGGGCCCAGGTCGTCGGGGTGCCGTGGAGGCCGTAATAAGGCACACCGAATCCCGGCGCCGTCGCCCGCAACTCCGCCACGCTATCGAACAGGATCGTCGAGGCGCGGTGCACCGGCGGATTGACGATCCGCCCGCGCCACTCGCGCCGCCGGCCGCCATGGACGAGGTTCGTATCGGGCTTCCTGTCCGTCATCCCCGTCCCGTGGCCTTGGGAAGCGCCGGATCGGCGCCCCACTCGCTCCAGCTGCCGTCGTAGAGCCGCACGTCGTCCTTGCCGAGCAACTGGGCGCCGAACAGCAACACCGCCGCCGTCACGCCCGAGCCGCAAGTCGTCACCATCGGCTTCGACAGATCCACTCCCGCCGCCTCGAATGCGGCGCGCAACGCCTCGCCCCGCTTCCAGCTATTGTCGGCGTTGAACAGCTCGCCCTGCGGCAGGTTCTTGGCTCCGGGGATGTGCCCCGAGGCGAGCCCGGGCCGCGGCTCCGGCTCCTCGCCGGCGAAGCGCGCCACCCCGCGCGCATCGACGATTTCCGCCTCACCGGCGCCGGCGAGCCCGAGCAGCTCAGCCTTATCGATCGCCGCATGGGATGCCAGCTGCGGCGTGAAATGCCCGCGCCGGACCTGCGGCACCCCGCTCTCCAGCGGCCGCCCCTCCGCCCGCCATTTGGAGAGGCCGCCGTCGAGCAATGCCACCCGCCGAGCCCCGAAGCTGCGCAGCATCCACCACACCCGCGCCGCGCTGTGCAGCGGGCTGTCGTCGTAGATCACGATGCGCGAGGTGTCGGCGACGCCCAGCGCCTGCATCCGGCTTGCCAGCTTGTGCGCCGGCGGCAGCATGTGGGGATAGGGGCTCGTCTCGTCCGAGACGCCGTCAATGTCGACGAACATGGCGCCCGGTATGTGACCGGCCTCATAGTCCCCGCGCGCGTCCCGCCGGGCGGCCGGCAGGAACCAGCTTGCGTCGAGCACGACCAGGTCCGGCGCGCCGAGCTCCGCTTCCAGCCATTCGGTGGAGACGAGGGAGTCCATGCCCGTTCCTTGGCGTCCGGCGCCGCCCCTGTCCAGCGACCCGGCCTCAGCGGCTACGGATGAACGCCCTGACGTCCCGCGCCAGCTTGGCGCGGTCCTCGTCGCGGACGTACATCATGTGACCGGCATGGTAATAATGGAACTGGATGCGGTCGGTGGGGAAGCCGGTGCGGCTCAGCGAATATTCCGCTCCGAGCAAAGGCGTGGCGAAATCGTAATAGCCGGCGCCGACGAAGACCTTGAGGCCGGCATTCTCGCGCATCGCCTTGCCGATATAGGGTGCGACGTTCTTGTAGTAGGTGGCGTCGCCGCCCTGGTCCTTCAGCTCCCAGTCCCAGGAGCCGAGGCCGGCGATGGTCTGATAGGAACGGTCTGAGCGGAAGCCGAGATCGTCGCGCAGATAGGCGTTGATCGCCGCCGTATAGCCGCCGTCGATGCCGTAGAAGCTCGGGTCGTTGTCGGGCCGGTCGCCGGCCTGGTCGTAATCCTTGCCCAGATAGCGGGAATCGAGACGGCCGACGGTCTGGCCGCGGTCCCTCAGCAGCTCCTTGTAGAAGCGGTTGTCGGTGACCCGCAGGTCGGCGCGCTCCAGATACGCCTCAGAAAGGCCCGTGTAGCGGGCGAGCTTGGCGCGCACCCGCGCCCGCTCCTCGCCCTGCAGCCGCTGCCCTTTCAAAAGGGCGACGGCATATTCGCCTGTGGCGAAATCCTTCGCCTCCGCGACGAACTCCTCGACCGTGGCGGGCGGGTTGGCGACCTTGTGATGATACCATGCCGTTGCCGCCATCGTCGGTAAGTACATGATGTAGGGCATCTCATTGCCCTGCGCGAAGATGTCGGCGCTGAAGTCCAGGATGGTGGACATCAGGATGATGCCGTTCAGCGACACGTCGTTATACGCCCCCTCCAGCTGGTTCACGAGCGCCGCCGAGCGGGTGGTGCCGTAGCTTTCGCCGCCGATGAACTTGGGGGAATTCCAGCGGCCATTGTCGTTCAGCCACAGCCGGATGAACTGCGACACCGACTTGGCGTCGGCGGTGACGCCCCAATATTCCTTACCCTCGGTCTTGCCCAAGGGATGGCTGAAGCCGGTGCCGACCGGATCGATGAAGACGATGTCGGCGACGTCGAGCAGGGAATCGGGATTGTCGAGGATCGGGTAAGGCGGCGCGCCGTCGTCGCGCGCGTCAGAAGGGATGGCGACCCGCTTCGGCCCGAACGCCCCCATCTGCAGCCACACCGAGCCGGAGCCCGGCCCGCCATTGTACAGGAACACCACCGGCCGCGACGGATCGCGCGGCTCCTTCACGTAGGAGACGGAGAAGATCGCCGCCTTGGGCGTGCCGTCCTCGCTCCGCAGGTAAGTCTCCGACGCGGTCGCGACATAGGGCACGCGCACGCCGGCGAAGGTGCCGACATGGCGGGTGATCGAGACGATCGGCGGCGGGATGGGGCGGTCCGGCTCGGCGGCCTTCGGAGGCTCCGCCGGGCGTGGGGCCGGCGGCTGGGCGAAGGCGGCGGCGGCGAGGCTGGCGGTAATCAGGAAGGCGGCGGCTTTGAAGGGCATCGGCAGGTCCCGCTGGGAGTGGGACGCGGACGCTAATCCGCCGGAGCCGCCCAAGTCAAAGCGCCTTCACCTCGAGCCCGCCACCGCGTAGAGCGCGCAGCCATGGACGTGACCCATCTCGGCCGCAGCACGCCGCTTCCCGCCTCGCCGGAGGAAGCGACGCTCGATTATGTGCCGAACCCGCGACTTGGGGCGCTCTACCTCGTTCGCTTCGCGGCGCCGGAATTCACCTCGCTCTGCCCGGTCACCGGGCAGCCCGATTTCGCGCACCTCGTCATCGACTATGCGCCCGGTGAGACGATCGTCGAATCCAAGTCGCTGAAGCTGTTCCTGGGCTCCTTCCGCAACCATTGCGGCTTCCACGAGGACGTGACGGTCGGCATCGGCCAGCGGCTCGCCGAGGAGATGGAGCCACAGTGGCTGCGTATCGGCGGCTATTGGTATCCGCGCGGCGGCATCCCGATCGACGTCTTCTGGCAGACCGGCGCGCCGCCCGAGGGCCTGTGGGTGCCCGACCAGGGCGTCGCCTCCTATCGCGGGCGCGGATAGGCGCGTGGAGGGGCCGAAGGTCGCCATCCACGGCGCCGGCTCGATCGGCTGCTTCGTCGGCGGCAGCTGGGCGGCGGCGGGCTTGCCGGTGCGGTTCGTCGGGCGGGAGAGCGTGCGGGAGGCGGTCGCCGAAAACGGCATGACGCTCACCGACTCGACGGGATGGCTGGTGCGGCTGGCGCCCGAGCAGGTCGATTTCTCGACCAAGCCCGCGGCGCTCGCCAAGGCCGACATCATCGCGCTGTGCGTCAAATCGACCTCCACGGCCGAGGCCGCGAAGGAGATTGCGAAGCACGGCCGCAAGGGGGCGCTGGTCGTCAGCTTCCAGAACGGCGTCTCGAACGGCGAGCTGCTGCGCGGCATGCTCGGCAGGAATTTCGAAGTCGTCGACGGGATGGTGCCGTACAACGTCGCCTATCTCGGCCACGGGCGCTGGCATAAAGGCACGGCAGGCGACCTCGTCGCCGGCGATGCGCCGCGCACCCACGATCTCTCCGAGCAGGTCGGCGAGGGGCCGGGGCGGCTGCGCATCGAGGCGAACATGGCGGGAATCGCCTGGGGCAAGCTCCTCATCAACCTCAACAATGCGGTGAATGCGCTCTCCGGGCGCACCTTGCTCGAAGAGCTGAAGGAGCGGGATTACCGCCGTGTCCTTGCCGCCTCGATCGTCGAGGCGCTCGATATCTTGGCGCTGGCGAAGATCGAGCCGGCGAAGATCGGGCCGGTCCCGCCCAAGCTCCTCCCCCACGTCATCGCGGCGCCGGATTTCGTCTTCAGGCACTTCCTCAAGATCCAGAAGATCGACGCCAAGGCTCGTTCCTCCATGTACGACGACCTGCGGGCGGGACGGCGTACCGAGATCGACTTCCTCAACGGCGAGGTGGTGAAGCTGGCGACCCGGGTACGGCGGCGCGCGCCGGTCAACGAGGCGATCGTCGCGCTGATCAAGCAGGCCGAGGCCGGGGTCGAGCACCTCTGGACGCCGCAGGACCTCCGGCGCCACGTCATGGAGGCCCACAAGGGGACGCCGCTCTTCGGTTACTGATTTGACAAGGTTAATGCGCCGGGGGCAGGTCGTTAACCGATCCCCACGGAGTCTTTCATGCGCCTTCGCACCGCCGCTTCCCTTGCCGTCCTCGCCCTCGCCACCCTCGCCGCGCCGGCCGGCACAGCCGCCACGGCCGCGCCGCTGCCGCCGCTCGCCCAGCGCGACATCCCGACCCAGCTGCCCCAAAACGTCCGGCCGCTCGAATACCGGCTCGACATCGTCCCCGATGCGGCGAACCTGCGCTTTTCCGGCACCGCCGCCATCGACATCGAGGTGCTGCAGGCGACCGACACGATCATTCTCAACGCCGCCGACCTAGCCTTCGGCCGTGTGACCCTCGCCGGCGCCGCCGGCGCGCCGAGGCAGGCGCGCAACATCGCCATCAACGCCGACGCGCAGACCGCCACCATCGCCTTCGCCGACCGCATCGCGCCGGGCCGCTACCGGCTGACGCTCGATTATACCGGCAAGATCTACACCCAGGCCGCCGGCTTCTTCGCCCTTGATTACGACAGCAAGGCCGGCCGCAAGCGCGCTTTGTTCACCCAGTTCGAGGCGCCCGACGCGCGGCGCTTCTTCCCGAGCTGGGACGAACCGCGTTTCCGCACGCCCTACACGCTGAGCGTCACCGTGCCGGCGGGCGACGACGTGCTCGGCAACATGCCCGCGGCCACGACCGCCAGGAAAGCGGGCGGGCTCAAGACCGTCACCTTCCGCAAGACGCCGGCCATGTCCTCCTATCTCGTCTTCCTCGGCGTCGGTGAGTTCGACCGCATCACGACCCGCGCCGCCGGCACCGAGATCGGCGTCGTCGCGCGGCGGGGCATCGGCGCGCAGGGCCGCTGGGCGCTGACCAGCGCGGCGCGCATCCTCCCCTGGTACAACGATTATTTCGGCACCCCCTTCCCGCTCCCCAAGCTCGACAACATCGCCGGGCCGGGCAGCAGCCAGTTCTTCGGCGCGATGGAGAATTGGGGCGCGATCTTCAGCTTCGAGAACCGCCTGCTGATCGACCCCGCAATCTCCACCGAAGCCTCGCGCCAAGACATTTTCGAAACGGCCGCGCATGAAATGGCGCACCAATGGTTCGGCGACCTCGTCACCATGGCCTGGTGGGACGATCTGTGGCTGAACGAAGGCTTCGCCTCGTGGATGGCGACGAAGTCGACCCAGGCGCTGCACCCCGAATGGCAGCCCGAGCTCGGCCGCGTCGGCGGGCGGGAGGCCGCGATCGGCCTCGATTCGGTCGCGACCACCCACCCGGTCGTCCAGCACCTCACCACCGTGGATCAAATCAGCCAGGCCTTCGACGCCATCACCTATCAAAAGGGCGAGGCGGTGATCACGATGCTGGAGGATTATGTCGGCGCCGACGCCTGGCGCCGCGGCGTCCAGGATTATGTGCGCATTCACAAATATTCGAACACCCAGACCGACGATCTGTGGTCGGCGGTGGAGCGGGCAGCGCCGGGCAAGCCGGTCACCGCCATCGCCCATGATTTCACACTGCAGCCCGGCGTGCCGCTGATCCGGGTGAGCAACGTCCGCTGCACCGGCGGCCGCACCGTCGCGGACCTGCGCCAGGAGGAATTCACCCGCGACCGGCCGAACAAGACGTCGCTCAGATGGCGGGTGCCGGTCATCGCCGCCACGCTCGGCGGGGTGCAGGGCCGGACCTTGGTCTCGGGCGGCACGGGCGTCGTCACCGCGGCCGGGTGCGGGACCCTGGTCGTGAACAGCGGCCAGACCGGTTACTACCGCACGCTCTACACCGCTCCCCTGCTGGCGAGTCTCAAGCGCGATTATGCGCGGCTGCCGACGGTCGACCAGCTCGGCCTCCTCTCCGACAATTGGGGCCTCGGCCTCGCCGGCTACCAGTCGGCCGCCGAAGCGCTCGACCTCGCCGATGCGGCACCGGCCGACGCCAACCCGCGGCTGGTCCAGGCCGTCGCCGGCATCCTCGCCGTGATCCACGGCATGTATGAGGGCGATCCGCGCCACCAGGCGCTGGTCACCCGCTACGCCACCGCGCGGCTGGCCCCGGTCCTCGCCCGCATCGGCTGGGCGGCCAAGCCGGGCGAGCCGGCCACGGTCACCCTGCTCCGCGCCAACCTCGTCGCCACCCTGGGCAATGTGCGGGAGCCGGGCGTGGTGGCGGAGGCGAACCGCCTCACCGCCGCGCGGAGCCCGCTGGCGACGGGAGGCCCGCTGCGCACCGCCATCGCCAGCATCGTCGCCCAGAATGCCGACGCCGCCGCCTGGGACCGCCTCCACGCCGAAGCGCAGGCCGAAAGGAACCCGCTGATCCGGACCCAGCTCTACCGCCAGCTGGCCTCGGCCCGCGACGAGGGACTGGCCCGCCGCGCCCTCGAACTCGCGCTGACGCCGGAGCCGGGCGCGACCAACAGCTCCGGCATCATCTCGGGCGTCGCGGCGCAGCATCCGGATCTCGCCTTCGATTTCGCGATCCGCCACCGCGAGCAGGTCGAGGGGCTGGTCGACATCTCGTCGCGCTCGCGGTTCATCCCGCAGCTGGGCGCCCGCTCGACGGACCCGGCGATGGTGGGGCGGATCGAGGAGTATGCGACCCGCTACCTCACCCCCCAGTCGCGGCGGCCGGCGGACCAGGCGATCGCCGCCATCCGCGACCGCATCCGCGTGCGCGAGACGCGCCTCCCCGACATCAGCCGCTGGTTCGAGGCGAAGGTCCGGTAAGATGATCGGCGCGGCGTCTCGCTTCCTCGTCCTGGCGCCCGCGGCGCTGGCGCTGGGCACCGCCCGGCCGCCGGTGGCGCTCGCCGAGGAGCAGGCGCCGCAGCTCCCCTACGCGCAGCTCGATGACCGGGACGAGCTCACCTACACGCTCGTCCCCGGGCCGGTGCGCGCCGCGCCGGTGCCGGAGCCGGAACCGCCTGAGGGCGCCCTCAAGATCGTCGTCAGCATCCCGCAGCAGCGCGCCTTCGTGTTCCGCAAGGGCGTGCTGCTGGCGGCGGCGCCGGTCTCCACCGGGCGCAAGGGCCATCCGACCCCCGTCGGCACCTTCCGGATCCTCCAGAAGCAGGTGCATCACCGCTCCAACATCTATTCGAACGCGCCGATGCCCTACATGCAGCGCCTGACCACCTACGGCATCGCGCTCCACGCCGGCCAGCTGCCCGGTTACCCCGCCTCCCACGGCTGCATCCGCCTGCCCTGGGGCTTCGCCAAAAAGCTCTACGGGATGACCGACACGACGACCCGGGTGACGGTGACGCGGGAGCCGGTGGTGCTCGACGGTGCGTCCGAGGACGCCGCGGAATAATCGCCCTTAGCGCGAAAGCTGGGCGCTGCGGCGGTAGTTCCACGCCGCGAGCAGGGCGAAGAGCAAGGCGCCGCCCCAAAGAGCGTACGGCCGGAAACCGGCACCGACGATCGCGAGCGGCTCCGGATTCTTCGTCGCGGTGACGATGCCGGCCAGCAGCACCCCGAACAGGCTCTCGCCGACGATGAGGCCGGTCGCGACCAGGACACCCATCCGCTTCCACGTCTCGCCGTCGCGGGCGCGGCCGGCGGCGCGGTCGTATAGCCAGCCGGCGACGGCGCCGACCACCACCATCAAGGTCGCCGACATGGGCAAGTAGATGGCGATGCCGACGGCGAGCGGCGGCAGGCGGAGGAGGCGGAGCCGCCCCATGAGGAAGTCGAGGAGGATGAGGGCGACGCCGAGCAAGGCGCCGTAGCCGACCATCGTCCAGTCCATCTTCCCGCCGAGAACACCTTCCGCCAGCGTCGAGATCAACGCGGCCTGCGGCGCCGCCAGCGCTTCCTTGCCAGCACCCGCCACACCTGCGAAGCCGTAGCCGGCGTTGAGGAGGTTCAGCACCGGCGGGATCACCGCCGCGCCGAAGACGACACCGAACAGCAAGGCGACCTGCTGCCGCCACGGCGTCGCGCCGACCAGCTGGCCGGTCTTCAGATCCTGGAGGTTGTCGTTGGAGATCGTGGCGACGCCGAACACCACCGCCGTCACGATCAGCGCATAGGCGACGAGCGGCTTCGAATTGCCGCCGCTGCCGAGCACCGCGACGAGCAGCAGCGACGCGCCGAGCGCGGAGAGGATGCCGATCCCGGACACGGGGCTGTTCGACGCGCCGATCAGCCCCGCCATGTAGCCGCAAACGGCGGCGATGAACGCGCCCGCCACCAGCACGAAGACGAGGCTGCCAGCGATGACCAAAGGCGCATGCCCGCCCGCCGCGCCGCCAAGCTCGTAGGCGAGGAGGAAGCCGATCGGCACCAGGGCGGCCAGAACCCCGAGTCCGACGAGCCCGATCGGGATGTCGCGCTCTTCGATCGGAAGCGCTCCGGCACCGGAGGCATTGCGCGCCCGCGACGCGGCCATCGCGGCGGCGAGGCCCTTGAGGATCGGGCCGATGACGATGACCAGGGTCCAGATCGCCGCGACGCCGATCACCCCGGCGCCGAGGAAGCGAACCTGATGGACCCAGACGTCGCCGGCAATGTCCTCGAGGCTCATGCCGGCGGCGTGCGGCATGGTCGCGCTCAGGTACGGCACCGCGACGCCCCAGGCGATAAAGATGCCGAAGGCCATGGCGATGCCGACCGAGAGGCCGACGAGATGCCCGATGCCGAGCAGCGCGAACTGGAAGCCCGGATTGATCCCGCTCACGCCGCGGCCGACGCTGAAGAAGCCGTTGGCGTCCGCGGCGGTGAGCTTCAGCGCCGTCAGCAGCGCCCAGCCGGCCGACACGAAGGAGCCCGTGAGGATGGCGGCCATCCCGCGGCTGCTTTCGTCGCGGCCCTCACGGGTCGACTCGCCGACCCGCAGCACCTCGGCGGCGGCGACGCCCTCCGGATAGGGCAGCGGCGAATCGGTCACGAGCGCGCGCCGCAGCGGCACCGAGAACAGCACGCCGAGGACGCCGCCGAGGCCGGTGACGAGCGCTGTCGTCCAATAGGGGAAGCCCTGCCACCAGCCGATCATCACCAAGCCCGGCAGCACGAAGCAGATCGCCGCCAACGTTCCGGCGGCGGACGCAACGGTCTGGACGATGTTATTTTCGAGGATCGAAGCGCCGGAGAACCAGCGCAGCACCGCCATCGAAATCACGGCGGCGGGGATGGAGGTGGCGAAGGTCAACCCGACCTTGAGGCCGAGATAGACGTTGGCGGCGGTGAAGACGAGGGTGATGAGGCCGCCGAGAAGGATGGCGCGGACGGTCAGCTCGGAACGGTCGGCAAGGGATCCCTCGGTCACACGCACTCTCCCTTGGCCGCCGCTGTGCCGCTCCTGTATCCGTTTCCGAACAGGGGCGGCAAGTGCCGGGTCGGCCGGCGGGGGTGCTCAGCTCGACCCCGAAACAAGCCGAAATATTGCCGCAGCGGGGGAGGAGCGGGACCAAGTTGCGCGCCGGGCGCCCGCGCCTCATGCGCGGACCTTCGCGGCGCATCGACTAATTACTTACAGCTCGACTGATAATCACCATTTTCGTCGGAATGAACGGTAAGATTGACGAGGTGCCGTACGGCCGATACCTATTTGCATGGCAGAAGTGCCGTGGACTATGAAAGGAGATTATCATGAAATTGATTACGTTATCTCTCGTGGCGGCAGTGGTGGCTCCCCTTCCTTTGTCGACCTCCCACGCGTTCGCGGACAGAGGGAAAACTGCGATAGGTTACTGCCCGCGCGGGTGCATCCAAGCCGGCAACACCGGAGATCCCCGGTTCGACTGCGTCTGTCTCGCTTAGAATGCATCCCGATGTCCGCCATCGGTCTTATCAAAGACCGATGGCGGTTTGATGTAATCGCCAAGCCGAGATCGGCGGTCGGCGCGCTCAGCGGGCGCTCGTACTTAGCTCGACGCCGTAATAGGTAGGCGCGTTGTTGCCGTGCCGGACCAGGAGCAGGACGGACTTGCGTCCCGCCGCGCGGGCGGCCGCGACGGCAGCCGCCGCCTGTTCCGGAGTCGCCGTCGCGCGCTGGTTGATCGAGAGGATCACGTCGCCGACCTGCACCTTCGACGCGGCATCGCTGCTCGGATTGACGGCGGAGACGACGACGCCCTTGAGGTTCGCGTCGCTCAGCCGGAGCGACCGGGCGATCTCCGGCGTCAGCGTCTGGACGGTGAGGCCGAGGCTCTCCCGCGCCGAGCGCTGGCTCGTCGACTGCTGCTGCTCGCCGGGCGAGGCCATCGGGTTGGCCTCCTCGCCGGTGCCGCCCTGCCGGGCGAGCTCCTCTTCGGTGGGCCGCTGGGCAACGGTCACGGTCACGGTGCGGCGCTGGCCCTCGCGGACGACCGTCACCGGCACCCGCGCGCCGACCGGCTGCTGCGAGACGAGGTAGGCGAGCGACTGGTCCGGCGTGACCGGCTGCCCGTTGACCGCCACCACCACGTCGCCCTGCTGGATGCCCGCGCGCGCTGCCGGCCCGCCCGGCGAGACCGAGCGGATCAGCTCGCCCTGGTTCTTCGGGATGCCGAGCGACTCGGCGATATCCTCGTCGAGAGCCTGTAAGCCAACCCCGATATACCCCCGCGAGACCTTGCCGCCCTTCTGGAGCTGCTCGATCACCGGGCGCGCCTGCTCCGCCGGGATGGCGAAACCGATGCCGATATTGCCGCCGGTCGGCGAGTAGAGCGCGGTGTTGATGCCGATGACGTTGCCGTTCAGATCGAACATGGGCCCGCCGGAATTGCCCATGTTGATGGACGCGTCGGTCTGGATGTAGCGATCGTAGACGCCCGATTGCAGGTTGCGGTGCAACGCCGACACGATGCCCGCCGTCACCGTGCCGCCGAGGCCGAACGGATTCCCGATCGCCAGCACCCAGTCGCCGACGCGGGTGCGGGTCGAATCGCCGAAGCGGACGAAGGGCAGGCCCTGGCCGTTGATCTTGAGCAAGGCGAGGTCGGACGCCTGGTCGCGCCCGACGATGGTCGCCCGGTATTCGCGGCGGTCGGCGAGGATGACGGTGATCTCCTCGACCGTCGCGCCGGTGCGGGCCGGCGAGATGACGTGGTTGTTGGTGACGACGTAGCCGTCCGCCGAGATCAGGAAGCCCGAGCCGAGCGAGCCGCCGCGCTGAACCGACTGACCCCCGCTGCCGCCGCTGCCGCCGCTGCCGCTGCCGCTGCCGCCACCGCTGCTGCCGCTATTGTCGTCGTCGTCGCCGCCCTGCCCCGGGACCGGGGCGCCGAACTGGCGGAAGAAATCCTCGAGGCCCGGTGGCAGCTGCTGCTGGCGGTTTACCCGCAGCACCTGCTTGGTCGAGATGTTGACCACCGCCGGCTGGAGCCGGGCGGCGAGGTCGGCGAAGCTCATCGGCGCGCCCGGACGGGGCGCGGCGGAGATCATCGCGGACGGATCATTCTGTGCCGTCTGCGCGCCTAATGGCCCGACGGCGAGGGTGGCGGCGGCGCCGCCAAGCAGGAGCGCGGCCGAAAGGCCATAAACGTAACGCACGGTTCTTACTCTCCTCAGGTCGTATCGCGCCGGGGCGGGCAGGCCCCTGACGCTCAATCGCATTGCTTGCTAGCTATCTGGTGCGGCTGAACGAGATTTGAATAGGGCGGACCGTGCGCACGCCGCCGATTATTTCCTCCCGCGGAATTCCCTCAAATAATCGTTGTCGGGAGACAGAATGACCGTGGAGCGCCCCTGTTCCTGGTTCGGCGGCTGGCCCTCCCCGGTGAAGGTCGTCTTGTAGGACTGCATGGCCCGGTAGAAATCGTAGAAATCCGGGTCCTTGCCGAAGGCTTCGGCATAGGTCTTCGCTGCCTCGGCGTCCGCCTGCGCGCGGATGATCTGCGCCTGCTTGTAACCTTGGGCGCGGATGGAGGTCGCCTCCTGCTCGCGGGCACTGGCCATGCGCTGGTAGGCGGAGGCGAGCGGCGTGCCTTCGGGGAGGTCGGCGCGCTTGATCCGCACGTCGACGATCTCGGCGCCATATTGCTGCGCGGCCGTATTGAGGGCCGCCTTGATGTTGCCCATCATCTGGCCGCGCTCTGCGCTCAGCAGCACCGCGAACTGGCGCTTACCAAGCTCGTTGCGGATGGCGGAGCCGAGAATCGGCTTCAGCTGGTCGCCCAGCTGCGCCTCGCTGTGGGCCGAGCGGAACATGCGCAGGGGATCGACGATCCGATAGCGGGCAAATGCATCGACCTGCAGGCGATACTGGTCGCTGGACAGCACCTGCTGGCGCGGCATTTCGAGGCTGAGGATGCGCTTGTCGATCCACTGGATGTGCTCGATGAAAGGCCAGCGGGCGATCAGGCCGGCGCCGGTGCGGCCGAACTCCTCGCCATTGCGATAGGCGTTCACCGTGCGCACCGGCTTGCCGAAGCGTGTGATCACCGCCTGCGCCGTCTCGGGCACGCTGGCGAAGGTAGAGCCCGCGAGGAGGAGGAGGAGGATGGCCACAAGGCCGATGGCGATCGGGTTGCGCAGCGACGGGCTCATCGCACGGCTCCTTCCACCGTCGCCGGGGCCGGCTGGGCGCGTTTGTGGACTTCGGGCAGCGGCAGATAGGGCGTCACGCCCGGTGCCTCGATCACCGTCTTGTCGACCTTGGACAGCACCTTCTCCATCGTCTCGTAATAGAGGCGGCGGCGGGTGACCTCCGGGGCGAGCTTGTACTGGGCGTAGATCTGGTCGAACGCTGCGGCGTCGCCCTGGGCGCGCGCGATGATCTGCTGCGCGTAGGCGCGGGCGTTGTTGACGTCGGACTGGGCATCCTGCTGCGCCGAGGTCACCCGCTTGAAGGCTTCATTGACGGCCGCCGGCGGATCGGTCTGGTTGATGATGACGCTGTCGATATGGATGCCGGCACCGTAGCGGTCGAGGATCTGCTGCATTCCGAGCGCGACCCGGTTGGCGACGTCGCCGCGACCGGCGCCCATCGCGTCGTCGAGACGCACGGTAGCGATCACCGCGCGCATCGCGCTCTTCGCCACCTCCTGGACCGTGTTGTCGGCATCCGCGAGGGCGAAGAGGTAGAGCTGCGGGTCGCGCACCTGCCAGCGCACCGAGTAAGCGACGTCGAGCAGATTCTGGTCGCCGGTAAGGACGAGATTGTCGTCGTGCGACCCGGTCGAACCGATCTCGGTCTTGCGGATCTGGTAGACGTCGACCTTCTGCATCTGCTCGATCGGCGCCGGGAGGGTCAAGTTGATGCCGGGGCTGACGGTGCGGCTATAGGCACCGAACAGGGTGACGACGCCCTTTTCCTGGGCGCCGACCTGGTGGAAGCTGGTGAACAGCAGCCAGAGGAGCAGGAAGACGCCGAGGCCGTAGAGCCAGTAAGGACGCCCGTCGGACCCGGGCAGGCCGCCGCCGAAGCGGTCGCGGCTCTTCTTCAGGAAATCCTCGAACGAGGCGATATTGGGCGGGCTGCCGCCGGGCCGCCGGCGCCGCGGCGGTTGGCCCCAGGGGCTGCGCGGCCCCTTGCCGTCGCCGTCGCCCCCTCCGTCGCCGCCGGACGGGCCCCAGGGGCCGCCCTTGTTTTCGTTCAGCATGGCGGAAAGGCGGGCGCCCCACCCGAAAATGGCTCTCATGGAACCTTTATAGGGGGGCCAAGGGGGGAAAAACAGTGGCAAGCCGCGCCGCCGCGCCTATGTCCCCGCCATGAGCGACGACACCGCCTTCCTCGACAGCGCCCTCGCCGCCGTCTCGGCCGCTGCCGGGCGCGTCGCCAGCGCCCGCCTCGCCGCCGGCACCGCCAGCCTCGTCCTCGACGTGACCGGCCTCTCCGCCCACGAACGCGCCACCCTCGAGGCCGACATTCGGAGCGCTCTGGCGCGGGTTCCGGAGGTCTCTGAGGTGCGGATCGCAATGTCGTCCGAGAAGGTCGAGCGCACGATCATCGCCGTCGGCAGCGGCAAGGGCGGCGTCGGCAAATCGACGGTCGCGGCGAACCTTGCCGTCGCCCTCGCCCGCGCCGGCCGCAAGGTCGGGCTGGTCGACGCCGACATTTACGGCCCCTCCCAGCCCCGCATCATGGGCAATTCCGACCGTCCCGAAATGGCGGACAAGCAGATCGTGCCCGTAGAGGCGCACGGCGTGCGCATGCTGTCGATCGGCCAGCTCGTCGAGCCGGGCGCGGCGCTCGCCTGGCGGGGCCCGATGGCGGCGACGGCGCTGGGCCAGCTTATCGACGGCGATTGGGGCGATGCCGAATTGCTGGTCGTCGACCTGCCGCCCGGGACCGGCGACATCCAGCTGTCGCTGATCCAGAAGTGGAAGCCGGCCGGCGCCGTGATCGTCTCGACCCCGCAGGATCTCGCCCTCATCGACGCGACCCGGGCGATCGACCTGTTCCGCAAGATGAACGTGCCGATCCTCGGCCTGATCGAGAACATGGCCGGCTATGCCTGCCCCCATTGCGGCGAGGTGTCGGACCCGTTCGGAACCGGCGGCGCCGAAGCGGCGGCGAAGGTCCTCTCCATTCCCTTCCTCGGGCGCATCCCCCTCACCATCGCTATCCGCACCGCCTCCGACGCCGGCGACCCGCCCGCCGCCGGAGAGGGCGAGGAAGCCGCCTTGTTCCGCGACATCGCCGCGCGGCTGATGGAGCGGATGGCCGCCGCCTGAGTTGATCCGCCCGGAGACAGGACATGCCGCTCACCACCGACGCCGAGATCCACGATCTGCTCGCGGGCACCCGCACGATCGCGATGATCGGCGCGTCCGACCGCCCCGACCGGCCGAGCTACGCCGTGATGAAATTCCTGCAGGATTGGGGCTATCGCGTCATCCCGGTGAACCCGCAGATCACCGGCGAGCATGTCCACGGCGAATATGTCTGGCGCGAACTCAGCCAGATCGGCGAGCCGATCGATCTCGTCGACATCTTCCGCCGCTCCCAGGCGGCCGGCGAGGCGGTGGACGAGGCGATCGCGGCGGGTGCGAAGGCGGTGTGGATGCAGATCGGCGTGATCAACCAGGAGGCCGCCGGCCGCGCCGAGGCGGCCGGCCTCAAGGTGGTGATGGACCGCTGCCCCAAGATCGACATCCCGAGATTGCGAGTGCCGCGGGTCGTTCAGGAGAGCTGAGCGCGCCCGACATGGGCAAGCTTGGTCTCCGGCAGGCCTTCGGACCGTCCGGGCGACAGGAGCCGCACCCGGCGGTTGCCGAAATCGACGGAGACCCGCTCGAACAGCTTGAGCGCGTCCATGCCGAGCAGGATCGCCGGCCGATCGGTGAGGCCGAGCTTCTTGAACGGATGGACTTCGGCAAAGGCGATCGGCAGGTCGTGAATCTCCGCCTCGCCGAGATGGATGACATGGGCGACGCCCTGGTCCGCCATGATGCGCCCGCCGGTGACGCTCATCATCTCCACGGGCTGGGTCGGCCCCAGATGGTGACGCTTCTCCAGCCGCGCCCGCAGCGCGCGGTTACCGACGGTGATCTGGGCGCCGGTGTCGACGATCACCCAGATCTTCTCGCCGTCGAGCGACGCATCGACGAGGACGAGATGGCCGAAGCGGCTCTTGCCGGTGACGATGATCGCATCGCTCGCCCAGCGTTCCTCGCGGGTGCTGGCGTTGACGATCGTCATCGCGTGGCGCCCGAAATCGAACGAGACGCGCTGCTTCTGGAGCGAATCGACGCCGAGCATCCCCTCCGCACCGAGATTCTGCCGCAGCAAGGCGGGGGCACGGATCGCATCGACCCGGCGCTGGCCGACCTTGAGGCTGGGGATCATCACCGTGGCGATATCGCTCACCTCGGTCATGCTGTGCACCCGCGCGCTGCCGGCGGCGCCGAGGCGAAGGTCGCGGGCGAGCTCCGCCGCGATGACAGTCCGCTCAGCGCCCGTATCGACGATGAAGCGGTAGGGGCCCTTGCCGCCGATGCTGACCCCGACCGTCATGCGCTGGGTCGAATCCGAGCCGATGCCGACCGCGAAGCCCTGATCGACGACGGGCGGCGGGGAGGCGGGCGGCGGAGGCGGCGGGGCCTCGGGCGCCTGCGCGGCACCGAGCAGAAGGAGAGGGAGCAGCGCTTTCATGGCATCGGTCCTCCGGGAAGGCGGGACGATACGCCTTTTTTCCCGCCGCGCCAAAAGCCGCCGCTGCGAAGCTCCGGCGCGGTGCGACGAACGCGCCGCGCTCAGGCGCCGGCGATCGTCATTCCGTCGATCCGCAGGGTCGGGACGTTGACCGAATGGCGGAACTCGAGATCGTCCGCGGCGGCTAGGTTGCGGTACATGTCGATGAGGTTGCCGGCGATGGTGATCTCCGCCACCGGTGGCCCGATCTCGCCATTTTCGATGAGGAAACCGCTGGCGCCGCGGCTGTAGTCGCCGGTGACGCCGTTCACGCCCTGGCCGATCAGCTCGGTCACATAAACGCCGCGGACGATGTCGGCGATCAGCTCCGCCTTGGAAACGGCGCCCGGCTCCATGTGCACGTTGGTGGCGCCCGCGCCGGGCGGGCCCGCCACCCCGCGCACCGCGTGCCCGGTCGGCGCCCGCCCCAGCTGGCGCGCCGACGCGCTGTCCATCAGCCAGCCGGTGAGGCGTCCGGCGGCAACGAGCTCGCGCGGAGCGGTCGGCAGGCCCTCGCCGTCGAACGGCTTTGAGCGCAGGCCCCGCCGGCGGTGCGGGTCGTCGCGGATGGTGATGCCCTCGGGGAAGACCAGCTCGCCTTCCTTGTCGAGCAGGAAGGTCGTGCGCCGCGCGACCGCAGAGCCGACGATGGCGCCGAGCAGGTGGCCGACGAGGCCGCCGCCGACCCGCGGGTCGAACACCACCGGCATGGCGCCGCTCGTCAGCCGCACCGGATCGAGCCGGGCGACGGCGCGCTCGCCGGCGCGGCGGCCGGTAATCTCCGCCGCCTCGAGGTCGGCGAGGTGGCGGACCTGGTGCTGCGAATAATCGCGCTGCATGCCCGCGCCGGTGCCGGCGATGACGCTCGCATAGCCGCCATAGCCGCTCGTCGTGTAGCCGCGGCAGAAGCCGTGGCTGGTCCCAAGCGCGAGGATCGTCCGCCCCGCCGAGGCCCCGCCGCCTTCACTGTTGGTGACGCCGGCGACGGCGCGGGCGGCCTCCTCTGTCGCGAGCGCGCGCGCCTTGAGCGAGGCGGGGGAGGGATCCGCGCCGTCGTCGCCCTCTACGTCGATGGCACCGCCGCGCAGCAGGCGGTCGTCCGGGGCGAGGCCGGCATAAGGGTCCTCCGGCGCCTCGCGCGCCATGGCGGCGGCGCGCTCGACCAGCGCCGACAGCGCCTCGTCCGACAGGTCCGAGGAGGAGACGCTGGCCGACCGTCGTCCGACGAACAAGCGCAGGCCGATCTGCTCGCCTTCGGAGCGCGAGACGTCCTCCAGCTCCCCCAGCCGCACCTGCACGCTGGTCGACGCGTCGCCATAATAAAGGGCGTCGGCGGCGTCGGCACCGGCCTTCGCGGCGCGTTCGACGAGGGCGGCGGCGCGCGCCTCGGCTTCGGAAACACTCAGCATGGCGGCGGACTTAGGGACGCGACTGCCGGATTGCAAAGCTTCAGGACGTGGTGCCGACGACGAGGCAGGCGAGGAACATCAGCAGCCCCGCGAAGCGATTCGAGCGGAAACGGGCGAGGGCGTCGTCGGCATCGTCCGCCTTGAGCCTCAGCACCTGCGAGCCAAGGTGGAGCGCCATCGGCAGAAGCGCGATGAGGACCAGTCCGTCGGGTCGCACCCGCCAGAGGGCCGCTGCCCAGAAACACAGAGCGACGGCATAGAAACCCGCGATGCCGGCGCGGGCGCGGCTGCCGAGCGCGAGGGCGGAGGATCGGACGCCGACCAGCGCGTCGTCCTCCCGGTCCTGCAGCGCGTATATCGTATCGTAGCCGATCACCCACGCGATCGCCCCCGCGTAGAGGAGCAGCACAGTCGCGCCGATCTCGCCGCGCACTGCCGGCCAGCCGACCAGCGCCGCCCAGGAGAAGACCAGCCCGAGCCAGGTCTGCGGCCACCACGTGATCCGCTTCATGAAGGGATAAGCGGCGACGGGGGCGAGACTCGCAAGGGCGACGAGCTCGGCCAGCGGCGGCAGCTGGAGGAGCACGATGAGGCCGATCAGGCACAGCGCGGCCAGCAGCGCCCACGCGCCACGAAGCGTGACGCGACCGCTGGCCAGCGGTCTCAGGCGCGTGCGTTCCACCTGTCGATCGAGGTCGCGGTCGACGATATCGTTCCACACGCACCCCGCGCTCCGCATCGCCCACGCCCCGAGACCGAGCCAGAGGAGCAGCGTCATGCCGCGCGGTCCCAGCCCCGCCAGCGCCACCGCCCAGGCGCCGGGCCAGTAGAGCAGCCACGCGCCGATCGGGCGGTCGAGCCGCATCAGCGACGCATATGGGCGCAGCGAGGCCGGCAGCGCGCCGATCAGGCCGCGCCGCTCGCTGTCGGGGACGATGTCGGAGGGTTCAAAGGTCATTGCCGCCACTCTACCGTTCGGCCTGAGCTTGTCGAAGGCCTGTTTTTCTCCTTTGGGGTTGAAGCAGAGGCGGCCCTTCGACAGGCTCAGCCCGAACGGACACATTCGCGAGAGAGCCGCCGAAATCATGCCCGCCACGCCCGCCTGGCCACCTTCGAGTCTTCCACGCCTGTACGTCGCGGACGAGCTCGCGCCGGACGGCCTGGTCACTCTCGAAGGCCAAAGCGGCAACTATCTCGGCGCCGTGCTGCGGCTCGGCCCGGGCGACCGGGTCAAGCTGTTCGACGACAAAACGGGCGAATGGCTCGCCGACATCGTCGACGCGGGGAAAAAGCGGGTCGTGCTTCGCATCGGCCAAAAGCTGCGGGAGCGCGAGGCGGTTCCGGACCTGTGGCTGGTCTTCGCGCCGATCAAGCGCGGGCGGATCGACTGGATCGCCGAAAAGGCCAGCGAGCTCGGCGTGGCGCGGCTGGTGCCCGTACTCACTCACCGCACCATCGTCGACCGGATCAACACGGATCGGCTGCTCGCGCACATGATCGAGGCGGCGGAGCAATGCGAGCGCACCGCCCTTCCCTCCCTCGACGTGCCGCGAAAGCTGGACCGGTTGCTCGCCGATTGGCCCGCGGACCGCAGCCTCCTCTTCGCCGACGAGCATGGCGGGACCCCGCTTGCCCAGGCGGCGGGGACCGGCCCTGCGGCGATCCTCATCGGCCCCGAAGGCGGCTTCACGCCGGAGGAGCGGGAGTCGATCCGTGCGGTACCGCAGGCGGTGCCGGTGTCGCTCGGCCGGCGCATCCTGCGCGCAGACACGGCGGCGGTGGCGGCAGTGTCGGTGTGGATGGCCGCGGCCGGGGATTGGGACCGGCACGGAGACCGGTAGCGATCCGAAACCGGCTGGCGGGCGGCATTTCCCGCCGCTACAGGGCGCTCGATGACGACCCGGACCGAAACGACCAAGGCGGACCCGCCGATCGAGCGCCGCGAGGATTTGCTCTCGCCCTTCGTCAAGGGCGAGAAGCCCGTGGAAGCGTGGCGGATCGGCACCGAGCACGAGAAGTTCGTCTATCGGAAGGACGACCATCGGGCCCCCTCCTATGACGAGCCCGGCGGCATTCGCGATTTGCTGATGGGGCTGACCGAGTTCGGCTGGACCCCCGTCGAGGAAGGCGGGAAGGTCATCGCCCTCGCCGGCCCGGACGGCGCCGTCAGCCTTGAGCCGGCGGGGCAGTTCGAGCTGTCCGGCGCGCCGCTCGAACATCTCCACCAGAGCTGCGCCGAAGCCGGCCGCCACCTGCGCCAGGTCAAGGCGATCGGCGACAGGCTCGGCCTCGGCTTCCTCGGCCTCGGCATGTGGCCCGACAAGGCGCGCGCCGACCTACCCCGGATGCCCAAGGGCCGCTATGCGATCATGCTCAGCCACATGCCGCGCGTGGGCAATCTCGGCCTCGACATGATGCTGCGCACCTGCACCATCCAGGTGAACCTCGATTATTCCTCCGAAGCCGACATGGCGCAGAAATTCCGCGTCGGCCTGGCGCTGCAGCCGCTCGCCACCGCGCTTTTCGCCAATTCGCCCTTCACCGAAGGCAAGCCGAACGGCTTCCTCTCCTTCCGCAGTCACATCTGGTCCGACACTGACCCGCACCGCACCGGCATGCTGCCCTTCGTGTTCGAGGAGGGCTTCGGCTACGAACGCTATCTCGACTACGCGCTCGATGTGCCGATGTACTTCGTCTACCGCGACGGCAAATATATCGACGCCGCCGGCCTCTCCTTCCGCGACTTCATGGAGGGCAAGCTCTCCGCTTTGCCCGGAGAGAAGCCGAGGCTGTCGGACTGGGTCGACCATCTCTCCACCGCCTTTCCCGAAGTGCGCCTCAAGAGCTTCCTCGAAATGCGCGGTGCCGACGGCGGGCCGTGGAGCAAGATCTGCGCACTGCCCGCTTTGTGGGTCGGCCTGCTCTACGACCAAAGTGCGCTCGACGCGGCATGGGACGAAGTGAAGCACTGGTCGCTGGACGAACGCCAGCGCCTGCGCGACGAGGTGCCGAAGCTCGGCCTCGCCGCCCGCACCCCGTCCGGCGAAAACCTGCGCGATCTGGGAGAGCGCGTCCTCGCCATCGCCGATGCAGGCTTGAAGGCGCGGAACCGCCTCAACTCGATCGGCGAGAATGAAAGCGGCTTCCTCGACCCGCTCCGCGAGATCGTCGCCCGCGGCAAGACGCCGGCCGAAATGCTCCTCGATCGCTACCACGGCGAGTGGGGCGGCGACGTCAGCCACGTCTACGACGAGATGAGCTTCTGATCGTCGGCCGACGCAAGCCGTCATGCCGGACTTGATCCGGCATCCATGAACACTGAAGATGCAGGTCCGCGAACGCTTCTGTTCATGGACCCCGGATCTAGTCCGGGGTGACGTGGGGAACGGCACATGGTCACCGGGGAACGCCGCACGCTCTATCCGCGGATAGAGCCATACCGCTCGGGCTGGCTCGACGTCGGTGATGGCCACAGCCTCTATTGGGAGCTCTCCGGCAACCCGGAGGGCAAGCCGGCGGTGTTTCTGCACGGCGGCCCCGGCGCCGGCTGCAGCCCGGACCACCGGCGGCTGTTCGATCCGGAGCGCTACAACGTTCTCCTCTTCGACCAGCGCGGCTGCGGCCGCTCGAAGCCGCATGCCAGCCTCGAGGCGAACACGACCTGGCACCTCGTTGCCGACATCGAGAAGCTGCGTGAACTGGCCGGCGTCGAGCAGTGGCTGGTCTTCGGCGGCTCCTGGGGGTCTACGCTCGCTTTGGCCTACGCCCAGAAGCGCCCCGAACGGGCGACCGGCCTGATCCTGCGCGGTGTTTTCACCTTCGAGCAATATGAGGTGGATTGGCTCTACCGCCCCGGCGGCGCGTCGCAGGTCTATCCCGACAAGTGGGAAGCGTTCCTAGAACCGATCCTGGAGGGCGAGCGGGACGACCTCGTCGCCGCCTACGGAAGGCGTCTCGACGATCCTGATCCTCAGGTGCGCCTCACAGCCGCCAGGGCGTGGAGCCGGTGGGAGGCGGAGGTGGTCACCCTGCTCCCCAACCCGCAACTCGTCGCCGCCTCGGTGGAGGACGGACACGCTGTCGCCATCGCGCGCATCGAGAACCACTACATGGCGAACCGCGGCTGGCTGGAGGACGGCCAGCTGCTCCGCGATGCGGCCAAGATCCGTCACATACCGGGCATCATCGTCCAGGGCCGTCACGACACCTGCACGCCCCCCGTCGCCGCCTGGAACCTCCATGGTGCGTGGCCGGAGGCGAACCTCAGGATCGTCCCCGACGGCGGCCACAGCTTCGCCGAGCCGGGCATCCTCGACGGCCTCGTCCGCGCGACCGACGAGCTGGCGGATCATTCGCCGGGGCGGTAGCTCCGCTCGACATGCCCCTTGAGCTGGTCGGGCCAGAAATAGACTTCGCGCAAATTGCCGCTCTCGTAACGCTCCGCCTGGTCGTTGAAATGGGGCGAGCGGGGATTCCCGCTCTCGCCGCCGGCCGTCACCGCGCGGGCGCGGACGCGGGGGCCGAATTCGACGACCGCGACGAAGCTGTTGCCGCTCGTCCCGTACCAGCGCTTGCTGCCGTTCCTCGGCGCGGCGCCGAACGACGCGAGGGAGCCCCAGCGCGCCGAGGCGAAGGGAACGGGGATGCTGGCGCCGGCGTCGCTGAACGGATGGACGATGTCGGCGGTGAGGCGTTGGAACCGGTTGATCTCGCCCCACGGTACCTCCCACCGCCCGAAGTCGCGCCGCAGCCGCTCGGAGGCGGCGGCCAGGGCCGCAACCTTTACGGCAGCCGGCGCCGCGTCGATCCGGTCGTACGTGGCCATTCCGGCGAGGAACTGACCGCCCGATGCCCGCTTCACCATCTCCTCGCCCCAGAAGACGGCGAGCGAGGTCGGCACGGACTCGGCGCTCCAGCGATAGTCCCAGCCGCGCAAGGCCGCGATTTGCCCCGCCAGCGCAGGATCCGGCGCGGCATCATAGGCCTTGAGCAGCCCGGGAATCAGCCGCGCGAAGGCTGTGAGGTATGGATCGTAGGCCGCGGCGCGCAGGCCCTCCAGGGTGAAATCGTGCCGCCCGTCCAGCACCCGCAGCGCGTGGAGCCCGCGCGGCGTCTCGCCGGCCGTGTCCATGTAGCGGGGGAAGCGGGCGGCGGGGATGCCGCCGACACCGCCGGCATTCCACGGCCAGTTGTTGGTGTTCTGGACGAAGCCGCTCGCCGGATTGCGGATGTTGGGCGTCGCCGCGAGCGGGTGCAGCCCGCGCCAGTCGGTGCGCGGATCGCTGCCGTCCACGACCTTGGTGTAGTCGAAGCGGTCGTTGCGGACCGGGATGAACTGCGGGTGGAGATAGGCGATCTCGCCCTTGTCATCGGCGAACAGCGTGTTGTTCGAGCTGTTCGCCTTGAGGTCGGCGATGCGGCTGAACTCGGCGAGGTCGCGCGCCCGCGTGCGCAGGAAGGACTGTTCCAGCGCTTCGATCGGCTTGTGCATCATCGCGAACGCCACCCACTTACCGCCCTCGGCGCGGACGATCGGGCCGTGATGGGTGCGGTAGATTGTGAAGCTACGGCTCTTCATCGTCCCGTTGCCGGCGCGATAAGGGACCGTCACCGTCGAGGTCAGCACCGGCCGTTCCTCGGCGCCGTATCTGTAGAAGAGCCGCCCGCCCCGGCGCACGATCGTCTCCGCGAACTCATCGACGCTGTCGACGCCGCTCGACGTGTGCATCCAGCCGGCGTGGCGGTTGAAGCCCTGGTAGATGAAGAACTGCCCCCAGGTCGCGGCGCCGTAGACGTCCAGCCCCTCGTCGCTCGTCACCTGCTGCTCGGAGCGGAAGAAGAAGCTGGTATGGGGATTGATGAGCAGGAGGGCGTGGTGCCCCACACTGTTTCTCGGCGCGATGGCGATGCCGTTCGAGCCCTTCGGCTCCGGGTCGCGCTGCGGCGTCACACCGGCCACCTGGAGGCCACCGTGTCCGTAGAAGGCTTCCAGCTGCGCCAGATCGATGCGCTCGATATCCCCGCCGATCGAGCCCTCGGTGAAGGACAGCGCCATCCACGGCTCGAACCGCGTGATAGCCCGCGGGTGCACGTCGGGATGGGTGGCGAGGTAGAAATTGAGGCCGTCCGCCCAGGCGTTCATAAGCCGCTTGAGCCATACGGGACTGGCCGCATAGCGGACTTGGAGGAAGTCCGGCTGCATGTAGAGCCGCGCGCGCAGGTCGGCCCAGATCGCCTTCTCCCCTTCCGCCTCGGCGGTGCGGCCGAGGGCCGTCAGGTAGTTGGTCTCGACCCGGTTGAAGTCGTCCTCGGCCTGGGCATAGATCATGCCGAACACCGCATCGGCGTCGGTCTTGCCGCGGACATGGGCGATGCCCCAGTCGTCGCGGGTGATCGTCACCCGCCCGGCCTCGGCGCGGAGGCGCGGGAGGTCGGCGGGCTGGGCGCCGGCGGCGGTGGGCAAAGCGAGGAGCGGGAGGAGCGGGAGGAGCGTGCGCATGCCGCTCCGGCTACGCCGCCCGCGCCGCGGCTTCAAGTTCTGGCGCGGGCGCCGGACTTGCGGCTAAGGTCCCGGCAAACACGGGAGAGGATGGATGGCGGCAGCGGAGGGGGCGGGCACCTGGGACAGCGGGCACCTCAGGCGCGTCGTCGCCGCCAGCCTCATCGGCACCACCGTCGAATGGTATGATTTCTTTCTCTACGGCTCGGCCGCCGCCCTCGTGTTCAACAAGCTCTTCTTCCCGCAATATGAGCCGCTGACCGGCACCCTCCTCGCCTTCACCACCTATGCGCTCGGCTTCGTGGCGCGGCCAGTGGGCGGCATCGTCTTCGGCCATTTCGGCGACCGCATCGGCAGGAAGCGTCTGCTGATGCTGAGCCTTGTCCTGATGGGCCTCGCCACCACCCTCATCGGCCTCCTCCCCACCCATGCGCAGATCGGCATCTGGGCACCCATCGCGCTCGTCCTTCTCCGCCTCGTCCAGGGCTTCGCCGTCGGCGGCGAGTGGGGCGGGGCGGTGCTCCTCGCCGCCGAGCATGGCGACGCCCGCCGCCGCGGCTTCTGGACGAGTTGGCCGCAGGCGGGTGTCCCGGCGGGGCTGGTGCTCGCCTCCGGCGTGCTGGCGCTGATGTCCTCGCTGCAGAGCGACGCCGATTTTCGTGCCTGGGGCTGGCGAATTCCCTTCCTCGCCTCGTCCATCCTCGTCGCCATCGGCTGGTGGATCCGAAGCTCGGTCGCCGAAAGCCGCACCTTCGAGGAGGAGATCGCCGCCGCTCCGCCGCCGAAGGTGCCGGCGTTGGAGGTGCTGAGCGAGCGGCCCCGAGCGCTCCTCACCGGCGCCGGCCTCAGGCTCGGCGAGAACATCTCCTATTACGTGATCACCGTCTTCTCGATCACCTGGATCACGGAGGTGGCGAAGCTCAGCCGCAACGCCGCCCTACAGTCGATCCTCATCGGCTCGGCGGTCCATTTCGTCGCCATCCCCGCGCTCGGCGCCCTTTCCGATGGCATCGGCCGCCGCATCGTCTACGCCGCCGGCGGCCTCGGCCTCGCCGCCTTCGCCTTCGCCTTCTTCCGGATGCTGGGGAGCGGCGACCGCGTCGAGGTCGTGGCCGCGGTGGTCATCGCCCTCCTCCTCCACGGCGCCATGTACGGCCCGCAGGCCGCGTTCATCGCGGAACTGTTCCCCACCCGCATCCGCTATTCCGGCGCCTCGATCGCCTACCAGCTGACCTCGATCGTCGCCGGCTCCCTCGCCCCGATCATCGCCCTGTGGCTCTACCAGCGCAGCCATTCGGCGCTGCCGGTGGCGATCTACGTGGCTGTGGCCTGCGCCGTGAGCGGCCTCACCGCTTTGCTGGCACGGGAGACCAAGGGGGTGGAGCTGTCCGACATCCGGTAACGCCTCCTACATCAGGCAGTCCTTGCACTTGGGAGGCCGGATGCCCCGGAAGAGGCGCTTCGCCTCGCTGCGCATCAGCGGGATCGCTCGCGCCAGATCGGGCTCGAGAGCGGCGATCTGCTGCCGGTAACGCGGGATCAATCCAGCTTTCTTCTCGGTGTCCAACGACACGAGCTGGCCCTGAAGCTCCTCGACGATTGCGCGGGCAGGAGTTTTGCCCGCCGGTATGCCGCGGAGTCTGATCGCGACGATTCCAGTCCCCGCGTGATAGGCCGTGCTGACGAGCAGACCGTCGCCGTCCGTCGTGATCGACCAGCCGATCGCACCATCCGCGGATGTCGCCTCGATGGCGATTTCATACTGGCCCCGTACTGTGCCGACGCCCTGTACCGTCACCTCCTGCGCGCCTTCATGGAAGCGCCACGCGCCGTAGTTCCGATCCGGAATCGCGTGCTTGGCCGGCGCAGCACCGATGAGGGCGAGACTAACGAACGCTAGCCCCATCGTCCGGCGGTTCACGTCCGCCGCTCGGCGATGTGACGATCGATCACCCGCTCCAGCAGCGTGAGCGGGACGTTTCCCCCGAGCACCAGCGCATCGTCGAACGTGCGCAGGTCGAACTTCGCCCCCAGTCCCGCCTTCGCCTTGTCGCGCAGGCGGTTGATCTCGCTGTGCCCCACCTTGTAGCCGCAGGCCTGGCCGGGCCATGCGCAATAACGGTCGACTTCGCCCTGCACTTCCTCGTGCGTCGAGCCGTTGGTGTCGACGAACCATTGGATCGCCTGCGCCCGCGTCCACCGTTTGGCATGGATGCCGGTGTCGACGACCAGGCGGCAGCAGCGGAAGGCGAGGGACTGGAGGTAGCCGAGGCGGCCGACCGGATCGCCGTCGTAGACGCCGAGCTCGTCGGCGAGCTGCTCGGCGTAGAGGGCCCAGCCTTCCGAGTAAGCGTTGAAGGCCAGGAGCGAACGGATCAGCGGCAGCTTGTAGGTGTATTCCCCCTGCCAGACGTGGCCGGGAATGCCCTCGTGATAGGTGAGCGTCGGCAGCGCGTGGCGCGGCCAGATCGAGGTGTCGCGCAGGTTGATATAATAATTGCCGGGAACCGAGCCGTCGATCGTCCCCGCCGCGGCATAGCCG
The DNA here is from genome assembly GCF_036403745.1 of Allosphingosinicella sp. Lineage (GTDB taxonomy): Bacteria > Pseudomonadota > Alphaproteobacteria > Sphingomonadales > Sphingomonadaceae > Allosphingosinicella. The sequence goes on from NZ_DASWQI010000028.1 coordinate 80,076, forward strand.
CCGGGAGCGCCGGCCTCGATGTCGGGCGGCACGCGCTTGATGATGAGGTTGCCCCGAACGAGGGTGGCGAAGGCGCGCGGCAGGCGGGCGCGGATGACGGCGACGCGGCCGTTCAGATAATCGAGGATCTGCTTGCGGCCCGCGTCGGTGTTCGGGAACAGGTATTTGGGGTCATTGCCGAGCGCCGCCATGCGCGCGCCGACGCTGCCTTGGGTGAAGCCCAGGGAGCGCAGGATCGGCTCCATCCGCCCCTGCAGCTGCGCCAGCTGCTCGATGCCCATCCGGTGGACCTCGTCCGGCTTGCGGGTGGTCGTGGTGCCGGCGCGCAGGCACCAGGCGTAGAAGGCGTCGCCCTGCGGCAATTTCCAGCAGCCGGCGCGGCTGTCGGCGTGGGCGCGCTCCCGGGCCAGTTCCGCCAGCTGCCGGTCGATCGCCGGCGCCACCTCCGCCTCCACCAGCCGCGCGGCGCGCCCCGCGAAGTCGCCGGGCATGCCGCTGGTGCGGCGGGCGAGGGACGAGACGAGGCCCCATTCGCCGATCGCTCTGGCGCGGGCGGACGTCATCTGCCGGATCGTCTTGTCGAGGAGGAAATCGGGCAGGATTACGCCGAGCCCAGCGTCGTGGCGCAGCCGCTCCGTTTCGCCGTCGAGCTGCCCGGCATAAGCGTGGATGCGCGCAACATAGGCTTCGGCGTCGGCCGGTGTCGCGACCACGTGGTTCGAATCGAGCAGGTCAGGCGTCTCGACGAAGGCGCCGAAATTCTGCGCCACCGCATAAGGCGAGTTGCGGTACGACCAGTTCGTATTCAGCGTCATCACGTCGCCATAGGGGAAGCGGAATCCCTCGGCGGCGGTGCGGTGGGCCGTCTCGACCACCTCGAGATCGAGCAGCGCCGAGGCGCCGAGCCGGTTCCTCGGCACCGCCCGCAGCTGCGCCAGCCGCGCCGTCACCTCCGCCGCCTCGCGGGCCTTGCCGGCGAGGGACCGGTCGCTGAGGCGGGCCTTCAGCGCGGCGCGCGCACCCTTGTCGAGGCCGAGCGTCGTCGCATTCTCCGGATGCTCGCGCAGCAGCGCCTCGGCGATGCCGGAGAGCGTCGTTTCGGCCGCCGCGTCGGCGGACGCCGCCGGGGCGGCCTTGACGGGGACGGCCGACAGTGCGGCGGCGGACGCTGAGGCGGCGAGGAAGCGGCGGCGGTCGAGCATGGATGAAGGCCTCCGGGAGGACGACGGGCCGCCTTCCTCCCACGCCCGCCGCGCCTTCGCAACGCCGCGCCGACAAAGCGGCTTGTCAGGCCCCGTCCAGCGCTTTAGCCTTAGGGCCCTATGGCAATGGAAAGCCTTCTCTTTTCGAACTTTGCGTGCGGCGTTTCCGCGCGCTGGTGGCGCTGGCCGGCCCTTTCTGCCGCGGCGCGCCCTCTTCGCACGACCTGAAGACACCAAGAGTCTTCCCTCACAGCGACAGCAGGCCCGCCCCTCCGGCGGGCTTTTTTTATTCCCTCGATCCGAAAGCCATGCAGATGATCATCGTCCTGAAGCCCGAAGCCACCCCCGAAGTCGCGCAGGAGCTGCTCGACCGCATTGCCGCCAAGGGCTTGAAGCCGCTCCACATGCCCGGCGCCGAGCGCGTCGTCCTCGGCGCGCTGGGCGACGAGCGGGTGCTGGCCGAGCTGGCATTGGAGAGCCACCCGATGGTCGAGGCGCTGAAGCCGATCCTCGCCCCCTACAAGCTCGTCAGCCGCGAGATGCACCCGCACGACACGGTAGTGCGCCTCGGCAAGACGGCGATCGGCGGCCGCGGCTTCACCGTCATCGCGGGGCCCTGCGCGGTCGAAACCGAGAGCCAGATGCGCAATACCATCGCGGCGACGAAAAAGGCCGGCGCCCACGGCATCCGCGCCGGCGCCTACAAGCCGCGGACCAGCCCCTATGCCTTCCAGGGTCACGGCGTCGAAGGCCTCAAGATCCTGCGTGCCACGGGCGACGAGTTCGGGCTGCCGGTGGTGACCGAGGTGATGGAGACGTCGGACGTCGAAATCGTCTCGGAATATGCAGACGCGCTGCAGATCGGCGCCCGCAACATGCAGAATTACGCCCTCCTCCGCGCCGTGGGGCGCTCGGGCAAGCCGGTCGTGCTGAAGCGCGGCATGGCGGCGAAGGTCGAGGATCTGCTGCTCGCGGCGGAATATCTCCTCGCCGAGGGCAATGAGCAGGTGGTGCTGTGCGAGCGCGGCATCCGCACCTTCGAGACGGCCACCCGCAACACGCTCGACCTGAACGCCATCCCCTACATCAAGCAGAAGACCCACCTCCCCGTCCTCGTCGACCCCTCCCACGGCACCGGCATCCGCGACTTGGTCGTGCCGATGGCGCTGGCGGCGGCGGCGTGCGGCGCGGACGGCATCCTCGTCGAGGTGCACGAGAACCCCGCCGTCGCCTGGTCCGACGGTGCGCAGTCGCTCTATCCGGCGCAGTTCGAGCAGTTGATGGCGAGCCTGGCGCCGATCTGCGCGGCGGTGGGCCGCCAGCTCGCGGCATGAGCGCGCCGATCCCCGCCTGCGGCACGGCGCGGGCGCTGACGCGCCGCCTCACCGGCGCCCCCGATCGCCTCGCGCTCTACGCGGCGCTGTCGGACCATGGCCGGCGGCGTGACACGATGCTGCTGGAGACCCTGGCGGGGCCAAGCCTGATCCTCGACCAGGCGGCGGTCCGCATCGAATGCCGTGGCTACGAGGTGACGCTGACGGCGCTGGGGACCGGTGGTCCGGCCATCCTCCGCGCCGCTGCGAGGGGCCTCCCCCACCTGGTCGCGGGCGAGAGTGCCGACACCCTCCGCCTGCGCTTCCCGCCGCCCGAGGGCGACGATGCCGAGGCGCGGCTGCTCGCCCCCTCCCCGTTCGATGCCCTGCGGGCGGTGACGACGGCGCTTCGCTCCGAAACGCCGGACGAACCCTTCGCCCTCGCCTGCCTCGGCGTCGTCGCCTTCGACCATGTCGATTTCCTCGAAGCGCTGCCGGCGCCGGCCGAGGATGCGCTCGGCTTTCCCGACTACATCTTCTGGCTGGCCGAATCGCTGGTCGTTGCGGAGCCCGGCCTTGCCCCGCGCCTCGTCTGCACAGGCTTCGCCACCGACGACGGCGAGGAGGCGAAGCGGGCCCATTTCGCCGCTGCCGAGCGCCTCGCTGCGCTTGCCGAACGGTGCGAGGCGGCGCTGCCGGTGATCGAGGCCGCCCCCGTGCGCCCGACTCCCACGGACGCGGAGGCCGATCTCGACGATGCCGCCTACAGTGCCGTCGTCTCCGCCATGAAGGCGCATATCCTCGCTGGCGACGTCTACCAGATCGTGCCCTCCCGCACCTTCCGCGCGCCCTGCCCCGACCCGCTCCGCGCCTTCGCGGCGGTGCGGCGTCTGGACCCCTCCCCCTACATGTTCTTCGTCGCCGCGCCCGAGCACACCCTCTTCGGCGCGTCGCCCGAAACCTCGGTGCGGATCGTGCGCGAGGAAGGCTGGCCAATGCTCGAGGTGAAGCCGATCGCCGGCACCCGCCCGCGCGGCGCCGATGCCGACGAGGACGACCGGATGGAGGCCGACCTACGGCTCGACGGCAAGGAAATCGCCGAGCACATGATGCTGGTGGATCTCGCCCGCAACGACGTCGCCCGCGTCAGCGTCCCCGGCACCCGCCACGTCGCGAGGCTAATGAGCGTCGAGCGCTACGCACGAGTCATGCACCTCGTCTCGTCGGTGAAGGGCACCCTCGCCATCGGCTACGACGCCTTTCATGCGCTCGCCGCCTGCCTCAACGTCGGCACGCTCTCGGGCGCCCCCAAGCTCAAGGCCACCGAGCTCCTCCGCCGTGCCGAGCGGACCAAGCGCGGGCCCTATGGCGGCGCCGTCGGCTGGGTGAACGGCGAAGGCGCGCTCGACACCGGCGTCGTCATCCGCTCCGCCGTGGTCAAGGACGGCACCGCCTTCGTCCGCGCCGGCGCCGGCGTGGTCCATGACAGCGATCCGCAGAAGGAAGCCGACGAGACGCGGCGCAAGGCGTCGGCGGTGCTTTCCGCCATCGCCGCGGCCTCGGCGGGAGAGGCGGCATGAACCCGGTTCTGCTCATCGACAATCTCGATAGCTTCACCTTCAACCTGGTCGAAGCCATCCAGCGGCTCGGAAGCAAGGTGCGGGTGCTCCGCAGCAGCGTCTCCGCCACCGCCGCGCTGGCCGAGGCGGAAGCGACCGGAGCCACTCTCCTCCTCTCCCCGGGACCGGGGACGCCGGAGCAGGCCGGCTGCTGCCTCGAACTCGTCGCGCTGGCCAAAGGACGGGTGCCGCTCGCCGGCATCTGTCTCGGCCACCAGGCGATCGTGCTGGAGGCGGGCGGAACGGTGGAGCGGGCGCCGGAGCCGGTGCACGGCAAGTCCTCGATAGTCCGCCACGACGGCACCGGCCCCTTCGAAGGGCTCGATAGTCCGGTCCAGATCGGCCGCTACCATTCGCTCTGCACCCGCAACCTGCCGCCCCGTTTCCGGGTCCATGCGGAGGTCGACGGTATGGCGATGGCGATCAGCGATCCGGTGGCACGTCAGGCGGGGCTGCAATTCCATCCGGAGTCGATCCTCACCCCGGTCGGCAACCGTATCCTCGCCAACCTGTTGCGCATCTAGCCGCCGCAGGCGCGCAAGGAGCCTGCCGAGCCGCCGCGGCATTAGCCACAAGGAACATGATTATGGCCGTTACCTTGCTCCTCGCGGCCTTTGCCGCCGCGCCGGCCGAACCGCAGCCGCCGATGCCGCCGACCAAGCGGTGGGTCGTCGATTATGCCGAAACCTATTGCACCGCGACACGCGAATATGGCGACTCGGCCAAGCCGCTTCAGCTCGTCCTGCGGCCCTCGCCGCGCAACAACCTGCTGCAGATCTTCGTCATCGGGCCAGGCCGCCGCGAAGGTGCCCAGCACGTCTCGGCGAGCTATCAGTTCGCAGGCCGCACGTTCAAGACGACGGCCTTGCTCTACGGTAGCAAGACGACGCCCCAGCAGGTTCTGCTCGCCACACTGGGTGCCGACGCGCTGGGCGGGATCGCCGGTGCGCGCGAGGTTCGTGTCCACGCCGACCATTGGGGAGCGAAGGCGTTTGCGATTCCGACGGTCGGCAACGTCATGACTGCCCTCACGCGGTGCAATGCCGATCTGCAGGCGCATTGGAACCTTTCGGCCGCCGCGCAGGAGAAGATCGCAACCCCCGCGCAGCCGCTGTTGCCACTCAGCCGCTACTTCAGTTCCGGCGACTATCCGTGGCAGGCGATCCGGGAGCAGGATGGCGGCAACGCGCGGGTCACTTTGCTCATCGACGAAGAGGGCAAGGTTCGCGACTGCCTGCTCGAAGAGACCAGCGGCAATGCGTCGCTCGACGCTATGACGTGCATCGTGCTGCGGCAGCGGGCGAAATTCCATCCCGCCCGCGATGTGGGCGGCAAGGCGATGAAGAGCGTCGTCAGCCAGGGCATCTCGTGGAGGGTTTCGGCCCCTTGACCGGCGCCCGCCCCTTCACTCGGCGGGCAGCGGCAGCGGCGCGGGGCGCCTGCGCGCCAGGCGCCAGAGGCGGTTGAGCGCGCGGGTGATGGGCGCATGCTCGGCGGCCCAGGCGGCATATTCGCGGTAGGCTGGGTCGGCCATCAAGTGCCGTTCCTCGGTCCGCGCGCGCCAGTAATAGACGCCGTTCACCATCCCCAGGATGAAGGTGTTGCGGACCATGTCCGTGACGTTCCCGGTCGTCGCGAAGAACGGCAGGGTGGCCAGCCACCAGAAGCTGTTCTTCGAGAGGTAGGCGGGGTGCTTGGTCCAGCTATAAGGGCCGTGGGTGACGATGCCGCGGTGGGTGAGGTTCGAGAAGCGCGGCCCGAACGCCACCGTCGCCCAGGCGTAGATGGCGGTCAGCGCAACGAGCAGCACCGCCCAGATGCCGAGCAGCACCGGATGCCCCTCTAGCCAGTGCGCCCAGCCGTCCTCGCCAAAATTGGCGAAGCGGTAGTTGAGCGGTCCGCCGCCGCTCATCATCACAAACGGCGGATAGCAGATCAGCGCCGCCATCCAGCCCGCCGCATAAGGATTGGCCGAGCGGATGTGGGCGTCGAGCGGCTTCATCGTGAAGACGTAGCCGACCGTGGCGATGGTCGTGTCGACCATGAACATGGTGACGATCAGCCACTGGGTCATGGACACCACATTCGTGCCGATCTGCGCCGCCGTCGGCGTCACCACGCCAAACCAATTGCCCGGCACGATCGCAACCATGAAGGCGAGGAAGAAGGCCTTGATCGCCCAGCAGCGGACATGGTCGTAGACCGGCTCGCGGTCGAACGGCCGTCCGAGCAGCATCTGGCCGAAATGCCAGGCCCCGTCCCGCGGCTCCTTCAGGCGCCGGTCGATCCACGCCAGGTAGGGGATGGAGACGAGTAGCAAAGGCGCGGCGGCGAGCCCGAACATCTTCATCGAGAAGAGATACGGGTCCGACCAATACCAGCGGCCCATGCAGTAGAGAAAGGCGATCGCCGCCCACGTTGCCCACAATCCGGTGAGCTTGACCAGAGTGACGTCGAGGCTCTGCGCCAGCGGCCGCGGCGGCGAGGCCCAATCGATGCCGTTGGTCGGGCTCAGATGCACCTTGTCGACGAGGATTGACCAGAGCAGCATCGGCACGCCGCACGCCACCACCGCGCATAGCGACGCGTGCGGCCCCGAAAATTCATATTGGCGGGCGATCAGCACCCAAGCAATGAGGCCGAGGACGCCGACCGCGCCGACGCCGCCGCTCACCGCAGAGCGAGGCCGGACATAGGCCGCAACCGGCCGTGCGATCTTCAACTCTGCGTTCATGGAGGCCGTTGGTAACCGGGAATGGTAAGCAAGCCGTGAACGGTTTTGGCCCCCCGTGCCGGGTTTCACGCAAGCGCCCGTAAGAACTTCTTAAACCTCTCGCCTGCTATGGTTTTTAGGTCCGTGGGGGATCTTCTGACCGGGCTTCAGGGGACAGGCGGGGTAAGATGCTGGCGAACGAGTTTCACGACGAGACGATCTTCTCCTTTTCGGAGCGCGCGCCGCAGCCGCCGGCGGCCGAGCGCCGCAACCAGCCGCGGCACCTCACCATCCTGCGCGTCGGCGCGCTCATCGGCCGCGAGGGCCGCGAACTCTGCCTCATCCGCAACATCTCCGCCGGCGGCCTCATGGCCCATGTCTATTCCCATCATGCGACGGGCGAGGCGGTCTCGATCGAGCTCAAGACCAATCACCAGGTGCCGGGCACGGTGATCTGGGCGGAGGGGTCCAATATCGGCGTCCAGTTCGACGCCCCGATCGACGTCTCCGAGATGCTGTCCAGCCAGGCGGTGCTGGAGAATGGCTGGCGGCCGCGGCTGCCCCGCGTCGAGGTCGACCGGCTCGCGACCTTGCGCTGCGGCGCCTGCGTCTACGGCGTCAACACGCGCGACATTTCGCAGGGGGGTGTCAAGATCGAGACCGACGAGCCCGTCGAGATCGACCGCCAGATCGTGCTGACGCTGGACAAGTTCCGGCCGGTGCACGGCGTCGTGCGGTGGTGCGCGAACGGGCTGGCGGGCATCTCGTTCAACCAGCTCATCCCGTTCAGCGAACTGATGGCGTGGCTGCGCGGCGAGGCCACGCACTAGGGCAGCGGCCAAGGGACGCTGGAGAGAGGCCTAGGCGGAATGCCGGCACGCCCCTAGAACCCGCTCCATGATCAGGGGGTACAGAGGCTGGGCGATGCTACCGGCGCTTGTCGCGCTGGTGTGCGAGGTGCCGGCGCAGGCGCAGGCGCCCACGCTCCAGTCACGGGTCGAGGCGAAACTCGCCGAGGCGGGGCCGGGGACACGCTTCGGCCTCGTCGTCGCCACGGACGACGGCCGCGAGCTCGTTGCGATCTCCCCGGAAGGCCGCTTCGTTCCCGCCTCCACGACCAAGATGTTTACCATCGCGGCCGTTTTCGCCGATCTTCCCGGGATCGAACAACCCGACGCGAACGGCGGAGCGAGCGTCCTGCTCGAACGCCACGGCGCCGCGGCGCAGGACGTCGTGCTCGAAGGCCATGGCGATGCCCGGCTGTCGAGTGCGCCCGGCTGCGCCGAGGATTGCCTCGCCGCCCTTGCCGACGCGGTCGCGGCGAAGGTGCGGGAGGTCGGCAACGTGATCGGCGACGACACGGCCTTTCCAGACCAGAGGTGGAGCCAGGGGATGAGCTGGAACAACATCCCCACGGCCTCGGGGACGGCCGCTTCGGCGTTGACCCTCGACGACAACGAGCTGCCGCTCCTGGTGACGCCTTCCGCACCCGGACAGCGGCCGACGGTGGCGCTCGCGCCCTATTTCATCCTGCGCAACGAAGCGGTCACCGGCCCGGCCGGCGGAGTCAGCGATCTCGACGTCGAACGGCTGCCGCTCAGCCGCGATCTTCGCCTCACCGGCACGATCGCGGCGGGCGCCAAGCCGCAGCGCATCCGCCTCGGCATCGACGATCCCGCCGACTTCGCCGCATGGCGCCTCAAGGCTCTGCTGGAGGCGCGGGGGGTGCGCGTGACGGGCGCGGTGCTGGCGCGGCACCGTCCAGCGGGGGCCGCACCGCCGACGTCGTCGCACGGCGAGCTCCTCGCCCGGCTGACGCCGCCGCCGCTCCACGCCGACCTCACCCAAACCGCGAAGGTCAGCCAGAACCTCCATGCCGAGCTGTTCCTGCGGAGGCTGGCGCGCCTCGGCGGCGGCGGCGGCTCCGTCGCCGAGGGCGTCAAGGCGGTGCGGGTCCTGCTCGACCAAGCCGGCGTGCCGCAACGGCAGGCGGAGTTTTCCGACGGCGCCGGCATGTCGACCTACAACCGCCTCTCCCCGCGCGGCGCGGTGACCTTTCTGCGCTGGGCATCGCATCAGCCCTGGGGCAGCGCCTGGCGCGAAGCCTTCCCGGTCGGCGGCGTCGACGGCACCCTCGCACGGCGGTTCCACGGCGGGCCGCTCCAGGGGCGGCTGTTCGCCAAGACGGGATCGCTGAACCAGACGTCCGCGCTGGTCGGCTATTTGGTGGCGAAGAGCGGGCGCACCCTCGCCTTTGCGGCGTTCGCCAACGACATCCCTGAGGGCGCCGGCGCGGTGAAGGCGATCGATGCCGCGCTGGAGCTCGTTGCCGCCGAGAATTGATCCTTGTCACAAAACTGTGGGCGGCTTTGCAAAAGCCTCTGGCGCCGCGGGCATTTTTATGTCCCATATGCGCCACTCCGCCGGGGCGGCGGACCTCAATGGGGGATTATGATGGCTCACTCGACGCGCCTGCGGCGGATTCTCGTTTCCGGAACCGCGCTCACGGCCCTGGTTTCGCTGGCCGGCGGCGCCTCGGCTCAGACCGTTCCGCAACCGCAGGACACCAGGGAAGCGGCGACGCCGACCGGTGCCGAGACGCCGAAGACGGATGCGGACCTTACCGCCGACCGCCAGGAGCCTGCGGAGCAGGGCAATGCGATCATCGTCACCGGCTCCCGCATCAAGCAGGATCCGAACAACAGCGCCCTGCCGCTCCAGATCATCACCACCCGCGACCTCTCGCGTGAGGGCATCGTCAATCCCGAGCAGTTGATCTCCTATCTCACCGACAACGGCAACGGCGCCGACAACCTCTCGTCCAACTCGGATGTCGTCAGCGGCGCGGCGCGCGGCACCAACGGCCTCTCCGCCGCGAACCTGCGCGGCCAGGGCAGCGCCTCGACCCTCATCCTCCTGAACGGCCGCCGCGTCGCCGCCCACGGCCTGCAGGGCTCGGCCGTCGACGTGAACCAGATCCCGTTCGCCGCCATCGACCGCGTCGAGGTGCTGAAGGACGGCGCCTCGGCGATCTACGGCACCGACGCCGTCGGCGGCGTCATCAACTTCATCACCAAGACGAACTTCACCGGCATCGATCTCGCCGCCTTCAACGACATCACCCAGGAAGGCGATGCGCCGATCCGCCGCCTTTCGGCCACCGTCGGCTACGGCAAGCTCGAAAAGCAGGGCTTCAACATCATGGCCGCGGTCAGCAAGAGCTGGAACGGCGCCCTGTTCGGCAACGACCGCGACTTCGTGAACGGCAACCAGCCCAATCGCGGCCTGTCGATCGACACCCGCGGCACGCCGATCGGCACCGCCTTCCCGATCAACCCCTCGGCCGCCGGCATCGGCATCATCCAGAACGGCACCCTGCTCGGCGGCACCACCGGCACGACCTCGCTGGTCGGCAAGCCGGGCTTCCTCATCCCCGGCACGACGACGGCGCCGACCGGCGGCGTCAACGTCCTGCGCCTCCCCGGCGGCGCGGGCTGCGCCTCGGTCGACGGCGGCATGGATTACGACGCCGCGCTCTGGGCGACCCCGACGGCGGGCCTCGCCTGTTCGTGGGACACGGGCCGCGCGACGACGATCCAGCAGCCGCTCGAGACGCTCACTTATTACGGCCGCGCCACGGCGCGGTTCGGCGGCCACGAAATCTACGCCGAAGTGACCGGCTCCGACGCCAAGTCCGCCAAGATCTTCTCGGCGAACCAGTATAGCGCGAACAACACCAGCCTGCCGATCGCCTATCCGTTGAACGCGCTCACCGCGCCAACCTACAACGCGGTCTACGCCAGCATCGTCTCGGTGCTGCCCGCGGTCGCCGCCAATTACGGCAAGCCGATCACCTACCGCTGGCGCTGCACCGAATGCGGCGGCCGCGAATATGACACCGACAGCAAGACCTTCCGCGCCACGATCGGTATCGACGGGCCGCTGTGGGACGGCTGGGATTACCGCGCCGGCGCGAGCTACGCCAACAGCAGCGCCAGTTCCGTGCTCGGCGGCGGCTATCAATATACCGGCGTGTTCCGCAATGCGCAGGAAGTCGCCTACGCCAAGGCCCACGGCATTCCGAATGCGGTGATCGGCGGCGTCGATCCGCGCGCGCCCACCGCGCCCGGCGCCAGCGCCCCCGGCATCGTCGGCCTGCTCAACAGCGGCATCCTCAACCCCTTCGCGCTGACCCAGACGCCGGAGGCCATTGCGGGGCTCGAGGCGGTCTCCGCCCGCGGCGTCAAACTCTACGGTGGCAAATATGAGACGCGGCAGTTCGACGCTTCCGTCTCGGGAAGCCTGTTCCGGCTCCCCGGCGGCATGGCGAAGATCGCCGCCGGCGTCGATTACCGCCGCGAAAGCTATCATTTCGAAGGCTCGCCTTATGGCGACGGCACCCAACCCGACATCTTCAACGCCGCCTTCGACAACGCCAACGCCCTGAGCACCCTCAACCGCACCGTCAAGGCGGCGTATGCCGAGGCTCTGTTCCCGATCGTCAAGCAGCTCGAAATTTCAGTCGCGGGCCGCGTCGATGATTATACCGGCTTCGGCAGGACCACCAATCCGAAGGTCTCCGCGCGGTTCAGGCCGGTCGATCAGGTGATGTTCCGGGCGTCCTACAACACGGCGTTCCGCGTCCCGACCTTCAACCAGATCTATAACGGCGTGCTGCAATCGCCGAACCCGGGCAACACCTTGGTCGATCCGACCACCTGCCCGTCCGGCGTCGTCTCGGCGACCAACCCGGGCTGCCAGGCGATCACGCCGGACACGCTCGGTGGCGGCAACACCGCGCTGGGGCCGGAAACGGCGAAGGAATATAGCGTCGGCGTCGTCTTCCAGCCGACGTCGCGGCTCAGCCTCACCGCCGACTTCTGGTCGATCGCCGTCGACAACACGATCGGCACGATCACGCTCCAGCAGCTGCTCGCCAACATCAACGCCTTCGGCAGCCGCATCACCCGCACCAACGGCGTGATCACCCTCGTCGATCTCACGACGGGCAATTTCGGGTCGCGCCGGACGCAGGGCATCGACTTCACCGGCCGCGCCAGCTTCCCGGTGATGGGCGGCAATTTGCTCGCCGGCTTCGACGCCACCTGGCTGCTCGTGAAGCGCGAGAAGCTGCTGCCGAACCTGCCGTACAGCAACCTTCGGGGCGTGTTCTCCCTCGCCGGCGATCTCGGCCTCAAGTGGAAGCACAACGCCTTCATCAGCTATACAAAGGACGGCTTCGGAGCGACTTTCTCGCAGATCTACCGCGACGGCTATACGAACCAGGCGCTGCCGGGCAGCGCGACCCGGCCAGAGTTCAACCCGCGGGTGAAGCCCTACATCATCTACAATGCGTCGATTTCGCAGACCTTCGCCAACCGCTTCACCATCGTCGGCGGCGTGAAGAACATCTTCAACACCGATCCGCCGTTCGCGATCACCTACGATTCGAACACCGGCTCGGGCAGCTCGTGGGAACCCCGCGTCGCCGATCCGCGCGGACGTTCCTTCACGGTCTCTGCGGAAGTGAAGTTCTAGACGACAGCGTGCGTCAGGCGGGGGTCAGTCCCCGCCTGCCGAACACCCGCCCCGGCGGAAGGGCGGCGCGCTCTTTGAGCGTCAGCGGCGGCTGGCGCCGCTCGAGGCCGTTACGCTCGAGGTCGGCCGCAAGCCGCTCCAGCGCCGTCGCCTTCATCGCCAGGGGCAGGCCGACGTCGGGCGCATAGTCGCGCGCCAGGATCCGCAAATCCGCCGCCTTTTCCCGCAATGAAGCCGCGTTCGTCATCGTTCGCCCCGTCGCGCCCAAGCGGCGCAGGACCAGCGGCTACGTCCCCTGCGGGCGCCCGTCCAGCCGCCGTTTCCCCGCGCCTCGAAACGGGACTCGCAGGCGCGACCGGTTAACGGCGCGGTAACGATGCGAAGGGAGGAAAGGCTGGAGCGGGTAGCGGGGATCGAACCCGCATCACAAGCTTGGAAGGCTAGTGCTCTACCATTGAGCTATACCCGCCTAGCCCGAGGGGCGCCGTGGTGGACAGGGCTGGATTCGAACCAGCGTAGGGCCATGCCCGGCAGATTTACAGTCTGCTGCCTTTAACCACTCGGCCACCTGTCCAGCGGCGCCCCTTCGGGAAGGGCGCTCCATTGGCGAATGGGCGGCGGGCTGTCAACGCCGCGCGCTTGCCAGCGGGCGGCGGCGCGGCCATGGAGCCGCCATGCGACGCAAGGCACGCCAGGCGACCAAGGCCGAGAACCGCCCCCGCTTCTGGGGCCGCCACGCCGTCGCCGCGGCCCTCGCCAACCCGGAGCGGGACATCGCCCGGATCTGGGTGACGCGGGAGGCGGCGCCCGACTTCGACCTGCCGTCCGACGTCCCCACCAGCTTCGCCGACGCCGCCGACCTCGGCCGGCTGGTGCCGAAGGACGCGCCGCACCAGGGCATCGTCGCCGAGGTCGAGCGATTGGACGACATCCTCCTCGCCGACGTGCTCGACCAAGCGGAGGACGGCCGCCCCCTCCTCATCCTCGACCAGGTCACCGATCCGCACAATGTCGGCGCCATCCTGCGCTCCGCCGCCGCCTTCGACGCGCTCGCCCTCGTCACCCAGGACCGCCACGCGCCGCCCGAGTCCGGCGCCCTCGCCAAGGCTGCGAGCGGCGCGCTGGAGACGGTGCCGTGGGTGCGGGTGGTGAACCTCGCCCGCGCCCTCGACGATATCGCCGCCGCCGGCTTCTGGCGCATCGGCCTTGCCGGCGAGGCGGAGATGAGCCTTGCCGAGGCGCTCGGCCCGGCGCGCGTCGCACTGGTTCTCGGCGCCGAGGGCGAAGGCATGCGCCACAACACGGCCCAGCATTGCGACGCCCTCGCCCGCCTGCCGATCGGCGCGCGCATGGAGAGCCTCAACGTTTCCAATGCCGCCGCAATTGCTCTATACGCCGCCGTAACGTCCGGGGGGACGCGCGGGGGGTAAGCATATGGCGAGAGCACGGATCGCACTGGCGCTGGCGGCGGCGTTTCTCTTGGCCTCCTGCCTGCTCAGCCCCGGCCGCTTCGTCTCCACCCTGGACATCCGCAAGGACCGCAGCTTCACCTTCACCTATGTGGGCGAGGTGATCGTCAACGACCCCCAGTTCACGGACGGCAAGGATACGAAGGACGCGAAGACGGCAAAGCCCGCGCCGCTCACCGTCGAAGCCATCCAGCGCCGCAAGGAGGTCGCCGAGGCGCTGTCGAAGGAGCAGGGCTACCGCTCGGTGGAATATCTCGGCGGCGACAAGTTCAAGGTGGATTACGCGCTGAGCGGCACCCTCGACCGCAGCTTCGTCTACCCGGTGAACCTGGATGCGACTGCCATCATCCCCTGGATCGTCGCGGAAGTCCGGAAGGACGGCAGCGTGCGCATCAAGGCGCCCGGCTTTGGCGACATGAAGCAAGGTATGCCGGACGCCGGCACCGATAAGGGCACCGCCGGACGCGAGGGGTCCTTCACCCTCACCACCGACGCGAACCGCGTGATGCAGAATAACGAGGACGGCGCCGCCGCCGGCCCGCCGGCGCGGGTCGTCTGGAAGGTTACGCCGACGACGAGCACCACGCCCACGGCGGTGATCAGGTTCTAGCTTCTGCCTCCCCGAGCGGAACGCTTGGGGAGGGGGACCACCCGCAGGGTGGTGGAGGGGTATGTGCGAGGCGCCTTGGCTCGTCCGCGGGAAGCGTGAACCCAGTGAATACCCCTCCACCAGGCTTCGCCTGGTCCCCCTCCCCATCTTCGATGGGGAGGCAGCCTAGTCCTCCGGTGCGATCCGGACTTTCAGCCCGTCCAGCTCCGGTCCGAACTCGATCTGGCAGGACAGCCGGCTGTTGGCTTGGCGGTGGCTGGAGCTGTCGAGGAGGTCGTCCTCGTCGCCGTCCATCGGCTTCAGCGTCGCCACCCATTCCGGATCGACATGGACGTGGCAGGTCGCACAGCTGCAGCAGCCGCCGCACAAGGCGAGCAGCTCGTCGAAGCCGGCGTCGCGGATATTCTCCATCACCGACCAGCCGGCCTTGCCCTCGACGATCTTCTCGCTGCCGTCGCGGCCGGTGATGATGAGCTGTGCCATGCGCGTTGGATGTCCGTCGGAAAGGGAGGTGCCCGGCCCTATGCGAGGGCGCGGCCGCATGGCAAGGAGCGCCGATGGGAATACAGCCCGACGACCTCAAGGCCTCGCTCGACGCGCTCGCGGCGCGCGACACGGCGATCGCCGCCGCCCTCGCCCGCGCCGGCTATCCCGCCCCGCGGATCAGTGAGCGCGGCTACCAGACCTTGCTGCGCGCCATCGTCGGCCAGCAGGTCAGCGTCGCCGCCGCCGCCTCGATGTGGGCCAAGCTTACCGCCTTGGTCGGCGATCCGCCCGCCCCGCAGGCGCTGATCGACGCCAGCGACGAGACGCTGCGCGCCGCCGGCCTGTCGCGGATGAAGGCGGCCTACGCGCGAAGCCTCGCCGAGGAAGTGCTCTCCGGCCGCCTCGATTTCGACGCTTTGCCACAGGACGACGAGGAGGCGATCGCCCACCTCACTGCGGTCAAGGGCATCGGCCGGTGGACGGCGGAAATCTATCTGCTGTTCGCGGAGGGCCGGCCCGACATCTGGCCGGCCGGCGACCTCGCCGTGCAGATCGAGAGCGGCGTCATCATGGGCCTCCCCGGGCGGCCGACCGAGAAGAAGCTCCGCGAGATGTCGGAGGCGTGGCGACCCCACCGCGGCGCCTTTGCGATCTTCACCTGGCACCACAGGCGGGCTACCCCCCTCGTCGATGCGCAATAAACTGCTCGCACTCCCGCTGCTCGCCCTCGCCGCGCCGGCCGCGGCGGGGCCGCCTTATGTCAGCGACGACCCGGAGCCGACCGACTACAAGCATTGGGAGATCTACCTCTTCGCCACGGGCGGCGGCCGCCAGGGCGAGACGGCCGCGGACGCGGGGATCGACCTCAATTACGGCGCCGCCAAGGACCTTCAGCTCACCGCCGTGCTGCCCGTCAGCTACGACCGCGCCGGCGGCACCACCCGCTTCGGCACGGGCGACATCGAGCTCGCCGCCAAGTACAAATTCCTCCACCAGAAGAAGGGGAGCTGGCTCCCCGACGTCGCCTTCTTCCCGCGCGCCTTCGTGCCGACCGCCGCAAGCGGCCTCGGCAGCGGCCGGCTCCAGATCCTGCTGCCGCTCTGGGCGCAAAAGGATTTCGGCCCCTGGGCGCTGTTCGGCGGCGGCGGCTACCAGGTCAATCCCGGCGCCGGGAACCGCGATTACTGGCTGACCGGGATCGGCCTCACCCGCGCGGTCACCAAAAAGCTGACGCTCGGCGCCGAAATCTACCATCACGGGCCGGACGCGACAGATGGCAAAGCGTTCACTGGCGTCAACGCCGGCCTCAGCTACAAGATCAAAGGCCCCTATTCCTTCCTGCTGTCCGTGGGCCCGGGCCTGCAGCATCGGCGGGAGGAAGGGCGCTACGCCGTCTACACGGCGCTGAAGCTCGATTTGTAAGGAGACGAGGATGCGTAAGACCCTGCTCATTGCGGCCGCGACCGCCCTGCTCGCAACGGCCGCCGCCGCCCTGCCGGTGTCGACGCCGCAAGTGGCCGAACGCATCTCCGTTCCCGACGGCGGCTGGGACCTCCTCTCGGTCGACCAGGACGCGCGGCGGGTCCTTATCGCCCGCACCGACGGAGTCACCGCCATCGATCTCGCCGACGGCAAGGTAACGCCGCAGCTCGTCCCCGGATCGCGGCTCCACGCGGTCGTTCCGATCCCCCATACCGGCCTCGCCCTCGCCACCGCCGGCGGCACCAACAGCGCCATCCTGTTTGACGTCCGCACCGGCAAGGTCCGCGCCGAGATCAAGACCGGCGCCAACCCCGACGCCGCCATCTACGAGCCCGCCTCGCGGACCGTGTGGGTGATGAACGCCAAGGACGGTTCCATTACCATCCTCGATCCCCGCGCCGCCAAGGCGGTGGGGACCATCGCCGTCGGCGGCGGCCTGGAACTTCCCGCCCTCGACGGCCACGGCCATTTGTTCGTCAACGTCGAGGACAAGAACGAGATCGTCGAGATCGCCATCGCCACCCGCAAAGTGATGAAGCACATCCCTCTCCCCGGCTGCGACGGCCCCACCGGTCTCGCTTACGCCGGCGACGGCGTGCTCATCTCCGCCTGCGGCAACGGCGTCGCCAAGCTGGTCCGCGCGGCGGACGCCAAGCTGGTCGGCGACATCGCCATCGGCCCGCGGCCGGACGGCGCCTTCGTCGATGCGGGCCGCCGCCGCGCCTACATCCCGTCGGGAGGCGACGGGACCCTCGCCATAATCGACACGTCCGGACCGCTGCCGCGCAAGGTCGCGACGGTCGAGACCCAGCGCGGCGCCCGCACCGGCGCCGTCGACCTCGACTCCGGCCGCGTCTACCTCCCCGCCGCCCGCTACGACGCGGCCACGGCAGGACAGCGGCCGAAGATGGTGCCGGGCTCCGTCCAGATCCTCGTCGTCCAGCCGGGCAACAGAATAAGCGGCTGAGCCTCGCGCCCGGTGTGGACGCGCCGCCGCTCCCCCCGCTAAGGCGAGGGCATGTGGCAGCTCTACCAATTCCCCTTGTGCCCCTTCTCCCGGAAGGTGCGTCTGATGCTGGCCGAGAAGGGGATCGCCCACGAGCTGGTGCGCGAATCGCCCTGGCTGCGGCGCGACGAGTTCGCCGACCTCAATCCCGCCGGCAAGACGCCGGTGCTGGTCGAGGAATCGCGCGGCATCGTCCTCATCGATTCGGGCGCGATCTGCGAATATTTCGAGGAGACGGTCGACAAGGCGCCGATGATTCCCGGCACCGCGCCCAACCGCGCCGAGATCCGCCGCCTCGTCGCCTGGTTCGACGAGGACTTTCACGGCGACGTGGTGAAGCCGCTGACCGAGGAGCGGATGACCAAGCGCCTCGTCGCCCGCGACGCGCCCGATACGCGGGTGCTGCGCGAGGCGATGCGCACGGCCAACGCGCATATCGACTATTTCGACTATCTCCTCGATCACCGCCGCTGGCTCGCCGGCCCGGTGCTGAGCCTCGCCGACCTCGCCCTGGCCGCGCAGCTCTCGGTCGCCGACTATCTCGGCGGCATCGACTGGCGCGGCCACAAGCAGACCGCCGACTGGTACGCGGTGATGAAGTCGCGGCCAAGCTTCCGCCCGCTGCTCACCGAGCGGATGGAGGTGATCGTTCCTCCCGCCCATTACGACAAGGTGGATTTCTAGAAACTTGTGCCTCCCCATCGATAGATGGGGAGGGGGACCACCCGGAGGGTGGTGGAGGGGTACTCACCCCCGCAGCGTGCGACAAAGACCCCTCCACCACCTTCGGTGGTCCCCCTCCCCATCCTGCGGATGGGGAGGCATAAGTCCCTTACTTCCGCGCCGTCGCCGTCGCGTCGCGTGCCGCGCGGAATTCGGAGTCGGCGCTCCAGTTCGGCCATTCGCGCGAATTGGCGAGGCGGGTGCCGAGCGCGTGGAGCATATTGAGGTCCTGGGCCATGCCGGTGAGGTCCCAGTCGGCGCTCCATTCGTCGGCGGGCTGGTGATAGCGCTGCTCCGTATAGGCGCGGGCGAGCGCTTCGCCGCGCTCGGTTCCGCCCTTCACCAGGTCGTTGCCGCTCTCGAAGGAAATGGCCGGCACGCCGCGCTTGGCCATCGGGAAATGGTCCGAGCGGTAGAAGCCGCCCGCCTCCGGATGCGCTTCGGGCATGAAGGCGCGCCCGCGGCTGCGGCCCTCGGCGATGAGATCGTCGAGGAGGCCGAGCCGGGCGGCGCCGGAGATCGAGAAGTTGCGCGCCGGGCCGGCGACGCCGATCGCGTCGGTGTTGATCATGCCGACCGTCTTCGCGAGCGGATAGAGCGGGTTGGCGGCATAATATTCGGAGCCGAGCAGACCCTTTTCCTCGGCCGTGACGGCGAGGAAGACGATCGAGCGGTCGGGGCGCGGGCCGCTGGCGAAGGCGCGGCCCATCTCGAGCAGGGAGGCGACGCCGGTCGCGTTGTCGACCGCGCCGTTGTAGATGGTGTCGCCGCGCGCATCCGGCCGGCCGACGCCGAGATGGTCCCAGTGCGCCGAGTAGATCAGGGTCTCGTCCGGGTGGTGCACGCCGACGACGCGGCCGACGACGTTGTGTGAGGTGATGACCTTCGCATCGACCGCATAGTCCGCGCTGAACCGCGCCTTCAGCGGCACCGGGCGAAAGTCGCGGCTCTGCGCCTGCTTCTTCAGCGCCTCGAAATCGAGGCCGGAGGCGCGAAACAGGTCGACGGCGACACTGCGCTGGATCCACCCTTCCATCGGCGTGTGCGCGCTCGCCGGGTTGGCGCGGACGATGTCGAACTGGGTGTTGGTGTTGGAATTCTTGACCGTGTTCCAGCCGTAGGAGGCCGGGCCGGTCTCGTGGATGACGAGGACACCGGCCGCGCCCTGCCGCGCGCCTTCCTCATATTTGTAGGTCCAGCGGCCGTAATAGGTCATCGCCTTGCCGCCGAAATCGCCCTGACCCGTCTCGTAATCCGGGTCGTTGACGAGGACGACCAGGATCTTGCCGTGGAGATCGACGCCCTTGAAATCGTCCCAGTTCCGCTCCGGCGCCTTGACGCCGTAGCCGACGAAGACGAGCGGCGCGTTGGCGATGGAGACGTGGTGAGCTCCCGTCATCGCGGCGCGGACGGCGATCTGGTCGCCCTGCGCTAGGGGCCGCGACTGGCCGTCGGTCTCGAACGAGAGGCGCGGCGTCCCCTCGATCGCGGCACGAAGCAGCGGCACGTCCTGCGTCCAGCCGCGCTTGCCGCCCGCGACGCTGCCGCCGGGCTGCAGCCCCGCCGCTTTCATCTGGTCCACGATATAAGCGATCGTTTTGGTCTCACCTGCCGTGGCGGGGCCGCGGCCTTCGAAGGCGTCGGAGGCGAGCACCTTCACATGGTTCGACAGGCGCTGCGGGTCGAAGGACGCGGGCGGCGCGGCGACGGCCGCGGCGAAGGGCAGCAGGAAAAGTCCAGCGGAAACAATGGTTTTCATGAAGAACTCCGAACGAAAGGCGGGGCTGCCTTAGGAGGTTGAGAGGCGCCCGGAAAGACTCATCGCGTGGCGTCGGGCCGCAGGACCAGGGTCGCGCGTAGGCCGGGGCAATTGTCGTCGAGCTGCAGCGCGCCTTCGTGAAGGTGCGCGACCGCTTCGGCGAGGGCGAGGCCGAGGCCCGCGCCCGCACGGGAGCGCGAGGAATCGAGCCGGCCGAACCGGCGGCGCGCCTCGTCCCGGTCTTCGGGAGGGATGCCCGGTCCTTTGTCGGCGACGCCCACTTCCACCCGCCCGTGCCGCTCCCGCGCGAAGAGCAGGATCTCGCCGCCCGAAGCGCCGTAGGCGAGCGCATTGTCGACGAGGTTGCTCAGCGCCTGGGCGAGAAGCTGGCGGTGCCCGAGGAGCCCCAGCCGCGGCGCCCCAGCCTCGACGCGCAGGGAGACGCCGGCATCCTCGGCGAGCGGCTCGTACATCTCGGCCAACTCCGCGACGAGGCCGGCGGCGTCGAGGGGCGCGAACTGGTTGCGGCTGGCCATCGCCTCGGACCGGCCGATCTCGAGCACCGTGCCGAGGATGCGCATCAGCGAGTCCGCCTCCTGGATGACCCCGGCGAGCAAGGTCTCGCGCTCCTCCCGCGGGGCGCGCAACGCCGCGTCGACGCGAGCGCGCAGCCGGCCGACGGGCGACCGCAAATCGTGGGCGAGCGCGTCCGTCACCATGCGGAGCTCGCCCATGAGGGTGCCGATGCGGTCCAGCATGTGGTTGATGCGGCCGCCGAGCGCATCGAAGGCGTCGCCGTTCCCGGCGATCGGCACGCGCTGGTCGAGGTCTCCGCCCGTCACCCGGTCCGCCACCTCGGCGATCGCCTCGACGCGGCGGCCGACATAGCGGGCGATGAGGATGCCGCAGAGCAGGCCGAGCAGCACCGACAGGATGCTGGCGATGAGGATCGAGCGTTCGAGCGTGCGCTGGAGCGACGCCCGCGCGCCGTAGCCGCGGCCCGAGACGAGCCAGTCGCCATTGTCGAGCGGGCGCAGCAGATAGCCGGCGTCAAGCGGCACGCGATGGCTGCGCACGCGCACCAGGCCGGTGCGGTAGCCTGGCGCGATCGGCTGGGACGGATCGACCAGCGCCTCGACGTTGCCGCTTCGGCCGCGGCCCTGCCCGTCGAGGGTCGCGGCGAAATATTCGGGGTCGTTGGCGCCGAGCGTGTCGCCGATGGCGCGGCGCAGCGCCGGCCGGCCTGCCGAGAGGTAGACGTCGTTGAGGACGGCGGCTTCTTCGGTGACGTGGCGGCGCAGCGCCCCGGCTTCGTCATGGCCGGTCCGCCAGTAGATGAAGCCCATGACCGTGAGGCAGGCGGTAAAGGCGAGCAGGGCCGACAGCAAAGCCACGCGCACCGTGATCGGGATGCGCGAGAGGATCAGCCCGATGCCTCCAGCTTGTAGCCGGCGCCGCGGACGGTATGGAGGATCGGCCGCTCGAAGCCCTCTTCCAGCTTGCGCCGGAGGCGGCTGATGTGGACGTCAATGACGTTGGTGCCGGGATCGAAATGATAGTCCCAGACCTGCTCGAGCAGCATCGTGCGGGTCACCACCCGGCCTTCGTTGCGGGCGAGATATTCCAGCAGCCGATACTCGCGCGGCTTTAGGTCGATCTTCCGCCCTGCCCGTTTCACCGAGCGCGCTAAGGGCTCGATCTCAAGATCCCCGACAGTGATCCTGAGATCCGCCGCCCCGCCGCCCCTGCCCTCCCCGCGCCGCAGGAGCGCGTTCACGCGGGCTTGGAGTTCGCCGTAGGAGAAGGGTTTGACGAGATAATCGTCGGAGCCGCTCTCGAGTCCCTCGATCCGATCGCCGACGGAGGCGAGCGCCGACAAGATCAACACGGGAGTCGACACGCCCGCGGCGCGAATCGCGCGCAAGGCGGCGAGACCGTCCATGCCGGGCAGCATGCGATCGAGGATGATGAGATCGAAGCTGCCGTCGGAGGCGAGGAACAGGCCGTCGCGGCCGTCCGCGACATGCTCGACGCTATGCCCTTCCTCGACCAGCCCGCGCACTAGATAGACGGCGGTCTCGCGGTCATCTTCGACGAGGAGAATCCTGCGGCCCATCTCGGCTCCCTCGCCGGCGGCGTCGGCCGGCCCGTCCGCACGGTGCGGCCTGGGGGCGCGGGAGGCAAGCCGGTCGATCATCGCCCTCCCAAAAAAGCCGCCCGGCGACAGGGGAGGCGCCGGGCGGAGTGGCAAAGGAGGTTCAGCATCAATCATCGGGACGAAGCAAATGGGCCTCGTCCCCGACTTCCTAGACCGCCCGCCCTGCCGCGAAGGTGGCGGCGGGATTACAGGTTGGTCATGATGGATGATCGGGGGCGCTGCAAAGGCGGGAAAAGGCGGTAAAACCTGCACGACTGGTCGGCGACGGGAGGCGGGATGATCTCATTGACGGCGCTGCTCCTCGCGGGAGCTTCGGCGGAGCGGCCCGCACATCCGCTTTCATTCTATGTCGACAGATTAGGGACGACCGAAGCCACCTCCCAGCTCGAGCCGATCGATGCGTTCGGTTGCACCGCCATTCCCAGCCTCGTGGAGCAGCTCCGCATCGTTACGCCCGGCCATTATCCGGCTGCCCGCCAGCCGGAGCGCGTTCTGCGCGCGATCTTCCTCATCGCCGCGCTGCGCACCATCACCGCCCGGGACTTTTACGGGGACATGCCCCGCCGCGCGCTGAGGGGCTACGACGCGGCCGGACGGCAGTTCCTGACGGACGACGCGCCGAAGGGGCGTGCCAAGTTCTTCGGCTGGTGGCCGTCCCGCGGGACCTTCTACGTGGCGCCCGAACGTGCCCAAACGCAGATCATCGCCGCATGGCGTGCCTATGCGCGGTCCGGCGCCTGCCGCCATTCCTCCTGGCTGGGAAGCAAGCAATCTGGCTTTTACCTCGGCGGAAATCCTGGGCGGCACTAAGCCTAGCTGCGCCTGGCTCAGTCCATGTGGCGGAGGCCGGTGCGAAGATAGTCCCAGCCGGTGATCATGGTGAGGGCGGCGGCGGCCCACAGGCTGGCGAGGCCGACGAGGTGGATCCACGGCCATTGCGGCACCGCCTCGCCGAGGATGAGGGCGCCCAAAGCGACGAGTTGGAGCGTCGTCTTCCACTTGGCCAGCGCGCTGACGGGCACCGAGATCTGGAGGCCGGCGAGGAATTCGCGGAGGCCCGAGACGGCGATCTCGCGGATGAGGATGACGAGGGCGGGAACGATGTGGAGGCCGTGGATGACCGGATCGGTATGGGCGCGGGTCGAGGCGAGCATCATGATGACGGCGGCGACCATGATCTTGTCGGCGATCGGATCGAGGAAGATGCCGAGCCGGGAGACGGCGCCGCGGGCGCGGGCGACATAGCCGTCGAAATAATCGGTGATGCCGACGAGGCAGTAGAGCGCGAAGGTCAGCGCATATTCGATGGGGTCCGGCCGCCACAGCAAAGCGACGAGAAGGGGCACCGCGACGATCCGCGACAGAGTGAGGATGTTGGGCAGCGTCAGCATGCGGGCCGGGCCCCCTTAGCGCGCGAAACGTCCCGTGGGGAGAGGGGGCGCCCGCGCAAGCGTCTTTGACCGGCCGGGATAAGCGGGTATGACCCCGGCCCGATGCTTCCGCGCCACCGCCCAGCCGACTTCTGAGCCTTGCAGGACACGCTCCACCTGCTCCGCAAGCGGCGGTTCCTGCCGTTGTTCGTCACCCAGTTCCTGGGGGCGTTCAACGACAATCTGTTCCGCACGGCGATGATCTTCCTGGTCATCTACGGCATCTACCGCTCGGAAGCGCAGGAGGCGACGTTCAGCGCCATCGCCGGCGGCCTGTTCATCACCCCCTTCTTCCTGCTGTCGGCTCTGTCCGGCCAGCTGGCCGACGCGATGGACAAGGCGCGGATCATCCGCTGGGTGAAGACGTCGGAATTCGTCATCATGCTGTTCGGCGGCGCCGGGCTCCTCCTCCACAACGTGCCGTTGCTGCTGGTCGCGCTGACTGCGATGGGGGTCCATTCGACCTTTCTCGGCCCCATTAAATACGCGATCCTGCCGCAGCATCTCGACGAGGACGAAGTGCTGGGCGGCACCGGGCTGGTCGAGGCCGGGACCAATATCGGCATTCTCGGCGGGACCATCGCCGGCGGCCTGCTCGTGTTCCAGCTTCCCGACGGCAGCTGGGACGGGAAGTGGGCGGCGCTCGCCGCGCTCTGCGTCGCCGCCTTCGGCCGCTGGATCGGCGGGATGGTGCCGCCGGCCTGCCCCGCCCCCGACGCGCCGGTCGCCAAGATGGACTGGCATATCGTCCGCTCGTCGATCGCATTGGTCAACGCGACGATGCACATTCCGCGGCTGTTCCTGGCGATCCTGTCGATCAGCTTCTTCTGGGCGATCGGCGCCATTCTCGCGGCGCAATTCCCGCCGCTGGTGAAGAACGTGCTGGGCGCGAACCAGGAGGTGGGGACGCTGTTCCTCGCCGTCTTCTCGATCGGCGTCGCCACCGGATCGGTGCTGATCAACCGGCTCCTGAAGGGCCGCGTGCTGGCGCTCTATGCACCGGGCGCGGCAATCGCGATGGGGCTGTTCGTCTCCCACCTCTACTGGAACGTCCACAGTTGGCCGGCGCCGGGCGGCACGCTCCTCGACCTCTCCCAGTTCCTCGACACCCGGCTCGGCAAATGGGTGGTGTTCGACCTGTTCGGCGTCGCCGTTTCGGGCGGCATGTTCGTCGTCCCGCTCTACGCCTTCCTCACCACCACCGTCCCGAAATCCGAGACCGCGCGGACGGTGGCGGCGAACAACATCGTCAATTCGGGTGCGATGGTGCTGTCGGCTATCATCCTCACCGGCCTCATCCACCTCGGCGTCTCGGTGGCCGAGACGCTGCTGATGGTCTCGGTCGCCAGCCTCGGCGCCGCCTGGCTCGGCTGGCGCCTCCACCTCGCCTGCGACCCGCACAGTTGATTTCGCCGCAGCGGCCGTGGCTATCCGCCCGCGCGCGAGGAGTTTGAGGCGAAGAGGCGTCAAGCGATGTGCGAACTAGCGCGAGAGGCCGACGAGGTGGGGGTCGGGTATCAAACTAAACGATTGCCCTCGGGGCCCACGTGATTCCCGTTTGCCACGCTACCGAAACAATCGCTCACGCAATCACGCGGCCGATTCCCCGCTAAGCTTTTTTGCGATAGGCTGCAGCTATGAACGCCGAAGTCTCCCCTCGTCTTCCATACAACGGAGAGATTCTACGCTGGGCTCGGCTTTGGCGGGGTAGGACAGTCGAGGAGGTTGCGCAGCGGCTTCAAACGAAGCCGGAGAATATCCTTGCATGGGAACACGAAGACGGAGCGCCGACCGTACGACAGGCGCGGATGCTGGCCGATTTCTATGAGAGGAGCTTCCTCGAGTTCTTTCTGTCGGCGCCGCCCAAGCTGAGAGAGTCGGATCTTGTCCCTGATTACAGGCTGCATCGTGATGCAGAGCAACCGAGCGACCGGGAACTCTGGCATATTCAACGTTGGGCAGAGGCGAAGCGGCTCAACGTAATCGACCTCTACGCGATGCTCGGCGAGGAGCCATCAGTTTTCCCGGCAAGACTGGCAGCGACAGTGGAGAGCAATCCGGAACGCCTCGCGGAGGAGGTGAGGAAAGAAGCGCATTTCACGATCCGGCAGCAGTTCGCCCTGAAGGGCAACAGCAAGGCACTTCTTCCGTCGCTGATCCGATCCGCATTCGAGCGCCTCGGTGTCCTTGTGCTACGTCGGACCGACCTCGGTAATTACGGCGTCCGCGGGATCAGTATCGCTGAGTTTCCGGTGCCAACCATCGTTTACGGTAATGAGGCGGCTGCGGGTCAGGCGTTCACGCTCGCGCATGAGTTCGGACACATTCTGCTCAAACAAAGCGCGATTAGCGGACCGCCGTCAGCCAGAGAAACCGATACGAAGGCAAAAGCTGTGGAACGCTGGTGCGATCGGTTCGCGGCGGCCTTCCTCATTCCAGCGTCGGCCATCGCAGAACGATGGGCTAAACCGAATTCGCCGATGCCAAAAATCGGCGACGACTCGCTCGCGAGTCTCGCAAGCGCGTTTCGCGTCAGCCGCCACGCGATGCTGATCCGCCTCGTCGATCTGGGGTATGTGGAGGCGGACTATTATTGGAACGTCATGCGGCATCGGTTTCTGGCTGAGGAAGCGCAGTATCGGGGACGAGGAGGCATTCCGCCATATTACGGCACCCGCTATCTCAACAGCCACGGCAACCTGTACACCGGCCTCGTTCTCGAGGCGTGGGACCGAGAAGCAATTACAAATGACCGAGCGGCCCGATTCCTGGACATCAAGAATCTGGCCCATCTGGACGACATCCGGCGCGAGTTTCGGACCTGATGCCGAAGTACTGCCTCGATATGTCCGGCCTGAGCAATCCAGCGCAGCACATGCCGCAGGACATTCATGCGAGCCTATGGAGGCAGGTGGAGGCGCTTATAGCCGCGGGCACCTTCGCCACAACCGCCGAGGTATACGAGGAGTTGACCCACATCCCGCCGCCAGTCGGCGAGTGCATCGCTGCCAATGAGGCGGCGCTGGTATTCGAGGTTGGCAATGATAGCTGGGATTGGAATCGGTACATCGGCCACACGAATAGGATGCAGGCCGAATACGAATCGTTCATCTCTGAGCGAAACCGAAATCGCGAACACACGATCAATCTCAACGATCTGTCGGTAATAGCGCTAGCAAAGACCCTGTCTCTTCCGGTGATAAGCATGGAAGCGCGGAAGGGCTCTCTAGCCGAAAAGCGGCGCGCGATTCCGGACATTTGCGATGCCGAGAAGGTCCAACACATGACGTTCAGCGACCTACTGCGCGCAGAAGGAATCGTTCTCTGACGCTGACTTGCCGGATCCCCACGACCGTCACGTTCTGGCAGCGGCGATACACAGTTCGAATTGTCGCCGGCGGCGGTCATCACGACGGTGAAGCGATGCCGGGAGAGGCTTCAGAACCCTCCAAAGACAGCCGGGGATTATCTTGCGACGTTGGCAGCCCAGTCCCTCCCGAAGACGGTGGTTGAGCTAACACCGTATGGCGGCGTCATCTAATCTGAGCCA
The DNA here is from genome assembly GCF_036403745.1 of Allosphingosinicella sp. Taxonomy (GTDB): domain Bacteria; phylum Pseudomonadota; class Alphaproteobacteria; order Sphingomonadales; family Sphingomonadaceae; genus Allosphingosinicella. The sequence continues at coordinate 107,134 of NZ_DASWQI010000028.1, forward strand.
CCACCCTGCGACCCGCATAGTTGATTTCGCCGCGGCGTCCCCGTATAGGCGCCGCTCGCCCGAGTGAGGTCTCCTCTCTCGGGTCCGTCCGAGACAGCTGGTGGGGCTCGCCCCTTAATCGTCCAGCCTAGACGGGGAAGAGTTTTCACCGGGCCTGCGTTCGACGCGGCACCCGGGTCTGCCTGACCAGTCGGGCCGTCAACCACTCCCCCGCGGACTTTTCGCCGGCAGCGCGGCCTCGCGCCCTGCTGCCTGTTCAAGCCCGGCCGCGAGGCCGGGCCGTTTGGAGTGAAAGCATGGATCGAGCTCAGAAGACCGAGCAGGTGGCCCAGCTCAAGCAGACGTTCGAGGAGACGGCCGTCGTCGTCGTGACCCGCAATCTGGGCATGACCGTCGCACAGTCGACCAACCTTCGGAACCGCATGCGCGACGCCGGTGCCAGCTACAAGGTCGCCAAGAATACGCTCACCCTGATTGCGCTCGAGGGCACCACCTACGCCCCGATCAGCGACCTGCTGACCGGGCCGACCGCGCTTGCGACGTCCACCGATCCGGTGGCCGCTGCCAAGGTCGCAGTCGATTTCGCCAAGACGACCGATCGTTTCGAGATCGTCGGCGGCGCGATGGGTGACACCGTCCTCGACGTGGCGGGCGTGCGCGCGCTGGCCGAGCTCCCGTCTCTCGATGAACTGCGTGCGACGATCATCGGCCTCATTCAGGCCCCTGCATCGAAGATCGCGCGGACCATCAACGAGCCGGGCGCAATGCTGGCCCGTGTCATCGGCGCCTATGCGGCCAAAGAAGACGCGTAACCTTCAGGTTTGACAGACACTTACGGGCCACCGGCCCATCAGGAGACTTAACATGGCAGACATCAATTCCCTCGTCGACCAGCTCAGCGAGCTGACCGTTCTCGAAGCCGCCGACCTTGCCAAGGCGCTCGAGGAGAAGTGGGGCGTTTCGGCCGCGGCTGCGGTCGCGGCTCCCGCCGGCGGCGGCGCCGCTGCGGCTCCGGCCGAGGAAGAGAAGACCGAGTTCGACGTCATCCTCGTCAACGACGGCGGCAAGAAGATCAACGTGATCAAGGAAGTTCGCGCCATCACCCAGCTCGGCCTCGGCGAAGCCAAGGCGCTGGTCGAAGGTGCGCCCAAGGCCGTCAAGGAAGGCATCAACAAGGCCGAAGCCGAGGAGCTCAAGAAGCGCCTCGAGGAAGCCGGCGCGACCGTCGAGCTCAAGTAAGCGGCTTCGGGTTCGCCGCGAGGCGGGCCCGGGACGAAAAGAGAGGGGCGGCTCCCACGCGGGAGCCGCCCCTTTTTGTTGTCAGCCTCAGTCGAGCGCCTGCGCGACGACGCCTTCGTGGAGACCCGAGGGATGCTCGGTGTCGAAGTGGGCGAGCTCTTCTCCGTCCGGCACGCCGACGGCGAAGCGGGCGGTGGCGTGGGCTTCGGAGCCGTCGGCGAGGACGTAGCGAGCGTCGGCGACGACGACCGGCAGCACCGAGTCGCCGTCGATCTCCGAGGTCGGCAGGGCGACCTGGGCCTGGAGCGTGCGGGCCTCGCCGGCGTCGATGTCGACAGGCGGCGTGTTGGCGCCGTCGCGGTTGGCGATCAGCGACCGCTCCGCTTCGCTCGAACCGGCGGCCAGCATCCAGGTGGTGACGCGGACGCCGCGCGCCGGGCCGGAGCCGCGATTGTCGACGGTCAGCTCGAATTCGACCCGGGCGTCGTCGCCGGCGACCCCGGCGCGGAAGGGACGCATCATCAGCGCGAGGTCCGGATCGCCCACCGGCTCGGGGGCCGCGACCGGCGCGACGGCGGCGACCGGCACCACCGCGACGGGCTCCGGTTCCGGCGCCGCCTCATAAGCGGGGGCATAGGTCTCCTCATAGACATCCTCGCGGCTGCGGCGGCGGCGGCGAGCGAAGAGCAAGGCCGCGGCGGCGATCAGCAGCGCGCCGAGCAGGAACCAGGGCCAGGTCGCGGTGCGCTGGTCGAGGTTGGGCTGCTGCTGCTTGGTCGGCGGCGGCGTCACCGTGTCGACGCCGGTCGACGGGGCGGCGGGGATGGTTTCCGGCGCGGTGGTCGAAGGGACGGTGGTGGTCGGCGGGGTGATCGCCACCGTGGGCGTGGTGGTGGTCGTGGTGGTGCTCGCCGGGGGAGCCGCCGGGGTGGCGACGGGGGCCGGAGCGCGGAGCACCGGCGCCGGACGCGGCGCGGCACGCGGCGCCGGGCGGGCCGTGCGGACGGGAGCCGCGCGCGGCGCCGGTGCGGCGGCGCGGGGCGCCGGGGCGGCGGCGGTCGGGGCGGCCTGGACTGAAGCGGGCGCGGGCGTCGCGGCGACGGGCGCCGGGGGCGCCTCGACCGTCGGCGGCGGCGTCGGCTCGGGCTGCGCGGCGGGCGGCTGGGCGGGGGGCTGCGCCTCCTGCGCGGCGAGCGGGGTCAGGGGGAGCGCGGCGGCTGCGAGCAGCAGAGCGGCGCGGGCGAAGCGGGGGCTGGCCTGTTTCATGTCAGGGGAGGAACGACCTCGCCCCACCCCCGGCTCCGCCCCGCCGCCGAGCCGTTGCCTGGGTGCGGCGAAGCGAGGAGCCGGCGGCGCCTCAGTTGTCGGCGTAGAGCTTCACGAGGCGGTACATGTAGCGGCGGCCGTCGAGGAGCGACTTGACCCCCATCCGCTCGTTGAGGCCGTGGGCGTGGCTGCCCTCGGCGTCCGAGAAGAAGCCGGAGAGGCCGTAGGTGGGGATGCCGGCCGGCGTCAGGAACGAGGCGTCGGTGGCGCCCGCCGACATGACCGGCACGAACGGTACGCCCGGCCACATCTCCTGGGCGACCTGGCGGGCCGGGCCGACGACGCGGTCGGTGAGCGGCGGCGGGGCGGAGACCTTGCTGCGGGTTTCGAGGGCACTGATCTTCACTTGCGGATCGGCGACGACCTGCTCGAGCGCCCGGCGGACCTGTTCGACGCTGGTGCCGGGGAAGATGCGGCAATTGACGTTGGCGCGCGCCCGCTGCGGCAGCGCGTTGGTGGCGTGCCCGCCCTCCAGCATCGTCGCGACACAGGTGGTGTGGAGGATGCCGTTCCAGCTCGGATTGGTGTCGGCCATGACCCGGGCGGCGGCGAGATCGTTGGGATTGGCGGCGAAGGCGGCCATCGCCTGGCCGGCCGGGCCGTCCGTCAGCTTCGCCATCGCCGCGAAATAGCCGCGGGTGGCGGCGTTCGCCTCGATCGGGAAGTCGTAGGCGCGCACCTTGAGGAGCGCGTCGGACAGGCGGTAGATCGCATTCTCCCGCACCGGCCGGGCGCTGTGGCCGCCGGGGTTGGTGACTTCGAACCGGTAGTTTTGCGGGAATTTCTCACCGGCCTGGATGTTGAGGATGATGGGCTTGCCGCTGCGGTCGAGGAGGCCGCCGGCGCCTTCGTTCAGCGCGAACTCCGCATCGATCAGCTGGCGCTCGTTGGCGGCGAGATATTCGGCGCCGTTGAAGGCCCCCGCCGTCTCCTCGCCGCAGGTCAGCGCCATCTTGATCGTGCGATTCGGGCGATAGCCCTCGCGCTTCATGCGCGCGAGCGTGTCGACCCACACCGCCGCCTGCGCCTTGTCGTCCGACGAGCCGCGCGCGAAGAAGAAGCCGTTCTCCTCGACGAGCGTGAAGGGATCACGCTCCCAGTCGGCGCGGTTGGCCTCGACGACGTCGATATGGGCGAGGAGCAGGACCGCCTTGGCGGCCGGATCGCGGCCGGGCAGCACGGCGACGAGGCTCCCCTCCTTCGGATGGCCGGGCGCGACGATGAGGTGGAGATCGCCCGCGGGGAAGCCCGCGGCCTTGAGACGCGCCGCCATCCGCTCGGCGGCGAGCGTGCAGCTGCCGGCGGAGAGGGTGGTGTTGGTCTCGACCAGCTCCTTGTAGGTGGCGCGGAAGGCGGCCTCGCCGTCGGCCGGCTGCGCGGCGGCGGCGGTGCTGGAGAGGAGGGCGGCGAGGCTGAGGCTGAGGGTGCGGAAGGACATGCGCGGGCTGGCTCCGGGAACTGGGACGGCGCGCACTCTTTCCGGCTGCGGCGCACTTGTCCAGAGCGAGAAGAGGCACGCTTCGAGAGCCGCCTCAGGCGGTCTTGCAATCCTCGCAGGTGCCGCGGACTTCGATGACGGGGCGCAGCGCCGAGAAGCCCTTTTGCTTGGCGGCTTCGCGGACGCCGCCGGCGAGGCTGTCGTCGTCGATATGGGTGGTCTGGCCGCAGCGGTCGCAGATCAGGAAGATGCAGTCGTGCAGGCAATCGGGATGGTCGTTGGCGACATAGGCGTTGGCGCTTTCGACGCGGCGGGCGAGGTTGGCGCCGACGAACAGGTCGAGGATGCGGTAGACGCTGTTGGCGGCGACGCGGCGGCCCTGCGTCTGCGAGACTTTCTCGGCGATATCGTAGGCGGAGGCGGGGCGGTCGAAGCTCGCCAGCGCTTCGAACACGGCGCTGCGCATCTGCGTCCACTGCTCGCCCGAGCGCTCCATCGTGTCGCGCGCGGCGGAGACCAGGGACGGGCCCTCGTGGCTCTCATGGTGATGGTGATGCGCCATGGTGGCAAAGTAGGAGTTCGCAGGCCCCTCGGCAAGCGGCGCCGTGTTAGGCCGCTATGACACCGGTTTCAGGAGGTCAGGAGCGGGCGCGGCGGTTGAGGTCGTGGCCCAATGCGAGGATCGAGACGCCGAGGACGGTGTAGACGGTGCCGAGGCCGCCTTCGGGGAGCTGGAGCGACCCGGCCATGACACCGAGGCCGAGGCCGCCGACGGCCGAGGGCATCATGAAGCCGTGGTCGAGAATGCCGCGGCCGAGCGCGACAATGCCGAGCGCGATCGCGAACATCAGCCCGACTTCGTGGATCATGGGGTGGAGCAGGAGCCCGCCGGCCGAGGCGAGGACGGCGACGAAGATCGCGCTCGCCACGCAATGGACGAGGCACAGGCCCGACAGGCCGATCGCCAGCCGGTCGACGGCGCCGTTCCTGATGTCGTCGAACAACATGTCCAGCCGTGACTCCTCGCCCGCCCTTTATAGGTGCGGAGCCGCGGCGATACAACATTACATGTTAGAAAGAGTTGCAATGGTTTTTTCGCTGCGGGCGCTGGGCTCGCCTGTTCGGAGAGGGGCGCCTGCCATTGGCAAAAGCGGCGCCGTCCGCCATAGGCGCGCCATGGCCACATCGACCGCCGCGCCCGCTTCGGCGGCGCCGTCCAGCGCCCGTCCGCGCGCCCTCTCGCTCTGGCTGTTCGTCATCGCCGCGATGGTATTGGCGATGGTGGTGGTCGGCGGGATCACCCGGCTCACCGAATCCGGCCTGTCGATCGCGCGCTGGGAGCCGATATCGGGCACCCTGCCGCCGCTCGGCGAGGCGCAGTGGCAGGCCGAGTTCGCCGCCTACAAGGCGACGCCGCAATATCTGCGGGTCAATTCCGGCATGAACCTCGGCGAGTTCAAGAACATCTTCTTCTGGGAATATGTCCACCGGCTGCTCGGGCGGCTGATCGGCCTGGTCTTCGCGCTGCCCCTTTTGTGGTTCGCGTGGAAGCGGGCGATCCCGCGCGGCTATGGCTGGAAGCTGGTCGGCATCCTTGCTCTGGGCGGGCTTCAGGGGGCGATCGGCTGGTGGATGGTCGCCTCGGGCCTGGTCGACCGGCCGGAGGTCAGCCACATCCGCCTCGCCATCCACCTGCTGACGGCGCTCACCATCTTCTCCGCCTGCCTGTGGGTCGGGCTCGACCTACGCGCGCTCGGTGAGGATGCGACGGCGCGGCCGGCGCGGATGCCGACGGTGGGGATCTGGGCGCTGTCGCTGCTCGTGCTGCAGTTGATGTTCGGCGCCTATGTCGCGGGCCTCGACGCCGGCTTCGCCTTCAACAGCTGGCCCAGGATGGGCGACGAATGGTTCCCCTCCGAGGCGCCGATGATCACGCCGTGGCTCAGGAACCTCGTCGACAATCCGATCATGGTGCAGTTCATCCACCGCTGGCTCGCCTGGGGCGTCGCCGCGGGCGCGGCGGCGCTGGCGTTCGAGGCGTTCCGGCGCGAGCGCAATATCTGGGGCGCGGCGGTGATCGTCGCGGTGGCGCTGCAGATCTCGCTCGGCATCGCCACCCTGGTCGCGGGCGTGCCGATCCCGCTCGCCGCGACCCACCAGGGCATGGCGGTGATCCTGCTCGGCACCATCCTCGCCGCCTCGCACGCGCTGGGGCGGCGTCCGGCGACCGTGTGACCGACATCGTCACCGTCTACACGACCTTCGCCGACGCGGAGGAGGCGGCGCGGATCGGCCGCATCCTGGTCGAGGAACGCCTCGCCGCCTGCGCCAACATCCTCGGCCCCTGCCGCTCGATCTACCGGTGGGAGGGCAAGATCGAGGACGCGCAGGAAGTCGCAGCTTTGTTCAAGACGCGCATCGACATGGCCGACGCTCTCATCGCCCGGCTTGCGGAGCTGCACAGCTACGAAGTGCCGGCGGCGGTGGTCTGGCCGATCGAAAACGCCCTTCCCGCTTATGCCGATTGGGTGCGGGCGGAGATCTCAAGGTAAAATAATACCCCTCGCGAAACCCCCGCATTTGCTTGACTTCTGCGGCCCCTCCTGCCATTTCGCCGGCCAAGCGCCGCCCTCCAGCAGGGCGGCGCGTTCCGTTTCGAAAGGTCCGCAGCCATGAAGGCGCTGATGAAGACCACCAAGTCGGCGAAGCCCGCCGAGGTGGAGAAGAAATGGCATCTGATCGATGCCGACGGGCTGGTGGTCGGGCGTCTCGCGTCGATCGTCGCCAATATCCTGCGCGGCAAGCATAAGCCGAGCTTCACCCCGCACGTCGATTGCGGCGACCATGTCGTCATCATCAACGCGGACAAGGTGCGCTTCACCGGCAAGAAGCTGCAGGACAAGGTCTATTGGCGCCACACCGGCTATGCCGGCGGCATCAAGGGCGTGACCGCGGGCAAGGTGCTCGAGGGCCGCTTCCCCGAGCGCGTGCTCGAAAAGGCGGTCGAGCGGATGATCCCGCGCGGGCCGCTGGGCCGCGACCAGATGCGCGCCCTGCACCTCTACAACGGCACCGAGCACCCGCACGGCGGCCAGGATCCTCAGCCTCTCGACGTCGCGGGCATGAACCGCAAGAACAAGGTGGGTGCGTAAATGACCGACAACCGCCAGTCCCTTTCCGATCTCGCCGCGCTGACCGGCCAGGCCACCGCCAACCCGGCGCCGGCCGATGCCGATACCGCCGCTGCCGCCGGCACCGACGCCGGTGAAGCCGCCGCCGAGGCCCCTGCAATTCCCGAGCGCACCGGCCCCGAGGCCGTGCTTCGCGAGCAGCAGCTCGACAAGCAGGGCCGCGCCTATGCGACCGGCCGCCGCAAGGACGCCGTCGCCCGCGTGTGGCTGAAGCCCGGCACCGGCCAGATCGTCGTCAACGGCCGCGACCAGACGGTCTATTTCGCCCGCCCGACCCTGCGTCTGATCATCAACCAGGTGTTCGACGTCACCGAGCGCCGCGGCCAGTATGACGTGATCGCCACCGTCAAGGGCGGCGGCCTCTCCGGCCAGGCCGGCGCGGTCCGCCACGGCATTTCGACGGCGCTGACCCGCTACGAGCCGGGCCTCAGGACCGCGGTGAAGCGCGAAGGCTTCCTCACCCGCGACCCACGCGTCGTCGAGCGCAAGAAGTACGGCCGCGCCAAGGCCCGCCGCAGCTTCCAGTTCTCGAAGCGGTAAGCGCAGCGCCGCCGAGGGCCGCGACGCCGACGCGAAGCGTCGCCGGAGCAGCCCGCAGAGACGGCGTGCGCCGGACGGCCTGCGCGAAGCGACAGGACCGACGTCACGCGGATCCAGTCCGCGTGACTGCAGCGTCAGAAGAAAGAGAGGGCGGTCCGGCGACGGGCCGCCTTCTTTGCGCCTGTCGCGGCGTCGACGCCGATCGAACGGCCGCGCTGCTCAGCGCGCGGAAAGCGAGACGAGCTCGCCTTTGGCACCCGCCGCAGGTTTCAGCACGATCTGCGTGACGTGGGCCCGATGCAGGTCCGACAGCAAAGCAATCGCCTGCTGCCAGGGAGCAGCATCGTCGATCTCGACAAAGACCCACGGCACCGGGTTCATCTGCTGCGTCAGCTCGGAATATTGGCGCAGTATCGCCGAGCTGATTGGAATGCCGTTCCAGCCCAGCTTCCCGTTCGAACCGAAGGTGAGCCGATTGTGCACCTCCTTCATGGGAGCGTGAAGCTGGGGCAAGTCGTCCTGTCGAATGTCGAAGACCATCGGATCGGCCCAGGCATCGACGCCGGCATGCGGACGAGCGATGCGCAACCGAATGTAACCGGCCCGCATCAGCGTTTCGATGCTGGTGCGGACGCAGCGATAGGGGACGGTGTCATCGAATTGCAGGTTCGGCACGGGCACGTCCTGCTCGGTGAGAATGGCCGGTCCGCCGACCCGGTCGATGGCGCGCTTGAGATCGGCCACGGCGCGGTCGAGCAGCTGTTCATCGTCCAAGCTGCCGGTGTCCCAGCGATAGGTACAGCCGCCGCCCGACGCCGCGGCGGCGCTGACGATCGGGCCGAGCGGATGCGGCGCCGGCGCGGCGCGCGCCGCAGGCGGCGCCAGCGCGGCGATGGCGAGCGCGAGTGGCACGACAGGAATCTTCATTTCCGCTTCCCCACGATGTGCACCAGCATAGCGCTGCATAATCGGGCGGAACAGCGGCGGGACCGGCCAGGCCCTTTCCTATGACGGGTGGCGCTCGCGCGATTCCGCATAAGCACGGCCGACGAGTGCCTCGAGCATATCCGGATCGGCATCGGCAAGCGTCTTCAAATAGAGGCAGCCCTTGCCGGTCTTGTGCTTGCCGAGGCGGCCGAACAGGTCTTCGAAGCCGCCGGCGCCGAGGCCGAGATAGAGGACGAGCTCCTTGGCCCGCACGGCGAAGCCGACCAGCATCCAGTCGCCTTCACGGCCGCTTTCGTAGCGGTAATGGCAGCGGCCGAAGCCGACGATCCTGCCCCACATCACCGGCGCCTCGGCCGTTACCCGCGCCATGAGCGCGCCGAGTGCGCGCGCATCGGCGCGCCGCGCCGGATCGGCGACGGTCTCGAGGAAGGCTTCGAAGCCCTCCCCCGTCTCCCGAGTCTTGTTCTCAGCCATCGTCCCTCCCGCGGCAAACCTAGCGTCGCGCCCGCGTTTCGCCAGCGGCAAGGTCAGCCGTGAGGCGGCACCAGCCAGCCGCGATAGTGCACCACCGGCCCCACCAGCGGCAGCGCCGCCGCTACGTCGAAGAAGAAGCGCCCCTCCTCCTCCCGCTCCGTCGCGACAATCCGCGGTGCGAGGACGCGGGGGAGAGGGATGCCGAACAGGCTCCAGCCGGCGGGGCGCATGTCGAGGCCACCCCGGTGCGGCAGGAGATCGAAGGCGAGTCGGACGGGGCCGAAGCGCTCGGTGACGCCGCCGGGGCGAAAGCTCAGTTCGCTCTTCATGATGTGGCCACCGTAATCGCGCGTCCAGGCTTCGGTGCCGCCTCGCGCAGCAAAGGCGACGTGGAGGGGCCAGCGTCCCTCCGGCGGAAACCCCATCAGGCGCGCGAGGAGTCGCACGACCTGCCCCCGCCCGCGTGTGACGACCGCCTCACCGGAAGCGCCGGAATCAGCGCAGACATCGTGGAGGCCGCGCACCGCCGGCGGGAGGGCCTCGAAGGCGGCGCCCATGGCGCGGGCGTAGAGGTGCGGCGGCAGGTCGCGCTCGACGGTCTCGTGGCGGACGGCGAGGTTTGCGAACAGCGGCTCGAAGCGGTCGAGGGTGAGGAGGCCGGCGGCGCTCTGGGCGCCCGGCGGGATGTGGCCGGCGAGGATGTCGGCGGCGAGGAGCTGGGCGGCGAGGGTGGGAATGTGAAGGCCTTCGCCTTTCTCAGCGACGATGGTCCAGCGGCGTTCGAGGCGGCGGGCCCCTGCCCTGCCCTGCACCACGACGTGCATCGCGGAGCGGGCGCCGCCGAGCCCGAGGGTGGCGTGGTAGAGGCGCAGCAGGAGCGGGGCGAGCGGGCGGAGCGATCCCAGCCAGCCCCACCGCACGGGCCAGCTCGCCAGCCACAGGCTCAGCATCTGGAACCGGAGCTCGGTGCCGGCGCGGAAGGTGACGGCGGGGCGGCCAGGGAGGAGATCGGGGAGAAGCTCCAGGTCCGGCACGTCGGCGATGGCGACGAGGCGGCCCTTGAGGCCGCCGCCGCCGCTGAGGGCGAAGTCGACGCGGCGCAGCTCCTGCCAGCCATGGGCCGTTGCCCAGCGCTGGCCGCGCCACAGCCGTACCGAACGGCCGACGTAGGAAAGGATCGCCTCCACCACCGAGGCGCCGCCGCTGGCGCGGTTGGAGGCGCTGAGCGCGCCCTCGACGGTCTCGACCCGGTCCATGCCCGCAGCGAGGACGCGGACGACGGCGCCGGTGAGGGCGGGGAGGCTCGAGGCGCCGGAGACGACCGGCACGCCGCCGGCTTTCGCGCGAGCGTCGAGGGCGACGATGCCGCAGACGAAGTCCCGCCCGTCGGCGAGATCGAGGTACGGGATGCCGGCGGCGATGCAGGCCTCGGGAATTGCATAGTGGCTCCCCTGAAAGGGACCGGCTCCGTCGATGACCAGGTCGGGGCGGGTGGCGGCGAGGACGGCGGCGATGTCGCCGTTGCGGTCGAGGACGATGGGTTCGGCGGCCCCTGTGCCTCCCTGCCGCGCAACGGTGGGGAGGGGGACCACACGAAGTGTGGTGGAGGGGTGACAGGTCGAGGCGCCGGCGGTTCGCGCGCGAACCATCGGCTCGTGGGGCGGGTTACCCCTCCACCAGCTTCGCTGGTCCCCCTCCCCATCCTGGCGGATGGGGAGGCAAGATGCCCGGCCACGTAGCTCCGCGCAGAAGGCCTCGGCTTTGTCGCGGCTGCGGCCGCCGACGAGGATGTGGTGCCCGTCGGCCGCCAGTCTCTCGCTGAGGCGAGCGCCGAAGCCGCCATAGCCGCCGATGACGAGGATACGCTTCACAGCAATCGGTCGCGATATTCGGGCGCGGGGAGCCAGCAGGTCTCCCGGCGGCCGAAGAGGCGGTAGCGGTTGCGGGCGACCGAGCGGTACACGGCGTCGCGCAAGCCGCAGGGGACGACGCGCATCACGCTTGCGACGGACCAGGGCGCGCCGAGGCCGCGGGCGATGGCGAGGACGGCGTCGCTGTCGCGGAACAGGCGGTCCCCGTCGACGACGAGCATCGTCTCGGGATCGTCAGGGTCGAGATCGAAGCGGCGATAAAGGGCGCCGCCGGCCTCGCTCGGTACCGAGGCGAGGCGGAAGCGGCGGGCGCGGTCGTGCTTCAGGATGAAGCTGGCATTGGCCGAGCAGAGCGGACAGAGGGCGTCGAAGACGACGATCACGGAGCGTCCTCCGGCCCCCCGTCCTCCGGCGCCTTGCGCTCCTGGAACAAGGCGGTCTGGCGGAGGAGGCGGCCGAGCAGGGGGTGCTCGAGCAGCAGGACGAAGGCGAACCAGCCGCCGCCGCAATCGATATGGCTGACCCGCATCCGCCCCGGCGCGAGCCAGCGCGGGAGGCGGAGGCGGAGCGCGCCCAACTTCAGGAAATAATGGTCGCTGAGGAAGTGGAGCGCCTCGTTCGCCACCTCGGCGCGGAGGGCGATGCCGACGCCGCGGCCGATATATTCCTCGAGCCCGGTCGGACCGGCGAAGCGCTTGGCGCTGTGGATGGCCTGCGGGAAGCCGCGGCGGCGGCCGTAGATGCGGGTCCAGATCTGGCCGCCGCTTAGCTCGTCCTCGGTGACGCTGACCGCGGCGGGGACGAAGGCGTCGCGGCTCAAGGGCAGCGGGGCGCCGACGAGGCGGCAGGCCTGGGCGAGGAGCCAGCCGCAGCGGCTCATCCGGCATTCGACGATCTCGCCGGCGTAGAGGATGGTCCGGCCGCCGGCGACGCGCTTGCTGAAGCGGGCGCGGACCGCCGCCGGGAGCTGGGCCCAGGCCTCGTCCCCGACGAGGCGGCGGAAGCGGAGATCGCCGATGTTGGCGAAGTTGCCGCGCAACGGGAATGGGACCACTTTGCGATCGGCGCGCCCCGCTTCCATCCTTGCCTCCTCTTCGCCTCTTTCTTCTGAACGTACGGAAGGAAGAGACCAAAAAAACTCAATGCTCCGTGGGCTCCCTGGCCTTTCCGGCGCGGCCGAAGCTCAGCAGGTTGACGACGGGGGCGCCCATGCGGATCAGCGCCATGATCTTGGGCGCCGGCACGCCGAGCATCTGGTCGTACCAGCGGCTCAAGGTGCCGACGAACTCCTCCATCTCGGCGAGCCGCTTCTTCGCGACCGGGCTGACCCGCGCATCGCCCTCCGCCTCGGCGCGGCAGGCGCGCAGGGCGGCCGCGGCGGGGTCGATCTCGCGCTCCTTGCGGCCCTGGGCGATGCGCGTGACCATCTCCCACAAATCCGTCTCGGCCTCGAAATGATCGCGCCGGTCGCCCAGCACGGGCACGCGGCGGACCAGCTTCCAGCCGCCCAATTCCTTCAGGCTGTTGGAAACGTTGGAGCGCGCCATGCCCAGCGTCTCGGCAATCTCCTCGGCGGTCAGCGGCCGCTCCGAGAGATAGAGCAAGGCGTGAATCTGCCCGACCGAGCGGTTGACCCCCCATTGCCCGCCCATGTCCCCCCAATGGAGGATGAAGCGCTCGACCGCCGCGGGAAGCTTCGACTCGACGGTGATTTCTGTCATGACAGAAATATCTGCCCGTTGCGCCGATGTGTCAAGCATCAATGCGTAAGGCGCGGCGGCCGTAGCCTTCTGCCTCCCTGCCGCGAAGCGGTGGGGAGGGGGACCACCGAAGGTGGTGGAGGGGTAAAGGTCGCGGGCTTCCGCCGTTGCCTGCTTGATCCGCGGAATCGGGGGCAGTTACCCCTCCACCAGCTTCGCCCGCGGCTGCTGCGCAGCCGGTTCCGGCTCTCGGCAGTCCCCCGGACTGCCGACCCGCCGACACCCCCTCCCCATCTGCCGATGGGGAGGCAGAAAGAAGCAGCTCCGCCACGTGCCGGTCATCACTGCCCTGAAAGACGGTGACGCGGATATTAAGCCGTTCTGGTGAGACCGTCTTGAGGCCCCACCGGCTCAAGCGGGCGCGGCGGCCGTCGCTCGATCCCCACGAGCCGGGCGGCGGTCGCCACCCGCCCCTTCAGTTCGCGAAGGGATCTCGGACGAGGATGGTGTCCTCGCGCTCGGGGCTGGTCGAGACCAAAGCGACCGGGCAGCGGATCAGCTCTTCCACCCTCCGGATGTACTTGATAGCCTGGGCGGGGAGCTGGGCCCAGCTGCGGGCGCCGGCGGTGGATTCCTGCCAGCCGGGCATCGATTCGTAGACCGGCTCGACGGCGGCCTGGTCGGCGGCGTGGGCGGGGAAATGGTCGAGGTGGCGCGTCCCCAAACGGTAGCCGGTGCAGATGCGGATCTCGTCCATCCCGTCGAGCACGTCGACTTTGGTCAGCGCGACGCCGGTGACGCCGGCGACGGCGCAGGACTGGCGCACCAGCACCGCGTCGAACCAGCCGCAGCGGCGTTTGCGGCCGGTGACGGTGCCGAATTCGCGGCCGCGTTCGCCGAGGCGCTGGCCGATCGCGTCGTCCAATTCGGTCGGGAACGGGCCGGAGCCGACCCGGGTGGTGTAGGCCTTGGCGATGCCGAGGACGAAGCCGACCGCGCCCGGGCCGATGCCGGTGCCGGCGGCGGCGGTGCCGGCGACGGTGTTGGACGAGGTGACGAACGGATAGGTGCCGTGGTCGACGTCGAGCAGCACGCCCTGCGCGCCTTCGAAGAGGATGCGGTCGCCGCGCGCCCGCGCCTCGTTGAGCGTGATCCAGACCGGCCGCGCGAAGGGCAGGACGAAATCGGCGATTTCGCCCAATTGGCGCTCGAGCTCCTCGCGGTCGACCGGCGGCTCGCCGAAGCCGGCGCGCAGCGCGTCGTGGTGGGCGCAGAGCCGGTCGAGCTGGGGGCCGAGGTCGCCGAGATGGGCGAGATCGCAGACGCGGATGGCGCGGCGGCCGACCTTGTCCTCATAGGCCGGGCCGATGCCGCGGCGGGTGGTGCCGATCTTGCCCTTGCCGGACGCGTCTTCCCTGAGGGCGTCGAGGTCGCGGTGAATGGGGAGGATGAGCGGGCAGGTGTCGGCGATCTGGAGGTTGTCCGGATGGATCGACACGCCCTGCGCGGCGAGCTTGCCGACCTCGTCGCGGAAGGCCCAGGGATCGAGGACGACGCCGTTGCCGATGACGGAGAGCGTACCGCGGACGATGCCGGAGGGGAGCAGCGACAGCTTGTAGGTCTGGTCGCCGACGACGAGGGTATGGCCGGCATTGTGGCCGCCCTGAAAGCGCGCGACGACGTCGGCGCGGCTGGCCAGCCAGTCGACGATCTTGCCCTTGCCCTCGTCGCCCCATTGGGCGCCGATCACCGTAACGTTGGCCACGCCGGCCCTTTCCCTAGCTGAGACGGCGCGGCTCTAGGGGGTGGCGGGGCTGAGGTCCAGACTTGCCTCCCCGCCGCGAAGCGGTGGGGAGGGGGACCACCGGAGGTGGTGGAGGGGTGTTCCGAGAGGCGCAGCGCCCGGGAATACCCCTCCACCAAGCATAGCTTGGTCCCCCTCCCCATCCTGCGGATGGGGAGGCAGAGTTAGCGGGCGATGGCGACTTGGGGCTTCTTGGCGGCTGGCTTGGCCGCCGGCTTAGCGCCGGCCTTGAGGACGCCCGCCTTGGCCCCCGGCTTCGCCGCAGCCGCCTTCACCGGCTTCGGCGGCAGGGGCTTGTCGTTCAGGGCCAGCATCGCGGTCGGGTCGCGGCCGTACATGTCGGCGTAGGAGAGGTAGCCCTCCTTGTCGGTGGTCGCGGCGACGGTGAAATAGACGATGTAGACCGGGATCGGCGCGGCGATATTGGCCTGGACGCTCTTCTTCGACGCGAGGGTGTCGTTGATCTTGCCGCGGTCCCAATCGGTGCCCTGGAGCAGGGTTTCCGCGAAGCCGACCGCGTCCTCGGTGCGGATGCAGCCGTGGGAGTAAGCGCGGGCCTGCTTGTCGAACAGGTGCTTTGCGTTGGTGTCGTGGAGGTAGATGGCGAAGGGATTGCCCATCACCAGCTTCACCCGGCCGAGCGCGTTGCCCGGTCCCGGCGGCTGACGCCAGCGCACGCCGCTGCCGCTGGGCACGGAGACATAGCCCTTCTTGCCGGCGACTTCGTGGCTGAGGCTGCTCGGCACCTCCCACCAGGGGTTGAAGATCGCGCCGGTGATGATCGCGGAGAGTTGCGGCGTCGGCGTCTTCAAGGCGCCGGCGACGGCCTTGCGGCGGTTCAGCGTGGCGCCGTTCTCGACCAGCGACACGGTGTAGGCCGGCACGTTGACGATGACGTACTTGTTGCCGAGGTCGCGCGGCAGCCAGCGCCAGCGGTCGAGGTTGAGGCGGACCTTTTCCTTGAGCTTGGGATCGGTGGTGGTGGCGAGCAGAGACCTCAGCGCCGCATATTGCGGGTGGGTGGGGAGCAGCGAGCGGAGGCTGTCGCCGACGCTGTGGCCGGAAAGGGCGCGGGTGAGCAGCGCCTGCTGGTCGGCGGCGGTGAAGGGATCGTCGCGCACGTGCCAATCGATGCGGCCGTCGGCGGTGACGTGGCCGAACATGAGGTCGTTGGCGACCTTGACGAAGGCCCTGGTCGCGACCTGGCTGAGCTGGGCGCCGTCATGGCCGTCGATGGCGTCGCTGAGCGCGGCGCGGTGATAATCGGCGGGATCGAGCCCTTCGGCGGAGATGCCGTCGATGAACGTGAGAAGGTCCTGCGCGTCGCGCTTCTTCCAATCGCCCGCCACGATGACCGGCGGCGCCGGGACCGGAGCCTGCGGGCCGGCGGTGACGCCGGGCGGCGGCGCGGCGGGCTTCAGCTCCGCGGCCGACTGCGCGAAGGCGGTGGCCGGCGCTGCGGCGAGGAGAAGGGCGAACAGGGTCTTGCTGGGCATGGGGCGTTCCTACGCGGCGTGCGGGGTCATGCCTCCCATGGGCGAACCCCCTGCCGCCATCAGTAACATTGCCTATTAAGACCCGCTGAACCGCCCGGCAACCCACTGCCCAAGCGCGTGGAATCAAAAGAGAAACGGCCCGGCTTATGGCCGGGCCGTTCCATCTTGCCGCAAGGGCCCGCGCCGATCAGCTGCGATCGGACGCGGTGTCGCGGTTCATCCAGCCGAAATAGGCCGCCACGATGGCGAGCACGGCGTGGAGGGCGACATCGGCGCCGTAGAGCGGGATGAGGCCGAAGGTGGTGCGGAGGCCAGCGACCAGGCCCATCACCGTCAGCACGGCGTAAATCACCGCGACGGCGCGGAAATAGGTGCGGGCGCCGCCGAGGCTGCGGGCGGCGAGGATGCCCCAGACGCCGAACAGCAAATGGACGATCGAGTGCAGCACGTTCACCGGGAACATGCCGAGCTCGTAGCCGAACATGGTCTTCATCTGGACCTCGGCGTCGGCCACGTGGCCCATAGGACCCATGGCGGTGAGGCCGGGGATGAACCCGCCGGCGCCGACGATCAGGAACACGATGCCGAAGATCATCGCGAAGGTGCGTGTGCTCATGGTTTCTCTCCCTGTTTTCGTTTTGGGTAAGCGAACACGGACAGGTACGTATGTAGCCCAAGGGCGGATGCGCGGCCAGTTGCATCGCACTGATCTGGTACAAAGCGGGTGTTCAGCCCGCGACGACTCGGGAGGCGCCGCGGCCTTGGGCGGCGGCGAGGATGGCGGCGCTGATCTTGTCGCCGCCGGCGACGGACGGCTCGATGGGGTTGGCGTAATCGCCGGGATCGGAGCAGATGAGGCGCAGGTCGACGAGCGCCAGGCCGCGCGAGAAGGCGGCGCGGGTGATGACGTCGTTGAACAGGGTGAGGGCGGCGCGGATGATCCGCGCCTCTCCGCTGGTCTGCGGGGTGTCGTAGACGGTGCAGAGCGCGATGGGGAGCCCGCGGGCGAGGACGGCGTCGAGCATGGCGACATAGGAAGCGGCGAAGCGGTCGGCGGCGTCGGCGAGGATCGCGAGGGCCTCCCCGACCCGGCCGACGCCTTCATGGAGGACGTGGCTGGTGCCGAGCGCGTCGTTCCCGCCGGCGCTGACGATTAGGTGGGTGGCATCGGCAGGGACATGGCGGAGCTGAGCGGCGACGTCGCGCGTGGTGGCGCCGTCGACCGCGGCGAGGGTAGCGCGCCAGCCATCGGGGAGCTTGGCCTGGAGCTGGCGGACCACGTCGGGCCCGCCGCGGACGTAAGCGCCATTGTCGAAGATGGAGTCGCCGAGGAGGATGATGTGGGGCATTGCGGGGGAAGCTTTCGGCTGGAGATTGGTTCGGGTTTGGTCGCGCTGGGGATGCAGGCTCGCAGACGCCGGTTCCCGTGAGGGCATCACCCCGGACTTGATCCGGGGTCCACCTTCTTCATCCGCACCGCCAGGAAGGAGGTGGATGCCGGATCAAGTCCGGCATGACGAAAGCGCGGCACGCGACCCTCACGGCATGTTGAAGTTGATGCCCTGGGCGAGCGGCAGCTCGCGGCTGTAGTTTATCGTGTTGGTGGCGCGGCGCATGTAGGTGCGCCAGGCGTCGGAGCCGCTCTCGCGGCCGCCGCCGGTTTCCTTTTCGCCGCCGAACGCGCCGCCGATCTCGGCGCCCGAGGGGCCGATATTGACGTTGACGATGCCGCAATCGGAGCCCGCCGCGGAGAGGAACAGCTCCGCCTCCCTCAGATCGTTGGTGAAGATCGAGGAGGAGAGGCCCTGCGGCGCGTCGTTGTGGGCGGCGATCGCCTCGTCCAGCGCGGCATAGCGCATGACGTAGAGGATCGGCGCGAAGGTCTCGGTGAGGGTGATCGGCGTCTGCGCCGGCATCTCGACCAGAGCGGGGCGGACGTAGCAGCCTTCGAGCCGGTCGCCGCCGCAGACCGCGCCGCCTTGCGAGCGGGCGGCGTCGAGGGCCTGCGCCATCGCGTCGGCGGCGGCTTCGTCGATCAGCGGCCCGACGAGGTTGCCGTCCTCGATCGGATTGCCGACCGGGACGCCGGCCCAGATCTGCTTCAGCCGCGGCACGAGCGTGTCGTAGACGTCCTCATGGACGAATAGGCGGCGCAGCGTCGTGCAGCGCTGGCCGGCGGTGCCGACGGCGGCGAAGGTGATGGCGCGCTCGGCGAGCGAGAGGTCGGCGGTCGGGGCGACGACCATGCCGTTATTGCCGCCGAGTTCGAGGAGCAGGCGGCCGAAGCGGGCGGCGACGCGGGGGGCGACGGTCCGGCCCATGCGGGTCGAGCCGGTGGCGGAGACGAGCGCCACCCTGGGGTGGTCGACAAGCGCCTCGCCGGTCTCGCGGGCGCCCTGCACGATTTGGCTGAGATGCGGCGGCCCGTCGCCGAACCGCGTGCAGGCCCGCTCGAACAGCGCCTGGACGGCGACGGCCGTGAGCGGGGTCTTTTCGGACGGCTTCCACAGAACGGCATCGCCGCAGACGAAGGCGAGGCAGGCGTTCCACGCCCAGACGGCGACGGGGAAGTTGAAGGCGGAAATGACGCCGACCACGCCGAGCGGATGCCACGTCTCCATCATCCGGTGCCCCGGCCGCTCGGTGGCGATGGTGAGGCCGTAGAGCTGGCGCGATAGGCCGACCGCGAAGTCGCAAATGTCGATCATCTCCTGGACCTCGCCATATCCCTCCTGGAGGATCTTGCCGGCCTCGAGGCTGACGAGGCGGCCGAGCGGTTCCTTCTCGGCGCGCAGCACCTCGCCGAAGAGGCGGACGAGCTCGCCGCGGCGGGGCGGCGGCACGGTGCGCCAGGCGAGGAAGGCGCCGTGGGCGCGCTCGGCGGCCTCGCCGACCTCGGCCGCGGAGGCCGGTTCGACGCCGCCGATGCGGGCGCCGTCGACCGGGGAAATGGCGGCGAGGGGGCCGTCGGGGAGGGCGATGCCGAGGCGCGCGAAGAGGGTTTCGGCTTCGGCTGCGGAGGAGAAAGACATGGCCGCGCTCTAGCCGCGGGGGCCTGTCGAGGCCAGCGTCTCAGGAGAGCCCCGCGCGGCAATGACAAAAAAGTCACTGGCGATCATAACTTAGCTCAATTACCGCTCGCCGCAGCGCACGCTTCTGGATTCGTATCGCAAAATCGTGTCAGGTGGATGACGCCCACCGGATTCGCGCGAGCCGGGACGGGTGAGGGCGCTGCCGCAAGGCTGCGAGCGGGAGAGGAAATCATCGCGACATCGGCTCCTTTGCAGCCGTGGACACACGGCAGCCCGCCGCAGGGCGCCTCCGCAGGCTTGATCCGCGGCCGCTGGATCGTGGCCGGGCTGAGCGTCAGCGCGGTGCTGATGCTCGTCCTCCTCCATTCGGCGCAGCTCGGCGTGGCCCCTGGCGGGCCGGGCGCCTTCGCCGCCTTGCTGTGGCTGACGATGACCGGCTGGGCGGCCTATGCGCTGCGCCACCCGGCGACGCGGGTCGAGCGGATCGCGCGCGACGCCGCGGAATATTTCGGCGTGTTCATGGCGGTCACCCTGTTCGGGATCGTCGCCAGCTATGCGGTGGCGGCGCAGAGCGTCGGCTATGTCGACAATCAGCTCGCCTGGCTCGATTCGCGGCTCGGCTTCGACTGGGGCGCCTGGTATGCGTTCGTGGTGGCGCACCCGGTCTTCCGGGTGGCGGGGCGGATCGCCTACGCCAACATCTACCTGAGCCCCCTCGTCATCCTCGGCTGGTTCGCAATGACCGGGCAGAAGAGGGAGGCGCGAATCTTCATCGCTGCGTTCTGGCTGGCGGTGGTGCTGACCCTCGTCGCCTTCGTGCTGATTCCGGCCAAAGGCCCGCTGGCGGCAATGTGGCAGGGGCCCATCCCCTACATGCCGTCGAGCGCGCTCTACCAGGCCGAGCTCATCCCGCAGCTTCGCAGCCACGGACTCCAGCAGATCCATGTCGAGGCGCTGCAGGGCGTGGTCTGCGCGCCGAGCTTCCACGCGGCGAGCGGGGTCTTGTTCATCGCCGCCGCCTGGCGCGCGGCGCCGCTGCGCTGGCCGCTGCTGGCGGTGAACGTGTTGATGCTGCTGGCGACGCCGGTCGAGGGCACGCACTATCTCGTCGACATCATCATGGGCGCCGCGGTCGCCATCGTTGCACTCGGCGCGACCCACCTGCTCGTCCGGCGGTTCTGCCCCGCCCGGGGCTGAGGCCCGACCCGCTGACGGCTGGCGCTTTCGCGGGCGCGGGGCTTGTGCCACAGACGCGCGTCTTCCTTGCGGACGGAGCCTGACGATGCGCGCTTCCCTGATTCTCGTTCCCATCCTCCTCGCCGGCGGCGCCGCGCTCGCAGCGCCCGCCGCGCCGACGATCGGCGTCTCGCTCCAATATCGCGACACGTCGGTGAAGCCCGGCGACGACTTCTCCCGCTATGCGAATGGCGGCTGGTCTTCGGGCGCCGACATCCCGCCGGACCGCTCCAGCATCGGCGTCGGCTACGAAGTCTCGCAGCGCGCCGAGCAGCGCAACGCCGAGCTGGTCAAGGCGGCCGCCGCCGCCAACGCCGCGCCGGGCACGCCGCAGCGGATGATCGCCGATTATTACAATGCCTATATGGACCAGGCCGGCATCGAGGCGCGGGGCCTCACGCCGCTGCGCCCGCAGCTCGCGGAGATCGGCTCGATCGCGACCCAGGCCGACCTCGCCCGCGCGCTCGGGCGGCGGCTGCGCGCCGACGTCGACCCCTTGAACAACACCAATTTCTTCACCGAGAATCTGTTCGGCCTGTGGGTCAGCCAGTCGCTCGACGATCCCGGCAGGAACCTCCCCTATTTGCTGCAGGGCGGGCTCGGCATGCCCGACCGGGAATATTATCTCGGCCAGGACCCGCACATGCAAAAGGTGCGCGCCGCCTACCGCGCCTATGTGGGCGACATGTTCCGCGCCGCCGGGATGAGCGATGCCGACGCGCGGGCCGAGCGGGTGGTGGCGCTGGAGAACAAGATCGCCGCCGCCCATCTCGACCGCACCGCGAGCGAGGACGTCCACAAGGCCAACAATCCGTGGCGCACCGCCGATCTGCCGCGGCTCGCGCCGGGGTTCGACTGGAACGCCTATCTCGGCGCAGCCGGCCTCTCGGCCCAGCCGGTGATCGTCGCCTGGCAGCCGGGCGCCATCAAGGGCCTCTCCGCCCTCGCCGCGTCGCAGCCGCTGGAGAGCTGGAAGGACTGGCTCGCCTTCCACACGCTCAATCGCAACGCCAATTACCTGCCCGCCGCCTATGACGACCTGCGTTTCGGCTTCTACGGGAAGGCGCTGCAGGGGACGACTAAACAGCGCGACCGCTGGAAGCGCGGGCTCGGCTTCGTCAATGCGGACATCGGCGACGCGGTCGGCAGGATCTACGTCCAGCGCTACTTCCCGGCCTCGTCCAAGGCCGAGGTGCAGGGGATGGTCAGGAACATCCTCGCCGCCTTCAACCGCCGCATCGACGGCCTGGCCTGGATGGCGCCGAGCACCAAGCGCGAGGCGAAGGAGAAGGTGCGCACGCTTCGGGTCGGCGTCGGCTATCCCGAGACGTGGCGCGATTATGCGGGCCTTGCCGTTCGCGCCGACGATCCGGCGGGCAATGCCGAGCGGGCCCGGGAGTGGGAATATCGCCACCAGCTGGCGAAGCTCGGCCGCCCGATCGACCGCGGCGAATGGTGGATGACGCCGCAGACGGTGAACGCGGTCAACCTGCCGCTCCAGAACGCGCTGAACTTCCCGGCCGCGATCCTGGAGGCGCCCTATTTCGACCCGAAGGCTGACGCCGCGGCCAATTACGGGTCGATCGGCGCCATCATCGGCCATGAGATCAGCCACAGCTTCGACAATACCGGCGCGGAGTTCGACGCCTCCGGCCGCATGAAGAACTGGTGGACCGCCGCCGACCAGGCGCATTTCCAGCAGGCGACCAAGCGGCTGGTCGAGCAGTATAATGCGTACGAGCCGCTGGCGGGCGTGCACGTCAACGGCGAGCAGACTTTGGGCGAGAATATCGCCGACGTCGCCGGCCTCGCCGCTGCCTACGACGCCTACAAGATGTCGCTCCACGGCAAGCCGGCGCCGGTGATCGGCGGGCTGACCGGCGACCAGCGCTTCTTCCTCGCCTTCGCCCAATCGTGGCGGCAGAAGAGCCGCGAGGCGTCGCTGCGCCAGCAAGTCGTCACCGACGGCCACGCGCCGGCCCACGAGCGGGCGCTGACGGTCCGCAACATCGACGCGTGGTATGCGGCCTACGGGGCGAAGCCGGGCGACAAGCTGTATCTGGCGCCGCAGGATAGGGTGCGGATCTGGTAACTCCGACGCGCCCTACCCCGTCATCCCGGCGGAAGCCGGGATGACGGGGGAGTTCACATCGGGATCGGCGTGCCCATCGTCCTGGTCTTGGGCGCTTTCTTGTCGGGTTTGAACTTGCCCTGGTGGCGCTGGGGGAGTGGGGGGAGTTCGTCGCGGGTGATGCGGCCGTCGCGGTTGGTGTCGAGCATGACGAAGCGCTGGCCGGCGGCGGTAGTGAATTCCTGGAGCGAGACGCCGCGGTTCAGATTGGTGTCGGCGCTGATCACCGGCTCGGGGATGTTGAGGAAGGAATAGCGGCCGGCGCCCTCCAGCCCCGGATCGAAACCGCCATTATGGACGCGCGGGCCGCCGCCGCCGGCGCCTTCGGGAATGCGGCTGCCGCGATCCGTACCGGTCGATGGACCGCCGCCGCCGCCCCAGCCGCCGCCACGACCGCCGCCGCCGCCGCGCCCGCCATGGCCGCCGCGCCCGCCGGCGCCGCCTTCGCCGCCGCCCCGGAAGCCGCCCATGCCGACTCCCATCTGCTGGCCGACCTGGACCTCGGGCGCGAGCTGGGTCTCATAGCGGGTGAGTTCGTCGGGATCGATCTCGCCGTCATGATTGGTGTCGAGGGTGGCGAAGAAGCGGGCGGCGTCGGCCTGCATCTCGACGGCGGTGAGGACGCCGTCATGATCGCGGTCGGCCGCGGCGAACCAATCGCCGACCACGTCGTGCGCCGGATCGTCCGAGCGGAACGGCTCGCCCATCGGGCTCAGGAACAGGGCGCCGTGCGGGCCGCGGCCGCGAAAGCCTTCGCCGGGCGCGGGCGGCTGGGCGGCGGCCGCGACGGTGGTGAGCAGCAAAGCCAGAGCGGCAACGGAAAAGCGCATGTCGGTCCCCGGATAGTGAGGGTTCGACGAAAGGCGGCGGCGGGCCCCGCGTCAAATGAAGAATGTGCCACACGGTACGTGCCTCTTGAGGATCGGGCCTTGAGGATCGGGGCGGAGGCGGTAGAGAATCGGCGGCATGTTCCTGCTCGACAAGGCGCTGCGCCGCCTCATCCGCATCGGCCAGCTCACCGTCACGGACCATGACGGCAAGGTCTATCGCTACGGGGCGCCCGCCGCCGACATCGCGCCGGTCGCCATCCGCTTCGCCGACGCCAAGGTGGCGAACGCCATCGTCCGCAGCCCAGAGCTGGGCGCCGCCGAAAGCTACATGGACGGGCGGCTGACCTTCGACGCAGGCGACATCCAGGCGCTGATCACCCTCGCCAGCGTCAACGGCCGGTTCGAGGACGGGATGCCGCGGCGGCAGGCGCTGGCCTTGCGGCGCATGAAGAGCTGGTTCGCGGCGCGCAACCACGAGGCGCGCTCGAAGCGCAACGTCGCCCACCATTACGACATCGGCAACCCGCTCTACCGCCTCTTCCTCGACGACGACCTCCAGTACAGTTGCGCTTATTTCACCGATGCCGCCAACGGTCTGGAGCAGGCGCAGGAGGAGAAGAAGGCGCACATCGCCGCCAAGCTCTATCTCAAGCCGGGGCAGCGGGTGCTCGACATAGGCTGCGGCTGGGGCGGGACGGCGCTCTACCTCCACAAACACTATGGCGTGGAGGTGCTCGGCGTCACCCTGTCCGAGGAGCAGCTCGCCCTCGCCCGCGAGCGCGCCGCGGCGGCGGGGGTGGCGGACAAGGTCAGGTTCGAGCTGATCGACTATCGCCGGGTCGAGGGAGCGTTCGACCGGATCGTCTCGATTGGGATGTTCGAGCATGTCGGGGCGGCGCATTATGACGAATTCTTCGGGCAGGTGCGGCGGCTGCTGAAGCCGGACGGGGTGATGCTGCTCCACACGATCGGGCGCTTCGACACGCCGTCGAGCGGCGACCCGTTCGCCGAGAAGTACATCTTCCCGGGATACCACCTCCCCAATCTCACGCAGATGCTGGAGGCGAGCCAGCGCTGGCGGCTGATCGCTTCGGACGTCGAGACGTTGCGGCTCCACTACGCCTACACGCTGCGGCACTGGATGGCGCGGACGCGGGCGCACCGGGACGAGATCGTCGCCATGTACGACGAACGCTTCTTCCGGATGTGGGAGGTCTATCTCGCCGGAGCGACGGCGATGTTCGAGAATGGCGGCGGCTGCAATTTCCAAGTGCAGTATATCCGCGACCGCCGGGCCGTGCCGATCACGCGCGATTATATGTTCGAGGAAGAACGGCGGCTTACGGGCCGCGCATGAGCTCCCGCGCCCGCGCCAAGGCGTCGAGCCCGGCGGCGAGCGTCTCCTCCCGCTTGGCGAAGCAGAGGCGGACGATGTTCGTCACCGGCCTCTCGGCGTAGAAAGGCGCGAGCGGGATCGCCGCCACGCCCGCTTCCCGCACCGCGCGCTCGCAGAAGCTTGCGTCGTCGGCGGCGATGCCCGAGGCGGTGAGGTCGACGTCGACGAAATAGCTGCCTTCGGCCGGCAGCGGCGCGTAGCCGATGGCGCGTAGGCGCTCGGCGAGGCCGTCGCGGGCGGCGGCGAACGCGGCGCGCATGGTGTCGAAATAGGCCTGCTCCTTGGCGAGGCCGTAGGCGACGGCCGCCTGGAGGTTGGGCGGCGTCGCGTAGGCGAGATATTGGTGGGCCTTGGCGATCGGCTCTCCCAATCTGCGCGGCGCGAGAATCCAGCCGACTTTCCAGCCGGTCAGCGAGAAGATCTTGCCCGCCGAGCCGACCTTCACCGTCCGCGCCGCCATGCCCGCCAAGCTGGCGAGGGGCAGGTGCGCGCGGCCGTCGAAGACGAGATGCTCCCACACTTCGTCGGTGAGGGCGATCGCGTCGTGGGCGACGCAGGCCTCGGCGAGCAGCGCCAGCTCCCCCTGCGTGAAGACGCGGGCGGTCGGGTTGTGCGGGTTGTTGAAGATGACGAGCCGGGTGCGGGGCGTGAATGCCTCGGCCAGCGCTTCGGCGGTGATCCGCCAGTCCGGCGGCGCCAAGCGGACGAAGCGCGGCACCCCGCCGGCGCGCAGCACCAGCGGCAGATAGGCGTCGTAGAGCGGCTGGAAGAGCAGCACCTCGTCGCCGGGCGAGACAAGCGCGAGGATGGCGGCGGCAAGCGCCTCGGTGGCGCCGGAGGTGACCGTCACCTCGGCGGGATCTACTTCGAGCCCCTGGTGCCGCCCGTAATGCGCCGCCACCGCCTCGCGAAGCGGCGGCAGGCCGAGCATCGGCGCATATTGGTTGGAACCGTGCGTCACCGCCTCGGCTGCCTTGGCAAGGACGTCCTCGGGCCAGCCGAAATCGGGGAAGCCCTGGCCGAGGTTCACCGCCTTATGCTCGACCGCCAGCGCCGACATGTGCGCGAAGATCGAGACGGGCATGTCCTGGTAGAGCGGGTTCATGAACGGCGTATAGCGCCCCCTCTTCCTCCCTGCGAGCGCAGCGCGTGGGGAGGGGGACAACCCGCAGGTGGTGGAGGGGTATTGCACAGCGCGACGGGTGTCACGAGCGCCACGATCGGGAGCGGACGAATACCCCTCCACCAGGTTTCACCTGGTCCCCCTCCCGTCTCACGATGGGGAGGTAGAGAGCTGCGCGATGAGGGGCCTCGCGGCGTCGGGGTTTGTCGGCGAAATCATGAGCTGTTGAATGTCCGCTTACGACCCAAAGCGGACATCACGGCGCCCGTCGGTCCACGTCAATAAGGTCCAGGAACCTCTCGAAGTCAGGGGCAACGATCTCCGCACTCGATGGTCCCGCAACCATGTCAATGGTGACAACCGGCCACTGTTCTCCTTGCCGCACATCGAAGGCCAGGTACTCGCCGCCCCCATTACCACCAAAAATCAGAAATCCGTCGAGGTCAGACTGACCGTAGTTGCCGCTGGCTAAACGAGCCATCACCTCTTCCGCCGAGTCGAGGCACAGATTGAACGGACTTACGGGCAGCGGCCCTTCACCGCCGTTGCTGACCGAAAGAAGTTGCAGATAGGTCTCGGGGAGCTCGTCGGGCGCGGCGCTGCGTAGAGCCGCCACCGTCTGGGCCGAAGCCCCGTCCAGACGATACCAGTCCCTTCCTTCAAGCATCCGCTGATCATGCCACCGACGATTTCCGCTTTCCACCCGTAGCCGACATCCCCGAGGGTCCGCCTACGACCCATTGCTGACTCTCGCTAATATGCGCATGCTGCTGTCGATGACCGTGGAAGACGAAGAGCGCCGCGCGACCGAGATGCTCAGCGGCAAGACGGTGAAGGTCGTCAGGCGCCACCGGGCAGCGGAGGTCATGATCGAGTTTTCCGACAACACCCGCCTCTTCGTCGATGCAGCCTGTCCTATAAAATTATCGATAACCGACGGGTTCGACGACAAAAATCAGCATCCGCTTTCCACCCATTGCGGACGTTAGCGCCTGAGCATCATGGGTCTCGGGATATGGAGAGGTCGCTAGTGATCGACCATTCGCTGCCGCGGCGGACCAAGCGAGCCACCTCATAGACGATGCGGCGGCCATAATGGACCTGGAAGCTGCACCCAAGCTGCTCGTCCGTCACGGAGGCATCGTCGCAGTGAACGTCTCGAAGAGCCGTGATCCCGAATATGTGAAAGGTAACGTAGCCACCATCTTGAGATCGTAGCTTGGCGAAGGTCGCGGCCTGCTCTTCGCTGCGCCTCTGGATGGCGGCGATCAGCTCGCGATCTGTCGGGCACATTGCCGGCAAGGCGCACCGTGTGATGCTGGCGAGCAGAAGCGCAATCAGCATGCCGTCCTCCCGAGGCGATCCTATCGGAACGGTCGCGCTCGCGTCCAGCCATTGCCGATGCTGCGCTGTGCGCATACGCTCCGGTTCCAATGTTTTCGAATGCGCCTCTTGGGTTCGTCCAAGCTGTCTGGGTAGCCGCAGCAGCCGTGTCGAATGCCGCACCCCCTCTAGCCGCTGGTGTCGATGACGACGTCATGATCAGGTCGGTTTCACCTGAACCGACTGTCGGGTCCGGCGTCATAGCGACCGCCATCAAAATCACCGGAACTGTGCATGGGGCATCCAAAGACTACTTCATCTTCTTCCTTAAAGCGGGTCAGCCGACACCTGCAGTCGGGGCGACGTGCCGCATCGCATTCGAACCCTTCAATTTCTCGGTCTCGTTTGTAGGGCAGCCGAACTCGGCAAACGGTGGGCGCGGCGTCCGGTCCTTCCATTGCCGACGCCGAGCGGGTGAGCCCCACGGCGGTCGCTAAGCCGCCATTCGCAATGTGCGCCTTCCACCCAATGCCGACCTTCGCGGCCCGGCGATGCCTTTGGCAGCCTCGCTGGCCCTTGAAGGGGCGATGCGATGGATTCAGGCGTCAGCGGGCGCGGGTGCTCACAAACGGTCGATAAGGGCCATCGCGGCGGCGGGGTTTCGCTCCTTGGCCGCGGAAATGAAGAAGAGGTAGGCGTCGCGCGGCTGCACCGGGGCGGGGGCGGCGACGTAGGGGTAGCCGGCGGGGCTTTCGCCGCGGGACCAGGCTTTTGCGGTTTCCGCCAGCCGGTCGAGCTCCGCGGGTTCGTAGCCCTGCTCCAGCGCGCCGCGGGCGCGCATGATGCGGGCGTAGACGATCGGGCCGGTGACGTCGGGCACGAGCGGGAAATCGGCGCCGTCGCCGAACACGATGGCGACGCCGGCCTCGCGGCAGAGCGCGACGAAGGCGGGGTCGCGGAAGCTTTCGTGGCGGGGCTCGAGGACGTGCTGGAGCGGGATGCCGTCGAGGCTGCGCGGCAGGAGGGCGAGGAAGGCGCGAATATCGTCGGGGTCGAAGCGCTTGGTCGCCATCAGCTGCCAGAGGATCGGGCCCAGTTTGTCGCCGAGTTCAGTCAAGCCTTGGCCGCAGAAGCGCTCGATCCCCTCGCCGCCTTCCCCCAGAAGCTTGCGGTTCGAGCAATAGCGCGAGCCCTTGATCGCGAACTTGAATCCGTCCGGGACCGCGTCGCGCCACTTCGCGAACAGCTCGGGCTTCTGGAGCTTGTAGTAGGTCGCGTTGATCTCGATTGCGGTCAGGTGGCGGCTGGCATGGTCGAGCATCTTCGCTTTGGCGAGCTTCGGGGGATAGAAGGTCTCGCGCCAGGGATCGTAATCCCAGCCGCCGACGCCGACGCGGATCATCGCCCCCTCCCCTTCGCGAGCGCCTTGAGGCTGTACCAGGCGGTGACGCCGAGCCAGCCGAGGCTCGGCCCCGCACCCAGCGCGAGCCGCGCCGCCGCCGCCGCGCCGCGGCGGTCGTCCTGCCGCGCCAGCTCGGCGGCGACCTTTTTGAGGACGAAGCCGCGGTGGCGGCGGCCGTGGGCGCGGATCGCATTGTGGCGGGCGAACAGCGCCGCCTTGTCGACGACGCGCAGTTGGTGGAGGCGCTTTTCCACCTCGGGCATGGCGGTCGTCATGTTCGCCGTCTTGGACGGATCGGGAATGTTGTGGCGGGCGACGAAGGCGGGGTGGTGGAGCATCGTCCCGGCGCGGTCGATCAGGCGCAGGAAGAGGTCGCGGTCGCATTCCCAGCGTATCGCCTCGTCCATGCCGCCGATCGCCTCCCAGAGCGCGCGGCGGACGATCAGGCAATTGACGTGGCAGAAGCCCGGATTGGCGAGGAGGTCGTCGACGGTGACGGTCCAGCTGCCGTCGGCGTCGGGGCTGCGCTTCACGGACGTGGCAAGCGGGGCGAGCCAGAGCGCCTCGTCGACCGTCGCGCCCCCTCGAAAGGCGCGCTGGTTGGCCATGTAGAGGTCTGCCTGCGGATGTGCATGCAGCGCGGCGGCGGCGCGGGCGAGGTGGCCGGAGTCGGTCCAGACGTCGTCGTCGTCGAGGAAGGCGAGGTATTCGCCCGTGGCGGCGGCGCCGCCGACGTTCAGGGAGTAGCTCTGGCCGTGGCCCTTGGGGCGGCGTTCGAGGCGGATGACTCGTAGCCGCTCGCCGAGCTTGGCCGCCGCCTGGTCGAGGGCCGGCGCGTAGGCGGCGCGGCTGTCCTCCGTGCTGCCGTCGTCGACCACGACAGCTTCGAAATCCGCCCCGTCCTGCGCCAGCACGGTGGCCAGCGCTTCGGCGAACAATTGGGGCCGGTCGCGGGTCGCGAGGATGACGGAAAAGAACGGCATTAACAGCGGTCTACCCCCCGCCCCGAAATGGGGCAATCGCGCTTCGCGGCCGCGGCCTTCATCGCTTTTACACCGGCTCGGGCGTAGGCGGGCGGCATGTCCGAACTCGGTGCCGCGCCGTCCGCCCCGCAAGCCGCCCTCGCGCCCGCGCCGCGCGTGCTGGTGCTCGGCGACGACACCCGCTCGTTCCTCGCCATCGTCCGCTCCCTGGGACGCGCCGGCTTCGCCGTCCATGCAGCCCCGTTCGACTTCACCTCGCCGGCCCTCGCGTCGCGTTATGTCGGCAAGGTCCACCGCCTGCCGCCTTACTCGCTGTCGGCCGACGCGTGGGTGGCGGCGCTGAGCGCGGTGATCGCCGCGGACGGGATCGACCTCGTCATACCGTGCGACGATCGCACCCTGCTGCCGCTCGACCGCCACGCCAATGCGCTGGCGCCGGCGCGCCTGGCTTTGCCCAACCGCGGTGCAATGGCCGCCTTCTTCGACAAAGCCGAGACGCGGCGGCTGGCGCAGGAGGAAGGCGTGCCGGTGGCGCCGGGGCGGCTGCTCGGGGACGGCGAACGCGCCGAGGCGTTGGCCGCGGAATTCGGCCTGCCGCTCGCTCTCAAGCCGCGGTCTTCGTACACTTTGGGGCAGGCTGGGGCGAAATCGTCGGTGCGGATCGTGCGGACGTGCCAGGCGCTCGCCGAGGCGCTGGCGCGGATCGAGCGGCCCGGGGAATGGCTGGCCGAAGGCTTTTTCCACGGCGTCGGGATCGGCGTCTCCGTGCTGGCCGACGAGGGCGTGGTGCTCGAAGCCTTCCAGCACCGCCGGCTTCGCGAGGCGAGCGAGACCGGCGGCAGCTCGGACCGGGTCAGCGAGCCGCTCGACACCCGCCTGCTCGCCGCCGTCGAGGCGCTCGCGCGGCGCACCGCGCTGTCCGGCGTCGCCATGTTCGAATTCCGCCGCGCCGCCGGATCGGACGCCTACATCCTCCTCGAAGTGAACGCCCGCTTCTGGGGCTCGCTTCCGCTGGCGGTGGCGGCGGGCTGCGACTTCCCGGCCGACCTCGCCCGCCTCCTCCTCGGCGGCACCCGCCCGGCGGCGGCGCCCTACCGCACCGGTCTGCGCCGCCGCGACTTCGGTGGTGAATATTACCGCGTCCTCAAGGCCGCTGAGGGGGCCGGGCCGGTCGTGAGACTCAGCAGGCTCGCCGCTGGGCTTTCCCGCCTCACGGCCTCCGCCGCGACCGGGCGCGGGATCGACACCTGCGCGGCGGACGACGCGGCGCCGTGGCGCGCGGAAAAGGCGCTGCTGGCCAGCCGCGTCGGTGGCGCCGTCGCCAAGCGGCTCCCGTTCCTCGCCCGCCGCTCCCGCCGGGCGGAGCGCGCCGTAGCGAAGATCCGCGATGCCCTCGCCCGCGGCCCCGCGTCGCTGGTCGTCCTGTGCCACGGCAACATCTGCCGCAGCCCGTTCGCCGCCGCCTTGCTGGAGGCGAAGCGGGCCGGCCTCGACCTGCGCATCGTCTCGCGCGGCACCATTCCCCTCGAAGGCCGGACCTCCCCGCGCGAGGGGGCCGAGGCGGCGGGGGCGTTCGGCGTCGATCTCGATCCGCATCGCTCCGCCTGGCTGCGGGTCGAGGAAGCCGAGGCCGCCGACGCAGTGCTGGTGTTCGACGCGGTCAATGTCGAGGAGCTGAAGCGGCTCGGCGCCCGCGCCAACGTGCTGCGGCTCGCCGACCTGATCGGCCGCCCCGCCATCGCCGATCCCTACGGCCGCGGGGCCGACGCCTTCGCCGCCTGCTATCGGGACATCGAGCAGGCGATCGACCGGCTGGTGGAGCGGCTCAGGTGAGCGCGCCCCTCCAGCTCGCCATCGTCGTCGACACCGAGGAGGAGTTCGACTGGACGAAGCCATTCGACCGCGCGAGCCGCGCCACCGCCAGCATTCCGGCTCAGGCGAAAGCCCACGCGCTCTACGACCGTCTCGGCATCGTCCCGAGCTACGTGGTCGATCATCCCGTCGCGACCGATCCGGCGGCCGTGGCCTTTCTCGGCGACCTGCAGCGGTCGGGCCGGGCGGAGATCGGCGCGCACCTCCATCCCTGGGTGACGCCGCCCCACGAAGAGGCGGTGACTGCCCGCAATTCCTACCATGGCAATTTGCCGCCGGCGCTGGAGCGGGCGAAGCTTGCGACCCTGACGGAGGCGATCGAGTCCGGCTTCGGCCGCCGTCCCACTCTGTTCAAGGCGGGCCGCTACGGCTTCGGCAGGCATACTGCGGAGGCGCTGATCGAGCTCGGCTATGAGATCGATTGCAGCTTCGTCCCCCATGTGAGCTTCGCCGGCGACGGCGGCCCGAGCTTCTACGGCCGGCCCGACCGCCCCCACTGGATCGGCGAGGGCCAGCCCCTGCTCGAAATCCCGCTGACCAGCGGCTTTGCGGGCGTGCTCGCCCCGGCGGCCGAACGGCGCCCCGCTTTGTTCGACAGCCCGGCCGCCGTTCGGCTGCGGGTGCCCGGCATCCTCGCCCGCCTCGGCCTCGCCGAGCGCATCCGCCTCAGCCCGGAAGGCCACAGCGCCGAGGAGCAATGCCGGCTGATCGCGGCGCTCGCAGCGCGCGGCCACCGCCTCTTCACCCTCACCTACCACAGCCCCAGCCTCGCGCCGGGGAATACGCCGTACGTGCGGAGCGAGGCGGACCTGGACGTGTTCCTCGCCACGCTGGAAGCGGTGCTCCTCCACTTCCGCGACCGCCTCGGCGGCACTTTCACCACCCTCACCGATTATCGGTCCGCTCTGCTGGCGGAGAAGCGCGCGGCGTAACGCTCCTCCGCGGGACGGGGAGGGGGACCAGCCGCAGGCTGGTGGAGGGGGCACGACTCCGGAGCGGTGGAGAGGTGGGCCCCCTCCACCACGCCCTGACGGGCGCGGTCCCCCTCCCCGTGCCGGGGAGGAGCTTGATCGCCCCGCCAAGCCGCGCCTTTTTCGACAAACCGCCGCGGCTCTTCTACCAACGCCGCTTGCGCACGGCGCATCGGGCGCGCGAGCCGGTAAGAGGGCGGATGGACATGAGCCGAACCATCGAGCCGAGCGCACGCCGCCGCGACCTGACGCTCGGCTTCGTATCGATCGCCGGCTTCTGGCTGTTCTATTTCGCGACCGTGCTGGTGCGCGGCGTCACCGTCGACCGGGGCCTCGACGCCCTTGGCATGCAGGCGCTGAGCTGCCTGTTCGGCGCCTGCGTCACCGGCCTCGTCTGGCTGGTGCTGCGGCGGGCGGCGCACGAGACGATGCGCGTCCAGGTGATCGCCGCCGCCATCGCCTCGCTCCCCGCCGCGGCGATGCTGGCGACGTTCAACATCGGCTTCTTCATCTACCAGCCCATGGGTTTTCGCACGATCACGGAGCGCGGCGACAATGGCGCCGTGCTGAAGCGCTCCCCCGACGGCACCTTCGAGATCGACCGCAAGGGCCAGCCGCCGGTCATCGTGCGCATGCCGAGCACCCGTGAGATCGTCCGTCAGCGCGCGCCGCAGCTGATCGCCGCGGAGATGGTCAGCTGGTATTTCTTCTTCGCCGCCTGGGCGAGCTTCTACATCGCGATGAGCGCTGCGGCCGGCATGCGCAGCGCCGAGCGCCGCGCCGCCCGGGCGGAGCGCAACGCCCAGGCCGCGCAGCTGCGGGCGCTGCGCTACCAGGTCAATCCGCACTTCCTGTTCAACACGCTGAACTCCTTGTCGTCGCTCGTCCTCTCCAGCCGGCCGGAGGAGGCGGAGGCGATGATCGTCAACCTCTCCTCTTTCTTCCGCTCCAGCCTCACCCTCGATCCGAGCGCCGACGTCACCCTGGCGCAGGAGATCGAGCTGCAGGAGCTCTATCTCGACATCGAGAAGGTGCGCTTCCCGCGGCGCCTCAAGGTGCGTATCGACGTGCCGGCGGATTTGCGCGGGGCGCGGGTGCCGCCGCTCATCCTCCAGCCTTTGGTCGAGAATGCCATCAAGCACGGGGTTGCCCGCACCGCCGAGCCGGTGACTTTGCGCATCGCGGCGCGGGAGGAGGACGCCCGCTTGATCCTCACCGTCGAGAATGACGGCGCTGGTCCGCGCAGCGCCGAAGAGCATGGCACCGGCGTCGGCCTCGCCAACGTCTGCGAGCGGCTCACGGCGCGGTTCGGCGCTGCGGGCGAATGCGAGGCGTCGGCGCTTCCCGGCGGGGGCTGGCGGGTGACGCTCGCCATGCCGCTCGAGAGCGATGACTGAGCCGCTTCGCCTCCTGATCGTCGACGACGAGCCGCTGGCGATCGAGCGGCTGCAGCTGCTGCTGGCGCGGATCGAGGGCGTCCAGCTCGCCGGAACCGCGTCGGACGGCGCGGCGGCGCTGCGGCTGGTCGAGGCGGTGGCGCCGGACGCAGTGCTGCTCGACATCGCCATGCCCGGGATGGACGGGATCGATGTCGCCCGCGCGCTTTCCAAGTTCGCGCGGCCGCCGGTGGTGGTGTTCGTAACCGCCTTCGACGCCTTCGCCGTCGCCGCCTTCGACGTCGACGCGGTCGATTATGTGATGAAGCCGGTCGCCGCCGACCGCCTCGCCCGCGCCGTCGACCGGGCGCGGGAGCGGCTGCGCCTGCGCGAGGAGGAAGGCGCCGAGCCCGCCGCCGCGCCCGGCGCGCATATCGGGGAATTCTGGGTGTCGGAGGCGCGCGGCCTGGTGCGGCTGGCCGCCGAGGATATCGACCGGATCACCGCCGAGCGCGACTATATGCGCCTCCACGTCGGCAGGAGGAGCTGGCTGATCAACCACACCATCGCCAAGCTCGAGGCGGAGCTCGACCCCGCCCGCTTCATCCGCCTCCACCGCTCGGCAATGGTGCGGCGCGATTTCGTCACCGGCCTCAGGCGCGACGAAGGCGGCCGCTGGTGGGCAAAGCTCGCCGACGGCGACGAGCAGAAGGTTGGCCGCCTCTACGTCCAGAACGCAAAAGGGCTCGCCGGACGCTAGATCCTGCGAGCCCTCAGCCGAGGCGAACGGGTACGCCTCAGTTGGTGCGCAGCGCCACGACCCGGCTGCCGCCGGAGCGCATCGCCACCTGGACGTCCGCCTTTGCGCGGGCGAGGGCGTCGGCGCGGCACGCGTCGACCTTGGCGCTGAAGCGCAGCTCGAGGATCGGCGCTTCGCCGCAGATTTCGCGGGCGGCGACGCGCAGCCGCTGGTCGAGGCGGGCGGCGTCGGACGGCCGGGAGAGGTCGAGGCCGGCATAGCTGACGGCAACTTCGGCTTCGGCGGCGGGCGCCGCGACGGCCGGAGCGGAGAGCGCCGAGGCCGCGAGGGCCGCCGCGCCGAGGGCGGTGAGGATCTTTGCCATGGGTCGCTTCCTTCGGTGCTTGTGAAAAAGGGTTGCGGCGCAGGATCCGGTCCGGGGATGAGACGAACCGCCCCTGCGTCGCCATTCCTGGGTAGGAGGATGCGCCGGCCGCCGCGCGGCCCGCTCGACGCGCGGGCTTGTTCCTTCTGCGAAACGGCCGGCGTGCCGACGAACGGCCCATTTGCGGCGACGAAGGCGCCGGGCGCGGTCGGCTACACCCTGCCTCCCCATCCGCAGGATGGGGAGGGGGACCACCGAAGGTGGTGGAGGGGTCTTCACCCAACGGCGGCTCGTGGGGATACCCCTCCACCACCTTCGGTGATCCCCCTCCCCCCGGGCTTTGCCCGCGGGGAGGCTCCCCCGTCAGTAAATCCCCACCGCCCCTTTCAGCGCGTCGAACATCGGCTGGGTGCGGTATCCGACGCCGGCCTTGAAGACGACCGGCATACGGTCGAGCGCCGCGGGATCGCGGACCGGGTCGCCATCTATGAGGAGGAGATCGGCGCGCTTGCCGGGTTCGATCGAGCCTACTTCGCCAGCGCGGCCGAGGTAGCGGGCGCCGTTCAGGGTCGCGATCTTGAGCGCCTCGGGGAAGGGGAACCCGGCTTCGGCGAGGAGCTGGACCTGCCGCCGGCCCGACCAGCCGGGGACTACGCCGCCATAGCCGGTGGGATCGGTGCCGGCGAGGAGGGTGCCGCCCATCGCGACGAAGCGGCGCTCCATGCGCATCAGCTTTGGGAGGAAGGTGCGCCACACGGCGGTCTGCGGAGCGGCCTGGATCGCCGTCCACGTCGCCTCATAGGAGTGGCGCAGCGGCGGGCTGAGCAGCGCCAGCGCCGCCTCCGGCGCCTTCGGGCGGCCGGGCGTGAAGGTTTCGAAGACGGTGAGGGTGGAGGTCAGCGCCACATTGCGGTCGATCAGCGTGCGCATCAGCGCGCCGATCTCCGGCCCGTCGGGGTCGAGCGCGGCGAGGGCGGTGAAGGTCGCCGCCTGCGACGGGCATTCGTCGGGCTTCTTCGTCTTCACGAAATCGGTGGCGACGGCGAAGCTGTGCTCGAGATTGTCGATGCCCATCGCCGAGGCTTCCCCATAGGTGACCGAGCAAAGGTGGCCGGTGAGCTTCAGTCCACGTCGGTGGGCGGCCTGGATCGCGGCGCGAAGCTCGTCCCGGGTGATGTAATTATAGGCCTTGAACGAGGTGGCGCCGGCCCCGGCCCAGAAATCCACCGTGCGGGTCGCGTCGGCGGCGTCCTCCAGCCGCGCCATCTTGGAGGTGAGGAGCCGGGGGCCCTCCAGATAGGGGCCGGTCGCGTCCATGTCGGGGCCGGGCTGCTTGCCTTCCGCGATGGCCCGCGCGGTGTTGATGTCGGCATAGGGGGCGAGGCTGCCGCCGGTGCGCAGCGTCGTTGTGCCTCCCGCCAGATAGAGGCGCGAGAAGCTGTAGGGATATTCCTCATACTCCCCGCTTTTCGTCGACGGGTAGAAGAAATGCTCGTGCACCATCACGAACCCCGGCAGCAGCGTCTTGCCGCGTCCGTCGATGACGGTCGTGCCCGCGGGCGCCCGCACGTTGCCTATCGCCGCGATTCGCCCGTCCCTCACCAGCACCGACACGTCGCGCCGCGGCGCCGCGCCGGTCCCGTCGACGAGCTGCAC
>NZ_DASWQI010000029.1:0-2795 GCF_036403745.1 Allosphingosinicella sp.
CCGGCGAACTGGTTGGGCCCGTCAGGGAATTGGCGAAGGCAATGCGGATTGGAGCGGGCTGTTTCCAGACGTAGGCCGTGTAGCCGAGCGCGAGGAGCATGGCCCCCCCGAGGATTGCGAGCGCAATCCGTGCGCGGCGCCGCCGGTTCATCGCGGCCGCGTCCCGCTGTTGCGCGGGCGCGCCGCGCGAGCACCGCCAGGATGGTCGCGCGCTCCCAGGCTTGAGGCTTGGTCGTGTCTTGTTCCGACCGCCATAGGAACGCCTCCGCGGAGGAAACGGATCGTACCCGCGTCGACCGCGACGCTGCAAGCTCGGCCGGTTCGCCAAGCATTGACGTTTGTCGGCCGGGGGCTGCGGCTGACCGCCGTACATCACGTTGTTGCACGGATCCGGCCGGTGGCGCCCGGGGCCGGGATGGAGTAGCTGGGCGGCTCCCCTGCTGCCCCCCGGATGCCCACCTTGCCCTTCAAGCTGAACCAGGACCGCCGCCGCCACATCCCGGAGCAGAAGCGCAGGGTCACGAACTGATACCGTTGGCGAAGTCGCCGGGTAGGAGGTCAGGCGGCCATCAGGCGGACAAGGTGTGAGCGGCGCGTGATGGTTCGTGGTCTGCCTTGCAGCCAGGCATCCAGGCGCACGACGTTGAGGGCCGCCGCACTCGCTACATGCTGCAGGTGAGCCTTGGCTAAGCCGACGTAGCGCGAGCGGCGTAGTCCGCAGAGCCGCATGGCCTGTGACAGGCAGCCCTCGATCCCGGCACGCACGCCGTAGAGCGCGCGCCATTGCGGTGTCTGCTGGTGCCGGCGCGCCCGCTGGATCGCCTCATGCCGCTCTTCGAGGCGGAAGGTCAGTCTGCGCGAGGCGACCTTGGCCCGCGTGCAGAGGGATCGGCTCGGGCAGGCGCGGCAGACCCGGTCTGCGAAGACGGCTTGGACGCGCTTGGTCCCCCAATCATCTACTCCCGGCAGCCAGTTGATGCTCTTGTGCCCCTGTGGACAGGTCACAACCTGGGCGTCCCAGTCGATCCTGAAAGCAGAGATGTCGTAGCCCTGACCGGCCTTGGCCTGCCAACTCGCGTCCGGGCGGATGGGGCTAATCAGCTCGACCTCGTGCTCTGCCCCGATGTCCAGCAGCAGGTCGGCATCGACGTAACCGGCATCGATGAAATGCGTCCGCGGCAGCAGGCTCTTTCCCGCAAGAGCGGCGTGCAAAGGCGCCGTCACAGCCGTGTCCGGAACCGGAGCCGGCGTCGTTACGACGTTGGTGATGAGGTGCGGGGCATCTGCATCGCAGGTCTCGGTGAAGTGCGCTTTATAGCCGATCCAGGTCGTGGTGCCCTTGTCGCCGAAGCTGGCATCCGTGTCATAGGGGCTGTGAAGGCGCGCCCTTGCTGGCGGCAGGTCAGCGCGGTCCCGCCAGCTGACCCTGTCCTCCTGGAGGGAGAACTGCTGCACCCAGGTCCGGCGTAGCGCCTGCACGGCCGGGAGGTCGCGCAGCCACATCGGAGCCGCCGGGTCGTAGACGGCAGCGAGCAGTCGGTGCCCATCAGCGCCGATGCTTTCAGCAAGTTCTCTGCGCGCAACCTCACCCTTGGGCAGCCGGTAATCCTCGACGCGACGTCCATACCGATCGACCCAGCCGTGTTCGGCATGCTGGGCCATCCAGTCAGGCGCGGCCGCCGCGAGGGAGTTGAGCGCGGCCCGCAGCATCTCGCCCACGTTCTCTAAGCGGTTGAGCTTGCGCACCGCGGCCAGCACGTGAGTGGAGTCGGTGCGCTGCCGACCGCGTGCCTTCAGCAGGCCGTGCTCACGATACCGCGTCAGCATGGCCTCGAGCAGGCTCTGCTCGAGACCGCCCGCGATCAAACGGGCGCGAAACTCGCAAAGCACGGAGAAGTCGAACCCGGGATCAGTCAGCTCCAGACTGAGCGCATACTTCCAGTCGATCCGACCACGGACCGCATCGGCTGCCTGCCGGTCCGGCAGACCCTCGGCGAACTGCAGGACCGTCACCAGGGCCAGGCGCCAGGGTGAGTACGCCGGCTGACCTCGCGCCGGGAACAGAGACGCGAACATCTGGTCGTTGTAAATCGCACCCAGTTCATCGCGCATGCGCATGGCAGCACAGCCGCGAGGGAATGCCGCCACCGCCACCTGAGCGGTCGTGGCAGGGACTGGTGCGATCTCGGCAGGGCGTAGCGACATGGCGGCTCCCCTCAGCTGATCCTCCAACAGAGAAGCCAACGCGCAGCCAGCGAATTCGCCAACGGTATCAGATCCTGACCTGATGAGCCAGGTTCGATCCGGAGCGGTCGACATCTACAACACCGCGCCCACGATACTCTCCCCGTTCGTGCCGGCGGTCGCGGTCGCGAATATGGGCTTTGCTTTTGAGAGCTATGACGATGGCTGGCGGGCGATGGATGGCGAGATGGGTTCGTTTATCCGCGCGCAGATCGAAAAGGCTGGCCTGATCGTCCCCGCGAAATCGGGCGACAACGGATTCAGGCATATCACGTCGGGCACTAATACCAAGTCTCAATGATCAGAACCTGTCGAAACGAAGAGGGCCCAGCGGTTCCAAGCCCGGGGAAGCCGGGTTCGTCGGCGATGGGTTCTCCTCATCGGGACTTGGTATAAGCCCATTCGCCAGCCGGGCGATCTGAAGGCGTACCGGATCCGGGTTCCTACCTCTCCGGTCCTGCTTTCGCTATTCACCGCACTCGGTGCTGGACCGACTGCGGTCAACTACAACGAGCTGTATACCGCCCTTCAGACAAAGCTGGTGGACGGGC
>NZ_DASWQI010000030.1:0-1770 GCF_036403745.1 Allosphingosinicella sp.
TTCCTGCCACACGATCTGGTCGAGCAGGTCTTGACGGATCGGCCGACTGTCGCACACCGCCCCGCCGAGATGGCGCCAAGCGTCGGAGCCGAGGCAGCGGTAGTAATGGATTTTGCGCGCGGAGGTGCGGGCCGACGTCCGTGACAGCGCATAGCCGCATTTGCGGCAGGATACCAAGCCCTGGACGATGCTGGGCTCGATGGTCCGGCGGGGCGCGAAGCGCTTATTGTCAGCCAGCCGCTCTGCCGCCAGGGCGAAGGTCTCTTCGCTGACAATCGCCGGGACCGGTATTTCGATCCATTCGTCACGGGGCCGTTCGTGATTGCTACTCTTGTCCCCATGGACCGCCCGCCCCGACAAGCGGAACGGCTTGGTCGCCTTTTGCCTCGGGCCGACTTGCGTCTTGTTGAAGCAGGCCGTGCCCTTATAGGCCGGGTTGCGCAGGATCGCCCAGACGACCGATCGTTCCCAGCGAACCCGCCGACGGGTAGGGACCCCCATCCCGTGAAGCAGCCGGGCAATCGCGCCGATGCTCAGGCCGCCCACCGTATACTTGTGGTAGACCAACCGCACGACTTCGGCTTCGGCGGCATCGATCTCGTAGCGTGCCGGTGCCTCGCTGGTCTTGCGGATGTAACGGTAGCCATAGGGTGCGGCACACAGAACCGAGACTTGCCCGGCCTTGGCGCGATGGCGCTTGCCGCGGCGGGACCGTTCGAGAATCTGCGCCCGTTCGTATTCGGCGATCATGCCCTGGAACTGCAGCATCAGTTGATCTTCGGGCGTGTCGGAATGAGGCGCCTTCAGGAAGATCGTCTCGACTCCGTGACGAGCGAACTCTTCGGTCAGCAATACTTGATAGGCATATTTTCTACTCAAGCGATCGGGTGAATGGATGAGAACGGTCTGAATGTGACCCTCGGCAGCGAGATCGCGCAGTCGCTCCAGGCCTGGCCGCAAAAGGCTGGCGCCGCTGAAGCCTTCGTCCTCGATCACCCATTCATCGGGTACGCTGTAGCCCTGCTCGCGTGCGAAGTCGATCAGCGCCGCCGTTTGACTGGCGATCGTGTTCTCCTCCTTCTGCTGCTCCGAAGATACTCTGGCGTAGATCGCGGCAGCCTTCATCGCGCTTCCCCCTCACGCTCTGATCGGCGCCAATGGCGCGAACCCGTTCCGGGACCAGGATCCCGTAGACCTGCTCCAGCTTGACGGCGAGGAGACGGTCAAACGCATGCTCGAATTGGACGCTGCGATCATGGCCGCGCCGTTCAGCCATGGCCGCCGGCTTCGCCGAGAAACGCCCGCAGCGCCCGGCTCACCATGTCGCTGATCGTCGTTCCTTCGGCCGCCGCCCGCGCCCGGACCGCGTCCACCAGGCTGGGCGGAAGCTTGAACGTCACCGCCGTCGCCGCCTCGGCAACCGGCACCGGTCGGCCGATCAACTGGGCCTCCTCGATGTATCGGTAGGCCTGACGGCGCGACATTGCGAACTGGCGCGACATTGACAAGGCAACCTCCCCCAGGCTCTGCCCACGCGCGAGCAACCTGTGGGCGGCATTGAGACGTTCCGCCTTCTGCGCATCGGTCGACCGCGCCATCTGTCATATGCATATTACTTTTTGAGGCGCAAATCAAGCACACAACGAGAACGATCGAGCGCAATTACGCGATCAAAGCAGAAGTTACCTTTTGCGTTCGGGGAGTGACGACTCCTCCTTGCGGAGTTCCTCGTGGAGTTTCGTAACGGCGACTCTTGTCTTCATAGCCCGC
>NZ_DASWQI010000031.1:0-178182 GCF_036403745.1 Allosphingosinicella sp.
GCACTGGAACCAGTGGCTGCTGTGTGATCGTGCGCAGGCTGCGCCGTGCGCGAGCGTCCAGCCGCTGACCCCCTACACGCGGGTGACGGCGCGCAAGTCCGGTTGGCAATGGCGGATCCCGCTCCAGCACCGCATCGGCAACGGCTACGTCTATTCGAGCGCCCACCTCTCCGACGACGAGGCCGCCGCGACCCTCCTCGCCAATCTGGACGGCGCGCCCGCCGGCGACCCGCGCCCGCTGCGCTTCAAGGCCGGCCGCCGCCGCAGCGCCTGGATCGGCAATTGCGTCGCCCTGGGCCTCGCCGCGGGGTTCATGGAGCCGCTCGAATCCACCTCGATCCACCTCGTCCAGTCCGGTATCGTCCGCCTGCTCCAGCTCCTCCCGTCGCAAGCGGGCGTCGGCCCTGCCGAAGCCGCGGAATATAACCGCCAGACCCGCTTCGAATGGGAGCGCATCCGCGATTTCCTCATCCTCCACTTCAAGGCGACCGACCGGCCCGAGCCGTTCTGGCGCGAGGTGCGCGACATGGCGATTCCCGACAGCCTCGCCGAACGCATCGCCCTGTTCCGCGAGAGCGGCCGCATCTTTCGCGACGGCGATGAGCTGTTTACCGAGGCGGGCTGGGTGCAGGTGCTGATCGGCCAGGGGATCGTCCCCGAAAGCTGGCACCCCCTCGCCGACCAATTGAGCGAGGAGGAGCTTGCCGGCTTCCTCGCCGCCGTCAAACGCCAGATCGATCACCATTCCGCCGCCTGGCCCCTCCACGCCGACATCGTCGCCCGCATCGCCGAGAACCGCACATGATCCGCTTCCTTGCTCTCTGCCTCCTCCTCGCCGCCGCCGTCCCCGCCGCGGCCGCCCCGCTCGCGCACCGCCCGGACGGCGTCGAGCTCCGCACCGCCGCGGCCACTCTCCGCATCACGGCGCTGACCAACGACATGCTGCGCGTCCGCATCGCCCGCGGCGCGCGCTTCGACGAGGACGCAAGCTGGGCCGTCGCGGCCGAAATCCGCGCCCGCCACGTCGCCGTCGCGCCCACCGCCGACGGTTTCGCCACCGCCACCCTCCGCGTCCGCCTCGCCGGCGGGCGTCTCGTGGTCGAGGACAAGGCCGGCAAGCTGATCTCGGCGGACGCGGTCGACCCGGTGAAGCTCGACGGCCGCGCCTTCACGCTGCGCAAGCAGCTGCCGATCCGCACCCACATCTTCGGCCTCGGCGACAAGACCGGCGGCCTCGACCGCCGCGGCAAGGCGTTCGTCGACTGGAACACCGACGCGTTCGGCTTCTCCTCGTCCGACGACCCCATCTACAAGTCGATCCCCTTCTTCCTCGCCGTCGGCGGGGAAGGGGGCAGCTACGGCCTGTTCCTCGACAACACGCGCCGCACCTGGTTCGATTTCGGCCATCGCGAGGAAGACGTCATCGCCCTCGGCGGCCCCGACGGCCCGATCGATTATTACCTGATCGCCGGCCCCAGCACCGCCGAGGTCGTCCGCCGCTACACCGATTTGACCGGCAAGGCGCCGCTCACGCCGCTCTGGGCATTGGGCTACCAGCAGTCGCGCTACAGCTACATGTCCGCCGAGGAAGTGCGGCAGATCGCCGCCCGCCTCCGCGCCGACCGCGTCCCCACGGACGTGCTGTGGATGGACATCGACTATCAGGACCGCAACCGGCCCTTCACCGTCAACACCACGACCTACCCGGACATGAAGGGCCTGGTCGCCGATCTCGGCCGCCAGGGGTTCAAGGCGATCACCATCACCGACCTCCACGTCGCCCGCCTGCCCAACCAGGGTTATGCCCCCTATGACAGCGGCGCGGCGATTAACGCCTTCGTCCACAATCCGAACGGCAGCGTCTACGTCGCGCCGGTCTGGCCCGGCCCTTCCGTCTTCCCGGATTTCACCGACGCGAAGGTCCGCACCTGGTGGGGCGGCCTGTTCCGCCGCCAGGTCGAGGACGGCATTGCCGGCGCCTGGAACGACATGAACGAGCCGGCGATCTTCGAAACGCCGACCAAGACCATGCCGCTCGACATCGCCCACCGCATCGCGTCGGACGATTTCGCCCCCCGCACCGCCAGCCACGCCGAGATCCACAACGTCTACGGCATGGAGAATACCCGCGCGACCTATGAGGGCCTGCGTCGCCTCGCCCCCAACGAGCGCGCCTTCGTCATGACGCGGGCGAGCTATGCCGGCGGCCAGCGCTACGCCGTCACCTGGACCGGCGATAACTCAGCCACCTGGGACCACCTCAAGCTCTCGGTCCAGCAGCTCATCAACCTCGGCCTCTCCGGCTTCTCTTACTCCGGCGCCGACGTCAGCGGGTTCGCCGGCGGGCCGAGCCCCGACCTCCTCACCCGCTGGTTCGAGATCGGCGCCTTCTACCCCGTCTTCCGCGACCACAGCGCGGTGAACACCCCCCGCGTCGAGCCTTGGGTGGACGGACCCGAGCACCTCGCCATCCGCCGCCGCTTCGTCGAGGAACGCTATCGCCTGATGCCCTATCTCTACGCGCTCGCCGACGAGAATGCGCGGGTGGGAGACCCCATCCTCCGCCCGGTCTTCTACGACCATCCCGCCGCCCTCCAGATGGGCTGCGACCAATCCTTCGCCTTCACGCTGGGCCGCGACCTCCTCATCGCCCCGCCGCCCCGCCCGGAAAGCCCGGCGAAATATGACATCTGCCTGCCGCCCGGCGGCTGGTACGATTACTGGACCGGCCTCCCCGAGAGCGATGCCGCCGCCAAGACGATCTCCGCCACCCCGGCGCTCGACCGCCTCCCCGTCTTCGTCCGCGCCGGCACGATCCTGCCCCGCCAGCCGCTCGTCCAATCGACCGCCGAGACTCCGAAGGGTCCTCTCACCCTCGACATCTACCCCGGCCCCGATTGCCGCGGCATGCTGTACCTCGACGACGGCCACTCGATGGACTTCGAAAAAGGCGCCTACCTGCGCCAGACGATCCGCTGCAGCGTCACCCAGGCCGGCCTGCAGATCGATTTCGACCGCCGTCAGGGCAGCTTCCACCCCTGGTGGCGCGAGATATCGGTGACCATCCACGGCCGCTCGGCTAGTGGGCAAGTGACAGGCGGCGGCCGCGACATTCCCTCCCGCTATGACAGCCAGACTCACTTGCTGCGCTTTGACCTTGCCGACCAGCCGGAAGGCCATGTGACGGTGCGCTGACCCTGTGCCTCCCCATCCACAGGATGGGGAGGGGGACCACCCGAAGGGTGGTGGAGGGGTCTTGCGAAGAGCGCAGGAGCTACCCGCCCACTCCGCTGCGGCGAGCGCCAAATACCCCTCCACCAGCTTCGCTGGTCCCCCTCCCCATGCTCCGCATGGGGAGGCACGAGCGTCAGCGCATCGTGAACACGCTCCTGTCGAGCACCCGCCCGCCGGCCTCGATCAGCGCGAGCGTGTGGCGCCCCGGCCCTGGCAGCACCATCGGCCCCTCGGCCGCCTCGCCGGCATCCTGGCCGTCGAGGCTGAGCCGCTCGCCCGATACGGCGCCGACGGTCTTCAGCCTTATCTTCTGGCTCTTCACCGGAATGTCCGGGTCGAGGGCGTAGACGGCGCCCGAAAGCGGGCTGACGATGCGCGGCCGCCGGGCAGTGGCGGGGGCCGCGGCGAGGCTCGGCTGGCCGGTGCCGGCGAGGAAGAATTCGCGCCGCGCCGGCTCGTTCGGCCCGGCAAAGGCCACCGCCCGCGGCTCGATTCCCGCCGGCGCCGCGGGCCGCCCGCCCGGCCGTCCCGCGTGCAGCGCCAGCATCACGTCCCGCCACACCGGCGCCGCCCCGCTCGTCCCCGACACCCGCGTCATGCTGTCGCCCTCGGCGTTGCCGATCCACACCGCGACGGTGAACCGGCTCGAAAAGCC
Organism: Allosphingosinicella sp.; assembly: GCF_036403745.1. Lineage (GTDB taxonomy): Bacteria > Pseudomonadota > Alphaproteobacteria > Sphingomonadales > Sphingomonadaceae > Allosphingosinicella. The sequence continues at coordinate 3,890 of NZ_DASWQI010000031.1, forward strand.
GACGCACCAATTGTCGCGCATGCCCTTCGACGTCCCGGTCTTCGCCGCCGCCCAGAAGGGAAGGCGTAGCGCCGAATCGAGCCCGAACGTCCCCGCCCGCGCGCCTGCATCCGCCATCATGTCGGCGACGATCCAGGCGGCGCGGGCATCGGCGATGGCGTGCGGCTCCCCGGCCGGATCGTCCATCCGCATCCGCAGCGGCACGTACCGCCCGCCGTCGCCGAGCGCCCGGTACGCCGCCGCCTGCTGGAGCAAGGTCACCTCCGCCGATCCCAGCGCGAGGCTGTAGCCATAATAATCGCCGTCCTGCGTCAGGCCCTTATAGCCGAGGTCCCACAGCCGGTCGCGAAAGTCCTCCACCCCGTCGAGCAGCAGCGCCCGCACCGCCGGCACGTTGAGCGACCCCGCCAGCGCCGTCCGTACGCTCACCGGCCCCTTGAACTCATGGTCGTAATCCTTGGGCACATAGAGGCCGGACGCGGTGTCGAGCTGTACCGGGCTGTCGTCCAGGATCGAGGCGGCGGTGAGGAAGCCGCGTTCGATCGCCTGCGAATAGAGGAACGGCTTTAGCGTCGACCCCGCCTGTCGATAGGCGTCCGCATTGTCGACCGACGGCGCGGTCGATGCGCTGCCCGCCACCCCGCCGACATAAGCCAGCACGTCGCCGCTGGCATTGTCGACCACCACCACCGATCCGTCCCGCGCCCGGTCGCCGAGCCCGAGCAGCTGCCGCCGGAGCGCTTCGGCCGCCGCGCGCTGCACGCCGGCGTCGATGGTCGAATTCACCGTCTCCCCCGGCTGGCGGAGCAGCTTGTGCGCGAGGTGCGGCGCCAGCCCGGGATCGTCCGCAAGCCGCCGGTCCGGCCCCGTCATCGCCGAAGCTTCCGCAACGAGCGTCATGCAGTCCGCCCGGTGCCCGAGCCGGCACGCCCGCCGCCCCACCGCCTGCGGGTCCGCCTGCGGCGCCGGGAGCAGGGCCGCGAGCAGCAGCCCGTCGTCCGGCCCCAGCGCGGCCGGCGCCCGCCCGAACAGGGCCCGCGACGCGGCGCCGATCCCCTGCACCTCGCCGCGGAACGAGGCGAGGTTCAAATAGGCTTCGAGGATTTCATCCTTGCTCCACCCCGCCTCGACCGCATGGGCGGCGCGGAGCTGGCGGATCTTCTCCCTGAGAGAGCGCGACCCCGGCCCGCCCAATTGCGGCGCCAGGAACCCCGCGACCTGCATCGACAGCGTGCTCGCCCCCCGCGCATGACGCCCGCGCAGCGCCGCCCAGGCCGAGCCGGCAAGCCCGCGCCAGTCGACGCCGCTGTGGCTGGCGAACCGCCGATCCTCCGCCTGCACCACCGCCTGCCGCACCGCCGGCGCGACCTGGGCGAGCGGCACCCATTCCAGTCGCCGCACCGCCATGTCGATCCGCACCGTCTGGAGGAGCCGCCCGTGCCGGTCCTTGAGCCACGCCTCGCTCGGCCGCCACGCCGCCTTCGTCTCCGCATAAGAGGGGAGGGGCGGCGGCGCCGTCCACAAATCGACCGCGGCGAGGAGAAGCAGCGGCGTCAGCACCCAGACGCTGGGACTCCGCCGCAGCCAGCCAAGCGGCGTCACGGCGCCACGTCCAGCGGCCCGTTCGGCAGGCTCGCCCTGATCTCCGGCGAATACATGGCCTCGACATGGGTCGGCGGCAGCTGGAAGCGGCCGGCGCTGTTGATCCGCACCGCATATTCGACGCTCATCTTCCCGCGCGGCATCCAGCCGTAATAAGCCCGCCAATAGCCGTGGCCGCGGTCGATATAGCTCGGCCACCAGCCGGCGACGCCGTCCGCTTTCTCCGCCAGCAGCGACGATTGCCCGCCACCGCCGACGATCGACGCCCCCGCCGGGACAGGGTCCTCGACCACCACCCAGCTCCGCGCCGCCGGCGCCTCGACCGTGATGCGCACCTTCATCACGTCGCCGCGGCTGACCGCGCCCGGCGCCTTTCGGACCAGGAAGCTCACCTCACGCGACACCTTGTAGCCGGCAAAGGACGGCGCGGTGAGCGGCACCGCCGCCCGCACCGACACGAAGGCCCAGGGCTGCGCCCCGCCGGCGTGAGACAGGAGCAAAGGCATCTCGCCCGCGGGCAGCGGGAAGTGCATCGGCTGCGGGGCAGGCCAGTTGCGAGTCATCGTGTCGCCGCCGAGCTGCGCCGTCGTCATCCCCACCGGTGAACCGGGGAACGCGGCGGCGAAGCGGCGGACGGCCAGCGTCCCCCAGGCATTGGCCGGAGTCGTGTCCCAATGGCCGCGGCGCTGGCGCATGGCGACGCCGATCATCATCTTCGGCACCTCGTCACCCCAGCCCTGCCGGCCGGTCGCGACGTAGAGCGCCTTGATCGCCATCTCGTCGCCGCTGATCATCATCCACCACGGCGCCGTGCTGTTGTCGGTGATGTCGAGCCGCGTGCCTTCGTAGACGATGCGCTGCCGCAGCGCCTGCTCGGCCGCCTGCTTCGGCCGCGGCCCGATGCCGGGCGTGCGGTCGAGGATGACGATCCAGTCGGCAAGGCTCGCCGTCGGCATGTCGCGCAGCGGCATCGCCACCCGCGCCGCCATCGCTGCCGTCGAGGCGTTGTTGCGGGCGAGCGCGGCGAGCGCCGCCAGCCGCAGCAGCCGCGCGTCGGCGGGCGCCTCCGAAGCGTCCTTCAGCCGCCCGTCGACCACGGTGCGCAGCGCGTCGAGCAGCTTCGCCTTGCGGTCGTCGGGCCAGGGCAGGCCGGCTTCCGCCGTGATCGACACGGCGTAGGCGGTGAGGGCGATCGAGCCGTCCTGGTGCTCGCCCGGCCAGTAACGGAGCAGGCCGTTGTCGGTCATGTAGTGCGGCAGCTCGGCCATTTGCCGCCCCCACGCCTCATGGTCGTCGAGCGCGATGACCTTGGAGAGCCGCTGCTCGAAGCAGCCATAAGGATAAGCCAGCATATAGGCGCGCACCCCGAGCAGCGACGGCGCCGGCGAGGCGGTGAGCGCCACGTCGATGCCGCCGCGTCCCGGCAGGGCCCCGTCGGGAGGTCCGACCGGCACGCGCAGCCCCGGCGACAGCCGCAGGAAGCTCGCCGCCCAAGTCTCCTCCGGCACCGGCGGCACGACCTGCTCGTCGACGACGATGCGGTCTCCCGCCGTCCCGCCGTTGATCCGTGCCGTGACCGTCCAGCGCAGCGACTCCGTCTCCGGCGCCGTCACCCGCCAGACCACCGGCACGGCTCCGCCCGCGGGGACCGTGACGGTCTGCGGCTTCAACGCTCCGGCCAGCGGCGTGACTTCCGCCGACGCCGTGACCTTCAAGTCCCGCTCCGTGCTGTTGCGCAAGGTGAACACCGCGTCGAACTGGTCGCCCGAGCGCACCAGCGGCGGCACCCCGGAATAGAGGCCGAGATCCTGCACGGTGCGGATGTCGGCGCTGCCCGTGCCGAACAGGTCTCCGCCCGCCGTCGCCACGGCGACCAGCTTGTAGGAGGAGAGGGCGTCGGCCAGCGGCACCTGCACGGTCGCGCGGCCCTGCTCGTCGAGCGGCACCCGGCCCTTCCACACCAAAAGCGGCCGGAAGTCGGAGCGCGCCACGGCGGACAGGTCGCCGCCCCCGCCGCCGCCCACGGCCAAGGCCTTGCGGCCGTAATGCCGTTTGCCGACCACCTGCATCTGCGCGGTCGAGGTGACCACCGACAGCGGCCTCTCCTCCATCATCGCGTCCAGCACGTCCCAGGTCTCGTTGGGCGACAGGATCAGCAAAGCCTCGTCGACCGCGGCAAAGGCGATCTCCGCCTCGCGCGGCGCCTTTCCGCCGGGGCCTGTGACCTGCACCGCCACGTTGGCCGTATCCCGCACATGGTATTTCTCGCGCTCGGGCTTCACCTTGACCTTGAGCTCGTGCGCTTCCCAGCCGACCTTCACCTTGGCGATGCCGAGGCGGAAGGCGGGCTTGGCGAGGTCGACGAGCGCCGTCGGCTGGCCGGGGTCGGCGAAGAAGGGCAGATGCCATTTCTTGGCGAACTCGGCGACCCACAGCCGCCACCCCGCGACCCGCCCGCGCACCGCCATCACCGAAATGTAGACGTCTGGCGCATAGCTCCCGGCCATCGGCACCTCGATCACCGGGTCCTTGCCCGAAATCTGGGTGACGAAGGACGAGAGCACCCCCTCGCGCTCGACGGTGACGAGCGCCGTCGCCTCGCGGAACGGCATGCGCACCTGCACCTTGGCGGTGTCGCCCATATGATAGGATTTGGCGTCGGGGATGACGTCCATGCGGTCGCCATTGTCGCCGCCGAACCACCAATCGTCGTCGCCCGCCAGAAAGACGGAGGTAACCGCCCGCGCTTCGTTCCCCGCCTGGTCGCGGGTCATCGCCACCGCGATCACCTCGCCCGACACACCGGGATCGATCGTACAATCGGCCATGCCGTGCTCGTCGGTGACGCCCGAGCAATGGCCGGCGAGCTTCGTCACCCGGGCATTGTTGTCGAACGCGTAGAAGCCGCCGATCAGCCGCCGCCGCGCCGACAGGATTTCTCGCGTGTAGAGCTGCACCTCGACCGGCTGGCCGCGCACGATCTTGCCGTCGAGATCGAGCGCCGCGACCTTCAGCCGCATCTCGCCCGCGCGCTGCATCCACCCGTCGGGCTTGATGCCGAGCCGGATCGCGGAGGTGTAGAGCGGGATGGACGTGGCGGTGGTCAGCGTCTCGCCGTTGGCATCCTCATAATCCATCTCGACTCGCAGCCGCGCGCTGTCCGTCAGCTCGGGGATATCGAGGTCGGTCCTGAGCGCCCCTTCCTTGCCGAGCGTCAGCGGCAAGGTGGCGGAGGAGGGGAGGTGGCCCGCCCCGTCCTCGCCCTGCTCCTCGTCGAGCGGGGTCGTGCCCTCGCGGATCGCCTCGCCGCCGAAGGTCCAGCCGTCCCAGCCGTCCGGCCGGTCGCGCATCGCCTCATATTGGGTCCTGAGCTTGACCGGCGCCCCGCCCGCGCCCCCGCCGGCCAGATAGCCGAGATAGAGGTCGAGCGGCAGCTTGCGCATCCGCGCGCCGTTGGTCTTGGGCCCATGAATGCTCGCCCGCATCGTCGGCAGCCGATATTCGTCGACGCGGAAGGTCTGGTTGGTGTCGTTGAGCGTCTCGCCCACCTTCCACTTCACCGCATAGGTGCCGCCCGGCGCGTCCTTCGGCGCCAGCCATTCGCTCTCGCCGATCCCGTCGCCGCCGATCGTGAGCGGCAGCTCGTAGGCCGTGTCGGAGCCGATATGCTGGAGGATGAGCTTGCCGTTCACCGCCCCGCCCGAGCGGTAGCCGGACGGCGTCGGCGCCCGGTAGACATGCTTCATGTGCACCGTTTCGCCGGCCCGGATGAGGGTGCGGTCGAGGATGGTGTGGAAGATCGGCGAGGCGTCGCGATAGCCCCAGGGCAGGTCGAAATCGTAGGGCCCGATCCCCTGGTTCCACGAGGAGAGGACGAACGAGAAGTCCCCGCCCAGCCGCGCCGAGACCATCAAGGGCGGCGAATCGTCGCTCTCGCCGTCGCACCCGCTGCGCGAGGAGGGAGCGGGGAGGCCGGACTGCACCGCCATCCGCCCCTGGCTGTCGGTAAGGCCGGTGGCGAGCTGCCGCCCCGTGCAGCTGTCGGTCACCCGCACCGAAGCGCCGGCGACCGGCGCGCCGCTGTCCAGCGCCGTCACCCAGACCAGGGAGGTCGCGCGGCCCCATTTGAAATGGACCGACAGGTCGGTGACGAGCGCGGCGGCCGCGACATAGCGCGTCGCCGGCCGCGCCAGCAGCGCCCGCCCCAGAGTCGGGCTGGCCAGCTCGACGACATAGAATCCGGGCTTGGCGAGCGGCATGCCGATCACTTCGAACTGCCGCCCCTTGCCCGGCAGCGGCAGCTGCATGCGCTGCACCCCGCCCTGCACCCCGCCCGGCGCGTTGGCGGCGAAGACCGAGCGGTCGCCGGTATGGTTGACCTGCACCTTGGCCTTGCCGCGCTTCTCGTCGCGTATGTCGTCGCGCTGCGCCTTCTCGATCTTGCGGATCCAGCCGGCCACCGCGCCGTCGTCATTGCCGTCGATCCGCGCCGCGCCGCCGCCGATCGCCTGCACCGCCTCGCCGAGCTCCGGCTCGACCCCGCGCACCGTCACCGGCAGCACCCCGCCCTGCTTCGCCTCGAGGATGCCGAACGGCGCCGCGAATTTGACGAGCGGCGGCGGCTGGTCGATCGCGACGTCGAGCGGAAAGCGCCGCGCGTTGGACAGCGGCCGGCCGCTGAAGTCCGTCAGCCCCGCCGGCATCACCAGCTTCGCGGTCGTGCCGGGCGGCAGCGGCGGCTTGAACTTCAGGGTGGAAAGCGTCGGCGCGTGCCCATCGTCGATCGGCGCGATGCTCCGCCCCGCCGCCTCGAGCCGTACCGCCAGCGCCCGCGCCCGCGGCACCGGCGCGGAGAATTCCACCTTCATCGCCTCGACCGGATCGCACCCAGCCTGCGGATTGACCCGGCCGCAGGTCAGCCGCGCGCTGAATTCCTTGCGCACCGAAAAGTCGAAGCGCTGGTCCGAGCCCGCCGTGCGGCCCGCGGGCGAGCGGATAGACGCCCCCCACACCACCGACATGTCGTGCCCCGGCGGCAGCGGCCGGCGGCATTTCACCGCCATGATCCGCGCCTTGGCCGCCGCAATGGCCGCCGCGCCTTCCGGCGCAGTACCGTCCGCCGTCGCCGCTTCGAGCAGCTCGTCGCGCGTATATTTGGAGAGGCCTGCCACCACCCGGTCGACCATCGGCTGCGGCACGACGTCGATGGCGATCCGCTCGCCGATCCCGTCCACCGCGCAATAGGCCCCCGCCGCCACCGAGGCGCGGTCGACAGGGCCGTTCGGTACGACGAGGAACGCCTGGTCCTCCTCGATATCCTCATTGCCCTCGCGCGGCAGGATCATCGCCGCATAGGGCCCGCCGCCGTCGATGGTGAAGGCGCGGGTGCCGGTGACGGCGCGCCCCGCCAGCGTCTTCAGCCCGGCGGCGAGCGTAGCGTGGCAGGTCGACCCCGCGGGCAGCACCTGGTCATATTCCCACACATAGGTGCTGGCGTCGGTCCAGCGCCCCTTGCCCGGCGTCGGGCAGGCCATGGCGATCGGCGCCGGCCGCTGCTTGCCGAGCGGCGTCATCGCTTCCGAGAACCGGATCGTGAACCGCCCGATCGCGCGGCCCGAAAGCCCCGGCGTGGCGGTCAGCACCGTCGGCGGCACCACCGCCGACGCGCCGAGCGGCGCCAGCAGGAGGAGCGGGCAGGTGAGAAGAGCGAATCGCCTGAGCCGGTCCCACATCGTCGACGCCCTCCAGAGAGCGCCTGTGATGCCTTAATCCATGTCGGCCGTCCAGCGGCGAACCGTTATTTTTTTACGACGAACGGAGGCGGAGCGAAGCCGTTGAACCGAGGCCTTTTCTCCGTGCCAACATGCCGTGGACGGGGGTTCTGGCGGGGCCCGCCGACCCAGCGGCGCGGCGGCGGTTGCGCGGCGGGCGCCAATATCATATTTTGATAATGCAAGGAGAGGCCCATGCCCGCCAGTTACTCGATCGGCACGCATTTCGAAGAGTTCGTCCGGCGCCAGGTGCAGGGCGGGCGTTTCGCATCGGCCAGCGAGGTGGTGCGCGAGGGGCTGCGGCTGATGGAGGAACGTGAGGCGGAGCGCGCCGCCCGGCTCGAGGCGCTTCGCGCGGACATAGCGCGCGGGCGCGAGAGCGGGCCCGGCATTCCGGCCGAGGACGTCTTCGCGCGGGTGCGTGACCGGATCGCAGGGGCGCCGCGCAAGCGGGCGGCCGGTTGAGCCGGGTCCACTTCTCCCCGGAGGCGGAAGCCGACCTTGTCGCGATCGCGCTCCACATCGCCGCCGACGATCCGGAGCGGGCCCTCGCCTTCGTCGCGGAACTGGAAAGCCGCTGCCTCTCCCTGACGCGCTTTCCCGGCCGAGGGCGCGACCGTGCCGATCTCGCCGCGAACCTGCGTTCGCTCGTGCACGGGCGCTACATCATCTTCTACACGCCGGCGGCCACGGTCAGGATCGAGCGCATCCTCCACGGATCGCGGGACCTGGATGCGGAGTTCCGGGCCCCGACGGATTGAGCCCCCCCTTCAGGAAAGCCGCCTGGCGTCCGCCTTGAGGAGCTGCATGCCGGCAAGGTCGCCGAAATATTCGAGGCTGCGCTCGTCGAGGGCGAGCTCGAGCTTCAGCGCGAGCGCGGCGATGTCGGTAGCCGGGGTACGCAGCAGGCTCTGCAGCGCCTCCTCATGCCGCTCGCCGACGCGGTCGTAGAAGGCCTCGTCCTCGCTGTCCGCGGCGGCGGCGAGGGCGGCGTCGGCGCGCTGGTAACGGGCGAGGGCGCGGTTCCATTTCCTCTCCACGTCATGCCGGACCTGATCCGGCATCCACCTTCCTCCTTCTGAACCGGGTGAGAAGAAGGTGGACCCCGGATCAAGTCCGGGGTGACGGGGAGGCGCCAGCACAGGCGCCGCGCAGGCGGCTAGCAGCGCACGGCGGGTCAGGCTAAGCTGCCCAGCAGCCATCCTTCGCCTCCTTTTCGTGGGAGTCGTGGGCGGGTCGGTGCCGAAGGCGTGAGCCTCGGCTCTCTTGTTTATTTTGGTACACCACATTTCAGGGGCGGGTCAATAGCCGAGGGAGAAAAAAGGGGTCGCGGGCGTCCGAGGACCGGGCGCGATCCTCCTGTGACGGTGCGACTGCCTGCGGCAACGAGGACGGCGATCGACACCTGGGTCGACCAGCAACCGGACCCAAAGCCTTCACGCTCCGAGGCAATACGGCGGCTTTTCGAAAAGGGGCTGGGCTTCGCCTGAAGAGGCACGCCCCGGGAAGCGAGAGCGCAAACGTCTCCGGGTCGTAACGCGCTTGCGATAAGGCGCAGATATGATTTCCATGTGGAAGAGGCCTTCCAGCTCTTCGCCGACCAGCACGGCGGGTGCTCAAGCTGGCCCTTACACCGTAGCGGGCAGCGCGCCTGCCAGCGCCGCGGCCTCCCGGCGGCGCTGGGTGAGCCCCATCACGACCAGCCCCACGCCCGCGACTGCGAAGCTGATGGCGAGAACGACGCCGAAGCTGGACACCATCTCCTGCGTCTCGTTGAACAGGATGATTGCGATCGCCGCCATCGGCAGACCGAGCAGCAGCGTCATGCCGAGCCCGAAATCGGTGAGGCCGCGAAGCACCAGCCAGAACCAGTCCGCGTGATAGGCGCCGCGCGCCTGGATGCCCACGTCGAGCGAGATCAGACCTCGGAGCAGGAGCCAGATCATCGTCACCGTCGTCAGCGGAAACAGGCCCTTCCACCCGCTGTCGATGAAGAGAATCCCCGCGAGGACGGTGAGGAATCCGGAGCAGAGGGTCACCTTGCCGAGCAGGGTGCGATGGGCGCCCCAGCCCAAGGCGAATTCGGCCGCGCCGCCGGCCAGGAGCATCCAGCCTACGGAATCCGCCAGGCGGCTTCGGGTCACGAACGGCAGGCCCACAGCCAGGGCGGCGATCGCAACCTTGAGGAGGCCGCAGGCGAACGTCCAGCCCCATGACGAGGCTTCGAAAAGGGGTTGCGGGCGCTCGCCGCGCGGGAGTTCGGTGGACGACATGGACTGCCTTTCAGGCGGCGAGGGGCACGTGGGAGGAAAAGGTCGCGTGGGTCACTTCGACGCGAAGGCCGGAGCCGCTGGACACCTCCCGGATCTGCGCCTTCAGCTGCTTGGCGAGTGCCGCCACGATCGCCGTTCCGAGGCCGCTCGAAGCGCTCGGCGGTGCTGCCGCCCTGCCGCTGCCGTTGTCCGCGACGCTGAGCTTCCAGCCCGATCCGTCGAATTCGAGAGCGACGGTGATACGCGCGCCTGCCCGCGCGGTCGGAAAGGCATATTTGAGCGCGTTGATGACGAGCTCGGTCACAATCAGGCCGAGGCTCACGGCGTCGCTGCTTGGCAGGGTGCCCTCGCCGGCCTCCACGTGGATCTCGATTCCGTGGTGCGGCCCGATCATCGAGGCGGCGAGGCCGGCGCTGAGCTTGGTCAGATAGGCGGCCACGTCGATGCGATCGATGCCGTCGACATCGTTGAGATGGCTCTGCACCTCCGCCACCGACATGACGCGTTTGTGCGCGTCGCGCAGCTCCAGCCGGGTCTCCTCGGAGCCGACCGCTCCGGCTTTGAGCAGCAGGATGCTCGCGATGATCTGGAGGCTGTTGGCGATGCGGTGCCGCATCTCGTGCAGCAGCGTTTGCTGCTCGTCGAGCAGGCGCTCGGTATGCTCGAGCAGTTCCTGCTTCTCCCGTTCGACGGCGCGGCGGGCGGTGATGTCCCGGAAGGCGATGAGAATGGTCGGGCTGGAGCTGTCCTCGTACCGCACCAGACGCGCGTCGAGCAGCATCGTCCGCCGCCCGAGGTGGCGGAAATCATCCTCCACCTCGATGCTCTCCATCGACGTACGCTCGGACAGGATCGTCGCAACCAACCGGCGCAGCGCGGGAATGTCCCACTGCCCGCCGCCAAGCTCGAAGAAGGGCCGGCCGTGCGTCTGCGCCGCATCCTCGCTGAAATATTCGTAGAAGCAGCGGCTCGCGGCGAGCACGAGCAATTCCTGATCGAGCACCACGAAAGGCTCGGGCAGCGTGTCGACGATCGCCAGCGCCAGCGTCTGAGCGTCCGCGAGATTGTCGAATTGTTGCATGAGCCTGCTCCCGTCGGCGGGAGCATGGGAGTATCTCTCAGCCACCGTGCGCCTGAGCTTTGCGGTGGTGAGACCATCGTACATGTTTGCCGTAGATAGTCTAACCTAAATTAGGGCCAGTGCCTGCTTCGACGCCTTCGCCGAACTGAACGCTGTCGATGAGCATCCTGGTTTTCATCCACAACTTCGACCCCTCGCCTGTCTCGTTCCGGGGTCGGCGGGAGCAGGCGCACTTGGTGCCCCCACCCCCCACGCTTGCCCGATCCGTCACGCTCCTGTAACCAGAGGGTAAGTCACGGCGACGGCTCGCCCGGCGCCGGCAGGATATAAGAGTATCAAGCCATGGCGCAGCAGCAGGCCGCGACGCTACCGCCTTCCGGAGGGGCGCTTTCCCCGGGATCGGCGCCTCTACCTGGACAGGTACCCTCCTCCGGACAGGCGCCTCCGCCCGTCCCAGGCTCCGCCGAGCCGGACACGCTCCCCTCCTATCCCCGCCGCGCGCCGCACCCGCAGAGCTACGGCGCGCTCGATCTTGGCACCAACAATTGCCGCCTGCTCATCGCCCGCCCCACCGACGAGGGCTTCACCGTCATCGACGCCTTCTCGCGGGTCGTCCGGCTGGGGGAGGGGCTCGCCACCTGCGGCAAGATCAGCGACGAGGCGCAGGACCGCGCCGTCGCCGCGCTCTCCGTCTGCGCCGACAAATTGCGCCGCCGCCGCGTCACCCTCGCCCGCTCGGTCGCGACCGAGGCCTGCCGCCGCGCCGTCAACGGCCGCGACTTCGTCGAGCGGGTGCGGCAGGAAACGGGCATCGTCCTCGAGATCATCGCGCCGGAAGAAGAGGCGCGGCTCGCCATGCTCGGCTGCCACCGGCTGCTCGAGCCCGGCGACGGCCCCGCCCTCATCTTCGACATTGGCGGCGGCTCCACCGAACTGGTGCTCGTCGACACCGACGGCGACAACATCCCCAAGATCAAATGCTGGTGGAGCGCGCCCTGGGGCGTCGTCTCGCTGACCGAGAGCGAGGGGAGGGTCTTTGCCGACGCCGCCGAGCGGCTCGCCGCCTTCGGCCGCATGAAGGAGCGCGTCCGCCACGCCTTCCGACGCTTCGCCGAACTGCTCCCCGCCGACAAGGCCAACATCCGCCTGCTCGGCACCAGCGGCACCGTCACCACGCTGGCAAGCGTCCACCTCGCGCTGCCGACCTACGACCGGCGCATGGTCGACGGCCTGCAGATGCCCGCGGAATCGATGCGGGAGATCAACGCCATGCTCTCCTCGATGAGCATCGACGAGCGCGCCCAACTCCCCTGCATCGGCCACGACCGCGCCGACCTCGTCGTCGCCGGCTGCGCCATATTGGACGCGATCATCGACATGTGGCCCGCCGAGACCTTGGGCGTCGCCGACCGCGGCATCCGCGAGGGGATCCTGCGCACCCTCATGGCGCGGGACGGGTACAAATTGTGATGAGACCGAACTTGCCTCCCCATCCGGCAGGATGGGGAGGGGGACCGCCAATTTTGGCGGTGGAGGGGTATTTGCCGCCCGCCGTGACCGCCTCGATCCCCACCTTGAGCCCTACGCAATACCCCTCCACCACCTTCGGTGGTCCCCCTCCCCATCTTCGATGGGGAGGCACAAGGTCGTGAAGCACATCCGAACCGCGAAGGGGCGCAAGGTCAGCTCGACCAAATGGCTCGAGCGCCAGCTGAACGACCCCTATGTGAAGCGCGCCAAGGCCGAGGGCTACCGCTCCCGCGCCGCGTACAAATTGATCGAGCTCGACGACCGCTTCGGCTTTCTGAAGGGCGCCGAACGCGTCATCGACCTCGGCGTTGCGCCCGGCGGCTGGACCCAGGTGGTGCGGAAGCGCGTGCCCAAGGCACTGGTCGTCGGCATCGACTTCCTCCCCACCGAGCCGATCGACGGCGCCACCCTCCTCCAGCTCGATTTCATGGACGAGACCGCGCCCGCCAAGCTGCGCGAGGCGCTCGGCGGCCTCGCCGACATCGTCCTGTCGGACATGGCCGCCAATACGGTCGGCCACCCGCAGACCGACCACCTCCGCACCATGGGCCTCGTCGAAGCCGGCCTCGAATTCGCCGCCGAGATATTGAAGCCCGGCGGCGCGTACGTGGCCAAGGTCCTGGCGGGCGGCGCCGACAACAATCTCGTGGCGGAGCTGAAGCGCCGCTTCACCATCGTCAAGCACGCCAAGCCGCCTGCCAGCCGCAAGGGCTCGTCCGAATGGTATGTCGTCGCGCAGGGCTTCAAGGGCTGATCCGCCTCCGCCTCAGCTCCCGGGGTACGGCCGCTCCTTGAGCAGCCCGGCCAGGTGCGCCGCGTTGGACGCCGCCATCGCCGCCGTCGATTGCACCTTGTCCGGCACGTTCGGCAGCTGGTTGAAGTTCGTCTTCGCCATCGCCTCGCCGACCCAATAAGCGACCGCCGCCGCCGGGATCGTCCAGCCCGTGTCGGACAGCGCCTGGTAAAGCTCGGCGCTGACATGGTGCGCCCCGTCCTCGTTGCCGACCACCGCCACCAAAGCGACCTTGCCGTAGCTCGGCATCCGCCCCTTCTCGTCCGTCTCCGAGAGGAAGGCGTCCATCCGCTCCACCACCCTCTTCGCGATGCTGGAGGGCTGCCCCATCCAGATCGGCGTCCCGAAGATCAGGATGTCGTTCTCGAGGATCCGGCGCCTTATGTCCGGCCATTCGTCGCCCTCGCCCTCGTCGGAGCTGACGCCCGGCTTCACGTCATGGTCGGCGATGCGGATCGTCTCGGAAAAGGCGACCCCGTGCTTCTTCAGCTCCGAGACTAGCAGCCCGATCATGTCGTCGGTCGAGCTGTCCTCCCCGCCGCTCGGCTTAAGGCTGCAGTTGAGGGCGATCGCGCTGAGCGGCATTTGCGACATCTCCATTTCGGCTGGGCTCGGGCTGGAGACGCGTGGGCCCGTCGGTCGTTCCCGGCGCGCAACCAAAGCCCCCTTCGATCATTGCAGGCCCGTCACCTCCACCAGAGAAGGACGATTCCGTATGCGTAAACTCGTCATGTGCGCCCTGCTTGCAGCGGCGCCGCTCTCCGCCTGCCAGACCTATGGCGACGGCCCCGGCTACCGCGACCGCTATGCCGGCGATTGGGGCCGCCAGTATCGCGAAGGCGCCTATGAGCCTTATGCGCTCGGTTCCGACGACATGGTCTATCGCGGCAATGACGGCCGTTATTATTGCAAGCGCCACGACGGCACGGTCGGCCTCGTCATCGGCGCCGGCGTCGGCGCCTTGCTCGGCAACGCCATCGCGCCGCGCGGCTCGAAGACCCTGGGCGCGATCCTCGGCGGTGCCGCCGGCGGCGCCGTCGGCTATTCCGCCGACCGCGACGTTCGCTGCCAGTAAGGCCGGAAAGGGGAGGGCGCCCGGCGCCTTCCCCACCGTCCCTGACCTGACAGGCTGTGCTGACGACGGCGCGCCTCAGCGCCCGCTGAACATCAGGGCGACGGCGGCCATGATCAGGCCGAACGCGGCGAAGTGCCGCCAGTGCAGCGGCTCGCCCAGGAACAGCACCATGAACCCGCCGAAGACGATCAGGGCGATCGCCTCCTGGACGATCTTGAGCTGCGCCGCGCTCCAGCCGGACGCATAGCCGATCCGGTTGGCCGGCACCGCAAAGCAATATTCGATGAGCGCCAGCCCCCAGCTGATCAGGATGACCAGCAGGATCGGCTTCGCCATCCCGCCCTTCAAATGCCAATACCAGGCGGCGGTCATGAATAGGTTCGAGACGACGAGGAGGATGACTGTCGGCATACGCGGACCCATGCCGAACCAGTCGCCGGCTTACCAGCCTCAGGCGGCGTGCCGATGCCCCGGCGCCGTTCGCGCGTAAAGCGCGAAGAGGGCGTCGAAATGCTCCGGCATGGTGCGGGCATGGCCGCGCGGCGCCGGGCGCGGCCCTTGCGCGAACTCGAGGATCGCGCGCGTCGCATCCTGCGCGCTGGCGGAGGCGTAGGTGAGGCCGCCGCTCCGCGCCGCATGGTCGGCGGTGCCGCCGCGGTCGGGAACGATCAGCGGCAAGCCCGACGCGACCGCTTCGGCGGCGACCAGCGAGAAGGTCTCGGCGTCGCAGCCGTGCACCAAGGCGTCGGCGCTCGCCATCAGCCGGGCGAGGGCAGGGCGGTCGCGCATCGGCGCGGCGAGGAAGATGTGCGGGTTGCCGCGCGCCTGCCGCCGCACCCGCCGCCGCTGCGGGCCGTCGCCGACGAGGACGAGGCCGATCGGCCGCTGCAGCCCGGCGGCGGTCACCGCATCGACCACCATCGGCCAGCGCTTCTCCGGCGAGAAGCGGCCGACGCCGAGCAGCAGGGTGGCATCCTCCGGCAGTTCGCAATGCGCCAGCATGCGGCGGCGCAGCTCGAGATCGCGCAAGGTCGGCGAAAACAGCCCCGGCTCGACCCCCAGCGGCACCGTCACCACGTTCCGAATGCCCTGCGCGATCAGTCGCTCCGCCAGCCCCTCGCTGGGGCAGACGACGACGTCGTAGGCGGCGCAGAGATTGCGCATGTAGCGCCAGCCGAATTCGAGCCCGCGGTCGATCGTCTCGACGCTGGCGAACTCCCCCAGCCACCGATAGCCGTAGGCCGCGAACGGGTCGGCGTGCATGAACAAGGCCCGCGGCACGCCCGGAAAGGCGCGGCCCACCTGGCTGGCGCTCCGCCACGGCGACGACGCCTCGATCAGGTCCGGCTTCTCGGCGGCGACGCGGGCGAGGAGCCGCGCCTCGTCGTCGAAATAACGGTAGCGGCGGTCGACCGGCAGCTGCGGCGACTTGACCCACTCGATCCGCCCGCCGCCGGGGAACGCCTCGGAGCGGTCCTCGTCGCCCGGCGCGACGATGACGATCTCGTGGCCGAGGCGCGGGCCGTTGGCGAGCTTCTGCTCGACATAGGTTTTCACGCCTCCGCCCTGGGGTGCGTAAAAGGCGCAGACGTCGACGATCTTCATGCCCGCACCCCCCGATGCTGCAGCCCGGCAAAATCCAGCGCGGAGAGTATCAGTCCGACGAGGATGTGCGCAAGGACGACGACGGTGGCGACCATCGTCACGACGACGGTGACCTGGTCGTGCTTGCCGAGCAGGAGCAGGATGCCGGCCGCGAAGGCGGCTTCCTTGTTCGGCAGGAACGGAAGGCGCGACAGGAGGAGGCGAAGCGCACCCAAGACGATGAGCAGGATCAGAGGCTGCGCCGGCAAGGCGATCTGCCACAGGAGAATGCCGAGGAAGGTCGTGACGCAGATCCGCAGCGACTGGATCGAGAGCACGAAGCGCAGCTCCCGCTTCGACAGGCTGAGGAATCGCCGCTGCAGCAGTACGATGCCGAGCGAACTCACCGCCAGCGCCAGCAGCGACCAGTTGAACACCGGTCCGCTCAGGGAGAGCCTGCGGATGATCGGCCACAGAACCACGACCATCAGGAAGGTAAGCCCGTTGCCGGCCACCGCGGACAAGATCGACACATCCCGCACCGCACCGAACGGCGCCGCGTGCAGCCGCGCATTTTTCCGCGCCCAGGAATAGAAATAGACCTCGCCCGAATAGCCGAGCAGCAGCTCGTTCGAGACGAACTTGCGCATCAGCGGCACGAAGGCGATGCGCGGCAGCCGCCAGAGGTGGCGGTAGATGATCCAGTCGCCGATCACCGGCGAGAAATAATAAGCGACGAAGGTTGCCCAGAAGGCGGCGCTGACCGGGATGAGGCCGAGCACGGTGATGAAATTGAGCCGCCGCAGCTCGATGACGATGACCAGCAGGATCGCCGCCGAGAAGCCGAGGCTCAGCCAGCGGCCCCATTTGCCGGTGCCTTCGATGAGCGGCGCGGGCTCGCCGGCGATGGGCGCGTAGTCCGCCCCGACCGCCGGAGCCTCGAGGGTCCGCGCGTTCATCTCGCCGCCGTCCTGGTCGTCGCTTGCGATGATCTCGTCCCCGCCCCGCTGTCCCGCCCCGGAACACAGTTAAGGACGGGCGCGCCCGGCGCAACCCCAAGCATGGTCAGGCCGCGCATGCGAGATCTCCGTACCGCGCCGGCAAGTGGCTGCGCGCAAAGGATTTCACGGTGCGATCGATGCTGTCGAGCAGCGCCTGGTAATTGGCGTCGCCGGGGTGGAGGGCGATGCGCACCACCGGCAGCGGCTTCAGCGCCGTCCGCGCCAGCGCCGCGAAGCCAAGCGAGCTCAACCGCCGGTTGCGGCTTCGGCTCGCCCAGCTGATCACCGGCCCGCGCGCCAGCACCGCCCCGTCGCGCGGCCGCCAGACGCGGAAATGGTCCTCGGCCATGGCGAAGCCTTCGTCGCGCAGCGCCGCCTTCGCGCCTTCGCCGTAGAGCCAGGCCGGCGCCACGAAGCCGGCGATCGGCCGGCCGATCACGTCCTCCACCAGCTTGCGCCCGTCCGAGAGCCGCCTCTGCGCCTCCTCGCGGCTGAGGCCGAGGAACTCGCCCTCGCCCGCCGTCATATGCCTGGCCTTGAACGAAGCGCCTGCGCCGGCGTGGCTGGAATCGTCGCGGTGGAACCAGCCGTGGAGGAACATCTCCACCCCCTGGTCGGCCCACGCGCGCAGCTTGGCCCCGAAGCCCGGGTCGTTGGCGAGCGGCGCCTCGCCCCAATGGTCGGGGACCACCAGCATCGCCATCCGGTTGGTGCCGGTGAGGCGGCAGAGGCGGTCGTGCAGCCGCTCCACCGTCGCGTCGAAGCGCGGCGTCACGTCGTGGATCGACAGCAATAGCTTTCGGGTCGCCCTGTCACGCATCGCAATCGGTCGGCTTTCGTCCTGCCACATGGCGAGCGGCCGCCGGAGCGGGCGCACACGGGCCGCGCGTCGCGGCCTGGTTCTCGTCTCGGCAGGAAATACCCGCCCTCCCCCGGCTGTGCCGGGCCCCTTTGTGGTCGCCTCGAAGGCCCCCCGGCCTAGACGAACGCACGAGGGGGAGCCAGTGAACAATCTGTAAGGCCGTGTCCACTCCTATGCGCCCAGGCGGGCGCCGCGTCCGTTGCCCCGCACAACCGCCCAAGGGCTTGTTTCGGCTCCCATATGCCGCCAGATTGCCCGGCAAGCGGCCGCCGCAGGGGCGGGGCGCCGCACCTGCCACCAAAGAGACGCCCGTTCGATGTCCGCGACCGACCTTCATCAGCACGGGCACCAGCACGGGCACGACCACGCGCATGGGCACGCGCATGGCCATGCCCACGGCCACAGCCACGGTCTCGGCCACCACCATCACCACGCCCCCGATTTCGGCCGCGCCTTCGCCATCGGCATCGGCCTCAACCTGCTGTTCGTCGCGGTCGAGGCGGGGGCCGGCATCGTCGCCGGCTCGATGGCGCTCCTCGCCGACGCCGGCCACAATCTCTCCGACGTGCTCGGCCTCGCCGTCGCCTGGGTGGCGACGATGCTGACCCGCCTCAAGGCGACCGACCGCTTCACCTGGGGCCTCAAGGGCAGCTCGATCATGGCGGCCCTGTTCAACGCCGTCTTCCTGCTCTTCGCGATGGCCATCGTCGGCGTCGAGGCGTCGCAGCGCCTCGCCGCGCCGCAGCCGGTGCGCGAGCCGATGGTGATCGGCGTCGCGCTCGCCGGCATCGTCGTCAACACGCTCACCGCCTTGCTGTTCGTCTCGGGCCGCAAGTCCGATCTCAACATCAAGGGCGCGTTCCTCCACATGGCCGCCGACGCCGCCATCTCGGCCGGCGTCGCCGTCGCCGGCGCCGTCACCCTCTTCACCGGCTGGCTGTGGCTCGATCCGATCGTCAGCCTCGCCATCGTCGGCATCATCGTCGCCGGCACCTGGGGGCTGCTGCGCGACGCGGTGTTCATGTCGCTGGCCGGGGTGCCGGAAGGCGTCGACCATGCCGGCGTGCGCGCCTTCCTCGCCAGCCAGCACGGCGTCGCAAAGGTCCACGATCTCCACATCTGGCCGGTCAGCACCACCGAGGTCGCGCTCACCGCCCACCTCGTCATGCCCGGCGGCTTCCCGGGCGACCCGTTCGTCGGTGCCATCTCCGACGCGCTGCGGGACCTCTTCGGCATCCCCCACGCCACCATCCAGATCGAGGTCGGCGACCACCCGGTCTGCGCCGTCTCGCCCAATCACGTCTGCTAAGGGCTTCTCGTCCTCCCCGTCGGCAAAGCCGATGGGGAGGGGGACCGCGTGAAACGCGGTGGAGGGGCCTAGCGGGGTTCGAGAAGGCCCCTCCACCGCACTTCGTGCGGTCCCCCTCCCCATGAGGCTGCGCCTCACGGGGCGGACTAGGTTTAAGGCTGGTTCGCCGCCTCGCTGCGGGCCGCCGCGCGCGCGGCGCTCCATTGGCGGATCATCTGCTGGAAGCAGCCGGTCTGGCCCCAGCTTCCCACCGCCGAGCAGCTTCCCGGCATGCTGGAGCGCCCGGCCTCCTCGAGGCCGCGCATCCGCGCCGCCCAGCTCGTCTCCGACGGCTGCTCCTCGCGCTTGCGCAATTCCTTGGGGATTCGATAGCGCTCATTGTCGGTGCGGCGCGCGCAGACGACGATCTCGCCGTCCGAGCCTCTGGGGCACGGATCGTCGCCATAGACGGTGACGTTGACCGTGCGTTTGCCCGAGTCCGACACCGGCGCTGCGGCGGATGCCGCGCCCGCCGCCGCCAGAAACGCCGCTGCCATGGCCGTCGAAACTCTCATATTCTCTCAATCCCGTGTCGCGCCGGAGCCTTTTCCGCACCCGCGGATGAACCTCGCCTTTCCAAAACCTCATTTCGGAACGACAACGGGGGACGCCGCGTTCGAGTCGCGCTTTCGCGAAATGATGTGAGGGAGGCCGTCCCATGAAGATGCTTTCGCTGTTCGCCGCCACCGCCGGCGTCGCTCTCCTCGGCGCCTCGCCGCCGCCGATGGACGGAATGGACGGCCCGGGCGCCGCCTCGCGCGGCTATCCCGCCTGCTCGCGCACCGTCCGCGACCGCTGCATCCAGCTTTACGAACGCGGCGTCGCCAGCCCGCGCAACCTCGCGATGAACGAGCGCTTCGGGCCGGGCCGCAATTCCCGCCGCTACGCCGAGGGCCGGATGGGCCCGCGCTACGGCGGCAGGTACGGCAATCGAATCGTCGTCGCCGCCAACGATTATCCGCCCTGCGGCGGCGGCATCGCCGATCGCTGCATTCAGGCCCCGGCCGCGTCGAACGGCCCGCATTTCGAGCGCCGGTTCGAGCGCCGCATCGTCACCCGCGTCCAATACGACCGGGAGATGGTCAGGACCGGCGAGCGGGGGTAGGGGGGCGCGATGACCCGCAAGCACCTCCTCCTCCTCCCGCTCGCCGCTGCCTTTGCCCTCGCCGGCTGCGTCACCCCGCGCGAGGGCCGCATGCCCGAATTCGTCGGCCGGCCGATCTCCGTCCAGGCCGCCTCCGGGCAGGTCAGCACCCTGTTCCTCCGCCCCGACGGCAGCGTCGAAGCCCGCTATAACGGCAAGTCGACGGTCGGTCAGTGGGAGTTTGGCGACGGTAACCTTTGCTACATCTGGGGCGACCATCCCCGCGAATGCTGGCCGCACACCGCGCCCTTCATTCCCGGCCGCACCGAGACCGTGCGCAGCGACCGAGGCAACGTGGTCAAGGTGACGCTGCAATAGAGCTCAGCGGGCAATAGGGCTCAGCGGACCCGCCGCGCCACCAGCCGCACCGCCAGCTCGTCGGGCCGCGGGTTCATGTAGGTAAGCCGCACGCGCCCGTCGGGCTGCGTCTCGACCGTACACGGCATATTGCTCGACACCGGAATCCATCCCGCCGGAAGCACGACGACATTCTCCGCCCGCCCGAGCCCGCGCTCCCACAAGAGGCTGCCGTCCGCCTGCAGCCCGTAGCGCCCCGCATCCGTATAGGTCTCGGCGATGCGCAGCCGCAGGCTCTCGCCCGCCGCCACCGGCCGGAAGCGGAACAGCACGGCCTTCGTGTCCGGCCCGATGTCGGTCGCCTCCGGCTCCGCCGCCTTCACCGCCGCTCCGGAGATGAAAGTCGGCGCGATCGCATCGCCCGTGTCGAGGTTGGTCGCGGACGGGTTCGCGACTGTGCTCCCGGCCCGGACGATGTTGACGTAGGTGGCCACCCCGGGCCGCGTCTCGGTATAATCGTGGGTCAGCGCGAAGCTGTGGGTCTCGGGCGGGTTCAGATAATAGACGATCTTGCGGCTCTGGTGCGCCCGTTCCTCCTCGGCTCCCAGCACCTTCGCCGCCACCGCCGCCTGCGCGAGGCGGGCGACGATCCGCAGCGGCGCCTGCGCCGGCGTCACGTTCCAGAAGCTGACCACCACCCGGCCGCCTTCCTCGAGGATTTGCGCCGGATAATTGGAGGCGGCGAGCACATAGCCTGCCGGCAGCACAACCGCGTTGCGCTTCACCCCGAGCGGCCGGTCGAAGACGATTTCGCCGGTGGGCGCGACAAAATAGCTCTTCGGATCCAGGTAGGTCTTGTCGATCAGCACCCGCGCCTCGCCGCCGCCCGCCGGCACCGGCCGCGCCAGCGTCACCTCGATGAAGCGCAGGCCCGGCTCGGCGTCGCGGACGCCGCACTCCCGCGCTGCCGCCGCCGCATCGACCACCGACCATTTGAGCGGCCTGCCGGTCGCCCGGTCGGTCACCCGCTCGTCGGTGGCGACGCTGCCCGGCCGGATCGGGTTGCAATAGGCCGCCGCCCCCGGCGCCACGGCGCTGATCTCGTAGATGATGCGGAATTTGCCCGATCCCGGCGCCAGCAACTCGTACCGTGTGTAGCCGTCCGCCTCCTGCTGCGCGGGCACCGGCGCCGCGGCCGAGGCCGGCCCGGCCAAACTGAGCGCCCCAGCCGCTGCGATGCGCATGACGTGAAGCATCATTCTCTCCCCTTTTCGCGCACCCATAGCGGCAGCCGTCCCGACGCGGTAGCGCCGGACATCGGGGCGAATGCGCCCATAACGGCTTGAATTTAGGATCTTTCCCCCCGGATGCGGATATGCGAATTGTCCCCCAACTACGGGCAAAAGGGTTTCCCCACCATGTCGACCTTCCAGGTGACGACCGCCAAGCCGGCGGACGTCCAGATCAGCAACGACGGCAGGACCGTCTACACCTCCTCGGACGACGGCTATTTGCGCGCCTATTCGACGGCGACGGGGGCCCTCATCCACGCCTGGCATATCGGCACCGACCTCGGTGCGATGGACCTCTCGCCAGACGGCACCTTCATGATGGTGGTGGAAGACACGCCGGTCTCGCAAACCGACCACCCCAACGATTACCCGACCTATACCGTCGCGGCCTACAAGGTCGATCTGTCGACCGGATCCGCGCACACCTACCTCTACAATACCGGCAGCAATTTCGACGACTACACCTTCGCCGACATCGGCGTGCTGAACTCGGGCCAGGTTCTGCTGACCCAGCGGATCTTCCCCGGCTGGTCCGGCTGGACGACACCCAAGCTCCTCGATCTGACGACCGGGTCCTTCACGGATCAGGGCAGGATAATTAGCCAGGACAGCTGGCTGACCCCGGTCCCGGACGGATCGAAGGCCTTGTTGGGCGAAGCCGACATCTCGAACGCCCAGCTCGATCTCTACACGCGTGGCAGCGGCATCACGGCGAGCACGTCCGGCTCCAGCTTCAACTACGGCGCCCAGGCAATCAGCATGGACGGCGCCCTCATCGCGCAGACGACGACCAACTCGACCAACATCTACGACGGCGCGCTCCACCTCGTGGCCAATCTCGATGCGCTGCATCCCGAATGGCAGAACGGGAACGTCCTCGGCATGACGTTCGATGCCGCGCATGATTTCCTCTATGTGCTCAACACCGGCACCGACACGATCGACAAGGTTTCGACGATCGACTGGCACACCGTCGCCACCATTCCCCTCGGCTTCGAAGCGGGCGCCTGGCCCGGTTATTTTTACGGATCCGACGACGCCGTCCTGCTGGATCCGACGGGACATTTCTTCACGGTCAACAGCCCCTCAGGGCTCCAGATCGTCTCCAATCCGGGCGCCGGGCCGATCACCGGCACCGAAGGCGACGACGACATTTCGGGCACCGTCGGCAACGACACGATCAACGGTCTGGGCGGGGATGATTTCATCGGCGCCGGGGCGGGGGACGACGTGGTCCACGGCGGCGCCGGGTTCGACGTCCTCTACGGGGAAGCCGGCAACGACACGCTCTACGGCGACGCCGACGACGACATCCTGCACGGCGATGCCGGCAACGATCAGCTCTACGGCGGCGACGGCAACGACTATCTGCGCGGCGGCGCGGGCGTCGACAGCTATGACGGCGGCGCCGACACCGGCGTCAATCCCTCCACCCTCGTCGGCGACCAGCTGAGCTTCTTCGAGGCCGGCGCCACGCAGGGCGCCGTCGCGGACCTGCGCACCAACATCGTCTACAATGACGGCTTCGGCAATTCCGAGACGATGACCGGCATCGAATCGCTCGGCGCCGGCACCGCCTACGCCGACACCTTCTTCGGCAACGACAACGCCAACGGCCTGATGGGCGAGACCGGGGACAAGCTCTACGGCATCGGCGGCGACGACTTCCTCATGCTGCGCGGCGCCGCCGCGATCGCCGACGGCGGCGACGGCATCGACATGCTGACGCTGAGCGCGGCCGGCCAATTCTACCAGCCTGGCGCAGGCGGCCCCGGTACGGTCGTGATGGCCCCGGCGATGACCGCCGGCTGGACCGTCAACCTCGAAGGGCAGACGCTGCGCGACGGCTACGGCAACACCGGCATCGTCTACAATATCGAGAACGTCACCGGCAGCGCCCTCGGCGATTTCATCCAGGGCAGCCAGGGCGCGAACCTGCTGGATGGCAGCGGCGGCGACGACAACATCTACGGCCTCGACGGTGCCGACACGATCAACGGCGGCGACGGCAACGACGTCTTGAACGCCGGTATCTTCGGCGATCCCTATGCCGGTGCGGCCGTCCCCACCTACCTGCTCACCTTCGACCCGGGGCGGGACGTCGACACCCTGAACGGCGGCGCCGGCGACGATATCATCTCCGCCGGCTATGGCGACAATGTCGACGGCGGCAGCGGCACCGATTCGCTGATGCTCAGCCTGATGGGTGCGCTGTCCGGCGTCACGGTCGATTTCACGCCGCTCGCGTCCGGCGGCAGCATCAGTGTCGGCGGCGGCACGATCACGGGCATCGAACGGGTCGGCAACGTCGAAGGCAGCGCCTATGCGGACGTCATCGACGCGCACGCCGTCGGCGGCGCGGTGCTCTACGGCCGGGGCGGCAACGACGTCATCAAGGCCGGCGCGACCACGTTCGCGGTCTGGGGCGGCGATGGCGACGACGTCATCGATGCCACCGCCGCCACCTATCAATATGCCTCCTATTTCTACGGCGAGGCGGGCAACGACCTGCTCATCGGCGGCCTCGGGACCGAGGTCTTGAACGGCGGCGCCGGCAACGACACCTACCGGATCTACGATTCCCGCGTCACCGTCGCCGAGGATGCGAACGCCGGCACCGACGAGGTCCAGACCAGCCTGGCAAGCTACACGCTCGGCTTCAATGTCGAGAACCTCACCGGCCTCTCCGCCACCGGCCAGACGCTTACGGGCAACGACCTCGACAACGTCATCAGGGGCGGCACCGGCGCGGACACGATGGCCGGCGGCAAGGGCAACGACGTCTACTATGTCGACAGCGACCAGGACAGCGTCACCGAACAGGCCGGGGAGGGTACGGACGAGGTCCGCTTCACCACCTATGGCTACATCCTCGGCGCGAACGTCGAGAACCTCACCGGCCTTTCGGCCACCGGCCAGTTCCTGGTCGGCAACGCCCTCGACAACGTGATCGCGGCCGGCGACGCGAACGACGCTATCATCGCGTCCTCGGGCGGCAGCGATCATGTCTATGCGAACGGCGGCAACGACAGCATCGATTTCGGCGCCGCGTTCGACGCGAGCGACGTCGTCGACGGCGGTGCCGGAGCGGACGAGCTTGCGCTCGCCGGCGTCTACAACAACCTCGTCCTCGGCGCGAACGTTCGCAACATCGAGCGGCTCAACCTGCGGAGCCACGATGCCTATGTCGACCATTCGCCGATCCCGAACCAATATACCATCGTCGCCGGCGATTTCGTCAGCGCCACCGGCCAGCTGGAAATCGCCGGTGCCGGGCTCGCGGCCAACGAGACGCTGAGCTTCGACGGCTCAGCGCGCTCCGACGTCGCCTTCACCGTCTCCGGCGGCCGGGGCGACGACAGCATCAAGGGCGGCGGCCTCGCCGACACGATCGACGGCCAGTTCGGCGCGGACACGATGGCCGGCGGCAATGGCGACGACCTCTACACCGTCGACAATGTCGGCGATCTCGTCGTCGAGCAGGCCGGCGAGGGCAAGGACACCGTCCGCACCACGCTCGCGGCCTACACGCTCACCGCGAATGTCGAGAATCTCGGCGGCTCCGACACCGCGCAGACCCTCACCGGCAACGGCCTCGACAATTGGATCGCCGGCCTCGGCGGAGACGACGTGCTCGACGGTGCCGGCGGCTGGGACCGGTTGAACGGCGGCGACGGCAACGATCGCCTGCTCGTCAGTCTCCCCGGCAGGGTCCTGGCTTATGGCGACGCCGGCACCGACACCTTGGTCGTCGACTATTCCCAGACGACCGGCCGGGTGACGACGCTGCTCACCTATAGCGAAACCGGAGACGGCCCCGCCTACGGCTATAGCGACGGCCTCGGCCGCAGCGTGTCCTTCTTCGACGTGGAGAAGATCGACATCACCACCGGCGAGGGGAATGACGACGTCAAGACCGGCGCGGGCGACGATCGCGCCACCTTGAACGGCGGCGACGACATCGTCCACCTCGACGCCGGCAACGACACCGCCTTCGGCGGCGCCGGCACCGACACCCTCTACGGCGAAGCGGGCGACGACGTGCTCGACGGCGGCACCGGTGCCGACACGATGACCGGCGGCACCGGCAACGACGTCTATTATGTCGACGACGCCAACGACATCGTCATCGAGAATGCCGGCGAGGGCACCGACGAGGTCCGCACCACGATCGCCAATTACGTCCTGCCCGCCAACGTCGAGAAGCTGACCTATGTCGGCACCGGCAACTGGACGTTCACCGGCGGCACCGGCAATGACAACGTCGCCGCCTCAGACGGCAACGACTTCTTCGACCTCTCCCAGGGCGGCGCCGACAAGGCGTCCGGCGGCGGCGGCACCGACGCCTTTTCGTTCGGGGCGGCGTTCGGGGCCGGGGACTCAGTGGACGGCGGCGCGGGCGCCGACACGGTCGGCATCCGCGGCGATTATACCGGGGCCAACAAGCTGACGATCACGGCGGGCCAGCTCGTCAATGTCGAGACCTTGAGCATCATGACCAGCCTCGGCGGTCCCGTCGGCTACGACATCACATGGTCGGACGGCAATCTCGCCACCAACCAGAAGATGGCGATCTACGCCGGCAACCTTCAGGCCGGCGAGAACGTCACCTTCGACGGCTCGGCGGAGACCCACGGCTATTTCGTCATGTACGGCGGTCTCGGCACCGACAATTTGAAGGGCGGGTCCTCAAGCGACGGCTTCTATTTCGGCCCCGGCAAGTTCACTCAGGCCGACCATGTCGACGGCGGCGGCGGCGGGCAGAACCAGCTCGGCCTCGATGGCAGCTACGACTTCTCGAGCAGCTCCGCGCTCGGAACGTTCGGCGGCAACTTCGCCAACATCCAGACCATCGTCCTCTACGCCGGCGATCCCGTCTACAACATCGTCACCAACGACGCGGCGGTGGCGGCCGGCAAGCTCCTCACCATCTTCGGCACACCCGTCGTCACGAACCTGGTGTTCGACGGGTCGGCCGAGACCGACGGGAGTTTCCGCATCCTCTCCGGCACCGGCGACGACACGCTCACCGGCGGCCATGGCAACGACACGCTCTACGGAAACCTTGGCGCCGACACCCTCACCGGCGGCGCGGGCAACGACGTCTTCCTCTACACCGACGCCGCGCAGTCGACGGCGGCGAAGACGGACCATATCCTGGAGTTCGACGCCGGCGACAAAATCGACCTCTCGCAGATCGACGCCGACTCGACGCAGGCCGGGGACCAGGCCTTCGCCTGGATCGGCGCGAACGCCTTCGGCCACCATGCGGGCGAGCTGCGCGCCGACCTCGCGAACGGCGTCTGGACCGTCCAGGGCGACTTGGACGGCGACGGCACGGCCGACTTCACCCTGCTCGTCACCACCGCCAACAACCACCCGCTGGTGAACACCGACTTCGTGCTCTGAGGGGAGGGGACGGTCACGGCGACTGTCCCCAACCCGCCCTTGACCCCCGGGCCCTTGACCCGAGCCCCCCGCTCCGGCGTTAGGGGCGGGTGATCGACCATGGGCTCTTCCACCAGCTGATGACGGCCTACGGCCTGTGGGCACTGTTCGGCATCGTCATGCTGGAGAGCATGGGCCTGCCGCTGCCGGGCGAGACCGCCCTCGTCAGCGCCGCGCTCTATGCCGGCGCGACCGGGCATTTCCAGCTCTGGGAGGTGATCGCCGTCGCCTTCGCCGCCGCCGTTACCGGCGACACGTGCGGCTATTGGATCGGCCGCACCCTCGGCTTCCGCCTCCTCGCCCGCTACGGCCGCCACGTCCGCATCACCGAGGACCGGCTGAAGATCGGCCGCTATCTCTTCCGCCGCCACGGCGGCAAGATCGTCTTCTTCGGCCGCTTCGTCGCCTTGCTCCGCGTGCTCGCCGCCTTGCTCGCCGGCGCCAACCGCATGCCGTGGCCGCGCTTCGCCGTGATGAACGCCGCCGGCGGCCTCGCCTGGGCGGCGAGCTTCGCCACCGCCGCTTATGTGTTCGGAGACCGGGTCAGCAAGGTCGAGGGGCCGATCGCCATCGGGCTCCTCGTCCTCGTCGGCGTCGGCATCGCCTTCGCTTTGTTCAGCGCCCACCGCTACGAAAAGCAGACGCTCGCGCGCATCCTCGCCGAGGAGGCGGAAGCCGACGGCTGCCGCTGAGCTTCAGCCTAGTCCTCAGCGCAGCCGCGGCGGCGGGTTGGCACCGACCTCCATGATCAGCCGCGCCAGCAGATAGAGGCGCGGCGTCAGCGTGCGCATGTCGAGATACTCGCCGTCCGAATGGAAGCCGCCGCCGACCGGTCCGAGCCCGTCGAGCGCCGGCACCCCGGCATCCGCCGCCAGCGCCGATTCCGACGCCCCGCCATTGCCGCCGCGCCCGAGCGTCATGCCGAGCCCCGCATAGATGCGCGCCGCCCGATCGGCGAGCGCCGCCGTCGCCGGATTGTCGGGAAGCGGCGGGAAGGCGCGCTCGCGGCTCACCGTCACTGTCGTGTCAGGCACCTGCACCGTCCGCGCATTCGCTTCGTAGGTCCGCTGCACCCGGTCGAAATCCGCCCGGTCGCGCACGCGCACGTTGATCTGCGCCGCGGCATCCTCAGGGATGATGTTGGCCCGCGTGCCCGCGCTCATTACGGTGAGGTTGGCGGTCAGCCCGGCGCCGGAATGCGGGAAGACGTCGTCGGCCTGGATCTGGTGGATGAGCTCGGTCGCCGCGTTGCGGCCGTCCTGCGGCGCGACTCCGGCATGCGCCGCCCGGCCCTTGACGTCGATATGGTAGGTCGCGCTGCCCTTGCGCCAGACGGTGAGCATGTCCGGCGAATCGCCCGGCTCGAGATTGAACTCGACGTCGGCATCGGTGAGCAGCCGGCCGATCAGCGCCTGCGTCCCCGGCGAGCCGCGCTCCTCCGAGGTTTCAATGAGGAAGGTGATGCGCTTGAAGTCCTTGAAGCCAAGCTTGTGGAGCATCTCGAGCGCCACCACGCCCTCGACCACGCCGCCTTTTTCGTCCGAGACGCCGGGGCCGGTGGCGCGGTCGCCTTCGATCCGGAACGGCCGCCGCGCGACGGTTCCGGGGCCGAACACGGTATCGACATGGCCGATGAGGAGGATGCGCGCCTTGCCGTTGCCCTCGATCGTCGCGACGAGATTGTCGGGCAGGTCCGGCGCCTCGGCCTTGACCCGCGTCACCGCCATGCCGAGCGCCTGCAGCCGCGCGGCGACCACATCCTGCACCTTCGCGCCGCCGGCGACGTCGCCTGTCCCGGAGTCGATATTCACCACCTCGCGCAGCAGCGCCACCTGCCCCTCGCGCGCCGCCTGCGCCTCCGCCCACAGCCGCGCATCGCGCGCCCCCGCAGCCGGCGCCGCCAGCGCGCTTCCCCCCGCCAGCAGCCCCGCAACGCCGACCAGCACAAATCCTGAAAGCTTCCGCATTCCCGCCCTCCAACCTCGTTCGGCGTCGGTAATAGGGCCGTGCCGTTCCACCCGCCAGAGCCTGACGAAAGCCGCCCGCACGCCGCGCGCTTGCGGCCCCGGCTGCGGCACGCCATCGTCCGCACATGGCCACGGACGCGCCCACGCCACGGACTAACGAAACGCCGACCCAATGAGAGACGACGACGACATCCTTTGGCCGATCCGCACCGACGTCGGCACCTTCGCGGGCGTCGTCGCGGCCATCGCTGTGGCGTTCCTATTCTACCTCCCTCTCGGCGGCACCCCCATCGCCCTCGCGGTCCGCGGCATCCTTCAACTCGCCGCCGTCGCCGGCACCATCGTCCTGTGGTCTCGTCTCGAGGAGCCGGGCACCACCCTGCGCTGGACGCTCGGCGCCTTCATCGCCGTATCGACCTTCATCGGCGTGGGCTGCCTCTGGCAGATGCTGCGGGGCTGACCGCGGCCGGGAAAGACGTTGCCCGCCTGGGACGCTGTGCTAGCCTCTTCTTCCCAGTGCGAAGGAGAGGGTGTGACGAGAGGCGTTTCCTGCATCGCGAGGACTCTCGTTACGACGACCGGCCAGCCGAACGGTACCAGTTCCCGCAGCAATATCTCAGCCGCGCGGGGCAGTTCGTCGGCGACTGGATCGTCTATTACGAGCCCCGCCGCGGACCAACCGCGAAGGGCTATTACGCGATCGCCCGCGTAGAGCGCATCATCCCCGATCCCGCCGCGCCGGGAATGCATGTCGCGCTGATCGAGCCGGGCAGCTACCTTCCCTTCGAGCGAGCGGTGCCCTTCTCCGACCGAGACGGCGTGGTCGAACGGGGCGTCCTCAACGAGCAGGGCCGCATTTCGGGCCGCGCCCAGGCGGCGGTGCGTCCGATCTCGATCGAGGACTTCAACCGCATCCTCGAGCGCGGCATCCCCGACGAGGAGCCCATCCTTCCCCGCGCCGACGTACCGGCGATCAGCCGTGTGGCGGAGGACCGTACGCCCTTCCTGTTCGACCAGGAACGCGAGCGGGTGGCCGCCTTCACCAACCGCGCCGTGCGGGACCGCGTCTTCCGCAGGGTCATCCTCGACGCCTACGATTGCCGCTGCGCCGTGACCGGCCTCAAGTTCATCAACGGCGGCGGCCGCGCCGAAGTCCACGCCGCGCACATCAAGCCTGTGGAAGCGAACGGGCCCGATCACGTCACCAACGGCATCGCCCTCTCCGGCACCGCGCACTGGATGTTCGACCGCGGCCTCATCAGTCTCTTCGACGATCTGGAGGTGCTGGTGTCGCGGCAGGTCAACGATGCGGAGAGCGTCTGGGGGCTGGTGAACAAGACGCGCCGGGCGGCGGTGCCGGCCAACCCGGCGCACAGGCCGCACCCCGCCTATCTGGCGTGGCACCGGGCGCATTGTTTCAAGTCCTGACGTGCGGCCTCTCGCGGGGCTGACGGCGCGCGGCCTAGCGGGTCACCGACTTCGGAAACAGCTCGTCGCTGGCGCGGAACAACAGGTTTCCCGGCGCCACATAAGGATAGGTCTTGTCGCGCTTCGACGCGCTGGACCTTATGAACGTCACGGCATGGGTGTCCGGATCGATCGCATAATAGTCGACCTGGCCGCCGCTCTCGTTGACGATCTTGAACACCTCCGTCCACACGCCGTGCCTGTCGACCGCGCGGTCCCGCGACTGAACGCTGTCGGGATTGTCGAGGCGCGCGACGCTCGGACGCAGCCGGCGCGGCATGTCGCCATAATGGTGGGTGTCGGTGCGATACCCGTCCTCGACGACATACAATAACGGCTCTCCCGGCCGCCATTCGCCGAGCGGCTCGACTCCGTGCGCGGCCAGGAAAGAGACGATGTCGGCCTGGCCCATCATCTCCCGTGCCTCCTCCCATGAAGGCGCGGCAGGAAGTGCCTCGCGCGCCGCGGCGTCTCCAGACATGACATCCTTGCCCATCACGTCGGCGTTCCCCGCATCCCGTTGCGAAAAGAAGTCCCACGCCGGCGAAGTTTCCGCAATGGGGCGGCCAAGGAACCGCTATGGGAGGCCAATGCTGCGACTGTCCGCCCGGCTGATGTGCGGCCTGTGTACCATCGCCCTCATTCCGGCGGCTCTGGGGGCTTATGTCGGCCTGGGGTGGCTCGACCTCGAAGCGCCTGCAAAGTGGAGCGCTGCCGCTCTCGTGGCGGCGCCGTTGCCGCTCGCGGTCGGTGCCTGTTTCGCCTGGAAAGCCGCAGCGACGAACCGGGCCCGGCCGCTTTTCACCTCTGGGGCATGCGTCCTTCTCGTCATCGCCTTAGGCGCGATCGTCTGGGCATGGGGCGGCCGGATGCTCATGTAGTTGGCTGCCCCCGTTGCGGACGCGCTGCCTTTCGAGCAGCTTGGTTGGATGGGAACTGATGTTCTTGCGACGCGGCTTGCCATGCGTCTGCGGCTGCCCATCGCCGCCGTCGGGGTCGGGTCGCTCTTTCTTGCCGTGGCGAACCTGTTTCTGGATGCTGTCGACGATCGCCTGATCGGCATCGCTGCGATGGTCGTGGGCGCGGCCGCCGCCGCAATGTTCCTGGTCTGCGTTTCCGACCAGCGCTTTCAACGCGCGGTTTCCGCCTTGAATGCCCGGCGGCGGACGCAAGCTCGGGAGAAAGGCCGCTCGTCGAGGCTGCCCGGCTGGGAATTGCTACCTGGCGACCGGCTGTTGGTGACGGTCAATGTCCCGCTGCTGGTCATGACCTTGATCGCCGCCAATTCCATTCACCGCCTGCCGGCGACTTTGCTCCTGATCGCAGCCTTCGCGCTGGGGGGCATGGCTCAAATCGCCCTGCTTGTGCGAGGACAGCCCACCGACCGCTGGTTCGACCCCTTTGCGTGAGGCGGTGGGCTGAGGTTCCTCTTGCCGGCCACCGCGGACGTTCACGGAAACGCGCGCACCACTTCGATCGGGCCGACGATCTCGGCGTTGAAGGCGTCCATCTCCTCGGCCGGTATCCAATATTCCCGGTGCGCCCTGCCGCCAGCGTCCTGCACGTCGTAGCCGGCCAGATAGTCGCGCCGCACCCGAAACCGCGTGACGAAGCCCGAGCCGCTTTGCGGGACATTCCAGTCGCGCGCGATCTTCACCGCATAGTCCTCGGTGGTGACCGGGTAGAAGATCGGCTGCCCGGGGAGGCGCGGTGGGAACGCCGCCATCCCCGCCTCCTCGATGAGGCGCAATTCGGCCGGCCCGACCGGCCGCCATAAGGTGACGGTATCCGCGCTCATGGCCCGCAGGGTAAGCCACTGGGCGCCCGCCTTCCACCCAAAGCGGAAGCGGACCTATTCACGGGTTCGAGGAAATCCCGTAGGCCTTCCGCGACGATCGAAATCCCAGCAGGCACAAGGTCGCGACCGCCGGCCCGATGCTCCACCACAGCAGCAGGCGGAGCGGGAAGGGCGGCAGGGATTGCTGCCCGGCGCTTGCGGACAATAAGACAATTCCTGTCAGGAGCATCTGCAGCGGAGGTCCCGCCAGCCACAGGCTCGTCACCGCGATCCACACGCTCGCCGGCTTCCTGACGAACACGAGGAGGAGGGCCAGAAGCACTGCCCCCGCGAGACGGAGCAGCAGCACGCCCCACAAATACGGCCCGTCCAGCACGGCGGCAGGCGAGCCGCCATACCCCCAGTCGCGCAAAGCGACGAGCAGCCATGAGCCCAGCGGAACTAGCACCAGGAGACCGACGATCACCGCCAGGACAGGCACTGGCGGCCACGTCATCCTCACTCTCTGATCGGCCGCGCCCATGCCGTTACCTCGCCGCCATCATCCGAGTGTTCGCAACGGCGGGCAAGCCGACGCTCAATTGCGATCGTCGCTGCGCCGCCGCCGGGCAATCAGCTGAACGATCTTAATCGGGATGAACAGGACAGCGGCGACGATCAGAAGCGCAATCGCTCCTCCGACCAGCACGAACCACGGATCCTCGTTTCCCATCCCGTCACGCTAGCACGAACCGGAAGCTCCGCAATCGGTGGAAGCAAACCGCCATCATCCGATCTCTTGCCGCGCGTTCTCCAGGAGCGCGGTCCTGCGGGCCTCGGTCGCCGCCTCAAAGGCTGCGGATCCGCGGCTCCGCGCGTGGCTTGGCGAGCATGAGGTCGCTCATGGCCCACACCATCGCATCGGCGCGGTCCGGCGATCCGCGCCCTTCATAGGTGCCGCGCCAGGTGAGGCGCGCCAGCTCCGCCTCCAGCGCGGGAAAGGCGCCCGCGAATGTCGCCCGCTTGCTCTCGAACAAGGCCGCGACCGGCGCCGCCCGCGCCGCCTTGCCCTCGCTGGCATGGACGGACCGCACCTTGATCCGCAGCCCCGCCCCGCGAAGCACCGCCTCGACCATCGCCCCGCCATTGTTCACCTCCGCCACCACCCGCGTCGCTCCATGCGCCTCCGCCGCCGCCGCGACCTTGCGCGCCCACCCTTCCGGCGAGAGCCCGCCGACGCTGTGATCGGCGAGGACATAGCCATTCCCCTCAATATCGAGCCCGCACACGACGATACCGCAGGCCGCGCCATCCTCCCCCGCCGGCGGGTCCACCCCCACCGCGACCTGGACAAGCCGTTCGCGCGCCACCGGCGCCTCCGCCCGCGACGCCGCGATGAGCTCGGGCGGCCACAGCGCGCCGTCCACCGCTTCGATCCACTCCCCCTCCAGCTCCTGCCGCCCGAGCCGGGTGCCGCCGTGCATCCGCTGCAGCGCCGCCACCGCCGCCCGCGCCAGGAAGGGATTGTCCGCCGTGCCGCCGCCGGTCCGCACCACCCCCTCCTCGCCGAGGATCGCGCCGAGCGCCGCCACCCCGCGCGGCGTCGTCGTCACCAGGGTGCGGGGCCGCGTCCCGCAGCGGAGGCCGAGCTGGAGATTGTCCCACGTCTCCTGGGGCCGGCGCCATTTCGCGAGCTCGTCGCACCAGGCGAGATGATGCTCGGGCCCGCGCAGCCCCTCCGGGTCCGCGCCCGAATAGATATTCGCCTCCGCGCCGCTCGCAAACCGCAGCCGCCTGAGGCTCGGCTGCCACTTTGGCGGCGGCCCGACCCGCGGCAGCGCGAGCAGGCCGCTGCGCCCCTCGATCATCACCCGCCGCGCCTCGTCGACATTGGCCGCCACCAGCGCGATCGCGGCGCCGGGATTGGCGCGCGCGAACGCCTCCACCCACTGCGCCCCCGCCCGCGTCTTCCCGAAGCCGCGTCCGGCCAGCATCACCCACACCCGCCAATCGCCGTCGGGCGCGGCCTGCCCGCCATGCGCCCACGCCCGCCAGTCGACGAACATCCGCCGCAGCTCCGCCTCGCCGAGCGCCTCCAGCAGCGCCTCGGCCTCGCCGGTGGGCAGCCCCGCAAGCGCCCGCACAAAGTCCGCCCGCGCCGCCGTCATTCTGCCTCCCCATCGCCAGATGGGGAGGGGGGTGCAGGCGGCTCGGCATGTCCGGGGGACATGTCGAAGGCAGGAACCGGCTGCGCAGCAGCCGCGGGGCGAAGGGGGTGGAGGGATGACCGGTCGAGGCCTGCGCGGATTTGCGCATGATCCTCGGCCTCTTCCGTCCGGGAAAAGTTATGTAACTGCCCCTCTTCTTCGGGGACGGTTGCCTCACTGTCGTCCTCCGCCTCCTCCCGCGCCTCATGCACGCGGATCGCCTCGACGCGCCGCAATATCTCCGCGCGCACCGCCTCGATCGGCATGTCCTCGACGGCCTGCCCCCGCGCCCGGGACGCGTTCCGCTCGCCCACATGGGTCGGCGCCCCCGCCTCATTGAATCGGTGGAGCCGCAGCACCGCGATCGCGTCCGCCACCGACAGCTCGGGCAGGTTCGCCTTCGCCTCCGCCGCAATGGCCGGGTCGAGCGCCGCCTCCGCCGCCTCGATGAGGAGGAGCGACACGTTCCGGCAGCCCGTCTCCCGCGCCGCATCCCACTCGGCCTCGGTCATCGGATAAAGCTTGCGCCGCCGGTAGAGCGCCGTCGTGGAGATGCCGGCGAGCGCCGCCGCCGCCCGCACGTTGCCGGTTTCCGCGAGCCCGGCGCGAAACAGCCCCCGCGTCCGCTCCGACCACCGCCCTTTCCCCGCCCGCACCAGCTGCGCCCCCTCCCTTTTGTTGAAGCGCAGGACGAACGGGCTTCGTTGTGCCTCCCCATCGCCAGGTGGGGAATGCTCGGGCCGCCCGTCCCCCGGACGGGCTCCGGACGGCCGGGGGCCGTCTGCACCCGAGCATGACCAGGCTCTGCCTGGTGGAGGGGTATTCGGCAGCGGGGCGGCAGACCCAGGCGGACAGCCCCCGTGGCGCGCGATCTTCCGCGTCCAGCACATCTCGAAACGCCCGTTCCCGACCCCGTCCCCGCGCACCCGCCCGTCGGCAAACAGCTTCGCCCACCGCCACTCGACCGCAAACCCCCAATCCCGCTGCCGAAGCGTGTAGGCCGTCTGCTTGTCCACCCCAGCCCGGCGCGCCGCCCACCCCGCATTCCCGGTCCGCGCCAGCGCCTTCAAAAAGTCCTTCCGCCACCCCGCCCTAGCCCGCCGCCCCACCGCAGCCTCCTCTCGTCACCTGCCCGCGCCCCGGACGCAAAGAAGCCGGCCCGCCCCGCGGCAAACGCAACGAAGCAGCCGACCCTTCAGTGCTCCGGGAGCGAGTCCCATCCGCCCCCTATATGTTCCACAAGCTAAGGGGAATGTCAAGCGCAAAGTGCCAAATAGGAATAATTCCTATTTCTGGCGGAATTCCGCGGGTTCAGATACCGACTCGGCGCGGCGGCGCATGCGGCTCGCCTGCGTGTGGTGCCAGGCACGTGCCAGGCACGTGCCTGGCACGTGCCTGGCACCGGCAGTCCGGCACCGGCAGTCCTGGCCTGGCACCGGCAGTCCTGGCACCCTCAGTCCCGGTTGGCGTGCCAGATCCTCCGCAGCAAGTACATGCCACCTGCCTCCGTCGACTCGTCGAACCGCGAATCGGACATTGCTCCCAATTTGGGATCATGGTACACAATTGAGATGCGGGTCATCGCGTTGAAGCGGCTGCGCGACCATTGGGAGATTCCCGGTCGCGCCGAGAGCGAACAGCCGCTCAAGGCCTGGTATGCGGTCGTGAAGGAGGCCTCATGGAGCCATTTCGCCGAGCTGAAGGCGCAGTTCGGCAGCGCCAGCGCCGTCGGCGAGCGGGTGGTCTTCAACATCGCCGGGAACAAGTACCGGCTCGTCGCGTGGATCAATTACGACTTCTACACCGTCTACGTGTGCTTCGTCGGAACCCACGCGGAATATGATCGGCTGAACATCGAGGAAATATGACCATGGTCGAAGTGAGCCCCATTCGCACCGCGCAGGATCATGAGGTCGCGCTGGCGGAAGTCGAGCGCCTGATGACGGCAAAGCCCGGCACCCCGGAAGGCGACCGGCTCGACGTCCTCGTTACGCTCGTCGAGGCGTGGGAGGCCGAGCACCACGCGATCGAGGCGCCGGACCCCATTTCGCTCCTCGATTTCGTGATGGAGCAAAGGGGCCTCGACCGCGCCGCGCTCGAGCCGATGATCGGCAGCCGCGGCCGGGTCTCCGAAATCCTCTCCCGCAAACGCCCGCTGACGCTGGAGATGATCCGGCGGCTGCAGGCGAACCTGGGCCTGCCGGCGGAGGTGCTGGTCCGGCCCTATCCGCTGCGGCGCAGCGAGGCGGCGTGAGGCTGCCTTTAATCCGCTCAGCAACGGTCCAGAGCAGCCGCCAAGCACCGTGACGCCGACTCAGTGACCGTACAGGGTTTCCGTCGTAGGAATGTGAGTGATGCCCTTAGATGTAACAAGCATCGTGCAAACCGCGCGTCAGGCGCTTGCGCCATTCGGCAACACCCTCACCGATGCTTGGTGCGCCCTCATCGGCGATAGAGTGGCTGTATGGCGTGTGAAAAATGCTGCCTCACTTCAAAGGGCAGTGACCGCTGAGCTTGAAACCATGGGTCTGAGGCTCAGGCACGCTCAGATCCCGGAGCGCTATGCCCTGGCTTGGTTCGAGGAGGCGACAAAGCAGGACGAAGAAGAAATTCAGGTACTCTTCGCGCGGCTTCTAGCACGCGCGGCCTCCGGCGATGAGGATGCTTCAGACCGTCGCCACCTGCAGATTCTCACGCACTTCACCCCATCCGACGCGAAGGCTTTCCACTGGTTCTTTTCGCGTGATGACCCTGAGAAACACCCCTCCTTCCCCGAGTACGACCTTTGGCGACGCGCCAAGGATGAGTTGGGTGAAGCCAGTTGGCTGTCGATCGAGCATTTGATGTCTCTTGGCGTAATAGAGCGCCGATTCGATCTCATTCACCGAGAAGCAGAGTTTCTGGGTCGCGAGTCGTGGACTGCGGCCGCGGAGCTCACGGCAACCGAACGTGGCTCCTCGCTCTTCAGGGCATGCAACGCGCCGACCATATCGCCCGGAGAATCAACGCCACTGACCCGGCCCTCGTCTTGAGAGCTCAAGGCTTGACAATCGCTAGCCGGAGACCTCCCAATACATAAGGCCCTCGTCGTTCTTCCTTGCCTTCATCCCGAAGCGTGGTGGATGGGCTCCACTGAAGATAAGCCGATGCATGTCCTGGAGGACATCTCTTGCTTCAGCTACATAGCCATGTCCCAGCCAAGTCAGGTCAACATCGGAGACACAAATGGTGTCAATGCCATTAAACACACTTACCGGTGGATATAGACCAACCCGGGGATACTCTGAGAACCAAGCGGATACTTGAAGTGCAAGATCACGTCGAGATACATACAACGTCGTCCTAACAGATAGCTGCCGATACGCATCAGCTAAGGACGCAAACGTATCGGCATCCACATCCGCGGCAGCAAGAATGATTTGACCAAATCTACAACATGTGCGCCGCTCGGCATCGGCGACAATCCGGTTCATAACACCCAAAACCCCTTGGTTACCTAGACTGTGAACGATCAGATGGACGGCGTCTGCCCCGCTTCGCCTTGAAAAGTCGACGAGAAAATCCGCGATTGCTCCCTCGCTAGCCGCGATCGTCTGCCCGTCGGACTGGTAGGCTCGACGCGTTCGTGCGCCTCGCGACGGCCAACTGAAAAATGCCATTGTGCCTATTCCCAGATCGACACCGATCTGAGCGGCACGGACTGCTGCCTCATCAAACGAGACGTTGTACCCATGAATGAATACGACGGCGTGTCGACCACCTGGCTCGATTTCCCGTAGCTGACGCGCAACGCTATCCCAGAATCGATCCTCCACAAGGGGAGTGATCCGCCTGATGCGAAGACGATCATCGTTCCAGGTGAGAAGGCGATGGAGCGCCGACGATCCTACCGAACCAATTCGGTGGGACTCTGGGACCTGCACGTCGCAACAGCCAAGGTAGAGATGCTTATCCCTTGCAGCAGAGAACCCCTTTCCAACTTCGTCGGCATCCTTGGGCCTCCTGTTAGTCGCAAACCACACGCGATACTCGTGATG
Organism: Allosphingosinicella sp.; assembly: GCF_036403745.1. Taxonomy (GTDB): domain Bacteria; phylum Pseudomonadota; class Alphaproteobacteria; order Sphingomonadales; family Sphingomonadaceae; genus Allosphingosinicella. The sequence goes on from NZ_DASWQI010000031.1 coordinate 42,446, forward strand.
CTTGGGTGGATCCAAAGATCGTCCTTCCTCCCGTTTCGAGGAAGTCAGCCATTCAGGGAGCTTCTCGTAGATTAGAGCGCTCTCCCGCACGGAACGAGAAATGAAACTCACGTCTAGTTGCGAAGGCTTTGCTCCTTGCGAGCTGCGACGTCGCTTCGTTTTCCGAAATGACGGTGGTTCTAGGTTCGTGTCCAAGCTTCGCCTCGCCCGCCGTCGCAATCCTCTCCAGCGCAAAGCGAGCGAGACGAAACCACTCGCCGCAAAAATAAAGGCGATGAGACTGGAGATCGTGACCCAGTGGCCCGGCATCCCGGTAGGATGACGACAGAACCGTCTATGTCAAGCATCGACGGGCAGCTCTCCACGGGAGCGGTCTCCGCAGAATGACAATCTGCCAAATTGAACTATCTGCTCAAGCTGCAATGCCTTTGTTACGCCTGTCCCATCAGCTCCGCCGGTTGTTGGCGAAGATTGCGCGCCTCGCGGTGGACTGAAGGCTTAGGTCAAGTTTCTATGCTCGCCCTGAGCCGTAGCGCTTGCGGATGGGGAATTACCTAGGTGTGGGGCCTCGCGCTGCGAGACGCGACCTGAGGCCACACGAGGCGCGATCAAGTGCGGCGAAAGGGAATCACATTATCTGAACGGTCCGTTCGAACCGGAAGGTGCCGCGCGATCCTCTCGACCTCGACCCCAGAGAGAACGTAAGGCCCATATCGCTTGCCGCCGATGTCGTCCCCGGAATGGATGCTCAGGGCCCGCCTGGTGCTCTGCGCGAATTCCAGAAAACGGCGAACGCAGTCCTCAAAGCTACGGCGGTGCAGCACAAAAGTGCCATCGGGACGCTCAAGCGTGGCAACCGCGCCCCACGGAAGAGCGCACTCTCGCTGACAAGGCCCCTCCTCGGTCACAGCGCCAACCTATTCAAAGGAACTCCGCGGTCAACTCTCTACCGTCCTACTCCGACTGCGGCTCATCGGTAGCTTGCACGCGGCGCAGTTACGCCGCCTTCAGCGCCGACAGCGGCACATCGATCGCCCAGCGAAGAAAGATCGAGCTTGCTCGCCCCGTCGATATCGAGGCCGACGATCATCCCGTCCGCACCGAAGTCCGCATCGACCCCAGGCGCCACCTCGCGCGTCTCCGCCCCAGGCTCAGCGCGCAACTCGATATAGAGGCTGTCGGTCTCCGGATAATAATGCAGCTTAATCTCGGCTCCTCAGGCCGCGGAGCGATGCACCTGCGGCTCCGGGATATCCTGGCCCATTTTCTCGGCGCAATAGAGCCAGGTGGCGATCGCGTCCTCGACATTATGGAGGGCCTCTCCCCGCGTCTCCCCGTCCGACATGCAGCCGGGAAGCTCGGGCACCGTCGCCAGGAATCCGCCGCCGTCCTCCTCCGACAGCGGCTCGATCACGATCTTGTAGGCGCCCAGGCAGTCGGTCACGTCCGATCCTCTCTCGCTGCCCGGACCGCATCCACGAACCGAACGAGCTGACGGATATATACGCCTTTGATTGGTCTCCTGAAAGGGACGGTCACGTGATGCCGCTGCGTCGGGTCGCTGACACCGTAGTGGGAGCCACCGCGGGGACGCTCGAAGGCCAGATCAAGCCACAGGCAAAGCGCCTCCACATCCTGGATCCGCCAGTCGTGCGGGTTGTCCCGCATTCGCTGAAGCAGCTTTTCCCCACGCGCCATGCCGCACTAGTCCCCGCGCGTACCCATTCCTGTCGCACGCGCGCAATAGAAAAGGGCCGCCCCTTACGGGACGGCCCTTCCTGTCGCTCAACCGGCGCGAAGTACCACTTTGCGACGTATGGCGTCAGCCCAGCAGCTCCTGCTCCAGCTTTTTCGCCATTTCCTCGATATTCTCCGGCGGCCAGCCCGGGATGTCCATCCCCAGCCGCAGCCCCATGCTCGACAGCACTTCCTTGATCTCGTTCAGGCTCTTGCGCCCGAAGTTCGGCGTCCTCAGCATCTCCGCTTCGGTCTTCTGCACCAGATCGCCGATGTAGATGATGTTGTCGTTCTTGAGGCAGTTGGCGCTCCGGACCGACAGCTCCAGCTCGTCCACCTTCTTCAAGAGGTAGCGGTTGAGCTGGTTGGCGTCGTGGTCGGCGTCGGCGGCGGAGACCGACGACATGCCGTGCGAGGGCGCGCTCACCATCGCCATGCCGTCGTCGAAGTGGACGAACAGCTGGAGCTGGTCCTGGAGGATGCGCGCCGCGTAGGCGAGCGCGTCGTCCGGGGTGACGGTGCCGTCGGTGTCGATGGTCAGGGTCAGCTTGTCGTAGTCGAGCTCCTGCCCGACGCGGGTGTTCTCGACCTTGTAGCTGACCTGGCGGACCGGGCTGTAGAGCGCGTCGACCGGGATGAGGCCGATCGGCGCGTCGGCCGGGCGGTTGGCGGCGGCGGGGACGTAGCCCTTACCCGCCTCGGCGGTCAGCTCCATGTTGAGCGTCGCGCCCTCGTCCAGGTGGCACAGGACCAGGTTCGGGTTCATCACCTCGATGTCGCCGGACGTGGCGATCTGCGCGGCGGTGACTTCGCCGGGGCCCGTCGCCGAAAGCTGCAGGCGCTTGGCGGTGTCGCCCTCCATGCGCAGCGCGATCTGCTTCACGTTCAAGACGAGGTCGGTCATGTCCTCGCGGACGCCGGCCAGGCTGCTGAACTCGTGCAGCACGCCTTCGATGCGGATCGAGGTGACGGCGGCGCCCTGCAGCGACGACAGCAGCACGCGGCGCAGCGAGTTGCCGAGCGTCAGGCCGAACCCGCGCTCCAAGGGCTCGGCGACGAAGGTCGCGCGGCGGCGCGCGTCGCCGCCGGCGGTCTTCTTCTCGAGGGCGTTGGGCTTCTTCATTTCCTGCCAGTTCTTTGCGTTGACGGCCATGTGCTTCCTCTGGCTTTCATGGGGAGGCGTCCCTCCCGGTATCGGCGGGGACACGCTATTGCGTGTCCCCGTTCTGCGGTGGCGGGGACACGCAAGAGCGTGTCCCCTCGAATTAGACGCGGCGGCGCTTGGACGGGCGGACGCCGTTGTGCGGGATCGGGGTCACGTCGCGGATCGAGGTGATCTGGAAGCCGACGGCCTGCAGCGCCCGGAGCGCGCTCTCGCGGCCGGAGCCGGGGCCCTTCACTTCCACCTCGAGGGTGCGAACGCCATGCTCGGCGGCCTTCTTGCCCGCATCCTCGGCGGCGACCTGGGCGGCGTAGGGCGTCGACTTGCGGCTGCCCTTGAAGCCCATCATGCCGGCCGACGACCAGGCGATGGCATTGCCCTGCGCGTCGGTGATGGTGATCATCGTGTTGTTGAAGCTGGCGTTGACGTGCGCCACGCCGGCCGTGATGTTCTTGCGCTCGCGGCGGCGGATGCGCTGGGGTTCGCGTGCCATTGAGTGAAATCCCTACAAAATCTGTTGCTGGCGCGGAGGAGGTCTCGTGCCTGCCTCCGGCGGAGAAGAAGGGCGCGTGGCGCTTACTTCTTCTTGCCCGCGATCGGCTTGGCCTTGCCCTTGCGGGTGCGCGCATTGGTGTGCGTGCGCTGGCCGCGAACCGGGAGGCCGCGCCGGTGGCGCAGGCCGCGGTACGAGGCGAGGTCCATCAGGCGCTTGATGTTCATCGCCACTTCGCGCCGGAGGTCGCCCTCGACGGTGAAGCCGGCGTCGATCATCTCGCGGATGTGGAGCACTTCCTGGTCGGTGAGGTCCTGCACCCGCCGCTGCGGCTCGATGCCGAGCTTGGTGGTGATTTCCTTCGCCTTGGTGCGCCCAATGCCGTGAATGTAGGTCAGCGCGATCTCGACGCGCTTGTTGGTCGGGATGTTAACCCCCGCAATACGTGCCATCCTGAAACTCTCTCCTGCTCCACGGGAAGGCTGGCCACCTTCCCATCTCAAAGCGTCAAAGCCCGAACACGGACAAAAACGGCAAGCGCACGGGAGCGCCGCCGGACGACCGGTTATCGGGATGAGCGGCAGATAGGTGGCACGGCGGGACGAGTCAAGATGCTGGCGTCACCGGGGACGGCTCGAAATCGTCGCCCAGCTCGCGACCAGCCGGGCCAGCCCCGCCGTGACCCGCGCGAGGCGGGGATAGTCGACCTTGTCGGGCGTGTCCTGCGCGCTGTGGTAATAAGGGTAGCGGAACGGCGCCGTGTCGGTGACCATCAGGGCCGGGACGCCCTGCTCGCCGAAAGCCCAATGGTCCGACCAGTCGATTCCCGAGACGAACGCCGGGGCGGTGCCCCCGACGCTGGGGAAGCGGGTCTGGGCGCGGAAGGTCCCTACTGCCCGCCGCACCAGCGGCCGCGCTCCGACCGTGCCGACGAAGGCGACGAAATTGCCGGTCGCGGGATAGAGCATCCCCAGCGGCCAGGGATAATGCTGGCTGCCCGGCGCGTCGCTATAGAAGCCGAGCGTCTCGAGCGACAGCATCGCCTGGACGCGCTCGCCCGAAGCCCGGAGGCGGCGGGCATAGACCAGGCTGCCCATCCGGCCGGTCTTGAAGAAGGGCGGCTCCTCATTCACGAAGAAGACGAGCCGCACGCGCAGGCCCGCCCGGTCCCGCAGCGGCGCGAGGGCGCGAGCGATTTCGAGGAGTGCCGCCACGCCGGTGCCGTTGTCGTTCGCCCCCGGCGCGTCGCCGACGCTGTCATAGTGGGCGCCGACGACCAGGGACGGGGACTTCTGGTCCGCGGGCGGGACGACGGCCTCGAGATTGGCGACGGGGACGCCGTTTACGTCGTCCACCTGTTGGCTCGTCACCTGGTAGCCGAGCCCCTTGAGGTTCCCTTCGATCCAGGCGGCGGAGCGGGCGAGCGCTTCGGGATGGCCGACATTGTGCGGTACGCTGGCGATGGCGCGGACGTGCCGCTCGAGCCGTGCCGCCAGCGCCGTCTCCGGGGCTGTCGGCGGCGGGAGGGGCCCCTCCCAACTCCTCCCGGGCACCGCCGTCATCCACAATAAAGCGGCCGAGGGGAGGGCGAGCAGCAGGAGGAGGATGGCCGCGAGGATGCCGAGCCGCAGCGCCAGCGGGGGCTTCGAATAGCCGCTCATGGGGTGCCGAGGGTGGCGGCGAGGAAGGCGAGGAGTTGCGCGCGGTAGGCGGCCTCGGAGATGTCGCCGACGCCGGCATGGACGCGGCCGGCCATGTACCACAGGCGCTTTGGTCCGGGGAAGGCGGCGTAGAGGCTACGTGTCTCGTCCGGCGGAGTGTAGCGGTCGGCGCCGCCGCCGATGACGAGCACCGGGCCGGGATAGCGACGGGCGGCGTTCAGCGGGGACAACTGCGAGGGCCAGACCCCCAGCCGCGGCCGCGACTGCAGGCTGAGCAGCGGCTCGAGTAGGGAGGCCGGACCGATCGTGGTGAAGGCGGCGATGCGGTTGCGGATAGCGTGGCGGATGTCCGGATAGACGGCCTCGACGACCAAGGCGTCGGCGGGCAGCGGGCCGTTCGCGCCCAGCAAAGCCGCCGCCCCGCCGAGCGAGAGGCCGATCACCGCGACCTTCGCACCGCGCTGGTGCGCCCTCAGCCACCTCAGGCCCGCCTCCGCGTCCCGGCTTTCGTAAAGCCCGAAGCTGTGGCGGGCGGACTGCGATTCTCCGTGACCGCGAAAGTCGATCGCCAGCGTCGCATAACCCTGCTCGGCCAGTACTTGCGCCGTCGCCGCCATGGCCGCGCGCGAGGCGCCGTTGCCGTGGAGGAGCAGCACCGCCGGTGCCGCGCGGGTGCGTCCCGGCCGATAGGTCGCCGCGAGTGCCAGGCCGTCGGTCGAACGGAGGCGGACATCGACGGCCGGCGCGGCCGCCGCCGGCACCGCGGAGGGCGTCGGCCAGACCAATGCCTCGCCGAGCCCCCAGCTGACGAGGAGGCCGAGCAGCAGGAGAATCACCGCCCTCCCGGCCGAGCGCCGGGCGCGCCATCGGGTCATGCGCACGGCAGCTTGTCGACCCGCTTCAGCGGCTCCTTGCGCATCGCCGACCCCCTTCGTCTCGTGGCGCAGCTTTAGCGGGGGGCGCCCGGGGAGGAAAGCGGCGCCGATTTGTCCGTGACCAGGTCAGGCCGGTTGCGGAGCGTGCCGCCTCCTGCGCTATAGCGGTGCCATGCTTCTGACCGGCCTCGAAACCCCCGCTCTGGTGCTCGACCGTCCGCGCCTCGCCCGCAACATCGAGAGGATGCGCGACCGGCTGGCGGCGCTCGGCGTGCCGTTGCGGCCACACGTCAAGACCGCGAAGTCGGTCGAAGCGGTGCGGCTCGCGGTCGCGGGGCAGCCGGGCGGCATCACCGTCTCGACGCTGAAGGAGGCCGAGCATTTCCTGGAGCACGGCTTCACCGACATCCTCTACGCGGTCGGAATCGTGCCGGGAAAGCTGGCGCACGTCGCCGACCTGCAGCGCCGCGGTGCGCAGATCACCGTGATCCTCGACAGCCTCGAAATGGCGGGCGCGGTGGCGGAGCGCGCGGCGGCGCTCGGCGCCACCTTCGGCGTGCTGATCGAAGTCGACACAGACGGGGGCCGAGCGGGGGTCCGCCCCGACGATCCGCGCCTCATCGAGATCGGCCGCCGCCTCCATGCCGCGCCGGGTACGGAGCTTCGTGGGGTAATGACCCATGCCGGCCTGTCCTACGGCTGCGGTTCCGCCGAGGCCATCCAGGCGTTGGCGGAGCAGGAGCGCGCGGGCGCCGTCGCGGCGGCCGAGGCGTTGCGCGCGGCGGGCCTCCCGGCGCCCGTCGTCAGCGTCGGTTCGACGCCCACCGCCTTGTTCGCCGAGCGGCTCGACGGCGTCACCGAAGTGCGCGCGGGCGTCTACATGTTCATGGACCTTGTGATGGCCCGCTTGGGCGTCTGCGGCGAGGAGGAGATCGCCCTCTCCGTTTTGGCGACGGTGATCGGCCACCGCCGAGACCTCGGCACGATCCTGCTCGACGCCGGCGGCCTGGCTTTGTCGAAGGATGCCGGACAGAGCGGCGGCTACGGACGCCTCGTCGACGCCGGCACCGGCACGCCCCTCCGCCTCGCCGTCGCCTCCGTCAACCAGGAGCACGGCCTCGTCCCCGCCGGCGAGGCGGACTTTGCGCGCCTGCCCATCGGCAGCCAGGTCCGCATCCTCCCCAACCACGCCTGCATGACCGCTGCCGCCCACGAACGCTACCATGTCGTCGACGGCGGCGTGGACGTGGCCACAACCTGGGAACGCTGCAACTTCTGGTAGGGCTGCCGTCGTGCGTGGTACGACGCCCGTGATGCTGCGGACGTTGCGCCCCACTTCATGCGCCAAGTGGCTGGGCCTTGCTTATGCGATGCTTACCGGATGGGTGGCGTCCGGCGGGGTGGGCGACGCGCCCGAGGCACTGCTGGGCGCGCCCTTCCTCTGGCTTTGGCTGACCGGCGCGGCCGCTTTCGCCGCAATGCTGGTCAAGGCGGGGCGGTCCCCGGTCGGCGCGTGGCTGTTCGTGCTCGTCGAGTTGCTGGTCGCCGCCTCGGCGCTGTGGTTCCTCGTCGATATCGAAATCCACCGCAGCCGGTGGACCTCGGTCGGCGGCTCGATGACGCTCGCGGTCACTGGACCGATGTATCAATATGCGGGCGTCGGCCTCGCCTTCGCCGTCGCGTCGCTGTTCGGCTGGCGCGCCCGCCGCGAATGGCTCGAAGCCTAGCAGCGGGCGCGGCGCCTCAGTCGACCAGCTCCACCGCCATCGCGGTCGCTTCGCCTCCGCCGATGCAGAGGGTGGCGACGCCTTTCTTCCGGCCGTGGGTCTGGAGCGCGCTGAGCAGGGTGGCGAGGAGGCGGGCGCCGCTGGCGCCGATCGGGTGGCCCAATGCGGTGGCGCCGCCATGGACGTTCAGCTTCTCGCGCGGAATGCCGAGGTCGCGCATCGCGATCATCGCGACGCAGGCGAAGGCTTCGTTGACTTCCCACAAGTCGACGTCGGCGACGTCCCAGCCGGCCTTCTCCAGCGCCTTGCGGACGGCGGGGACGGGGGCGCTGGTGAACAGGTTCGGCGCCTGGGCGTGGGCGGCGTGCGCGACGATGCGGGCGACCGGCTTGAGGCCGAGGCGGTCGGCAACGCTCTGGCGTGTGATCACGAGGGCGGCGGCGCCGTCGGAGATGGACGAGGCGTTGGCGGCGGTGATGGTACCGTCCTTGGCGAAGGCGGGCTTCAAGCCGGGGATCTTCTCCGGGTTCGACTTGCCCGGCTGCTCGTCGCAGGTGACCACGTCCTCGCCCTTGCGGGTCTTGACGGTGACGGGCGTGGTCTCGCGGTCGAAGGCGCCCGATTGGATCGCCTGGGTGGCGCGGCGCAGGGATTCGATCGCGTAATCGTCCTGGTCGCTGCGGGTGAACTGGTATTCCCGCGCTGCATCCTCGGCGAAGGTGCCCATCGCGCGGCCGGCATCGTAGGCGTCCTCGAGGCCGTCGAGCATCATATGGTCGTAGACCGTATCGTGGCCGATGCGGGCGCCGGCGCGGTGCTTCTTCATGAGGTACGGGGAGTTCGACATCGACTCCATGCCGCCGGCGACGATCACGTCGGCCGAGCCGGCGGCGATCATGTCATGGGCGAACATCGCCGCCTGCATGCCCGAGCCGCAGACCTTGTTGACCGTCGTCGCCTCGACCGATTTCGGCAGGCCGGCGCCGAGCGCCGCCTGGCGCGCAGGCGCCTGGCCGAGGCCGGCGGGAAGGACGCAGCCCATGAAGATCTTGTCGACATCCTCCCCCGAGACGCCGGCCCGCTCCACGGCGGCGCGCACCGCGGTGGCGCCGAGCTCGGTGGCGGTGGCGCCGGCGAGGGCGCCCTGGAAGCTCCCCATCGGGGTGCGGGCGTAGGAGAGGATGACGATAGGGTCGTGCGCGGCGGTCATGGAGGCTCCTGCTTTCTCATTCCTCCCCGAGCTTGCTCGGGGAAGTGGCAGCGCGCAGCGCTGACGGAGGGGCCGGCATGGACGGACCGCCCCTCCACCATGCTGCGCATGGTCCCCCTCCCCGAGCGAGCTCGGGGAGGATTTCGAGAGGCACATAGGAGGCCGCCCCGCCTTGTTCAAATCGCGAAGCCTCTGCTAGGGCCGCGCCAACAGGAGAGAGACATGTCCGAGACGGGGCTCGATTTCGCCCTCGGCGAGATGGCGGACGCGATCCGCGACACGACGCGCCGCTTCGCCGCCGACCGCATCGCGCCGCTCGCCGCGCGCATCGACGCGGAGGATTGGTTCCCCACCGAGCTGTGGCCGGAAATGGGCGCGCTCGGCCTCCACGGCATCACCGTCGAGGAAGACTATGCCGGGCTCGGGCTCGGCTATCTCGAGCATGTCGTCGCGCAGGAGGAAGTGGCGCGGGCCTCGGCCTCGATCGGCCTCAGCTACGGCGCCCATTCGAACCTTTGCATCAACCAGATCCGCCGCTGGGCCTCCCCGGAGCAGAAGGCGAAATACCTGCCCAGGCTGATTTCGGGCGAGCATGTCGGCTCCCTCGCCATGTCCGAGGCCGGGGCCGGCTCGGACGTCGTGTCGATGAAGCTCAAGGCGGAGCGGGTCGAGGGGGGGTACCGGCTGAACGGCACGAAATTCTGGATCACCAACGCCCACAATGCCGACACACTCGTCGTCTATGCCAAGACCGGCGAGGGCAGCCGCGGCATCACCACCTTCCTCATCGAAAAGGGGTTCGAAGGCTTCAGCCTTGGGCAGAAGCTCGACAAGATGGGGATGCGTGGGTCGCCCACCGGCGAGCTCGTCTTCAACGACTGCTTCGTCCCCGACGAGAATGTGATGGGGCCGGTGAACGGCGGCGTCGGCGTCCTGATGTCGGGGCTCGATTATGAGCGCACCGTGCTCGCCGGGATCCAGCTCGGCATCATGCAGGCCTGCCTCGACGTGGTGCTGCCCTATGTGCGGGACAGGAAGCAGTTCGGCCAGCCGATCGGCTCCTTCCAGCTGATGCAGGCCAAGGTCGCGGACATGTACGTCGCCCTCAACTCGGCGCGCGCCTACGTCTATACCGTCGCCAAGAATTGCGATGCGGGCAAGACGACGCGCTTCGACGCGGCGGGCGCGATCCTGCTCGCCTCCGAGAGCGCCGTGAAGGTCAGCCTAGAGGCGATCCAGGCGCTGGGCGGCGCCGGCTACACCAAGGATTGGCCGGTCGAGCGCTACATGCGCGACGCCAAATTGCTCGACATCGGCGCCGGCACCAACGAAATCCGCCGAATGTTGATAGGCCGCGAGCTGATCGGCGCGGGGGCATGAGCGACGGGCTGATCAACGCCTTCCAATGGTATGGCGCCGTCGCGGGCGCGATTGCCGCGCTCGTCGTTTCACTCGACCTTGGCCGCAAGCCGACGGGATGGGCCTTCGTCCTCTTCGTCACTGGCTCCATCGCCTATATCCTCTGGGGCTTCCTCAACGACGACGGCAAGGGCGTCGCGTGGCAGAATGTCGTGCTGTTCTTCATCAATGTGATCGGCGTCTACCGCTACCTCATCCGCAAGAAGCCGGTGCATTCGTGACCCAGATCGTCAGCAAGATCGACGACGGCTCGGACGATTTCCGCCGCTATGCGACGCAAAATCGTGCACTGGCCGACGAGCTTCGCACCTGCGTCGCGATCGCGTCCCTCGGCGGCTCGGAGAAGCATCGCGAGCGGCATGTCGGACGCGGCAAATTGCTGCCGCGCGACCGGGTGACGCGACTGCTTGATCCCGGCGCGCCGTTCCTTGAAGTTGGGCAGCTTGCGGCGAACGGCATGTATGGCGGGGAGGCGCCGGGGGCGGGGGTAATCGCCGGCGTCGGGCGCGTCTCGGGCCGCGAGTGCATGATCGTCGCCAACGATCCGACCGTGAAGGGCGGCGCCTATTTTCCGCTGACGGTGAAGAAGCATTTGCGCGCCCAGGAGATTGCGCGGGAGAACCGGCTGCCCTGCATCTACCTCGTCGATTCGGGTGGGGCGAACCTGCCGCACCAGGCGGAGGTCTTCCCCGACCGCGAGCATTTCGGCCGCATCTTCTACAACCAGGCGCAGATGTCGGCGCAGGGCATCGCCCAGATCGCCTGCGTGATGGGGAGTTGCACGGCCGGCGGCGCCTACGTCCCGGCGATGTCGGACGAGACCGTGATCGTCCGCAACCAGGGCACGATCTTCCTCGGCGGTCCGCCCCTCGTGAAGGCGGCGACGGGGGAGGTGATCAGCGGAGAGAATCTCGGCGGCGGCGACCTCCATGCGCGCAAGTCCGGCGTCGTCGACCATCTCGCCGACAATGACGAGCATGCGCTGGCGATCGTGCGCAGCATCGTCGCCCGCCTGAACACCATCAAAGCCGTCGATCTCGATCTCGCCGAGCCGGCCGAGCCCAAGCTCGACCCGGAGGATCTCTACGGCCTCATCCCCGACGACGTTCGCACCCCCTATGACGTGCACGAGGTGATCGGGCGCATCGTCGACGCCTCCGATTTCCACGAATTCAAGGCGCTCTACGGATCGACCCTCGTCTGCGGCTTCGCCCGCATCTGGGGGATGCCGGTTGCGATCCTCGCTAACAACGGCATCCTGTTCTCCGAGAGCGCCTTGAAGGGCGCCCACTTCATCGAGCTCGCCTGCCAGCGCCGCACGCCCTTGCTATTCCTCCAGAACATCTCCGGCTTCATGGTCGGCGGCAAATATGAGGCGGGCGGGATCGCCAAGGACGGCGCCAAGCTCGTCACCGCCGTCGCCACCGCGCAGGTGCCGAAGGTGACCGTGCTGATCGGCGGCAGCTTCGGCGCCGGCAATTACGGGATGAACGGGAGGGCGTACGGCCCCCGCTTCCTGTTCACCTGGCCCAACAGCCGGATCAGCGTGATGGGCGGCGAGCAGGCGGCGAGCGTGCTGGCGACGGTTCACAAGGACGCGGAGAGCTGGACGCCCGAACAGGCCGAAGCCTTCAAGGCCCCGATCCGCCAGCGCTACGAGGACGAGGGCAACCCCTATTACGCCACCGCCCGCCTGTGGGACGACGGCATCATCGATCCGGTCCAGACGCGGGACGTGCTGGGCCTCGCCTTCTCCGCCTGCCTGAACGCCCCCATTCCGGAGCGCGCGCAGTTCGGCCTGTTTCGGATGTGAGGAGAGAGAGATGCTCGGACTGATCCTCGGACTCGCCGCCGCCGCGGCGCCCGCCCCGACCGCCGACGAAGCCGTCGCGCTCGCGACGGCGAACCAACTCCTCGGCCGCCTCACAGGCAAGGATCCAGCGGCGATGCAGGCGCTGACGCTGCCCGAGGGCGGGGCGACGGCCGTGTCGATGGGCAAGGACGGGAAGAGTGTTGTCCGCCACTTCACTTGGGCCGACTTTTTCGCGCACCTGCCCAAGGACAAGCCGATCGTCGAGGAGCATATGCGCGCGCCTCTGGCGCGCGTGGACGGCGACGTGGCGATGGTGTGGGGCCGCTACGGGGTGACGGTGGACGGCAAGTTCCTCCACTGCGGCACCGACCATTTCGACCTCGTCCGGGTGGACGGCAAATGGCGCATCCTCAACGTGACCTGGAACCAGACGACCCAAGGCTGCGAGCGGTGAGGGAGCGGAGGAGCTCAATCCTCCCCGAGCTCGTCTCGGGGAGGGGGACCGCCCGGCGTAGCCGGGTGGTGGAGGGGCAGGCGCAGGACCGCTTCTGCCACGATCCCGCGCACCACGCCATCGAGGTCCGCCAGCACCTCCCGAGCAGGGATTCGCATCGTTTCGATACCCGCAGCAGTGAGCCAGCCGTCTCTCGCGGCGTCGCGGGCGGGACGGTTTCCCCGCTTATGGGCTTCGCCGTCGACCTCTATCGCAAGGCGTGCATCGCTGCAGAAGAAGTCGAGGTCGTACGGGCCGGACGGATGCTGGCGTCGGAATTTCAAGCCTGCCGGTCTGGCTCGAAGCACCTGCCAGAGGAGAACTTCCGGAAGGCTCAATTCTCGGCGGAGGCGGCGCGCCTTTCGAACGGATCGTCCAGTGCCGCGCGGCGCGATGTTCTTGAACATTGCGGTTGCCCCTCCACCATGCTTCGCATGGTCCCCCTCCCCGAGACAAGCTCGGGGAGGATTTTAGAATGATCAGATCCCTCCTCATCGCCAATCGCGGCGAGATTGCGTGCCGGATCGTTCGGACGGCGCGGCGGCTTGGGGTGCGGACGGTCGCCGTCTATTCCGATGCGGACCGGCATGCGCTGCATGTGCGGGAGGCGGATGCGGCGGTGCATATCGGCGCGTCGCCGGCGCGGGAGAGCTATCTCGTTGGGGAGAAGATTCTCGCGGCCGCGCTGCAGACCGGCGCCGCGGCGATTCATCCGGGCTACGGCTTCCTGTCGGAGAATGCGGAGTTCGCCGAGGCCGTCGAGGCGGCGGGGCTGGTCTGGGTGGGACCCAAAGCGGCGTCGATCCGGGCGATGGGGCTTAAGGACGCGGCCAAGCGGCTGATGGACGCGGCGGGGGTTCCGACGACGCCCGGCTATCTCGGCGACGACCAGGCGCCGGAGCGGCTCCGGGCGGAGTCGGACGCAATCGGCTACCCTGTGCTGATCAAGGCCGTGGCGGGCGGCGGCGGCAAGGGCATGCGGCGGGTCAATTCGGCCGGCGAATTTCAGGACATGCTCGCGAGCTGCAAGCGCGAGGCGGCAGCCTCGTTCGGCGACGACCGGGTGCTGATCGAGAAATATATCGAGCGGCCGCGCCACATCGAGGTGCAGGTGTTCGGCGACAGCCACGGCAACGTCGTCCACCTGTTCGAGCGCGACTGCTCGCTGCAGCGGCGCCACCAGAAGGTGATCGAGGAGGCGCCCGCGCCGGGCATGGACGCGGCGACGCGGGCGGCGGTGTGCGACGCGGCTGTCAAGGCGGCGCAGGCGGTCGACTATGTCGGCGCGGGGACGATCGAGTTCATCGCCGACGCGTCCGAGGGACTGCGGCCGGACCGGGTGTGGTTCATGGAGATGAACACGCGGCTCCAGGTCGAGCATCCGGTGACCGAGGAGATTACCGGCCAGGACCTCGTCGAATGGCAGCTGCGCGTCGCCTCGGGCGAGCCGCTGCCGCTGCGCCAGGACCAGCTCGCGATCCGTGGCCACGCCATGGAAGCACGGCTCTATGCCGAGGATCCGGCCCACGAATTCCTGCCCTCCACCGGACGGCTCGATCATTTCGTGCTGGGCCGCGGGGTGCGGATCGACACGGGGGTCGAGGAGGGGGACCGGATCAGCCCCTATTACGACCCGATGATCGCCAAGCTTATCGCCCGCGGCGCGACGCGCGAGGAGGCGATCGACCGGCTGGTCGACACGCTCGACGCCGTCGAGGTGTGGCCGGTAAGGACCAACGCCGCCTTCCTCGCCCGCGCAGCCGACGATGCCGATTTCCGCAGCGGCGACGTCGACACGAGCTTCATTCCCGCGCGGATCGACCGGCTGGTGCCGGACACTGCGCCGCCGCAAGGGGTGTGGAACCTCGCAGCGACGGCTGTGCTGGCGTCGGACTTCGGCGCCGACGGGGAAGGCGAGCCTTGGGTCTCGCTCCAGGGCTTTCGTTTGAATGCCGCCCCGGATCGCAGCGTCGCGCTCTCGCACGGCGGGACGACACAGCTGGTCGACACGGCCGGCGATCCTCCGCTCGAGGGCGTCGCGACGGCGGAAGGGGACAAGGTGCTGGTCTTCTCCGGCGGCCAGGCCTTTGCCTTCACTTTGCCCGGCGCCGCCGGCTGCGCGGCGGGTGGCGCGGCGTCCGACGGGACCTTGCTGTCGCCGATGCCGGGGCGCGTCATCGCCGTCGACGTGCGGCAGGGCGACACGGTTTCGAAGGGCCAGAAGCTGGTCACGCTGGAAGCGATGAAGATGGAGCATAGCCTCGCCGCGCCCTTCGATGGCATTGTCGCCGAACTCGACGCGCGCGAGGGCGCGCAGGTGACGGAGGGCACGATGCTGGCTAGGGTGGAGAAGGTATGAGGAGCGCGCCTCAAATCCTCCCCGAGCTTGCCTCGGGGAGGGGGACCGCCGCCGCCAGGCGGTGGTGGAGGGGCCGCGGGGGGCGCGTCTGCAGCATGCCCCTCCATCATGCTTCGCATGGTCCCTCTCCCCCAGCGAGATGGGGGAGGATTTGATGCCCGGCCGCTATTACGACCAGTGGACGATCGGCGACCGGCTGGAGCACCAGCCGCACCGGACGGTGACGGAGACGGACAACCTCCTCATCTCGGCGCTGACCCACAATCCGCAGCCGCTGCACCTCGACGCCGAATATGCCGCCGCCACCGAATTCGGCCGCGTCGTCGTCAACGGCACCTTCACCTTCGCGCTGATGGTCGGGCTGTCGGTGGGGGATACGACGCTGGGCACGCTCGTCGCCAATCTCGGCTACGACAAGGTGCGGATGCCCAAGCCGGTCTTCATCGGCGACACCCTGCGCGCCGAGACCGAGGTGATCGGCCTCAAGGATTCGAAGTCGCGGCCCGACGCGGGCATCGTCACCTTCGAGCACCGCATGCTCAACCAGCGCGGCGAGATCGTCTGCACCTGCGAGCGGACGGCGCTGATGCAGAGGCGGGGACATTGAGGCTGCGCTCCCTGCTGTTCGTGCCGGGGGACCGGCCGGACCGGATGGAAAAGGCGCTCGGCGCCGGGGCGGACGCGCTGATCCTCGACCTCGAGGACAGCGTCGCCGCCGCCGCCAAGCACGAGGCGCGGCGGCACGTCGCGGCCTTTCTCGACCGCAACGCTACCGTCCCCCTCTGGGTACGGATCAACCCGCTCGACACGCCGGAGAGCGAGAAGGATCTGGCCGCCATCCTTTCCGCCCACCCCGACGGCATCGTGCTTCCCAAGGCCGAGGGCGGGGCATCGGTCGCGGAGCTGACGCGGCGGCTGACGGCGGCGGGCAATGCGACGGCGCAGATCCTCGCCATCGCCACCGAGACTCCCGCGGCGGTCTTCCAGCTCGGCAGCTATGGCGGTCAGCGCCGCCTCGCCGGCCTCACCTGGGGGGCGGAGGATCTGCCGGCCGCGGTCGGCGCGGCGACGTCGTGCGAGGCCGATGGGTCCTACACGCCGCCCTATGAGATGGTCCGCGCGCTGTGCCTGTTCGGCGCCGCGGCGGCCGGGGTGGCGCCGATCGAGACGGTCTATCCGGCCTTTCGCGATCTCGACGGGCTTGCCGCTTATGCGGCGCGGGCGCGGCGGGACGGGTTCACCGGCATGATGGCGATCCACCCGGCGCAGGTGCCGGCGATCAACGCCGCCTTCACCCCGTCCGTCGAGGAAGTGGCGCATGCGCGGGCGGTGGTCGCGGCGTTCGAGGCGCAGCCGCAGGCCGGGGCGCTGTCGCTCGACGGGCGCATGATCGACCGGCCGCACCTCGTCCAGGCCCAGCGCATCCTCGCCGCCGCCGCCCAGAAGTGAGCGACCTCGAGCCGAAGCTCGTCACCGCCATCGGCTTCCTGTTCGGCGTCGGCCTCGGCGGCGCGCTGGCGGGGTGGATGCGGGGGGCGAGCGCGCTTGCCGGGCGTCTGTGCCGCCGGTGCGGCGCCAGCCTCAGCCCCTTGCCGGCGGTGCCATGGCTGTCGTGGCTGGCGACGCGGCCCACGTGCGGGACGTGCGGCGCGCCGGGGCCGTGGCTTCCGGCGGCGCTGGAGACGGCGGTGGTGCTGCTCGGCCTTATCGGGATTTTCGCTTTGCCGCTGCCCTGGGCCTTCTTCGTGCCGGCGGCGGCGTTCGTCGCCTTCGTGCTGGCGATCCGGCGGTGGGGGTGAAGGCGGCTATTCCGGGGCTCGTCATGCCGGACTTGATCCGGCATCCACCTTCTCCCTTTCGATTGGGAAAAAGAAGGTGGACCCCGGATCCAGTCCGGGTGACGGCTGACGCGTGCCGGCGGCCTACGCCCCCGCGGCGGGGTCCTTATAGCGGCTTTCGATGAAGCGGCCCTGGGTCTCGAACGCCTCGCGGTCGGAGCGGGAGAGGCGGTCGGCCATGTCGTCCAACGCGGTGCGGGCGGCGTCGAGGCTGGCGACGAGACGTTCGTCCACCGTCATCCCCTCGCCATCCTTCTCCTGCCGGTAGGGGGCGGGGACGCGCTCGTAGCGGTCGATGAGGTCGGGGAGGTGCTTGCCCATCAGCCGCCGCGCGTCCTGTGCCAGCGGGTCCAAGGGGTCGATCTCGGTCAGGCGCTGCTCGAGGAGCGGCAGGGTGGCGCCGATCGCGTCGATGCGGCGGGCGGCGGGAGCGGGGAGGGCGGTGCGCTCACGGTTCAGCATCGCGCTCAGCTGGCGCACCACAGTCTTGGTCGGCAGCTCCTCGCTATAGACGACGCGCTTGGGCTCGACCGGTACCATCGCGAACAGGACGAGGATGGCGAGGGTGAGCACTGAGACGATGAACAGGCCGGTCCAGCCGATCGGACCGACGAACAGGCCGAAGGCAATGGTCGCCACCACGAGCGCAACCAGCGCCATGCCGATGTTGGCGAGCTTCTTGCCGGCCGAGCGGGCGCTGCCGCCGTAGCGCCGGCGGGCGGTTTGGACGTAGTCGCCGGCGCGCTGGTCGTAGCGCGCGAACAGCTCGCCCGCCCTCGCCAGCGTTTCCTCGACGCTTCGCGGCTCCTTCGCCATCCGTCTCAGCTTCCGATCGGCGACAGGAGCGTCGACGTGGCGCTGCCGCCGCCGGCGGCGAGGCGGTTCTGCTCGACGCCCTCGGCGCGGGCGATGTAGCCGCGGCTCTTCTCGACTTCGCCGGTCAGCGTGTCGACGGTCTGCTTCATGCTGCCCAGGGCTTCGAGCTTGAAGGTGTCGATCATGTCCATCGTGTCGTAGATGTTCTGGAACGCGCGCTGCAGGGTTTCGAGCGGGATGGTCGAGGAGGCGGCCTGCTTGTGGATTTCGCCGGTATTGGCCTTCAGCATCTCGCCGGTCCGGTCGATGATGTTGGCGGTGGTGGTGTTGAGCGCGGTGATCTGGTCGAGCACCAGCTTCTGGTTCGCCATCGCCTCGGCGACAGTGACGGCGGTGCGCAGCGCCGAGACGGTCGTGGTGGAGGCGCGGTCGACGCCCTTGATAAGCTCGACATTGTTCTTCTTGACGAGGTCGAGGGCGAGATAGCCCTGCACCGTCACCGCCATCTGGGTGAGGAGGTCGGTGGTGCGCTGGCGGGTGTAGAAGAGCGCCGTCTCGCGGATCGCCTTGGCCTTGGCGGGATCGGTGGCGTCGAGCTCGTTGGCCTTGTCCTCGAGCTTGGCGTCGAGGGCCTTGGAGATGTGGATCATCTGTTCCAATTGCCCCATCGTCTTCCACATCGACGCGCGCTCGGTGGCGATGGCGGCATTGTCCATCTGCAGCTCTTCCTTGCCGCTATCGAGGCTTTTCAGGATCTGCGAGATGTGGGTCTGGGCGGTCTGGTACTTCTGGAAATAGCCCCGGAGGCGATTGCCGAACGGGATGATCCCGAACAATTTCTTGGGCTTGGAGAGATTGCCCTGCTTGCCCGGGTCGAGTTCCTCGACGGTGCGGCGCAGCTGCGTGAGGTCAGCGCCGATGCCGGACTCCTTGTCCATCGCGCGGACCGGGCGATCGAGGAAGCGGTTGGAATGGCTGGCGGCCTCGGCGATCTGCTTGCGGCCCATGTTGGTCAATTCGTCGACCTTCTTGCCGAATTCCGGGCTGTTGGTGTCGGCGGCGACCAGCTCGGCGACATATTTGTCGACGACGCCGTCGAGCTTCGACTTCACGCCCTCCTCGATCGGCACGAGCCCGGCCGCCTGCTCTGGCGCGACGATCGCGACCGGCTCCGGCGCGTCGAGCGTCAGCTTGGTTTCGGTCGCGGTAGCTGTGGCGGTGCTGGCCATGGTCCCCAATTCTCCGGATCTTTGCCGGTTAAATGGGGCAGGGGAGGGGCTCCGCGCAAGGGGGAAGTGTGTTAACCTTGTAAAACACGCGCGCCAGGGCGGCTCACCACAGGCCGGGAATGAGGCGGTAGCGGCTCGACTGCGTGTAGGTCCGATAGGCCTCGTCCTGGCCGAGCATCGCCTCCTCGGCGCGGATGCGGAGCATTTGGGCGCCCCAGGTGGCGGCGTAGACGGCGACGTTCCAGGCCGAGAAATTTGCCGCGAGATAGCCGGCGTGGGCGAGGAGATAGCCGGCATAGATGGGGTGGCGGACGAGGGCGTAGGGGCCGCCCTTCTGGACGCCCCGATTGGCCGCGACGATGCCGAAGCTGCGGCGCAGCGACGCCTTGCCGGCGATGGAGAGGCAAAGGCCCGCGACCATCAAGGCGACGGACGCGGCATTCGGGATGAGCTGCATCCCCTGCGGCAGCACCATCAAGGGCGCGCAGGTGCCGATGAAGGCGATCGTCCAGGCATAGGGCGCCGTCGCGATCTCGCCGGGGCGGCGGATGAGGACGAAGACCGCGGTCAGGCCTTCCGACACGCAGATGAGGAGATTGATGACGTTGCCGGCGCCGATCGTCGAGGCCATGCGCGCAAAGAAGATCGTCGCCATCGCCAGCACCAGCGCCCGCTCGGCGAAATCCAGCGCGAGCGTGCGGGTCAGCCGCGGCTTTGCGGTGGCGAAGTCGGCGGCGGGGAAGGGTTTCAACGTGCGTCTCCTCGGATCGGACTGAGGCGTAGCGACGGATGGTTAACGAACCCCTTAGATCCTCCCCGTCCCGGGGAGGAGCTAGTGGCCACCCCCGCACATACGAAAAGGGCGGGGCGATTGCTCGCCCCGCCCGCCTTCGCGTTCTATTCGACGATCAGCTCTTAGCTGCTCATCGAGGTCGAGACGTTCGAGAAGGTCTTGTTGAGGCTCGAGCCGACGCCCTGCATCGCGGTGATCGCGGCAACGGCGATGAGGGCGGCGATCAGGCCGTACTCGATGGCGGTGGCGCCCTTCTCGGACTTACGAATCTTGCGAATGAAATTCATCATGATCTGGTCTCCTGTTTCCAAAGCTTTGGAAGCCCACGCTCCCGGCCCTTCGCGCTGTCCATTTCGCTCGAGGCTGCTCCCGTCTTAGGGGGAGGGTGTTTCCAAAAGGTTATCACGCACGCGCTGGGTCACCCTGCGGTCACGACGGCGGTCGACACGTTGTTCCACATGCCGATCGTCGTGTTCGCGAACATCGACAGGCCGCCGATGATCGCGATCACGATGAGCGAGAGGATGAGGCCGTATTCGACGGCGGTCGCGGCCTTGCGGTCCCCTAGAAGCCTTCGAAGCATCCTCATCTTCTCGCATCCCCCTGGTTCGCAATGTACCCAGTGGAGCGAGGAATAAGGCTGGCACGGTTAAGGGATTCCTAGCATCGGGCGTTAAGATGGAAAAAAATCCGACACTCATGGTCGTGGCCGCCGCCTTGGCCCGGCCCGACGGGCGCGTGCTCCTCCAGCAACGGCCGGCGGGGAAGGCGATGGCGGGCCTGTGGGAATTCCCCGGCGGCAAGGTCGAGCCGGGCGAGCGGCCGGAGCAGGCGCTGGTGCGCGAGCTTCGCGAGGAACTCGGCATCGGCGTGGAGGAGGCGGCGCTCGCCCCCGCCGCCTTTGCGAGTGCACCGCTCGGCGATCGGCACCTGCTGCTGCTCCTCTTTCTGTGCCGGAGGTGGGAAGGAGAGCCGCGGCCGCTCGACGCAGCGGCTCTCCAATGGGCAACTCCGGCGGAGATGCGCGCGCTGGCCATGCCGCCGGCCGACGTGCCGCTGGTCGAAGCGCTGGAGCGGCTTCTGTAGCTACTTCGGCCTCAGCGCCTCGGCGAGCGACGCCGTCGCGCTGCCGCGCCTAGCTGGCTGCGGCTGATCGGGGCCCGGCGCCCAGCCGAGCAGGTGCAGAATCTCGAACCGCTCCCGGGTCTTGCCGTCGGCTTCGGCCTCTGCGGCGAAGGCGGCGATGGCGGCGGCGTAGGCGCGGCGGCCGAGCGGCTTCCGCGATCGGGTGGCCAGGATGTTCGTCGCGCCCATCGCCCGCAGATCTCCGACCAGGGTGCGAAGGCCGCTGTACCGCACCTCCACGGTCTCCGAATCGGCCACCGGCAAGGCGAAGCCGGCGCGCTGGAGGAGGTCGCCGGCGGCGCGGACGTCGATCTGCGGGTGGATGCGAGGTGCGGCGCCGCCCTCCGCTTCGTCGGCGGCGGCCATGGCCTCCCTGAGACGCGGAAGGGTCCCCGCTCCTGCAAAGGCGCCGAGGAACAGACCGTCGGGCGCCAGCGCGCGGCGGGCGAGGATGAGGGCGCCGGGCAAGTCGTTGACGCTGTCGAGCGCGGCCACGGAGACGACGAGGTCGAATGCGCTATCGGCAAAGGGGAGCCGGTCCTCGTCCCCCTGCATCCCGCTCGAAGCCGCGGCGAAGCGGACGCCGGCGTCCGCCTGCACCACCTCGAGTCCCCGATCGCGCAGGCGCCGGGCGAGGTATCCCCGGCCGGTGCCGAGATCGAGCGCCCGTGAAAAGCTGCGCGTAACGAGGTCGAGCCGCTCCAGCATCTCGTCGGCCGCGCGCCGGAAGAGATAATCGGCCTCCTCGCCCGCCATGGCTGCGCGGTCGCGCCGCAGCCTGCGCAGGGTGCGATCGAAGGGGAGGTCCGGGCTCACGCCGTCCCCGTCGCCCCGCGGCGCCCTGGTGTAAAGGTCCGCCGCATGAATTGCGCGCCGGGCCTGCGCGTTGCGGGCTAGAAGAACATCTTCCTCAGGCTGATCCGCACCGTCCGGCCGACCGGGTCGATATAGCCGGGCTGGTAGCTGAGCGGGGTTGCGCCCGTCGCGTCCCGCACGCGCAGGCGCGTGTCGAAGATGTTGTCGACGGCGAACGTGATGCGAGCGCCGCGGATCCAGGGATGCTTGCGCACCAGCTGGACCTGCTGGCCGAGGTCGGCGAACAGGCGCAGGTTCAGCGTCGCCAGCGGCGAGAAGAACAGGTCCGTGCTGTTGACGCCGCCCAGGGCGGCCGCGCCGCGCACCGTCGTGCCGCTCTGCCAATTGCCGGTGAGCCGGGCGCCGAGGCCGTTGCGGAACAGCCCCGCCTGCAACTCGATCTGGTGGCGCGGCGCGCCGCCGCTGCTGCCGACCGCCGAGCCGTTGAGGAGATCGAGCGCGGGAAGGCCCGGCTGGACCTGGATCTCATTCTTGAACGTCCACGTATGATAGACGGCGAGCTGCAGGCGGCCCTGACCGAAGCCGCCGAAGCCGCCGCGTCCACCGCCGCCGCCGCCGCCACCGAAGCCGCCGCGGCCACCGCCGCCGCCGCCACCAGCGCCGCCGCCGCGGCGTCCGCCGCCTGCGCCGGCCGCGTCACCCGTGGCAGGTGTGGCCTGCGCCGTGGTGGCCGTGCCGGTCGCGGGCTGCCCCTGCGCCGTCTGGCCGCCAGCCGTGGGCTGACCCTGGCCGCCGGCGCCCTGCGGACGCCCGCCACCGCCGCCGCCGCCGCCGCCGAAGCCGAAGGCGCCGAAGCCCCCGCCGCCGCCGCCCGCGCCGCCGCCGAAGTTCGGCCGCCGCGCCTTGCCGAACGGGGCCATAAAGTTGATTCCCCAGCGCAGCTGCTGGCGCTCGGAACGCTCGAAATTGACCGGCCGCTGGTCGATGCGGACGAGGCGGCCCGATGCATCGCGGGTGAACCGGCTCGGGAACGCCGCCTCGATCGCCGGGGTGGCGATCGGGAAGGAGGCGATCGGGTCGTTGATCCGCTCGTTGGTATATTCGGCGGTGATCGACAGCTCCTTGTCCTTGATCGGCTTCAAGGTGCCGCCGAGCTTCCACAGCCGGCGATGGTCGGAGCGCAGCGCCGGATTGCCGCCGCTGATCACCGTCACGTCGGCGGTCTCGCCGCGCGTGAAGTCGAAGATGCGCACGTTCGGCGTCGTCAGCACCGGATTGCCGAGCTGCTGCATCGACGGCGGCCCCTGCTCGTCAGTGATCGAGGCGATCAGCGACAGGGGCACGACCGGCGACCAGTTGATGCCGCCGCCCAGCGTCCGCAGCGTGCCGAAATCCGAATGATGCTCGAACCGGGCGTTGCCGTTCAGCGACAGATTGCCGAGCGCGCTCAAGACGCCGAGGCGGCGGCTGGCGATCGGTACGTCGATGTTGAGCTGCGTGCGCTCGATGTCGCGCGACAAATGGCCGGCGGTGGTGAGCCCGGCGCGGAGCACGTCGGTGTCGAGCTGGTGGGTCTCGAAGGCGGCGTGGGCGGCGACGTTGACCTTGCCGCCCGGCAGGGAGACCAACGGCCCGTTGAACAGGAGGTCGGCAGTGCCGTCATTGGTTTTGGTGGTGGCGCGGTCTACCGGCAAGGCATTCAGGTAACGCTGCGGCACCGGCCCGAACGGATTCACGTTCGGGTCGCCGGCGGCGATTCGCGCCTGATAGTCGGTGAGGTCGAAGCCGGTGTCGGTGCGGATAAGGTTATAGCCGATGTCGTAATTGCCGGTGAACGACCAGCGCCACGGCAGGAGGTCGCCGTTCACGGTGACGCCGACATGGCCGCTCTGCGTGTCGTTGAGGCGCTCCAGCGGGCTCCCCGGCGCGAGATAGCGCAGCACCGAGACGTCGCTGCCGAACGGCGAATAGGGATTGCCGCGGGGCACCAACGTCGTTCCCGTGCCGAGGCCGAGCAGGCTCGAACTCGAACCGACCGAGAAACGGCCGTTCACCGTCGCCTGGACCTTGTCGGAGAGGTTCTTCTTGACGGACGTGTTGACGGTGAAGGTTTGGCTGTCGGGCGACAGGGTGCGGTAGCGGCCGAGGCCGGTGGTGTTGATCGGATCGTTATACGCGCCAAGCGGCACGCCGGCCGTGCCCGCCGCGACCGGGACGCCGGCGGCGGTGACCGGCTGGCCGGCAAGCGCGCTCAGCGCCGGGTCGATTGCGGCGCCGAACGGGACGCCGACGACGTTGCCGCCCAGCGCGAAGGGACGCGAGGGGGTCGTCTCGATGATGTCCCGGTCGCTTTCGAGCAGCCGCCCGCTATGCTGATATTGCGCGTCGATGCTGAACCGGCCGCCGTTCAGGATCCGCAGCATGTTGACTTCGGCATTCTCGGTGTCGCGGCCGCCGGCCGTCGCCATGCCGGCGCCAAGCTCCGTGGTTATTGCCTTGAAGCGGCGGCGCAGGACGATGTTCACCACGCGCTGGTCGGCGCGATAGCCATATTGCAGCGCGACTTCCTCGGGGAGGATGTCGACCCGGTCGATCGCCTCCGGCGGCAGGTCGCGCACTTCGCCGAAGCCCGAGATGCGGCGGCCGTCGAGGAGGATGACGGGGCCGTCGCCGCCGCGGCCGCGGGTGCTCGAGGTCTGTGGGGCGAGGATCGAGATGAGATCCGAGATGCTGCTGGCGCCGGTGGCGCGGATGTCGCGGCGGTCGAGCTGCAGTTCCGGCGGGATGTCGCTGATCACAGCGCCGCGCTCGCGCGTGCCGGTGACGACGATCGCCTGGCCCGGATCTTCCTCGTCATCGGCCGTGTCGGCCGCTGCCGGCGCAGGCGTCGCGCCGGGACGCGGCGCCGGGGCCGGCGCACCGGCGGCGGCGGGCGCCGCTGTCCCCGCCGGAGCGGGAGCGGGCGCGGGGCGAGGAACAGGCGCGGTGGGCGCCTGGGCAAGGACCGGGGTGGTGGCGACGCCGGCCATCAGGCCCGCGGTCAACAGCTTCAATCTCACGCGTACAACCCTGTTTTGATGACGAGCAATCGGGGGCGGCGGCTGCCGGACCCACCCTGAACACCTCCTGTACGAAGGGATTCCAAAAAAGCTCCCTCACCCGAAACGAAAACTCGTCGCGCGGAGAGGTGGCTTCGTCGCGACAGGCGAGGGTTTGCAGCCCCACGCGCAGGCGCCGTCGCAGCCGCCGCGCCTTTGCCGGCCGGGCGGTTAGGCCGGTGATCGCCGCATGACGCGGTCCGGATATTCCGGCCAGAGAAGGCCGGCCAGAGAAGGAACTTCCCATGTTGAAGCTCATCAATGTTGCCGCGCTCGCCGCGGCCTTCGCGGGCACGGCGTCCGAGGCCCAGGGCCAGGCCGCCGCCGGTACGTACAGCGTCGCCATCCGCAGCGGCGATCTCAATCTCGCCAGCCCCGGCGGCCTCGCCACCTTCCGCGGCCGGGTCCACGCCGGGGCGGCCCAGGCCTGCGGCGACGAAAAGGTCGCGCCGCTCGCCGAGGCGACCCAGATCGCCCAGTGCCGCGCTGGCTTCGCCCGCGCCGCCGAGGGCCGGGTCAGCCTCGCGCTCGCCCGCCAGGACACCGCCGTTGCCGGCACGCGCTGACGCCGGCCGCGGTGGAGGGAAGGTGGTGCACATCCCCCGCGTCACCTTCCCTTTTTCCTCTTTCCTCGACTGACGCCGGAGCGCGCCGTGCAGATAGTGAAGAGCCTCTTTGCCGCCTCGCTTCTCGCCGTGGCGGCGCCCGCCCCGCCGCCGGCCCCGGCTTCGGTGGCGTCGCTGGTCGAGACGGAGCGCGCCTTTGCGCAGCTCGCGCAGGACAAGGGCACGCAGGCGGCGTTTGGCGCCTTCATCGGCGAGGACGGCCAGATGTTCCTGCCGGCGCCGACGCGGGCCAAGCCGCTGATCGAGGCCGGGAAGATCGACTTCGGGCCGATCCGCTGGTGGCCGGTTTACGCGGGCGTCGCCGCCTCCGGAGACCTCGGCTTCACCACCGGCCCCGCTATCTCCGGCGAGGGCAAGGAGACACGCTACGCCGTCTTCCTGACCGTCTGGAAGCGGCAGCCGGACGGCCGCTGGCGGTTCATCATGGACAAGGGCATCCCCCAGGCCTTGCCCTCGCCGCAAGACAAGGACGCCCCGGTCGCCGCGCTTCCCGCGTCGCGCGCCGGCAAGGGCGCCAAGGGCTGGGACGAGGTGGCCGCCGCCGAGGCGGTGCTCTCCCGCGGCCTCGCGGTCGACGCACCCAAGGCCTTCCTCGCCGCGCTCGCCCCCGACGGCAGGCTGCTGCGCAACGGCCCGCCGCCCGCAACCACCGCCATAGCTGTGCGAGCGATCCTCGCCGCCGGCCCCACCCGGATCGCCGCAGCCCCGCTCGGCGGTGCCGCCTCCGCCGCGGGCGACCTCGCTTACACTTACGGCACCGCCGCGTGGCGCGACGCCTCGGGCGACCGCAACGGCCATTATCTCCGCCTCTGGCAGCGCCGCGCCGGCGGCTGGCGCCTCGTCGTCGACCAGGCGACCGCGCCGCCCGCGGCTCCGCCCCCGACTCCGGCCCCAACCCCGCCCAGCGCCGGCGGCTGATCTCGACAACGGGGGCGTGCTTCCGTCGCCCCCGCGCCTGCCGCCCGGCCGCTTTCGGGCGGTTCGGGTGGCCTTTGTCTGCAAAGCCCGCTTCCCGTGCGACGAAAGCGGGCGCGCAGAGGGCGCAAACCCGCTAAATGTTACGGCCACGGACATAAGGGCCGGCCGAGCCTGGAGACATGACCAGCATGGACACAGAACCGATCCGCCACCCCGAAATCTTGCGCCAGGCGGTGAAGCTGACGCTCGGCGTCTGGTTCTTCACCTCGATCCTGTTCGTCATGCCGATCATCGTCGCGACGGGGCACCTGCCGCCGCTGGCGGTTGGCATCACCTTGCTGTGCATCGCCTTCGGCATCTTCATGTCGCTGCCGCTCTACTGGACGGCGGCGCGATTGAACGAGGCGCCGAGCTGGCTCAAGGTGACCGGCGTGTTCGCAGCCGTCTGCGTATGCGCCTTCCTGTTCTCGCTGTTCGACGCGGTGAACGGCGGCCACATCATCCAGCTGTTCATGGCCGAGCATCACATTCCGCCGGACGTCCTCAACCGCACCGTCTCCAATTTCATCAGCTTCTCGTGGCTCTACGGGCTCCTGGGCACGATCTACGTCATCCTCCACACCCATGCCGCGATGCGCGACCGCGAGCTGCAGCTCGCCGAGGCGCGCTCGCTGGCGCAGACGGCGCAGCTGACGGCGCTGCGCCTCCAGCTCAATCCGCACTTCCTGTTCAACACGCTGAACGCAATCTCCTCGCTGATCGTCACCGGCCGCAACAAACAGGGGGAGGCGATGCTGTCGAAGCTGTGCGACTTCCTGCGCACCGCGCTCACCGCCGAGACCAACGGCACCAACAGCGTCGGCGAGGAGCTGGAGACACTGCAGACCTATCTGGAGATCGAGGCGATCCGCTTCGGCGACCGGCTCTCCGTCGAGTTCGCGGCGGGCGAGGAGGTGGTCGACCTGCCCGTGCCGAGCTTCATCCTCCAGCCTTTGGTCGAGAACGCGGTCAAATATGCGGTGGCGCCGACCAGCCAGCCGGTCATCGTCCGCGTCGGCGCCCGCAGGGAGGGCGGCGAGCTGATCCTGTCGGTCAGCGACAATGGCCGCAGCGCCGCCTCGGCCGCCTCGGGCAAGCCGACCGGCACCGGCGTCGGCCTCGACAACATCCGCCGCCGGCTCGAGGTGCTCTACGCCCGCAAGGCGCGGCTGGAGACGATCGCGTTCGACGACGGCTTCACGGCTGTCATCCGCCTCCCCATCGCCGAGCGGGCGACTCTCGGCTCGTGGCTCGGCCTCGTCGCGGCGGCCTGAGCGATGCTGCGCACCATCCTCGTCGACGACGAACCGCTGGCGCTCGAGCGGCTCGCGGTCTTCTTCAAGGACATCGAGGGGGCCGAGGTGGTCGGCACCGCCCGCGACGGCAAGGAAGCGGCGGAGGCGATCGCGCGCCTCAAGCCCGATCTCGCCATCCTGGACATCCAGATGCCGGAGCAGAACGGCCTCCGCGTCGCCGCCACCCTGCCGGAGGAGGAGCGGCCGGAAGTCGTCTTCGTCACTGCCTTCGAGCAATATGCGCCCGACGCGTTCGAGGTCGACGCGGCCGACTATCTGCTCAAGCCCGTCCGCTTCGACCGGCTGTGGCAGGCGGTCGAGCGGGCCAAGCGGCGCAAGTATCTGCGCACGATGGCGGGGCGCGCCGAGGCGCTGGCGGCCGAGCCCGAAAGCCGCCACGAGGACGGCCTATGGGTCCCGACCCGCGCCGGCGCGCTGTTCGTCCCCATCGAGACGATCGACTGGGTCGAGGCGCAGCGCGATTACGTGATGCTCCACACCGCGACGCGCAGCCACATCGTCCGCATCTCGATGCGCGCGCTGGAGGAGAAGCTCGACCCCAAGGCGCTGATCCGCGTCCACCGCTCCGCCTTCGCCCGCCCGTCCGGCGTTGTGGAGGTCCAGCGGCTGGGCAAGACGATCAATGCCCTGGTGCTGGGCGACGGCGCCATCGTCCAGGTCGGGCCCAACTATTCGAAGGCGGTGGCGGAAAGGCTCGGCCTCCCGGCGTGAGTTCCTCGTCCTCCCCGTCGCGCAGCGATGGGGAGGGGGACCATGCGAAGCATGGTGGAGGGGCCGCTCGGAGTCCGTAATGCCCCCCATCGGCTTCGCCGACAGGGAGGACGAGCCCTCAATGCTCCCTGACGTAGGTCATGCGCGCCTCGCCGCGGTGCATCACCAGCCGGCCCGGCTCGACGTCGAGCACCAGCCCCTGGAAATCCACCTTGCCGAGATCGTGCGGGGTGATGAGGAAGCTGAGGTCGTTCGCTTTCGCCGCGTCGATCGGGAAGCGCTGCGATTCGACGCCGAACATGCCGAGCGCGAACGTCACCGCCACGGCCTTGCGCGTCTCCTCCTCCGGCATCGTCCAGCCGTCCGGGCCGCCAATGTAGGTGACGAGCGGCGGCCCCGTTTCAAAGTCGATGCGCAGGTCCGTCCCGACCGCATCGCGCCCGCCCGGCCAGGTGACGTGGAGGGTGAGCGGGGCGAAGGCGACCTTCTTCGCGGCCCCCGCGGAAAAGGCCGGCGGCACCGGTCTGGGCCGTGTCGTCAGGCGGATTTCGTTCCCGACCCGCTGCCACGGGCCGGTCGCCTCCTCGTCGAGCGCGCCGGCGGCGAGGGCATATTCGAAATGGCCGTCGCGGGCGATGATCAGCTCTGAGGCGACGTCGTGCTCGCCCTGAAGCCGGTAGCGTCCGACAGGGTCCGGCGCGGGCGCGGGTCCTGGCGCGGGTGGGGCCAGGAGGAGGAGCGCCGCGATCCAGGACGGGGCCGTCATCGCCGCATCATGCGCCTCTCTCCACCCCGCCGAAAGCTTTTCTGGATCGCCTCCGAAATGGTATAGCGACTCGAGTCTAAGAATAGGGGGACAGGATGCGGAAATCAGGGATGATTCTGGCCGGCGCGGGCGTGATGGCCCTGGCGGGCGCGGCGGCTTTGGCCCAGCCGGGCGGCGGCGAAGCCACCGCGGTCTACTGGATGACGGCCGACACCATGTCCGGGATGGGCGGGATGATGGGCCGCGGCGCCGGCTCGATGATCGGCGCGATGATGCGCGGCGGCAGCATGGGCGGTACGGCGCGGACCCTGCGCCTGCAGCTCGGCTCCAGCCGCCGCGCCGCCGGAACGCCGCAGGCCGAGCATTTGCCGCCCGCAGGTCTCCAGGCCGGGCAGAGCCTCCCTTTGGTGTCGCCGGAGGCGGCGCGCGCGGTCGAGGAGGCGCCGACCGCATGGCCCAAGAATATGGAGCGGCCGAAGGGCCGCATCCTCATCTACTGGGGCTGCGGCGAGCATGCCCGGCCCGGCCAGCCGGTGGTGATCGACTTCGAGTCGATCTCGCAAGGCCGCCTGCCGCCCGCCTTCGCCAACCTCGCGGCAATGCGCACCGCCATGCCGCCCTCGCCAAGCCGCTTCGCCACCTATGGCGACTGGCCGAACCAGCGCAATTCGACGCGCATCCAGCCCGGCGGCTCGCTAGTCGGCGAGCATGTCGTGCGGGGCAATTACACCCCCGACATCCGCTTCACCGTCGGCCCGAATCAGGATTTCCTGGCGCCGGTGACGCTGACCTCGAGCGCCGCCGCGCCCTCGGCCGCCGTGCCGCTCGTCTGGCGACCGGTCCCCGGCGCGCGCGCCTGGCTCGCCACCGCGATGGGCGCGGGCGCTGGGGGCGACATGGTGATGTGGACCTCCAGCGAGACGCAGGCGATGGCGATGGGCATGGATCATATGTCCGACGGCGAGATCGCCCGGCTGGTCCAGCAGCGCGTCCTCATGCCCGGCAGCACCGATCGCTGCACCGTCCCCATCGAAGTCGCCCATGGCGGCCGCGGGGCGATGCTGACGCTGACCGCGTTCGGCGGCGAGTCGAACTTCAGCAGCCCCGTCCGTCCCGCCCGCGCGCCCGCCGGCTGGCATCCGGACTGGGTGGTGAAGCTGCGCACCAAGTCGACCTATATGGGCCTGCTCGGCGTCGACATGCCGCAGATGGCAGGCGAGGAGAGGGGCGACCAGAACGGCAATCCGCCCGCGCCCAAGAAGAAGAAATCCCTCTTCGACCGCGCCATCGGCGGCATGATCCCGCATTGAGGCTACTCTGCCTCCCCATCGTTCCGATGGGGAGGCAGGGGGCTCACCCCGCCTTGGGCAGGGCCTCCGGCGCGTTCCGGCGCGATAGGAGCGCCGGGATCTCCGCGCCGGGGACGGCGCGCGAATAGAGGTAGCCCTGGCCATAGTCGCAGCCTTGGGCGACGAGACGGGCTTCCTGCGCCGCCGTCTCGATCCCCTCGGCGACGATCTCGATCTCGAGGCTGTGGCCGAGGTTTATGACGGCGCGGATGATCGCCGCCGCGTCCGGATTGTGGCCGAGGTCGCGGACGAAGCTGCGGTCGATCTTCAAAAGGTCGACCGGGAATTGCTTCAGGTGCGAGAGCGAGGCGTACCCAGTGCCGAAATCGTCGAGCGCGATGGTGACTCCCGCCGCGCTGAGCAGCTTCAGCGTCCGCTCGACGCAATCGGCGCCGCGGCCGAGGAAGACGGTCTCGGTGACTTCGAGCTGCAGGCAGTGCGGCGGCACCGCGGCCTCGGCGAGGCGATCGAGCAGCCGCTCCGCGAAGTCGCCGCTGTGGAATTCCGCCGCCGAGGCGTTGATCGCGACATGGCGGAAATCGACCCCTTCGGCGCGCCACCGGCCGATGTCGGCGATGACCTTGTCGATCATCCGGTCGCTGATGCCGGCGGCGATGGTCAAGTCCTCGAACGCCGCGGAGATGGTGTCGGGGCTCTGGATGCCCTTGCCCGGATGGTGCCACCGCAGCAGCGCCTCGAAGCCGGCCATCTCGCCGGTCCGAAGGTCGACCTTGGGCTGGTAGAAAGGCACTATCCAGTCCTTGTCGATCGCGTCGCGGGCGAGGGCGAGCATCGAGATGCGGTTCTGCATCTCGGCGCGCATCCGCGCGTGGAACATCTTCAGGTTCCCGCGCCCCGACGCCTTGGCGACGTAGAGGGCGATATCCGCATGCTTCATCAGCTCGGCGCGGGTCTCGCCGTCCTTGGGGAAGAGGCTGGCGCCGATGCTGGCGTCGCAATCGAGCACCATGCCGCCATGCACCCACGGCCGCCGCAGCGCCTTCATCGCCGCATCGACGGCGGAGGTGACCTCGTCCTCGGTCTCGACGCCGTTCAGGATCACGGCGAACTCGTCGCCGCCGAGCCGCGCGACGAGGTCGTCCTTGCGCCCGGCTTCCTTCAGCCGCTCCGCAAAGGCGCAGAGCAAAGCGTCGCCCGCATCGTGGCCGAGCGTGTCGTTGACCCGCTTGAACTCGTCGATGTCGAGGAGGAGCAAAGCGAAATGCGACTGCCCCTCGTCGGGCCGCACCATGTGGTCGAGCCGCTCCTGGAAGAGCAGGCGGTTGGGCAGGCCGGTCAGCGAATCGTGGTTGGCGATCCAGCGGACCTGCTCCTCCGACTGCTTCTGGTGGCTGATGTCGCGCGAGACGACGACCAGCCGGCTGACCTTGCCCTCGCCGTCGCGCACCGGCGTCGCGACCGCGTCCCACCAGCGCGGCTCGCCGTCGGGACCGGTGTCGCGGAAGGCGAGCTGCGCCGTTTCGCCTTTCCGGGCGCGGGCGAGCGTCCGCTTCGCCGCCGCGCGGTTTTCGGGCTGCAATTGCTCGACCCAGAATATGCCCTGCCGCCCCTCGGGATCGTCGACCCTGACGGCGCGCCGACCGAGGCGGTTGGCGAAGAGGATGCGGCCGTGAAGGTCGAGGAGCTTGATCGAGTCCGCGCTCGATTCGAGAATCGAGCGGGTGACCGCGTCGCTTTCCTTGAGCGCCTGCTCGGCCATGACGCCTTCGTGGATGTCGGTCGAGGTGCCGAACCAGCGCACCACCCGCCCGTCGGCATCGCGCTGCGGCACGGCCCTTGCCAGCATCCAGCGATATTCGCCCGAGCTGTGGCGGAGGCGGTAGAGATAATCGATCGGCTCGCCGGCGGCGATGTTGACCGGCCAGTCCGCCTCGACGCGGGCGAGATCGTCGGGGTGGATGGCGGACGACCATTCGAGGCTCGTCGAACTGCCGACGACGCCGGTGAAGGCCTCCCATTGCGGGCTGATATAGGTGGTGCGCCCCTCGGCGTCGCAGGACCAGATGATCTGCGGTACCGAATCGAGGATGCGATGCGCCTGCTCGGTGCTCGCCCGCAGCTTTTCCTCGAGCGCCTTCTGCTCGGTGACGTCGGCGATATAGCCTTCGAGCGCCATTGCGCGTCCGCCGGCGTCGAAGACGGAGACGCCCGTCTCGTGCACCCACCGCACCGCGCCGTCACGGCGGATGATGCGGTATGTCCCGGAGAAGCGGCTGCGGGCGCGCACCCCACGCTTCACCTCTGCGACGAGGGCGGCGCGGTCTTCCGGATGGGTGATGTCGGCCCAGCTAATGGCGTGGTTCATCCATTCCCCGGCCGACCAGCCGGTGATCGCCTCGGCGCCCTCGCTAACGAAATCGAGCCGCCACGGCCGCTCGATCTGGCAGCGATAGGCGATGCCGGGAAGGTTGCCGAGGAGCGTCGCGATGCGCCGCTGGCTCTCGCCAAGCGCGTCCTGCGCCGCCTTGCGCTCGGTGACGTCGGTGACGGTGCCGCACACCCAGCGCGCTTCGCCTTCGCCCGCGGCGACCGGCTGCGCCACCGCCCGCACCCAGCGTATTTCGCCGTCGCCGCGCATCGTGCGGAAGACGACGTCGTGCTGCTCGCCGTGCCGGAAGCAGCGTTCGAGGCTGTCGCGGACCCACGGCTTGTCGTCGGGATGAACGGACTGCATCGGCTCGGCGTTTATCCGCGCCACCGGTTCCAGCCCGAACACCGCGCTCGTCACCGCGTCCCAGCTCGATCGGCCCGTCTGCATGTCGATCCGCCACGTACCGACCCGTGCCGCTTCCAGCGCGGCGCGCACGAACGGATCCTGCGGTCCGCCGGGCACGGCTGCGAAGGCGAGGGCGCCCTCCAGCGTTTCGGGGTCGAAATGCAGCAAAGCCGCCGCTACTCCCGCTCAGTGTTTTCGAGGGGACACGGGCTTCACGCCGTTGCCGCCCCCGCCGCAGCCCCTGCGCGGCCCGTCCCTTCTGGCGGATCGAGGTTAAGCAATGGTTTGTGATGCCACCGTGAAACCTCCGCACCGGGGTCCTGATTGGGGTG
This sequence comes from Allosphingosinicella sp., assembly GCF_036403745.1. Lineage (GTDB taxonomy): Bacteria > Pseudomonadota > Alphaproteobacteria > Sphingomonadales > Sphingomonadaceae > Allosphingosinicella. The sequence goes on from NZ_DASWQI010000031.1 coordinate 75,904, forward strand.
GCCGGCGATCCACAAGTTTATTTGAAGCCGCGGCGGCGCGCGCGGAACAGAAACCGCGCTCTCCTGATTTATGTTGCTCAAGGGCGGCCGCGTTTCAGACCGCCAGGGAGAGTGCGATGGGCGAAGCGGCGCGAAGGATCGTGATCGTCGACGATGATCCCCTCGTCCTGCGCACCACGGCCGAAATTCTCGCCGACGACGGCTACGAGGTCGTTCAGGCGGAAGGCTATCAGCAGGCGCTGGAGCGGCTCGAAGCGGCGGCGCCGGAAACCTCCGTGCTCGTCACCGACATCCGTTTTTCCGACGGGCCCGACGGCATCGCGCTGGCCCGCCAGGTCGCCGAGCGCTGGCCGCATATCCGCATCGTCATCGTCTCGGGCGACGTGCGCCCCGCGGGCGGCGATTATCCGGAATCGGCCCTGTTCTTCACCAAGCCCTACGCCCCGGGCGCGCTCCTCACGATGGTGCGCGAAGGTGCCGAATGGGCGCGGGGCTAGGAAACCCGGCGGGCACAAGCTCGTTACACCCCCGTAGCATCTGACGCTGCGCGTATCGATGGAGTTCTATCATGGGACTTGGCACTATCCTCATCATCATCCTGATCATCGTGCTGATCGGGTCGCTGCCCTCCTGGGGCTACAGCCGCGGCTGGGGCTATTTCCCGTCGGGCGGCTTCGGCCTCGTGCTGCTGATCATCATCATCCTCGTCCTGATGGGCCGCCTCTAACCCTCTCGCGAAATCCGGAAGCGCCCGCTATGGCTCGGGCGCTTCCGCTTTCGACCGAGGGGTTTGCCGAAACATGTTCTTGCGGTTTCTCGCCGCGGCGCTCGCGCTGCTCCTGCCCGCCATCGCCGCGTCCGCCGCGCCCGCGCCCGCGCTCCACCGGCCCACGCTCCATCGGGGCGTCAACATCCTCGGCTACGACCCGATCTGGCGCGATCCCGCCAAGGCCCGCTTCCAGGCGCGCCATTTCGCCGAGATCAGGAAGGGCGGCTTCGACTTCGTCCGCGTCAACCTCCAGGCCTTCCGCCACATGGACGCGCAGAACCGGCTCGACCCCGCCTGGCTGAAGCGGCTCGATTGGGTGGTCAAGGGCGCGACCGCCGCCGGCCTCTCCGTCATTCTGGATGAACATGATTTCGAGCCCTGCTCGGCCGATCCAATCATGTGCCGCACCCGCCTCGGCGCCTTCTGGAGCCAGGTCGCACCGCGCTACCGAGCCGCGCCGCGCACTGTCTTGTTCGAGCTCCTCAACGAGCCGCACGACAAGCTCGACGCCGCCGGCTGGAACGCGCTTTTGAAGGACATTCTGGCGGTCGTCCGCCGCACCAACCCCACCCGCACCGTGGTCATCGGGCCGACGCAGTGGAACAGCCTCTCCCAGCTCCCCACGCTCGAATTGCCCGCGAACGACCGCAACATCCTCGTCACCTTCCATTATTACGAGCCGTTCCGTTTCACCCACCAGGGCGCGTCCTGGGCCAAATTGAGCGACGTCCACGGCGTCGGCTGGGGAAGCGCCGAGGACCGCGGGCGGCTCGACAAGGATCTCGACGAAGCCGCCGCCTGGGCGCGCCGCACCGGGCGGCCGCTGCTGCTCGGCGAGTTCGGCGCCTATGCCGGCGGCGGCACGCCAATGGACCTGCGCGCCGCCTACACCGCCGCTGTCGCCCGCGGGGCCGAGCGCAGGGGCCTCGGCTGGGCCTATTGGCAGTTCGACAGCGACTTCATCGTCTGGGACATGAAGGCGAACGGCTGGGTGAAACCGATCCACGAGGCGCTCGTCCCCCGCTGAGGGGACACGTCCTCGGCCGCAGTGACGTCTGATCAGGTGCGAGGGCGCGGGGCCCTCCCTGCCTCCCTGCCGCGCAGCGGCGGGGAGGGGGACCATCGAAGGTGGTGGAGGGGTAAGCGCACACGCCCTCGCCGTCTCGCACGGGAAACGCTGATGCCGCGGCAGCTACCCCTCCACCATGCTTCGCATGGTCCCCCTCCCCATCTGGCGATGGGGAGGCAGAAAGTAGCAGTCTCGCGCACGGCTAACGTCAGTTCGCCCATTTTCGGGGAGAGGCGAGGACGCTCGACCCCCTTCACTCCTGCGAAGATGCAGCCTACCGTCGCGGCCTCTCCAGGGGCGGAGACGCGAAGTGGTCACTCACACCTTGCCGCGGCTCGGGCGCGCGGCGCTTCGGCACGTCGTCGATTTCGCGCTGCCGCCGCGCTGCCCGTCGTGCGGCATCATCGTGCCGGAGCCCAACCTCTTCTGCCTGCCCTGCTGGCAGAGCCTCGCTTTCCTCGGCGAACCCTGCTGCGCCCGCTGCGGCCTGCCGTTCGACTATGAGACCGATGCCGACGCCGAATGCGGCCGCTGCCTCGCCGATCCGCCGCCCTTCGAGCGCCTGCGCGCCGCCGTCGCTTATGGGGACACGGCGCGGAAGGTGGCGCTCAAACTCAAATATAGCGGCCGCCCCGGCGTCGCGGAGACGCTGGCGCACTTCATGGCCCGCCAGCTGCCCTGGCTGGGGAGCGGGGAGGGGGAGGCACTGCTCGTCCCCGTTCCCCTCCACCGATGGCGGATCTGGAAGCGCGGCTACAACCAGGCCGCGCTCATCGCCTCCGCTTTGTCGCGCCGCAGCGGCATCCCCGCCGAGCTCGATCTCCTGCGCCGCACCCGCGCGACGCCGCCGCTCAAGGGGCTCGGGCGCCGCGAGCGGGCGCTGACCGTCAGGGGCGTCTTCGCGGTCGCCAAGGAGGATCGCCCCCGCCTCAAGGGCCGCCATGTCATCCTCGTCGACGACGTCTTCACCAGCGGCGCCACCGCCGGCGCCTGCGCCCGCACCTTGCGCCGTGCCGGCGCCCGCTCGGTGGCGGTGCTGACCTGGGCACGGGTGGTCCGGGTCGAGCCGGATTGATCCAAAAGCCGGTAGCGTCGTTGGTGCGGCATCATGACGGCACATCAGATCAAATCGAACGGCTACCTCCTCTCGATTCTGAGCGTTTTCCTGCTCGCCATCCCCTCGCTCAAGTCCGCCAAGGAGCAGCCCTTGCTCCTCGCCTGCCTGATCGCCGGCGCGGCGACGTCGATCCTCGGCATGGTGCTGCGCTGGATCGCGGACAAGAAGACCCAGCGCAAGATCGCCGACGCCCAGGGCAAAGGCGACGCGGCTTTGCACGAGAACGGCCGCGCCGCCTCCGCCGGGCGTTGACAACAGCCCAGCCGCAATCCACCTCGCCCCCAACCCCACGAGGAGCATCACATGGCCCGCGTCGAGATCTACACCAAGTTCGGCTGCCCTTATTGCGCCCGCGCCAAGGCGCTGCTCGGCGAGAAGGGGGTCGAGTATGAGGAATATGAGATCAACTCGGTGCCCGGGAAGCGCGACGAGATGATGGAGCGCTCGGGCGGCCGCCACACGGTGCCGCAGGTGTTCATCGACGGCCGCCACGTCGGCGGCTCGGACGATCTCGCCGCGCTCGAGCGGGCCGGAGAGCTGGACGGGATGCTCCAGGCCGCATGACCCGGATCGCGCTCCTTCAGGCGCGGACCGGCATCGATCCAGACGCGAACGCAAGGGCGCTCGTCGCCGCCGTCGAGGAAGCGGCGGCCGGCGGCGCGGCGATGCTGTTCACGCCCGAGATGAGCGGACTCCTCGACCGCGACCGCACCCGCGCGGCGGCGAACCTCAGGCTGCCCGAGGAGGATCCGGTGCTCGGCGCGGTGCGCGAGGCGGCGGCGAACGCGGGCCTCTGGGTGCATCTCGGCTCGCTCGCGGTGCGCCGCGGCGACGAGCCGCGCCTCGCCAACCGCGCCTTCCTGATCGACGATCCGGGCGCGGTTCGAGCCACGTACGACAAGCTGCACCTCTTCGACGTCGATCTGGCGACCGGAGAGAGCTGGCGCGAGTCCGCCGCTTATGCGCCGGGCGAGGCGGCGGTGGTGGCGGAGACGCCGGTGGGGCCGCTCGGCCTCTCCATCTGCTACGATCTGCGCTTTCCGGACCTGTTCCGGGCGCTGACGGACGCCGGCGCGAAGGTGGTCGCCATCCCGGCCGCCTTCACGGTTCCGACGGGAGAGGCGCATTGGCACGTGCTGATGCGGGCGCGGGCCATCGAGGCGGGGGTGTTCGTCGTCGCGGCGGCGCAGGCCGGCCGTCACGAGGACGGGCGGGAGACCTATGGCCACAGCCTAGTGGTGGGGCCGTGGGGCGACGTGCTGCTGGATATGGGAAGCGAGCCCGGGCTCGCCTTTGCGGAGATCGACCTTGCGGAGGTAGACCGCGTCCGCGCGCGGGTGCCGGCGCTGGATCACCGCCGGCCGATTCCGCCCGTGACGCGGCTCTAGCGGCCGCTCAGGCGGCGGCTTCGGCGCCGGCGGCCTTGGCGGCGGCGGCGGTGGCGCGGTGAGTGTCGGTGCGCTGGGCGCGGGCGGCCATGGCCTCCCAGGCCTCGGCGGCGCGCAGGCAGCGCTCCTTGACGTTGGCGAGATTGGCCTTGTCGGCGTCGGCGCGGGCTTCGGTGGCGCGGGCGGTGTAGAAATCATGCTGGACGGACATGGATGCTCCTTCGTCTGGCCCCTGAATCCCCGTTGCAAGCGCCCCGCCTCACCGCCCCAGGGGAGCGGGAGGCCGGGTTCCGTCCGCAGCCGGAGCCGCGGACGGGAGACGGATCAGGCCGCCTGGAGATTGACCGCGCTGGTCTTGCCGCGGCGGTCGGTCTCGAGCTCGTAGGAGACGCGCTGGTCGCGATCGAGGGTGCGCATGCCGGCGCGCTCGACGGCGGAGATGTGCACGAACGCGTCGGGCCCGCCGCCCTCGGGAGCGATGAAGCCATAGCCCTTGTCGGCGTTGAAGAATTTGACGGTGCCGGTGATCATGGCGATTTTTCCTTCGTTGGGGCGGACCGAGGTTCGGCCCGCCGGAGCTGCGAGAGGCGAGAAGGAAAAAGGAGCCGCAAAGCGCCAAAGACCGTTCATTTGCGACTGGTAGCGTCCTCCTATGTACGCTCGCGGGCCCGAAATAGCAAATTGGCGGCCCCTTGAGGCCGGCTCAGCGCCGGCTCAGGGCCCCGTCCGCTCCCTTTGCGCCCGGTGCTTCAGGGCCGCCTGCGCCGCGGCGAGACGGGCGATGGGCACGCGGTAGGGCGAAGCGCTGACATAATCGAGGCCGACGCGCTCGCAAAAGGCGATTGAGGAGGGGTCGCCGCCATGCTCCCCGCAAATGCCGAGCTTGATGGTGGGGCGGGCGGCGCGGCCGCGCTCGGCGGCCATCGCGATGAGTTCGCCCACCCCCTCTTCATCGATCGACACGAACGGGTCGCGGGCGAAGATCCCTTTGTCGACATAATCGGTGAGGAAGCGCCCGGCATCGTCGCGGCTGACGCCGAGGGTGGTCTGCGTGAGGTCGTTGGTGCCGAAGCTGAAGAACTCGGCTTCCTCGGCAATGTCGCCGGCGCGCAGGGCGGCGCGGGGGAGTTCGATCATCGTGCCGACGAGATAGTCCAGGGTGCGCCCCTGCTCTGCGAACACCGCCGCCGCCGTCCGGTCGATCAGCGCCTTGATGATCGCCAGCTCGGCGCGGGTGCCGACGAGGGGGACCATCACTTCGGGCACCGGCGCGGCACCGCTCTCGGCGGCGACCGCGACGGCGGCCTCGAAGATGGCGCGGGCCTGCATCTCGTAGATTTCGGGATAGGTGATGCCGAGCCGGCAGCCGCGGTGGCCGAGCATCGGGTTGAACTCGTGCAGTTCATTGGCGCGGCGCCGCAGCGTCTCGATCGGCACGCCGGCGGCGGAGGCGACTTCCGCGAACTCCTCCTCGCTATGGGGCAGGAATTCGTGGAGCGGCGGGTCGAGCAACCGGATCGTCACCGGCAGCGGCGCCATGATCCGGAAAATCTCCTCGAAGTCTCCGCGCTGGGCGGGGAGGAGCTTGAGCAAGGCGGCGCGGCGGCCGGCTTCGTCCTCCGCCAGGATCATCTGGCGCACGTTGGTGATCCGCTCGGCGTCGAAGAACATGTGCTCGGTCCGGCACAGGCCAATGCCCTCGGCGCCGAACTCGCGGGCGGTGCGGCAGTCGAGCGGCGTCTCGGCGTTCGTGCGCACGCGCAGGCGCCGGACCTTGTCCGCCCAGGCTATCAGCGTGCCGAAATCCCCGGCCAGTTTGGGCTGGACGGTGGCGACGGCACCGAGCATCACCTCGCCGCTCGTGCCGTCGATGGTGATCGTCTCGCCCTCGCGCACCTCCTGCGCCCCAACCCGCATCCGCCGCGATTTGTAATCGATGGAGACGGAGCCGGCGCCGGACACGCACGGCCGGCCCATGCCCCGCGCGACGACGGCGGCGTGGCTGGTCATGCCGCCGCGGGCGGTGAGGATGCCCTGCGCGGCGTGCATGCCGTGGATATCCTCGGGGCTGGTTTCGATGCGGACGAGGATGACCTTCTCGCCGAGGCCCGCGCGCTTCTCGGCGGTGTCGGCGTCGAACACCGCCGCGCCCGAGGCGGCGCCCGGCGAGGCGGGAAGGCCGCGGGCGATGACGTGGCGCTCGGCCTTGGGGTCTAGGGTCGGGTGAAGGAGCTGGTCGAGCGCCTGCGGATCGATGCGCAGCACCGCCTCCTCCTCGGAGATCAGCTTTTCCTGGGCCATGTCGACGGCGATCCGCAGCGCCGCATTGGCGGTGCGCTTGCCGCTGCGGGTCTGGAGCATGAAGAGTTTGCCGCGTTCGACAGTGAACTCGATGTCCTGCATGTCGCGATAATGGCGCTCGAGGAGGTCGAAGACCCGCGCCAGCTCGGCGAACACCGCCGGCATCGATTCCTCCATCGACGCGGCTTTGGCGCCGGCCGCTTCTCGGGCCGACTTCGTCAGATATTGCGGCGTGCGGATGCCCGCGACGACGTCCTCGCCCTGGGCGTTGATCAGATATTCGCCGTAATAAGCCCGCTCTCCCGTCGAGGGGTTGCGCGTGAAGGCGACGCCGGTGGCGCTGGTCTCGCCCATGTTGCCGAACACCATCGCCTGGACGTTGACCGCCGTGCCCCAGTCGCCCGGGATCGCGTTGAGCCGCCGGTAGACCTTGGCGCGGTCCGACTGCCAGGAGCCGAACACCGCGCCGACCGCGCCCCATAGCTGTTCATGGACGTCCTGCGGGAAGGGCCGGCCCCACAGCTCCTCCACGAGGACCTTGTACTCGCCCGTGAGCCTGCGCCAGTCCTCCGCCTCGAGATCGGTGTCGAGATGGACGCCCTTATCCTCCTTGGCGATCTCCAGCGCCTCCTCGAAGCGACCATGGTCGAGGCCGAGGACGACGTCGGAATACATCTGGATGAAGCGGCGATAGCTGTCCCAGGCGAAGCGCGCGTCGCCGGAGATGGCGGCGAGGCCCTCCACCGTCCCGTCGTTGAGCCCGAGGTTCAAGACCGTGTCCATCATCCCCGGCATGGACACGCGGGCGCCGGAGCGGACGGAGACGAGGAGCGGATCGCCGGCATCGCCGAACCTCTTGGCGGTGAGCCCCTCGATATGGGTGAGGCCGTTCGCCACTTCCTCGCGCAGGCTGTCCGGGAACGCTTCCCCTTCCGCGTAATAGCGGGCGCACATTTCGGTCGAGATGGTGAAGCCCGGCGGCACCGGCAGCCCGATCGACGCCATCTCGGCCAGGTTCGCGCCCTTGCCGCCGAGGAGATTCTTGTCCCCCGCGGCCCCGTCCGAAATGCCGCCGCCGAAGCGGTAGACGTATTGGGTCACGCAAGAACCTCCGAATGGCCGAGACGAAGCGCTAAGGTCACAGCAAGGTCACACCAGGAGGAATGCCCGTGGCGCGCAGCGGGACGGCTCTCCCGCCACGCCGGCCCACCCGGACTGGCCTCAGCCCTCGATCCGCGAGAAATCGGCGACGAGGTGCACCGCGTCGCGCATGCGGGCGAGGAGGGCGAGGCGGGCTTCGCGCTTGGCGGGATCGGGGTCATTGACGGTCACCTTGTCGAAGAATGCATCCACCGGCCCGCGCAGGCTCGCGAGGGCGCCCATCGCCCCCTCGAAATCCTCCGCCTCGACCGCCGCGCGGGCCTTCGGCTCAGCCGAATCGAGCGCAGCGATCAGCTTTTGTTCCTCATCCTCAGGGGTGTAGGAAAGTTGTTTTTGCTCCGTTCCGGAGCCTTCCCAGTTTTCCTTCCTGAGGATATTCGCCGCGCGCTTGTACCCGGCGAGGAGGTCGGCGCCCTCGGGCGTCTCGACGAACGCCTGCAGCGCGCGGACGCGGGCGAGCAGGCGCACGAGATCGTCCTCCCCGCCCAGCGCGAACACGGCGTCGATCAGGTCGTGGCGAACCCCCGCCTCGCGCTGCTGGACCTTCAGGCGGTCTGCGAAGAAGTCGAGGAGACCGCTCTCATTTAGAAAGAACTCATTGAAGGCATCGCGAAACTCACGTCGGCCAGCGTGTTCCTCCTGGATGGTCTTGTCGGCGTACTGCAATCCAAGCGCTCGGCGAGCTTCCTTGGCCGCCTTAGCGTAGGCTTGGACCCGAGCATTTACTCTTTGAAAACCGACCGTTTCCTCCGCTTTATAAATTGCGGCTTCAAGAGAGACTCTCAACTGATTGACGATCAAGAGCTGGATCACGCCAAGCGCGGCTCGGCGGAGTGCAAACGGATCCTTTGACCCTGTCGGTGTCACTCCCACGCCGAAAAAGGAAGCAATGGTATCCAGCTTGTCCGCCAGGCTCACCGCCACCGTCACCGGTGCGGTCGGGACCTCGTCGCCCTGGCCGACCGGCTTGTAATGGTCGCGGATGGCGTCGGCGACTTCGTCCGGCTCGCCCTGGGCGCGGGCGAGATGGCCGCCGATGATGCCCTGCAGCTCGGGGAACTCGCCGACCATTTGGGTGACGAGGTCGGCCTTCGAGAGGCGGGCGGCGCGTTCGGCGAGGTGGGCGAGCTGCTCCCGATCCTCCCCGAGCTTGTCTCGGGGAGGGGGACCGGCCGCGCGAGCGGACGGTGGAGGGGCCCCTCCACCATGCTGCGCATGGTCCCCCTCCCCCAGCAAGCTGGGGGAGGATTTAACGATGCCCTCCTCGACCAGCCAGCGTGCCAGCTTCGCCACCCGCTCCACCTTGTCGGCGACGGTGCCGAGCTTTTCGTGGAAGACGATTTGCGAGAGCTTCTTCGCCTGCTCTTCGAGCGGGATTTTGAGGTCCTGCTCCCAGAAGAATTTGGCGTCCGAGAGGCGGGCGGAAAGGACGCGTTCGTTGCCCTGGACGATGGCGGCGCCGCCGTCGGAGGCGAGGATGTTGGCGGTGCAGAGGAAGTTCGGGGCCAAGACCCCTCCACCACCCTTCGGGTGGTCCCCCTCCCCATCCTGGGGATGGGGAGGAACGGTGAGCGCGAAATATTTCTGGTTGGTGCGCATGGTGAGCTGGATCACCTCGGGCGGCACGTCGAGGAAGGCGGGGTCGAAGCGGCCCAGCAAAGGCACCGGCCATTCGGTCAGGCCGGCATTTTCGGCGACCAAGCCTTCGTCTTCCACCAAAGCCAGGCCGGCACCCTCCGCGGCGGCGGCCGCGCCTTCGCGGATGAGGCGCTTGCGCTCTTCCTGGTCGACGAGGGCGTGGCAGGCCTGGAGCTTCTCGACATAATCGTTGGCGCTGCCGATGGTGATCGCGCCCGGGTGGTGGAAGCGGTGGCCGACGGTGGCGGCACCGCTTTTGACGCCCGCGATCTCGAACGGCACGATCGCCTCGCCGAACAAAGCGACGATGCCCTGCAGCGGGCGGACCCAGCGCAGGCTCTCGGTCGAGGCGGAGGCGGCGCCCCAGCGCATCGATTTGGGCCACGGAAAGGCGCGGACGATGGCGGGCACGGCCTCGGCGAGAACGGCGGCGGTGGCGCGGCCGGGCTTCTCGACGATGGCGAAGAGGATGCCGTCGCGCTCCTCCAATTGCTCGCGCGTCAGGCCGGTCTTGCGCAGGAAGCCTTCCAGCGCCTGGGGCGGCGCCGAAGCGCGCGGCCCCTTGGTCTCCTCGCGCACCGCGGCGGTCTCGGGCGGCAGACCGCGGGCGATGAGGGCGAGGCGGCGGGGCGTGGCGTAGGTTTCGAGCGCCTCGGCCTTGAGCCCGGCCTTGCCGAGCTCCGCCTCGAACAATCGCGCGAGATCCGCCCGCGCCTTGTCCTGCATCCGCGCGGGAATTTCCTCGGAAAGGAGCTCGAGGAGGAAATCAGCCATGCGCTGCGGCCGTGACGGAGGCTGTTATGGGTTCGCGCAGAGACGCAGAGGCGCAGAGAGGCTGCGGCCGGCTTGCCGGCCCTTCAATTTCAATGAGGTTGGCAGGATAGGCGCTCCGCGCCGGGATAGGGCGGAGGATTCTCTGCGTCTCTGCGTCTCTGCGCGAACCAAACCTCACGCCGCCCATCCGTTCTTTTCCATCCAGGACTGGCAGGCGCCTTTGGCGAGGTCGCGGACGCGGCCGATATAGGCCTGGCGTTCGGCGACGGAGATGACGCCGCGGGCCTGGAGGGTGTTGAAGATGTGGCTCGCCTTGATCGCCTGGTCGTAGGCGGGGAGGGGGAGCTTCGCCTCGATGCAGCGGCCGGATTCCTCGGCGGCGTCCTTGAACCAGCGGAACAGGGTGTCGGTGTTGGCCAATTCGAAATTGTAGGCGGAGAATTCGCGCTCATTCTCAAGGAAGACGTCGCCGTAGGTGACGGCGGCGCCGCCTTCCGGGGCATCGTTGAACTTCAAATCGTAGACGTTGTCGACGCCCTGGATGTACATGGCGAGGCGTTCGAGGCCGTAGGTCAATTCGCCCGACACCGGCTTGCAATCGTAGCCGCCGACCTGCTGGAAATAGGTGAACTGGGTCACTTCCATGCCGTCGCACCAGACTTCCCAGCCGAGGCCCCAGGCGCCCAATGTGGGGCTTTCCCAATCGTCCTCGACGAAGCGGATGTCGTGCTTTGTGAAGTCGATGCCGATGGCGGCGAGCGAGCCGAGATAGAGCGCCTGGAGGTCCGGCGGGCTCGGCTTCAGGATGACCTGATATTGGTAATAATGGCCGAGCCGGTTGGGGTTCTCGCCGTAGCGGCCGTCGGTCGGACGGCGGCAAGGCTGGACGTAGGCCGCCTTCCACGGATCGGGCCCGAGGCTGCGAAGTGAGGTGGCGGGGTGGAAGGTGCCGGCCCCCATCTCCATGTCATAGGGCTGGAGGATGACGCAGCCCTGGCGGCTCCAATAATCGTGGAGGGTGAGGATCAGGCGCTGGAAGCTGAGCGGCGTCGGATCGGGCATCATCTCAAAACCAAGGCGGGAGCGGCGTGCAGGCTTTCGCAGGTGCAACAAAGGGTCGCGCCGCTTTGGCGCATGGGGCAAAGAGAGGCAAGCCCGCCACGCGGGCAGGATCGAGGAGTGTACAGATGCTGTTGAGGAAATGGTTCGGCCGCGTCGCCGGTGCGTTTGCGGGGTTGGGGCTGATCGGCGCGGCGCCGGCGCCGGCGCCGGTCGCCCATGTGGCAGCACCGACGCTGGCCCATCCGGCGCTGTGGAAGGTCGCGGATGCCGACACGACCATCTATCTGTTCGGGACGATCCATGCTTTGCCCGACGCGGTGAAGTGGCGGACGCCCGCCTTCGACAAGGCGTTCGGGTCGGCCGGCGAGCTGATGATCGAGGTCGGCAATATCGACGACCAGCAGGCGGTGGCGGGCGAGCTGATGAAGGTCGGCCTGGCGCCGGGCCTGCCGCCCTTGGTCGAGCGGGTGCCGGCGGCGAAGCGTCCCGCGCTCGAGGCGGCGATCGCGCGCAGCGGCGTCCCGGCCGTCGCCTTCGACCGGATGAAGAGCTGGATGGCCGCGGTCATCCTCTTGAACGTGACGATGAAGGAGATCGGCCTCGACGCCGAGAAGGGCGCCGAGCGCGACCTCGTCGCGCAGTGGAAGGAGAAGGGCGGCAAGGTGGAGGGGTTCGAGACCGCGGCACAGCAGTTCGGCTTTCTCGACAGCGTCTCGCAGGACGGCCAGAACAAATTCCTCGAAGCCGCCGCCGACAATCCCGCCGAGGCGAAGACGCAGTTCGCCGCGATGCTCAAGGCGTGGGAGGCGGGCGACGTCGCCGGCATCGCCGCCACCTTCGACGACGAGACGCAGATGTCGGCGGAGCTGCGCGACGTGCTGATGAAGAAGCGCAACGCCCGCTGGACCGAGTGGCTGAGTGCGCGGATGGCGAAGCCGGGGACGGTGTTCGTCGCCGTCGGCGCCGGGCATCTCGCCGGGCAGGATTCGGTGATCGCGATGCTCAAGGCGCGGGGGCTGAAGGCAGTGCGGATCCAGTAGGTGCCGATCCGCCTCATCTGCCTGGATGCGGACGACACGCTCTGGCACAACGAGACCTACTTCAAGCGGACGCAGGCGGCGCTGGCGGGTTTGCTGGCGGAGTTCGCGCTGCCCGAGGCCGTGCAGGCGCGGCTGGAAGCGGTCGAGCACAGGAACCTCGGCGCCTATGGCTACGGCGCCAAGGGGTTCGTGCTGTCGATGGTCGAGACGGCGCTGGAGCTTGGCGGCGACGCGCTGCCGGCGCCGGCCGTGGCGCGGATTCTGGCGCTGGGGCGCGAGATGCTGGCGCATCCTGTCGAGATGCTCGACGGGGTCGCCGACGCGCTGGAGCAGCTCGTGGCGCTCGGCCGATTGGTGCTGGTCACCAAGGGCGACCTCCACCACCAAGAGGCGAAGCTCGCCGCCTCCGGTTTAGGCGAGCGGTTCGACGGGGTCGAGATCGTCAGCGACAAACAGGCCGAGACCTACCGCCGCATCTTCGCCCGCTACGGCGTCGCGGCGGACGAGGCGGTGATGGCGGGCAATTCGATGCGCTCGGACGTGCTGCCGGCGCTCGAGGCTGGGGCATGGGCCGCCTACGTGCCGTTCGAACTCGCCTGGAGCCACGAGCTGGCCGACGCCCCCGAGGACCATCCGCGCTACCGCGAGCTGGCGAGCCTCTGGGAACTGGCCGAATGGGTGCGGGAGCTTTGACCTTCTCGTCCTCCCCGTCGCCTCCGGCGATGGGGAGGGGACCAGCGAAGCTGGTGGAGGGGCCGTCTCGGACTCCGTAAGGCCCCTCCACCGCGTTGCACGCGGTCCCCCTCCCCATCGGCTTTGGCGACGGGGAGGACGAGGCGCCCCCGCTTATTTCGCCATCGCCTCCAGCCGGTCGATGCCGACGGCGCCGACGGCCTGCTTCAGGGCGTCGACGCTCGGGACAATGCCTTCCGCCTCGACCATGAAGCGGCTGGCGACGACGACGCTGTAGCTGCCGTCGCGGGACTTCGAATCCCATTTCTCGCTGGTCATGCGCCCGTCGACATTGCCGGCTTTCTCGTAGCCGGTGGCGGTCTGGCGGCTCGATTCGACGTTGAGCGCGCTTCCCAGAGCGGCGATGGCGCCGGCGGCGGCCATGTCGGTGACCTTGAGGCGGATGGAATTGCCGCCATTCTCGTAGCGCGCCTCGGCCTCGGAGCCGCCGATCCCGCCGGCATTGGCGCCCGCGCTGGAGATTTCGGTCCGCTTATAGTCGCCCAGCGCCGCGGGGAGCAGCGCCTGCAGCGCCGACGGGGCGACCGCCTTGGCCTGCTGGCCGGCCTCGAGCTTCTTCGCGGTTTCCTGGAGCTTGGTGAGGTCGACCGAGCCGCCGCCCGGCACCGCCACCGTGCCGCCGCCCGCGGCGACCGCCGCCGGCCCGTAGACCGAGCGGCCGATGAACATGGCGGAGAGGGGGGCGACGACCGCCATGACGACCAGCCCCAGCACCAGCGCCGCGCCGAGCGTCACCAACGTGTAGGGCAGCGCCTTGTCCTCGGCGACCCGCATCAGCCGCGGCAGGCCGAGATAGAGGAGATAAAGGCTGTACAGCCCGAGCAGGCCGAGGATGGCGAGCGCCGGGACGATCCCGAACACGCCCGCGAGCCAGCTGGCGGTGGCCGAATAAGCGGCGACCTTCATCGCCTGCACCCGGTTCTTCGTCCCGCCGAATTGCGGCGCGAGGCCGTCGATGATCAGGGCGAGCACGAACACGCCGCAGAGGGTCAGCACATAGCGCAGGACCGCGCCGCCGACCGCGACCGCCACGGCCGGCCGGTAGACGAAGCCGAAGGCACCGTAGCCGAACACCAAAGCGCCGATCAGCCCGGCGACGGCGGGAATGGCGGCGAGGATCAGTACCCATTTCGTGAAGATGCCGGCGACCGTCTCCGGCTCCGCATCGATCCGCGCCCATTCCGCCTTGGGTTCGAGCAGGATGCGCTTGATGCGTCCCACCATGCCGCCCTCGGCATGCGGCATCTCTACGGGCGTCGGCTGCGGCGTCTCCATGGCATCTCTCCCCCTGCGGCTCCCGGGCGGCAGGCGCGGCCCGGGACGGCCGGCGGGGCATTCTATCACTCGCGAAGCACGAGGTCACTAAGGTGGGCAGCCAAGGTGCCCATGCCCGCGGCGCCTGCCGTCTCTGGCTTAAAGCCTCCGCCACGTGCACCCGTCGCTCCCCGCGAGGCCTGCGAGGGTACGGACGACGCGCAGGACGCGGTGGACGCTCTGGCCCGCTATTGCCGAATGTCCGCTATGGGTGGGAAGCGGACATTACAGCTGGGCTCTGCAAGCGCCCGATCCTCGCAGCTCGATAGGCGGCCTTGCCGCCGAGCCTCACAGCAGGAAGTCGCTCGCCCCCAGCGCGTGACCGAAGGTGTCGACCTGGATGACGAGGTCGGCGGTGCCATCGCCGTCAACGTCGCCTTCGATGAACCAGCTGGCGCCAGACTGGTAGGCCCGAAGCTCGCCTGCGGTGTTGCTGAAGGGGTCGGAGCCGATGAAGGTGAAAGCCTGATCGCCCGCCAGGTTCGTGTTGGCGTCGATGGCGGTCAGCGAGAAGTGGTCCGACACATATTCGAAGTCGAGGATGTGGTCGGTCTTCGCCGCCGTCGATTCGGCGGCCGACTTGTAGACGAACAGGTCGTTGCCCGGGCCCCCGCGCATCGTGTCGGCGCCGAGCCCGCCCTCCAGCCAATCCATTCCGCCAAGGCCGTACATCGTGTCGTCGCCCGCTCCGCCGACGAACGCGTCGTTGGCGGGACCGCCGGCGAACGTGTCGTTCCCGGCACCGCCGTAGACGCTGAGCGCTCCGTCGGTCTCGGCATAGCCGTTGAAGAACAGGCTCTCGTCCGCCAGCAGCCCGCCGGCATAGACGGTGAGGCGGCCTCCGGCGGGTACGTTCTCATCCACCGTAGTGATCGAGTAGGTGACATGCTGAGTGCCGCCGGCCGCCGTGCCGCTCAGCAGGCTGAACGTCTCCACCCCGGACAGCGTGTTGGCGCCCAGCGTCAAATTGTAACTGCCGAGCAACGCGACCGTATCGACGCCCGCGCCGCCCACGATCGTGTCCGCCGCGGTGAAGGCCGCGCCGAAGTAGAAATAATCGTTCCCGCCGCCGCCGCTCGCCGTGTCGTTGCCGCCGGAGCTCAGGTCGAGCACGTCGTTGCCGGCGCCCATCGTCATCAAATTGTCCAAGGCGTTGCCCGCCACCGTCTGGCCGGCCGCCGAAGTGCCGACCAGATTCTCTACATTGGCGGGAAGGCCGAAGATCGAGGCGATCGTGCCAAGAGCAGTCCATACCGTGTCGATGCCCTCCCCCGCCAACTCTGTGACGGTCGCGCTGGGACTCTCGACGAGGTAGATGTCGTCGCCGAGGCCGCCCCTCAACTGATCCCCGGCGGAGCCGGCCAGGCGGTCCGGCCCGCCGGTTCCGTCGAGCAGGTCGTTCGCGTTGGTTCCGTAAACGAAGCCAGGGTCGTACCCCAGATTGGCCGCGGTCAGGGTGGTCGCATGAAGGTTCTGGAGCGTGACGAGCGGCACGAACCAATTGGCGCCGCCATCCTGGTCGATCGTGACGATCGTGTCGGCGCCGCTCTGGACCAGGCGCACATAGCCGGTCTCGAACGGATTGTCGGTGCCCGACCAGCCGGTCAGCAGCTTGCCGAGCGACGCGGGGAGGAGGAGGGTGTCGCCCGCTTCGCCCGCGACGAAGTCGGTGACGAGAAGAATCCCCGCCGCATTGTTGAACCGGTCGCCGTCGAAGCCGATCGAATCGCGGCCGGCGCCCAGAATAAGGGTGGTGGTGCCGCTGACGCCCCCAACGTTGAACCGATCGTCGCCCTCACCTCCATCGGCGGAAAAGGTCGCCACATAATAGGAGTGCAAGTCGAAGAAATCATTGCCGGCTTCGCCGTAAGCCGAAGCTACCGACGTACCGGGATTGGCATAGAGGTAGAAGGTGTCGCCTCCGCCGGCGCCGTAGGCGATGTCGGTACCAAAGCCGATATTGATCGTGTCGGCGCCCGCGCCGCCGTGGACGACGTCGTCGCCTCCGTCGCCGTTCAGCCCGTCGCCGGCATCGCCGGCGTAAAGCGTGTCGTTGCCGGAGCCGCCGTAGATGGACGACCGGCTCGCGCCGCCGATGAGGATGTCGTTGCCGCCCTCCCCCCGCAAGGTGTCATATCCCCCGCCGCTCTCGATATGGTCGGCGCCTGACGTGCCGACCAGGGTTTCGCTGGCCGAGGTGCCGATGATCGTCACGCCCGGGGGCGCAGATCCGTCCGGGGCAAAGCCGTCGAGATTCGCCGGGACGAAGGTGGACGCGTCGGCATTCTTGAACGTGACGATGGTGCGGAAGGCGGCGCCGCCGCCGGGGCCATCCCGATCCAGCTGGAAGAGCACGTCGGAGCCGCTCTGGACGAGGCGAAGGTAACCGTTCCCGAACGGGTTGCTCGATTGGTCCCAGCCGGTGAGGGCGCTGACCAGCCAGCCGTCCATGTCGAGTTTGTCGCCGCCCGCCCCCGCCTGGAAGTCGCGGACGATCACCGATCCATAGTCACGAAGGACCTGCTGGCTATCGGTGAACGCGATCGTATCGGAACCGTCGCCGAGCGTGACGTCGGCAGTTCCCTGAAGCCAGCCGATGGTGACGACGTCGTCGCCGGTCCCACCGTCCAGCAGGAACACATTGCTGGGGCCGTAGGCGTTGACGGTCAGGCTGTCGTTGCCCGCGCCGCCGCGCGCGACGACCGTCTGGGCAAAGGTCTCGTACCAGCGCTGGATGTTGATCGAATCATCGTCGCCGTCGCCGTCGAGAGTCGCGCTTCCGGTGCCGACGCTGCTGATGAAGTCGCTACCGTCCCCGCCGTGGACGACGTCGTTCCCGTTGCCGGTGACGATGTAGTCTTGGCCCGAGCCGCCGTCGATCGTGTCGTTGCCCCACTCGCCGTAGAGCTGATCGTCGCCCGCGCCGCCGCTTAGATGGTCGGCGCCGGTGCCGCCCCAGATCGTGTCGGATCCGCCAAGGCCGTCGATCGTGTCGTCGCCGGCCGTGCCGATCAGCTGGTCGGCGACGTCCGTTCCATCGAAGGCTTGGCCGGCGGGGATGGTGCCATCGGGCGAGAAGCCGTCGAGATTTTCGAAGGTGAAGGCGGCGGCATTGCTGTCGCTGAACGTCACCACCGTCACATAGGCATCGCCGCCGCCGTTGGCGTCGATCTGCAAGAGAACGTTGCTCCCGCTCTGCAGAAGCCGGAGATGCCCGGTCGCGAACGGGCTGAGGTCGCTGTTCCAGCCCGTTACCCCGTAGGTCAGGATGGCGCTAAGATCGATCCGGTCGCCGCCCGCCCCCGTCTCGAAATCGGCGACGACGACCCCGCCTTGGGGGCTGTACACGGATTGTCCCGCAAGCCTTAGAATGTCGCGTCCGGCGCCCAGGGTCAGTGCGTAATGCCCGTCATTCGACCGAAGCGAGATGTCGTCGTCGCCGTCGCCGGCATCGACGGTGAGGCCGCCCGTCCCGATCTGGAGCAGGTCGAAGCGATCGCCCCCGGCGCCTCCCAGCAAGGTCACTGAGTCGCCGGTGCTGCGGCGCTCCACCTGGAAGCTGTCGTCGCCGGCGCCGCCGTCGATCAGGTCGTTACCCTGATCGGAGTAGAAGGAGTCATTGCCTTCGCCGCCTTCGACATGGTCGTTGCCGGCCCCGTCGAGGATATAATCCCCGTCGGCGCCGCCGTAGAGGAAATCGTCGCCGCCCTCGCCGCGAATGACGTCGTAGCCGTCGCCGCCGTAAATCGTGTCCGAGCCGTCGCCGCCGTAGATCGTGTCGTTGCCGCCGAGACCGTCGATGACGTCGTCGCCAGGGGTGCCGGTCAGGGTGTCGCTTGCGGTCGTCCCTGTCGTCGTCGGCATCACTGCTCCTTCCACCGCTCTGCCACCGGGCCTATCGCGCCTGCGCCCGTCGACGCGAAAGAGCTATGGCACGGTTCGTTTAATACCGGCAACTCTCAAGCATTTACCGCGCCTGTGGAGAGCTCGCAGCAGGAAGTCGCTGGCGATGATCGCGCGACCGCTATGATGAAGACCGCGATCTTCGCAAGACCGCGGCGGATCGTGCTCGGGCAACAAGGCGACCGCCGATGTCGGCCAACCTCTATCACGATGACTGCCTGAGCTGACGGTTCGGATCGCCCTCGGGAGAATGTCCGCTCTCCGTCGCATAAGGGAGTGGTTCGAATGAACGACTATGGCGCATAGCGGACGCGCCGACCTCGCCGCGTGAATGTCCGCTTTGGGTGGAAAACGGACATTCCAAACGCTACCGCATGCGAGCAGCAGGGAAGTGAGGGACGAATGGCAACGGAGGCTTTGGCTCTACTGCTGGCGTCCCTTGCTCAGGCAGCATCGCCGCCCCCGGCTTCCCACTGGCTTGACTGCTCGTCGATGAGGACGCCCGAAGGCAAAGTCATCTTCATCGACCAGATGGCCCTCGTTTTTTTTGAGAGCGGCAGCGCGCGCGTCGACGAACGCGGCGCCGCCATACTCGACGCTTTTGCCGGATACGTTCAGGCGCCGCCCCACTGTCACCTGATCATCGTGGGCCATGCGGACAGGGTGGGTCCGGACGGCGCCAATCTGGAGCTGTCGCGCCGCCGCGCCAAGGCCGTTGAGGCCTACCTCAGGGCGCGTGGTGTGACCGTGCCCATCACGATCGGGGCTCACGGAGATACGCGGCCGCTGGTCGAAACAGCGGAGGGCACAGCGGAGCCGCGGAACCGGCGTGTAGAATTGTACGTCGGCTAACCTCCTGCTCCTCGATCGCCCTGCCGCGAATGTCCGCGATAGGTCGAAAGCAGACCTTGTACCTCACATGATGGCCACCGCTACGGGCTAACCGGCACGTCGTTGTTGTTGCCTGATCCAAGCGCAAATAGGCCGAGGATAAAGGCCGGGATTGCGCCGAGGAGCAGGGTCGAGAAGCCGCGACCGCGATCCTGAGGGCCCTTTGACGAGTTCCTGGAGTGGCTTCCCCCCTCGTCCGGCAGAGGCGAATCATTCGTTCGGGCCTGGTTGAGCGCTACCGCGGCTTCCGCAGCGATCGCAGGTGTGGTCCGGAGTAAACGCTGCAGGGTGTTCAGCGTGCCCGGTGTCACCTCAAACGGACCGATAGGTTCTGCGCCGGGTCCGGGAATGAAGACGGCGGATCCCGGACGGTCGAGGGTCACCCTACGGCCGCCGGCGATGACGTCGATCACGCCTGCGCGGGTGTCGCCCTGGCTCATGGGCCCAGGCCCGCGGAGGATGACGAACGTCGCCTTCGTAAGACTTGGGTGAAGGTTCATGGCGACGAGCCCTGGCTGCTGGTTGGCCAAGCGGACTGCGTCAGGGCCCACTGCGCCTTCGAAAATCGTCCCGCGAATTCCGATCGAGGCGACTGGGGTCCGCACGCTGGCGGCACCGCCGGGGTGTCCCAATGCGCGTCCCGACATGAAGCGGAATGCGCCCTGGGCGACGCTGATCCCCAGGGTCCTCAGGTTCGTCGCGGTATTGAAGGCGAACCGATCAACGGAGATGCGCGCATTGCTCCCGACGGTGAACGTCGAATGATCGATCATCAAAATTTGCAGCTGGCTCGCTTGGCTGGTCCGGACCTCATCGTTGAGCATCACGCGAGCTTTCAAGATCGCGGGATGAGGTTGAGTTGTGCCGGCGCCCCGGATCACAACGTGATTGCGGATCGCAGCATTGATCCCCACCGGCCTTGGCTCGGCAGCGATCACTGTTGGTGTGAAGATGAGGCCGAAGGCAGCCGCCGCCGCGAAGGCGTGGCCGGCAATTCGGACCGTCCTGACCATGATCAGCTTTTCGCCCCGCCACGCGGCGAACTGAGGGCCCCCGACCCGCAAGCACCCGCCACCTCATTTCGTGCTTCATCCGGCGCAGCACGGCCCTTCATGAGGGTGATTTCGAACTCAGCGCCTGCCCTGTCGTCGAGGCGGCACAATATCGAAGCATATAGCAGTCGCGCAGTCGCAGCGTCCGGGTGCAGCAGCAGCACGCGTTCCAGTGTCGCGGCGGCCGCAAGCAGGTCGTTGTCGGTAATTTGTTGTCTGGCGAGTGAGACGCCTGTCTCAGGAACTCGAGAAGCGTCGGTTAGCGCATCCGGATCATTCGGTGCGCCGTGCGCGAAAGCTGATGAGGAGATGGGCGCCGCAACTAATCCCGCTGCCATGAGACACAATTTCCACCGTGCCAAATCGAATCTCCTGGCACGCCGTATGCGCCCTTATTACGGGAGCATGCGCTTTCAGAAAGCCTAAGGCAATTCGCTGATCATAGCCGGGCAGCCCCTCCCGCTACGGGAAGAGCTCAGGCTACGGCCAGGAGACGTCCGGGGGCACCAGCACGCCAATATGCGCGGCCACCTCGCGCTCCGACGCAGGGGGCGGCAGCGTCGCAAGTGAAATAAGCGGTGGCCACCGCCAGCGCTTGAACCGCTGCTGTGGACGCTGAAAGCGCGTCTTGTCGCAATTGCCCGAGCGAGAGCGTGTCACGGTCCACCTGCCGAGATGGCAATTCGAGTCACGACGTTTCTCGGCACCCTCAACGCCCGCTCCCGCGTGCACACCAAGCCTTATGTTCGCGTCCGACCCTGCCGCGCAAGCCGTAACCAAGGCGCAGTCATCCAATGTCGGCAATGGCGTAGCAAGCGGCTCTCCGCTTTGCAGCTTACGGGCGCATGTAGGTGTCCCAGAGCAAGTAGATTGGGAACGTCAGGACAGTGACGCCAATGACGCCGAACATCACGATACCCAACCAGAACGCCCGCGGGCGCTCGCTTCGGATAACGTCTTGCCCTCGTCCATTCCAAACGCCGCGCCTCACCCCGCGCACCATCAGCCAGAGAGGGAAGGCAGCGATCGCTCTTCCTCAGGAGGTTGATCGATCATGAGAAATCCTTCCGCTTTCGGTGGGACCTGAGGCAGACGCGGGAACGTCCGCAATGGGCGGGAAGCGGACATCACTTGAAGAGGTCAGTCGCGGCCCAAGGCGGTCCCAGCGAGTAGAATTGGTCGACGATAAAAGCCTGGTAGAGGCGCATGAATGCGTAAGCGCCTTCAAGTGTGGGACAGGCACATGCGAGCCTTTGTCCGTCGCACTCGACGCACACCTCGTATACCTCTTTGCAATTCCGAGTGGACCGCGTGATGCTCGAATCGAAGCACGTTGAAATCCGCCACTCTTCTTGCACCGCCCAGCGACCATCGGCCTCTATCGCACTTTCGATCAGTTCAAGGTCCTTGCCCGCAGCCGGTTCATACGCCGGGTCCCACGCAGCAACACGTTCGATGATGCCCTGCTGCAGGGGCGACAAATCATGCCCCTGACGTCTCATGTCTTCGCGAAGGCTGGCCACGCGATCTGAAATCCATTGTCGCGGCGGCATATGGGCTCCCAGGGGGTAGAGGGGCTCGATCGGCGATAGCTTAATGGAAGTCCGACGTCCGCAATCGGTTGAAAGCAGACCGTCAGAAACAGGCTTTACCCGCTTCCACGGCGATGCCCTGGTCGAAGCCGGGGGAACAGGCGCAGCGCTTCGCCGGTCATTCCGCTCTAATGAAGCGGCAGGAGAACTTTACGTTGTAGCCGTAGAAGGCTCCGTCCGGCGCGATGACGAGGTCCGTGATGTTGGCTCTCGCGAAGCTGTCCTGACGCGCCTCGCCGTCGACGCCGAGGGTGACCGTGAGAGCGCCGTCGATATGCTGGATCTCCTTCCAGTCATAATCGACGCGTGCCCCGAAGCACGTGACCTCGCCGCCGTCGATGATCAGCTCAGAGGACGGCTCCTCTTCGTCGACCCAGCGCCCCTGCATCTCGCTGGGGACGGCTGCGGCGCGTGGAACCCGGCTCATGCTTCCCCCCTCCAAACCCTGAGTGCCGACGCGGCCCCTCACGCCCGCGGCGCCTGCCGTCTGTAGCTCAACGCCTCCGCCACGTGCACCCGGCCGACGCCGTCGCTGCCGGCGAGGTCGGCGATGGTGCGGGCGACGCGGAGGACGCGGTGGAAGCCGCGGGCGGAGAGGCGCATCGCTTCGGCGGCCTGGCCCATCAGCCGGCGGCCGGGCTCATCCGGGGTGGCGACGGCGTCGAGGAGGTCGCCGTCGGCTTCGGCGTTGGTGCGAACGGGGTGGGCTGCGTAGCGCTCGGTCTGGATGCGGCGGGCTTCGGCGACGCGGGCGCCGACTTCCGCCGAGCCCTCGGCGGGCGGCGGCAGGACGAGATCGGCGGCGGCGACGGCCTGGACGTCGACATGGAGGTCGATGCGGTCGAGCAGCGGGCCGGACACCTTGGCCTGATAGTCGGCGGCGCAGCGGGGCGCGCGGGAGCAGGCGAGGGCGGGATCGCCGAGATGGCCGCAGCGGCACGGGTTCATCGCCGCAATGAGTTGGACGCGGGCGGGGAAGGTGACGTGGGCGTTGGCGCGCGCGACCTGGACGCTGCCCGTCTCGAGCGGCTGGCGCAGCGAATCGAGGGCGGAGCGCTGGAATTCGGGAAGCTCGTCCAGGAACAGGATGCCAAGATGGGCGAGGCTGACCTCGCCCGGCCGGACGCGCAGCCCGCCGCCGACCAAAGCGACCATCGAGGCGCTGTGGTGGGGCGCGCGGAACGGCCGGTTGCGGATCAGCCTGCCGCCGGTCAGTGCTTCGGCGACCGAGGCGATCATCGACACTTCGAGCGCCTCGGGCGGGGTCAGCTCGGGAAGGATGCCCGGCAGGCAGGCGGCGAGCAGCGACTTTCCCGCGCCCGGCGGTCCCGTCATCAGCAGGTTGTGCCCGCCCGCGGCGGCGATCTCCAGGGCGCGCTTGGCGGTCTCCTGACCTTTCACCTGGGCAAGATCGGGGCCGATGCCGTTCAGCATCGCCTCGCCCGGCTCGGGCGGGCGCAGGACGGCGCTGCCGCGGAAATGATTGAGCAAGGCGATGAGGTCGGGGGCCGCCACGATCTCGACGTCGCCGGCCCAAGCGGCCTCGGGCCCCTGGGCGGCGGGGCAGATCAGGCCGAGGCTGCGCGCCGAGGCGTGCATGGCGGCGAGCAGCACGCCCGGCGACGGCGCCACGCGGCCGTCTAGCCCCAACTCACCGACCGCGACGAACCCCGCCAGCGTCTCGGTGTCGATCGCCCCCATCGCGGCGAGCAGGCCGAGGGCGATCGGCAGATCGTAATGCGAGCCCTCCTTCGGCAGGTCGGCGGGCGACAGATTGACGGTGATCCGCTTGGGCGGCAGCGACAGCCCGATCGCGGCGAGCGCGGCATGCACCCGCTCCCGGCTCTCCGCCACCGCTTTGTCGGGCAGGCCGACGACCAGGAATTTCGGCAGACCGGCCGAAATCTGCACCTGCACTTCCACCGCCCGCGCCTCAAGCCCGAGAAACGCCACCGTGGCGACATGCGCGACCATCGAGCCCCCGCTTACTCTCCGGCCATCCGGAACGGACACCGATCCGGACCTTAGTCCGTTCGCTGAAGGAAACCTGTCGCGCGGAAACCGCACCAGTCGCCGAGGCATGCCGGGCGTCGCGCGATTTGACCGGCCGCTGAACAAGGCCCACTTTGGGCGCCAACAGGGGGACGGACCGATGAGCGGATATATGGTGAAGAGCTGGTTCGGGGGGACTAACGGCTTCTACATGGTGAATTGCGGCACGCCGGAGGGGGCACGCGCGGAGGTCGACAAACTCACCGGCCAGACCAATGCCGAGGCGCTGACCGTGCTCAGCGATGACACGCTGGAGCATTTCCACGTCCAGCCGGGCCGGCCCCACCTCTGCTTCAGCACCCTTCCCGGGAATCGGGGCGCACTGGGCGAGGTGCTCAGCAGCGCGTTCGGCGGCGAGTTCGACATGGGCTGACGAGGCGTCTTGCATCGCTAATACAGCCGCCCCACATCCCTTCCATGAAGAGCTGGTGGCGCAATCTCACGAACATCGCGGCGGTGCGGGCGGGGCTCGTCGTCATTGGGTGCCTGCTCATTTGCCTGACGCCGGTGGTGGGGCCGATCCCCGGGCCGGGCGGGGTGATCGTGTTCGCGGCGGGGCTGACTTTGGTGCTGCGCTACAGCGACTGGGCGAAGAAGAAATATGTCCACTTCAAGCGCAAGCATCCCAAGAAAGGGGCGTGGGCCGACTGGGGGCTGCGGCGCGGCAGCGCGAAGCGGCGTGAGGAGCGCCGGAAGGCGCTCGAACAGGCGGCCGGAGCGGACGGCGGGAATTGACTTTCGAGGGCGCCTGCCATATCGGCACCCGCAACGGCGGCCGCCTCCTGTGGGGTGGCCCTTTTAGTTCCAGTTTTCGAGGAATGAGCGATGAAGCGGACCTTCCAGCCCAGCAGGCTCGTGCGCAAGCGGCGCCACGGCTTCCGCGCCAGGTCGGCGACGGTCGGCGGGCGCAAGGTGCTGGCCGCGCGCCGCAACCGCGGCCGCAAGAGCCTCTCGGCGTAACGCCCTCCCCGGATCCGGGGCTGAACAAGCCCTACACGATCCTCACCCGCCGCGCCGATTTCCTGGCCGCCAACGCCGGCCGGCGCGCCCCCATGCCCGGCTTCGTCCTCCTGGTCCGGGATCGGGGCGATGACGATGCGAGCGTGCGGCTCGGGATCACCGTCACCAAGAAGATCGGCAATGCCGTGATCCGCAATCGGATGAAGCGCCGCTTCCGCGCGCTGGCGCGCGAGCTGCTGCCGGAGGCGGGCATCGCCGGCGCGGACCATGTGCTGATCGGGCGGGCAGGGGGTGTCGAGCGCGATTATGGGGCGCTCCGCGAGGAGCTTCGCAAGGCGTTGCGGAAGCTCGGCGCAGCATGATCGCCCGCCTCCTGATCCTCGTCACCACAATCTGGCAGAAGGGCCCCTCGCGGGTGCTGCCGCCGAGCTGCCGCTACCAGCCGTCCTGCTCCGCCTATGCAATCACCGCGCTTCGGCGCTATGGAGCGCTGCGCGGGTCGTGGCTCGCCGCCCGCCGCATCGCCCGCTGCCACCCCTGGGGCGGCCAGGGCTATGATCCCGTCCCGTGAATTTCGAACCAGTTCCATGAATTTTGAGGAAGTCTAGGTGAATCAGCAGCGCAACCTGATGCTCGCGATCGTGCTGTCGGCGCTCGTGCTGTTCGGCTGGAGCTTCTTCGCCCAGAAGTGGCTGCCGACTGCCAACCCGCCCGCAACGAAGACGGTGAACGGCAAGCAGGTGCCGCTGCCCAAGCCGAACGCCAGCCCGTCGGCGACGCCGGCCGCTGCGGTGGTGCGGGACCGGAACGCGGTGATCGGCGAGACGCCGCGCATCGCCATCGACACGCCGCGGCTGCACGGCTCGATCAATCTGAAGGGCGCGCAGATCGACGATCTGGTGCTGACCCAGCACCGCGAATCGATCGCCAAGGATTCACCGCCGATCCGTCTCCTCTCCCCCGCCGGCGGCCCCGACGCCTATTTCGCCCGCATCGGCTGGACCGGCGAAGGCGTCGCCGTGCCGGATGCGAACACCGTCTGGACGGCGAGCGGGACGCGGCTGACGCCGTCGACGCCCGTCACCCTCACCTGGACGAACCCGACCGGCCAGCGCTTCGACGTGCGCATCTCGATCGACGACGGCTATCTCTTCTCGGTCGATCAGACGATCGCGAATGGCAGCGCGAGCGCTGTGGCGGTGCGGCCGTACGGGCTGGTCAGCCGCGCCGGCGCCTCGAAGGATGTCGGCTCCTACACGATGCATGTCGGCCCGATGGGCGTGTTCAACGGCACAGCCAACTACAGCTGGAAATATTCCGACCTCCAGTCGAAGGGACCGCAGACCTTCCAGACCAGTGGCGGCTGGGCCGGTTTCACGGACAAATATTGGCTGACGGCGATGATCCCGGACCAGAAGAGCAGTGTCGAGGCTGCGCTCCGTCCCGGTCCTAGCGGCAGCTTCCAGGCCGATTATGCGGGTGCGCCCACCGTCGTTCAGGCTGGCAAGGCGCTCACCTACACGTCCCACCTCTTCGCCGGCGCGAAGGAGGTGCGGCTGCTGGACCGTTATTCCGAAGCGCTCGGCACGCCGCTCGAGCGGGCGATCGACTGGGGCTGGTTCCGCTGGTTCATGAAACCGATCTTCTCGCTGTTGCTGTGGCTCTACGAGCATATCGGCAATTTCGGCGTGGCGATCATCTGCCTCACCCTCATCGTGCGGACGATCATGTTCCCGATCGCCCAGAAGCAGTTCCGCTCGATGGCCGCGATGCGGGTGCTGCAGCCCAAGATGAAGGTGCTGCAGGACCGCCACAAGGAGGACAAGGGCCGGCTCCAGCAGGAGATGCTGAAGCTCTACCAGGAGGAGAAGGTCAATCCGGTGGCGGGGTGCCTCCCCATCCTCATCCAGATCCCGATCTTCTACGCGCTGTACAAGACCCTGCTCGTCTCGGTGGAGATGCGGCACAAGCCGTTCGCTTTGTGGATCAAGGATCTGTCGGCGCCGGACCCGATGTCGCCGGTGAACCTGTTCGGCTTCCTCCATTTCACGCCGCCGGGCTATCTCGCCATCGGCGTGCTGCCGATCCTGTTCGGGGTCACCATGTTCCTCCAGACCCGCCTCAATCCGCCGCCCGCCGATCCGGTGCAGAAGCAGATGATGTCGATCATGCCGTGGTTCATGATGTTCATCTTCGCGCCGTTCGCGGCCGGGCTGCAGCTCTATTACGTCTGCAACAACCTCTTCGGTCTTGCGCAGCAGAGCTGGCTGAATCGGCGCTACGGGGTGGGCCGCGACAGCGACACGATCGAAGCCAAGGTCATCACCCGCTGATGACCGAGGCTCCCCACGAGGCTGGCGACGAGGATCTGGACGTGCTGGCCCGGAAGGTGTTTTCCGGGCCCATCGCGTTCCTGAAATCGGCGCCGAGCCTCCAGTTCCTGCCCGACATGGCGGCGCCGGAAGTGGCGTTCGCCGGGCGCTCGAACGTCGGCAAGTCGTCGCTCTTGAACAAGCTCACCAACCGCACCGGCCTGGCCCGCACCTCGAACACGCCGGGGCGGACGCAGGAGCTCAATTTCTTCGACGTCGGCGCGCCGCTGCGCTTCCGGCTGGTCGACATGCCGGGCTACGGCTTCGCCAAGGCGCCCAAGGACGTCGTCAAGAAGTGGCGCTTCCTGGTGAACGACTATCTGCGCGGTCGCGCGGCGTTGAAGCGCGCGCTGGTGCTGGTGGATGCGCGCCACGGGCTGAAGGACGTCGACCGCGAGATCATGAAGATGCTCGATGACGCGGCGGTCAGCTACCGCCTGGTGCTGACCAAGTCGGACAAGGTGAAGGCGTCCGAACTGGCGGCGGTGACGGCGGCGACCGAGGCCGAGGCGAGGAAGCGCCCGGCGGCGCATCCGGACGTGCTGGCGACATCGAGCGAGACGGGCCTCGGCATGGAAGAACTCCGCCGCGCCGTGCTCGAAGCGGTAATGCACGCCTGAGCTTCGAAGAGGCGGCACCGTGATACCGGCAGTGTTTGCCCGGCACTCATGAAACCCCCTGTTCCCCGGCCTGATCAGGCGCTTCCGCGCAGTTCCTTGCGCGTTATAAATTTATGTTATAGTCCTTCTCCTTCAGGGTTTGGGGGGATTGGACCGTGGGAACCATGTCCGCGCGCGGCAGACGTCTGCCGCTCATCGTTGTCGTTCTTCTCCTCATCGGCGCGGCCGTGGCCGGCTTCTGGCTGACAAGTCCGGGCCGGGCCGACGGCAGCGTGGCGGGCGGCCAGCTTCCCCTGCTGTCCCTGACCTTCAATCCGGCCGCATGTCCAAAGGCCGCAAACATTCCGGCGCAGGGCTGGGACTACCCCCAGGCTGCCGCCACGGTCGAGGGCTGGGTGGCGCGCCGCAACGTCGTCCGCACCCGCGTCCACGGCTGGTCGCTGTGGGCGGCGCTCAACCAGGTGGTGCAGGGCGAGCCGCTGTGGCGCAACTGGTGCACCTCCACCCAGGCATACCCCTATCAATATGATCCGAGCGCCAGCGCCAAGGCGCGGCCCGCGACGGGAGACGGCCTGGCCTCGCTCGGCGCCCGGCGCGCCGCCCTCACCGCGGCGTCGGACCCGTCGATCAATCTGGCCGGGCCGAGCTATCCCGTGCCAAGCGCACCGGCGCGGTGCGTCATTCCCACGAAGACCGGCTCGACGCTTCGCGACGGCCCTTCGTTCGCCAACAACACCGACATCCTCGTCGCCGGCGTGATCTACAATCCAATCGCTTATGCCTCGATCGTGAACCAGCAACTCAATGTGAAGAAGACCCTCAACGGTACGCCGCTCACCGGCCCGAACCGGATCGGCAATGTCGAGCTCGCCCCCGGCTCGGTCGTGCTGAAGCCGATGATGTGGCCGGTAAAGGCCACCGGCTATACGGCGCTGCCGGTCTGGACCGGCAAGCAGCAGGACGGCGGCCGCTATGCGGGCTACGAGCGTAAGGACATCTGGAACCGCGCGGTCGCCGTCACTCCGGACCGCGCAGGCGGGCCGAGCATCGTCAAGGTCCAGCTGCCGCTTACCGGCGTGAAAAGGCCCGACGGGACGCTTTGGGGCGCAAACACCTACGACGCCCAGGTCGTCGGGCTAGACCGGTTCTACGCCTACAAGCCCGATGTCGGATCCCTCGATCCGTGCGACAAGGCGATCCTCGATCAGTCCGCCAACGCCGCCTACGGCCGCAGCTTCCGGAGCGGCGACTATCTCGTGATGGTGGCGATGCACATCGCCACCAAGGAGCAGCCGGCGTGGACGTTCCAATCCGTCTACTGGAGCGACCGGCCGAACGAGGGCGCGAACAGCGCCGACCGGCCGCCCCTCCCCGCCGCCAGGGGTCCGTGGCGGAATTATCTGATGGCGGCGACCTACGGCATTCCCGAGGCGAGCTACGGCGGGCGGCCGCCTGTCTGGGGCGTTCACTTCAACCCCTATATCGAGCTCGCCGCCGGCCATCCGATCTCGACCAACTGCATGAACTGCCACATGCGGGGCGCCTTCGTTCCGACGGGCTCGTCCGGGAACGCCACCTACCTCACCACCAAGAACACCGACGATCCCGGGCCGATCGGGGTCCTCGCTCCTAATAATCCGATCTTCGCCGATCTCGTGAAGACCGACTTCCAATGGTCTCTTCCCAACCGTGCGGGAACCCCTCCGCCCCCGCGTAGGGCCGGGGCAGGCGGGGCCGGCGCCAGGAAGTAGGGCGGATCGGAAGCGTGCGGCGTCAGTAGCCCATCAGGGCGAGCACTTCCCGCCGGCTGCGCTCGTCGTCGCGGAACACGCCCATCATCCGGCTGGTGGTCATCATCACCCCGGGGGTCTGGACGCCGCGGGCGGTCATGCAGGCGTGGCTGGCTTCGATCACCACCGCGACGCCCTGGGGCTGGAGATGCTCCCAGATGCAGTCGGCGACCTGAGCGGTGAGGCGCTCCTGCACCTGCAGCCGCCGCGCGAAGCCGTGGAGGACGCGGGCGAGCTTGGAGATGCCGACCACCCGCTCGTTGGGAAGGTAGGCGATGGCGGCGCGGCCGATGATCGGCGCGAGATGGTGCTCGCAATGCGACTGGAAGGGTATGTCCTTCAGGAGCACGATCTCGTCATAGCCGCCGACCTCGTCGAACGTGCGGCTGAGATGGTGCGACGGGTCTTCCTCATAGCCCTTGGCATATTCCTTCCAGGCGCGGGCGACGCGCGCCGGCGTGTCGAGCAGGCCTTCGCGGTCCGGATCGTCGCCGGCCCAGCGGATGAGGGTGCGCACCGCCTCGGCGACCGCGTCGGGGACGGCGATCTTGGGCGAGGGACCGACGAGATCGCCGTCGGCGGGATCGGGTCTTTCGTCCATGCGCGCCTTTCGAGGATGGCGGTGGTGACCCCGACAGGATTCGAACCTGTGGCCCTCAGATTAGGAATCTGATGCTCTATCCTGCTGAGCTACGGGGCCGCACCGCGCAAAAGGCGACGTAGGGCGCGGGGCGGCGCCGGTCAATTCTTGCGCGGGCCGGCAGCACCCGGCGAGCCTCCGCCGCCCTTGCGCGCCGCGCCGGAAGAGCCGCTTTCCGCCGCCCGATCCGGCTGCTAGCCTTGGTGCCAGCGGCAGGAGAAGGGGGCGGCCAATGGTTCGACATTTAGGCACGCTGTCGTGTCTTATCATCGCATTGACGGCTGCCGCGCCCGTCAGCGCAGCGCCGCCGTCCGCTGAGCCGTCTGCATCGATCCTGCGCGACGCGGATCTGCGGACGATCGCGGAATCCTTTGCGCCTGCGCATTCGCTGCGGGCGATCGTCGAACAGGGCATCGACGTGGTTCTCCGCACCAAGCGGGAGCGCGATCCGGAGTGGCAGGAGTTGGAGCGCAAGTTTCCGGGGCTGACGAAGGTCACGCTCGACGCGACACGGGACGCGGCGCTGAGCGGCGTGCCGGGGCTGACGGCGACGCTTCAGGAGGACGCCGCTTCGTTCTTCGCGAGCAACCTCACGGTCGCCGAGCGCGCCCGTTTCGCGGCCTATCTGCGCCGTCCCTATCCGCAGCGTAGCGCCCATATCCCCGTCGAGGTCCGCCCGGGCGAGAAGGTCCTCGAGGCGCTGCAGCGCGCGTCGAAGGCTATCGAGGCGGGGGCGACGGCGGCCGAGCGGCGCGAGGAGGCCCTGTTCCATACGTCGCCGCTGGGGCGCAAGTGCCAGGCCCTGACCGAGACCCTGCTGAAGCAGAGCACGCCCAGACAGAGCGAGATCATCCTCCCGCTGATCAAATCGGCAATGGCCAAGGGAGACACCGCGGGGATTGCCTTCATCGGGGCCCAGTCACCGCACTGATCCGCGGCGGGAGCGTCAGGCTGGGGGCGGCGCGGCGCGCGCGGAGGCGGCCATCTCGATGCCGCGGCGGCGTGAGGCGTCGAGAGTGCGCCGCACAAGGGCCTGGAGCGCCTCGGCCTCATCCAGCACCTTGAGCCCCGCCTCGGTGGTGCCGCCGGGGCTGGCGACGCGGCGGGCGAGTTCGGCCGGGGCTTCGGGCGCGGCGGCGGCGAGGGCGCCCGCGCCCTCGACCATCGCCTTGGCGAGCCGCGCCGCCTGCTCGGGCGGCAGGCCCAAAGCCGCGCCCGCCCCGGCCAGTGCGTCGATGAAGCGGAAGAGGAAGGCGGGGCCGGCTCCCGAGAGGTGGCCGGCGAGCGCGAACAGCGCCTCGTCCTCGAACCACTCGCCATGGCCGAGCGGCGCGACCAGCGCGTCGATCGCGGCGCGGGCGCGCGCGTCGGCGCCCTCGGCGATCAGCTCGACCACACCCTTGCCGAGCCGCACCGGCGTGTTCGGCATCGCCCGGACGATGGCCTTGGGCGCGGCGAAGCGGGCGCGAAGGCTGGCGATCTCGACGCCGGCGAGGAGGGACACGAGGATGGTCGCCGGATCGAGCGCAGGCGCGAGCGCGGGCGCCACCTCATCGAGCTTCTGCGGCTTGACGCCGAGGAGCACCATCGCCGGCACCTCGTCCTCCGGCGCCGCCGTCAGCGTCCGCACGCCCGGCGCCGGCGCCACCCCGCTCGGCCGCACCACCGTCACGTCCGCTGCATCCAGCCCGCATTCAAGCCACCGCGCCAGCATCGCCCCGGCCATGTTGCCGCAGCCGATCAGCCAGAACGGGCCGGGGAGGGAGAGGGTCATTCCGTGCGTCTCTCTCATAGCCTTAAGCTGATCAAGGCAATTGGAGGGGGTTCGCGCAGAGACGCAGAGACGCAGAGGGGCTGTGCCAGGGAAGATGCATTAGAATCCGCAGGGCTGCCGTAGATCAGCCCGCAAGCGGGCTGCTCAAAAAGTCGCGAAGTCTCGGACAACGGATTCGCGCCGGCCTCTCTGCGCCTCTGCGTCTCTGCGCGCCCAAAATTCCGGCCTTGCGCGTAAGGCACGGCGGACGACGGGCTACGCCTCGCCCTGCGTCTCGATCAGCGCCGCGGCGATGGCTTCGTGGGGGGTCTTGCCGGCCCACAGGACGAACTGGAACACCGGATAGAAGCGCTCGCATTCCTCGATCGCCGCCTCGACCAAAGTCTCGGCATGAGCGAGCGTCAGCGTCCCGCGTTCCTCGGCCTCGAGCAAGGCGGCGTGGCGGAAGAGGACGAGGCCGCTATTCGCCCAGAGCTCGAAATGGCCGAGCCACAATTGCTCGTTGATGAGGCCGATCGTCTCGTAGACCGCGTTGCGCTTGTCGGCGGGGACGCGGATGTCGGGGAGGGCGAGGAACTGGAGGACGTTGTCGTCGTCGCGCCAGATCGCGCGCAGCTCATATTGCGCCCAGCTGCCCTGGAACGAGGCGACGATCTCCTCGTCGCCCGAGCGTTCGGACGTCCAGCCGTGCGCGGCGAAATAATGTTCGAGCATGTCGATGGGAGAGCCTGTCTCCCGCTCATCCAGCTCGAAATCCTCGACGTCCATCACTCTCGTCCTGCCCCACCCATGTTCACGCGCGAATCTGCCCGGCGCCCTGTACAGGCGCAAGGGCGGGGACGGCAAATGTTCGCAATATGTTGTGGATTAAGCGTCCGGACCGCCGGAAGCTGTGGATTTCTTTCCAGGCTTGGCCGCCGCCGCCGCATCGAGCGCGTCGAGGCGGGCCTTCAGCGCCTGATTCTCCTCGCGCGCGGCGACGGCGATCGCCTTCACCGCCTCGAATTCCTCGCGGCTCACCATGTCGATACCGCCCATCCAGTCGCGCATCCGCTCCCGGAACGCGCCCTCGGCCTCGCGCCCCATGCCGGCGAGCGTGCCGGCGGCGCCGTTCATCACCTTGACGAAATCGTCGAACAGCCGGTTTTCGGACTGCATGGCCGCGTCTCCTCGAATGCTTTCAGAGGGCGATATCGGTGCTCGACGCGTCCGGTGCAACCCGCCCGCCATCGGGGTTCAGCCGGCCGATCTGGTAGTTCAACGCGGCGGCGAGGCACAGCCAGGCGAGATAGGGCAGCATGAGCAAAGCCGCACCCTTGCGGATCCTCAGGAACAGGAAAGCGGCGACGACGCTGAGCACGAACATCGCCGCGATGATCGCGAAGGCCGGCCAGATCAGCTGGAAGCCGAAGAAGACCGGCGACCAGGCGTAGTTGAGCACGAGCTGGGCGAGGAACACCCCCAGCGCCAGCCCGCGCCCGCGTGCGCCGCGGGCGTGGAGAATCTGGGCGAGGGCGAGGCCGAGGCAGATGTAGAGGATCGTCCACGCCACCGGGAACGCCCAGCCCGGCGGCATGAAACCGGGCTTGGCGAGGGCGGCGAACCAGCCGTTGCCGTAGCCGGAGTTCGACAGCACGCCCGACAGCGTCCCGAGCAGCAGCACCGCCGGCACGGTGACGAGGGCGTAGCGCAGGAACGACATCCTGAGCTGGCCGCGGGAGGCGAGGGCGGTCATTACGCCTCGGGGATAGGGTCTGGACTCATAATCGGCAACGGCCATGACGCCTCCGCTTCGCGGTCGCCGCGGGCAGGGGGGCGGATCAAGGCTTGCGCGCGGCGAGCAGGAACTCACGGTTCCCCTCCGGCCCGGTGATCGGGCTCTCGGTGATGCCCTCGACGATCCAGCCGCGCCCTTCGATCCACGCCGCCACAGCCGCCGTCACCCGCTCGTGCACCGCCGCGTCGCGCACCACGCCGCCCTTGCCGATCTCGTGCCGCTCCGCCTCGAACTGCGGCTTGACCAGGGCTACCATCCGCCCGCCCGGCCGGACCAGGTCGACCGCGGTGTCGAGCACCTTCGCCAGCGCGATGAAGCTTGCGTCGCAGACGAGGATGTCCACTGGCTCCGGCACCGTCTCGGCCGTGAGATAGCGCGCATTGGTCTGCTCGTGCACGATCACGCGCGGATCGCTCCGCAGCTTCCACGCGAGCTGGTTGGTCCCGACGTCGACCGCATAGACCTTCGCCGCCCCGCCCTGCAGCAGCACGTCGGTGAACCCCCCGGTCGAGCTTCCCACATCCAGCGCGACTGCACCCGTCACATCCCACCCGAAATGCTCCAGCGCGTGCGCCAGCTTGATCCCGCCCCGCGAAACCCACGGATGCTCCCGCCCCCGCACCTCGAGCGGCGCCTCGGGCGGGAGCGGTTGCCCCGCTTTCTCGACCTTGCGTTCGCCCGAAAAAACCAGACCCGCGAGGATCAAAGCCTGCGCCTTCGCCCGGCTCTCCGCCAGCCCCCGCTCCACCAGCATCTGATCCGCGCGTGACTTCACTTCGGGCTCCGGCGCGCGGCGTTCGGTCACTGTTAGCGCGCAGAGACGCAGAGACGCAGAGGGGCCGCTTCTGTCAATGTCGCAGCGACGGATTCTCCGATCACCCATTTGAGCAGCCCGCTTTGCGGGCTGATCGCCATGTTGTTGGGCAGTGCGTCTTCACCCGCGGCAGCCTCTCTGCGCCTCTGCGCCTCTGCGCGAACCAACTGCATTTTCTGCACTCGCTATCTCTACCTTTGCAGTTGAGAATGGTTGCTGCTTCCGCCACATGTCCGTTGCGGCGGCGTTACGGCTGCCGCGTTCGTTTAAGACCAAAGGAAATTGAAATGCGTATCGCCGAAACGGCCGCGGTGAGCCTCGTTGCCATCGCCGCCCAGATCCTCATCGTCGCGACCGTGCTCCTCTAAGAGAGAGCCGCTCCCGACCTTCGAGGTCTTCGCGAGCCGCCGGACACCCCGGCGGCTTTTGCGTATCTAGCGCCCGCCTGTGCCCAGCCAGCGGTCGAACCACGCCACGGTCCGTTTGCGCAGGTCGAGCACATTTTCCGGCCCGCGAATGCCGTGCCCTTCGCCCGGATAGATGACGAGGCTGGTGGGCACGTTCATCTCTCGCAAGCCGTGCCAATATTCGACCGACTGGGTCGGCGGCACCTCGATGTCGCGCTCGCCGACATAGATGAATGTGGGGGTGCGCGACGCCTTGATGGTGCGGATCGCCGACACCGCCCAATAGGCGTCGGGGTCGTCATAGGCGGACTTTTCGAAGAACGGGATCATCCACTGGTCGATGCCGTTGGTGCCGTAATAGCTGATCCAGTTCGAGAGGCCCGCGCCGGCGACGATCGC
The DNA here is from genome assembly GCF_036403745.1 of Allosphingosinicella sp. GTDB lineage: Bacteria > Pseudomonadota > Alphaproteobacteria > Sphingomonadales > Sphingomonadaceae > Allosphingosinicella. Next base: position 111,333 of record NZ_DASWQI010000031.1, read on the forward strand.
CTTGAAGCGGTGGGTCTGGGTGTTGGCCCACATCGCCATGAAGCCGCCATAGCTGCCGCCCATCAGCCCGAGCCGGGCGTCGTCGATCGGCGCGGCGTGCTCGGCCGCGTCGACCCCGGCGAGGATGTCCTTCAAGTCGCCGCCGCCGAAATCGCGCATGTTGCCGCGGGTGAAGGCCTCGCCCTGGCCGTAGCTGCCGCGCGGATTGGGGAGGAAGAGGTAATAGCCGGCGCGGGCGAGATCGGCGTTGGTGCCCTGCCACACGAAGCCCGGGACGCTCGCCGCGGCCGGTCCGCCATGCACGACCGTCACCATCGGCGCCTTGCCCGCCGGCGGCGCCGTGCGGGGCGCGAGCAGCCAGCCCTGCACCTCATGCCCGCCGCTGCTCCACGACAGGCTGCGCGCGGCGACCAGCGGCGCCCACCCGTCATTGTCGTGGCTGACGGGACGCGGCGCGGCAGCGGCTCCGGCGAAGAGGGCAGGGGCGTGCTCGTAATCCTGGCCGACGAACGCGACGATCCGGCCGTCCTCGGAGCGCGCGAACTTCGCCTCTCCCGCGGCGATCGACATCGGCGCCGACCAGGAAGGCGGCTCCGCGCCGCGCGCGGGGTCGAGCGGCACGATCGCCATCCGGTCGGCGATCAGCGCCGAGGCGGTGAGGCCGCCCCGGCCCCACAGCAGGGAGGTGAAGCTGCCGCGATAATTGGGGGTCAGGTTCCGCGGCTCGCCGCCGCCGATCGAGACCGCATAGACGTCGCCGCCGACCGAGCCGAAGTCGCTCATCAGCCCGCCGATGAAGGCGACGGTCCGGCCGTCCGGCGACACCCGCGGCGCATTCATCTGCAGCTTCGGCGCGGCGATGCGCGACACGGCGCCGGTGCGGGCGTCGATGCGGTCGAGCTCCGCCACCCACCAATTGTTGTCGCCGTTGCCGAGCGCGGTGGTCGCGACGAAGGCGCCGCCGTCGGGCGTCCAATCATATTCGTAGACATAGCGGTCGGCGGGGGAGAGGGGGGTCAGGGCGCCGCCAGCCGTGGGGACGGTGGCGATCCGCTGCTCGTCATTCTGTTCGCCGATCTCGCCGACCTGCCGCACGCCGGCCTGGGTCGCGCCCGCTTCCTTGCGCGCGCCAAGAGTGACGAGCAGCGCGATCCGGCGCCCGTCGGGTGAGAAGCGCGGGCTCTGCGCGATGCCGGCGATGGTGGCGAGAATGGTGGCCGGCCCACTCTGGCGCGCCAGCAGCAGCCGGGTCGTGCCTTTGTCGCGGCCGAAGAAGGCGAGGGCGCCGTCCGGGCCGAAGGTGAGGCCCGAATAGCTGCACGCTGCGCACGGGTCGATCGTCTCGACGACGGCGCCCGACGCCGTGCGCACGACGATGCGGGCGTGATGGGCGGCCGTAGAATCGGGGGCCGCATCGCTCTCGACGGCGGCGATGCGATCCCCAGCGGGCGCCATCGCAAGCGCGGCATATTGGCGCAGCGTCGCCGGCGCGGCCCAGGCGGGTGCGGCGGAGGTAAGGAGGGCGGCGGCAAGCAGGACGGCGGAACGGCGCATGGGGGCTCCTCGGAAGGACGGCGACCGCGGGGCGATAGCATGAAGTGCGGCCCGGGCAAGGCCGCGAAGGGGCGGTGCGCCACCGGCTCGAGGCAAAAGAAAAGGGCCGCTCCCGAAGGAGCGGCCCTGAAGGTTTCGGATCTTGGCGGCTTAGAAGTTCGCCTTGAAACCCGAGTAGAAGTAGCGGCCGACATTCTCGAAGATCGAGCTGCCGGCACCCACACCGAGGGAGCCGAACGGCGGCTTCTTGTCGAATGCGTTGTCGACGCCGATGTACCACTCGAACTTCTTGGCGACGTTCACGCCGAGGCGGAAGTTGTGATACACGACCTGCGGGTAGTAGACCACCGGCAGAACGTCCGGGTTCGTCGGCGGACGGCCCTGGAAGCTGTTCTGGGCTTCGTAGGTGCTGATCGTCTGCTTGCCGATATAGCGCAGGCCATAGCGGAAGTTGATGCCGTTCGGCAGTTCGTAGCTGATCGTGAACGAACCCCTCCAGCGCGGATCGCCGAGCTCGCTGAGCTGACGGTCGGCGAAGTTCGGGTCGGTCGGCGAGATGAAGTTCGTCCGCTGGAGAACCAGGCTGACGATACCGCGGATCGCAATGCGCGAGCCGCCGTCGAACTTGCGGTTGTATGCAAGGTCGAAATCGACGCCCTCCGTCTCCTGACGCGCGAAGTTCACCGGGCCCGACTTGACCGCCGGGTAGACAAACTCGTGCGTGGTCGGATTGCGGTTGATCAGCGGGCAGAACGGGTTGTTGATCGACGGCAGATCGTAGCACGAGTTGATGATCGTCTGCGCCGAGAGCGTGGCGATCAGCTGCTTCACGTGGATCCGGTAATAGTCGACCGTGAACGACATGCCGGGAAGGGCACGCGGCTCGAACACCGCGCCGAGCGTGATGCCGTCCGACTTCTCGGCCTTCAGGTCGGGATTGCCGCCCGACTGGTAGCCGGTTGAGGCGGTGCGAGCCGGGAGGTTCGTGAAGCCCGCGGGGACGCCGGCCGCGAGGCAGTTCGCAGCGCGGTTGGGACCCGCGTTGATATTACCCAGGTCGCACGGATCCGAGATGAACGCGAAGTTCTGCGAGAACGGCGAGTAGAGATCGCTCTGGGTCGGCGCCCGGACAGCGCGCGAGTAACCGCCGCGGATACGGACGTCGTGGATCGGAGCCCAGTAGACGTTGCCGTTGTACGACCACACGCCGCCTGTCGACGTGTTGTAGTCCGAGTAGCGGGCCGCACCCGAAACCGTCAGCTCGTTGAAGAAGGGAACGTCCTTCAGCAGCGGGATTTCGATTTCGCCATAGGCCTCCTTCACCGTCTGAGCCGGCGGCAGGAAAGGCTGGATCGCGTTGAGGAACGTACCGCCGCTCGCCGTCAGCGGGTCGAACACCGACCGCGCTGTCTCACGCCGATACTCGGCGCCGATGGCGAAGCGGACCGGACCGCCCGGAAGCTCGAAGAACTTCGAGGTGTTGCCGGTAAGGTTCGCCGTCAGATCGAGCTCGGTGGCCCGCTCGACGCGGGTCGACGTCGTGTTGATGTAGGCGAGTGCCGCCGCCGAGGGAGCGCCTTGGCCGAACACGTTGAGCGGTACGCAGCGCGGGTCGGTCACGGTGACAGCGTTGATCCGGCACACGATCTGGCCCTGCGCATTGCGCACGGCGTCGATGGCGTTGTTGAAGCCGGCATAATTGCCGTTGATGTCGAACAAATACAGGTTGTTGGTCGACGTCAGGTGCGTATCGAGCTGGCCGTAATTGGCCGAGATCTCGTAGTGCCAGTCGTTGTTGAAATTGCCTTCCACGCCGCCGACGATGCGGAACGTGTCGCGCTTGTGGAGCTCGCCGCGGCCGCCGAAGTCGACGTTGAAGCGGCTCATCGTGAACGTGCTGGTCGCCGGGTTGGCGCAGCGGCCGATCGACTGAAGCGTCGCCAGTGCCTGAGCCTGCAGGAACGGGTTGTTGCACCGCAGTTCCGTAGGCGAACCCAGGAAGCTCACGAGCGAGCCCTGGAAGAAGCTCGGCTGCCCTTCCTGGTTGGCGCGGATGCGAACGAACTTCGCCTCGACGAACGGACGGAAGGCGTCCGAAATATCGTAGTGGGCGAGGACGTTCACCGACATACGCTGGAGCATCGGCTCAAGCTGACCCGTGTCCTCCAGCGTGGAACCGAGACCACCGACGGTGTTCGAGCTGAGGTTGCCCGTAATGTCACGGAAGTCGAGCGACGGATTGCTGAGCACGAGCGTGCCGTCCGGGAGGAAGACGTAGTGCTGGCCGCGGCTCGTGGTGAAGCGGTTGGCACCCGTGGGGTCGTTCGTCGCCGTGGTCGTCGCCGGGGCGGTCGACTGACGGCATCGCGCCAGGTTCGTTAGGTCGTTTATGCCGCACACGGCGTTGAGCAGGCCGCCGTTAGAGAGCGACCCGTTACGCACACCCTGGAAGAACTGGTTGTCCGGGATCCCGTTGCCCGCCGCCGTCTCGCTCGCCGTGTTCTCGGCAAGATTGAACTGGTTGCGGCCGGAGAAGGCGCCGGTCAGATAGTCGCGGTCGACGTTATACAGCGCGTTGTTGCGCGAATATTCCGCGGCGACGGCGATGTTGCCGCGGCCGTCCGCGAAATTGTGGCCGGCGGTGATGCTGGCGAAGTAGGCGCCGCGGTCGCCGCGGCTGGAAATGCCACCCTGGCCCGCAATCTTGATGCCGTCGAAATTGCGCTTGAGCACGAAGTTCACGACGCCCGCAATGGCGTCCGAACCGTACACCGCCGAGCTGCCGCCCGTCACGATGTCGACGCGCTCGAGCAGCTCGTCAGGGATGGTGTTGACGTCGACCAGATAGTCGCCCGGCGACGCGGTGACGTGGCGGCGGCCGTTGACGAGCACCAGGGTGCGCGAGGTGCCGAGGCCGCGAAGGTCGAGGAGGTTGAGGCCCGAGGTGCCGATGAAGCGGGTCGAGTTCGCCTGGCTGAACGTGCCGCGAAGGGCCGGCAGCTCGTTGAGGGCGTCGCCGACGTTGATCTGGCCGCGCGCGAGGATGTCGTCGGCGTTGACGGTGGTCACCGGGACGGGCGACTCGAGGGTCGGACGCGCGATGCGCGAACCGGTGACGACGATGGTCTGGGCCGGGCCCGTGTCGTCGGCCGGATTGCCGTTATTGTTGGCCTTGTTCTCCGTGCCGTTATGCAGATCCGTCGTGGTCGGCGTATCCGGAGCCTGGGTCGGGCTGTTGACCTGGCTGGCCTGGCCCGAAGCGGAACCGGAAGCGGGGGGGACGGTCGGCGACGGATTCGGCGCCGGATTGCCCTGTGCGAAGGCGGCGGGCGCGCCAGCGACCGCCATGCCGATAAAGAGTGCCGAACGCAGCGCGCTCGAGCCCAGAAGGCCTAATTTGTTCATCCCGAGTGATTCCCTCTTATCCCGGCCTTCGCTTCACGCGCGGCCGCTGATTGATCGAGAGACGATAGCGCCCGCCAGTGCAAGAGTTGCAGGCCCTTCGTTCATCGAAAGTTCAGGCGGTGTAACCCGTTTGCAACATGGTCACACACAGTGGGCGGGGCCGGCCTAAGGCCTTGTCCTCAGCGACTTTGAGCCCGCTCGGCTGGTATCGGCGGGGTCAGGCCAAGGGTGGCGCCGGATAGGCTGTGGCCGGCACTTTCGCCCCCGGCGACCCCGCCGCCACCCACGCGTAAAGCGAGGTTCCGAGCGGCGTCCTGACGAAGGCTTCGCCGGCGACCTGACCGCCGACGATGGCGGCGATTCCCCACAGCCACGCCGGGTGGACGCGCCCCCTGCGGCGCCGGTCGGACAGCATCCCCCAGATTGGAAAGGCCAACGACGCGGCCACCGCGGCTTCGCCCGCCCACGGGATGAGCAACGGCATCGGCAGCAGCCGGCCGAGCCCGTTACCGGTGAACACCGCCATCGCGCAGAACATCAAGCGCCGGTGCCAGTCCGTCCGCCGCCGCAGCCGGATCGCCGCCACCGAGAGCCCGACGAAGGTCGCCAGGATCAGCACGTCCATCACCAGGAAATAGAGCGGGGTGAAGAAGAACGGCACGCCGCCCCGCCGCACCATCGCGACGATCACGTACAGCGCCGCCGCCACCATCGCCGGTATCCAAACCGCCGACAACCAGCCGAGCCGGCGGTGCACCGCGACGTTGCCGGTCGCGACCAACATGTTCTGGACGAGGTAGAGGCCGAGCCAGCCCATAAACAGCAAAGCGTGGACGTGCACCGAAATCGGCGCCGCGAAGCTCGACCGCCCCATCGCCGCGTTCAACGAGAAGCCCGCGACGATGACGATCGCCATCGCCACCGCCGCCGTCATGAAGAACCGTTCCTCCGCGCCCGCGCTCCGCCGCGGCGCTGCGCCCGCCAAACTCGCCATATGTCCCTCCCGAAAAAGCGGGGGGCGGGGGCGCACGGCGGCGCCACTCCGGCCCCCGAAGTGCCGCCGCAATTGCCGCATGCTGCCGCGGCGGACCACCGGGACATGTCCGCAATCTTCAGCCGCGCCCCGCACATTTCCGCCCGACGCGGCGCAAGGGGCCGTGACGGTCCCCGGCCCGCCGCGCTAAGCCATTGCCATGCCACCCCAAGCCGATCCGGAGCCCGCCTTGATCCCCGCCATCACCGCCTTCGAAGCCTCGCCCGATCGCGGGCGCGGCCATGCCCGCGACATGCGCGTGCGCTGGGCGCTGGAGGAAGTCGGCCAGCCCTACGACGTCCGCCTGGTCTCCTTCGCCGAGATGAAGCAGCCCGCCCATCTTGCGCTCCACCCGTTCGGCCAGATCCCGACTTACGAGGAAGGCGACCTGGCCCTGTTCGAAACGGGCGCCATCGTCCTCCACATCGCCCAGCAGCACCGCGGCCTCCTGCCCGAGGAGGCCACTTCCCGCGCGCGCGCGATTGCCTGGATGTTCGCGGCCCTGAACACCGTCGAGCCGCCGATCGTCGAACGCGAAGCCGCCATGCTGATGGAGCGCGACAAGCCCTGGTTCGAGGCCCGCGCGCCGCTCCTCGAGGAGCGCGCCCGCCGCCGCCTCGCCGACCTCTCCGCACGGCTCGACGACGCCGACTGGCTCGACGGTTCGTTCACCGCCGCCGACCTCCTCATGGTCACGGTGCTGCGCCGCCCCGCCGCAGCGGACCTGCTGGACAGTTACCCGAACCTCGAAGCGTATATCGCCCGCGGCGAAGCCCGCCCCGCTTACCGGCGCGCCTTTGCGGACCAGCTTGCGGTGTTCACCGCCCAGTCTCCCCGGCCGGATTGAGCGCGCGCGCGCTAGCGTCCCGGCGCCGCTAGTCCTTCTGTAATCTTGCCGGCGATTTCGGCGCGCTGCGTGGCTGTGCGGCGGTTGATCGACGTCGCGTAGAGCCCGCGCAGGAAGCCGGCGTCCCAGGCGGTCAGCGTCACCGGCACGTCGCTGCCCATCGGCGCGTCCAGCGCAGTGAGGATGGTCGGTGGCGAGCCCGAGGGCAGCCGCGCCGGATCGAGGTGGGCGAACAGCCGCATCGCCGCATAATCGGCGACCTGGCCCGCGGTGAGGCCGTGCACGCCCCGCATCTCCACCACCAGCACTGCGGCGTCGAAGCCGCGCGGATTGCCCCGGGCGCGGGCGGCGGTCTCCCAGGCCTCGCTCGGCGAGCCGGAGAAGATGTCGTTATAGCGCTGGGGCTGGTCCTTGCGGTCGACGGCGCCGGCGATCTGCCACGCCGCCGCCCGTCCCGGCGCGGCGGCGAGCCGGCGGATGTCGCGCGCAGTCATCAGCCCGAACGATTGCGGGTGCTTCTTCGCCACCGCCTCCAGGAAGGCGCGCTTGCTGTCGGCCACCACGATGAAGGCGTTGGGCGAGCACCCCTCCGCCGCCGCCTTCAATCCGATCGCCGCGGCGACCTGCCGCAGCCGCGCCGCCACCGCCTCGTTCTGCGCCGGGAGCAGCCCCGCCGCCGCCGGGCAGACCTCGTCGACGAAGCGCGGGATCGCCCCGGCCTCGGCCGGCGTCAGCGCGGCGACGAAGTCGCGCACCTGCTGCTCCTGCCCCCGCCGCCCGGTGACGACGATGTCGGACGACGAAGAGGCTGGCGGCGGCACCTGCGCAAGCGCTGGAGCGGCAGGCACGAAACAGGCGCCGGCAAGTACGGCACGGACGGCAAAGCGCATCGGACCTTCCCTCGGAAAATGCCCCCCACTTTCGCAGCGAAGCGCCTTCGCGACAATGGTTTATCGCGCCCTACCGCTCCACGCAGACGGCGATCCCCATGCCGCCGCCGATGCACAGGGTCGCCAGCCCCCGCTTCGCGTCGCGCCGGCCCATCTCGTAGAGGAGGGTGGTCAGCACCCGCGCGCCCGAGGCGCCGATCGGATGGCCGATGGCGATGGCGCCGCCGTTGACGTTGACCTTGGCCGCGTCCCACCCAAGCTCCTTGCCGACCGCCAGCGCCTGCGCGGCAAACGCCTCGTTGGCCTCGATCAAATCGAGGTCGCCGATCGCCCAGCCGGCTTTCTCCAGCGCCCGCCGGCTCGCCGGCACCGGGCCGATCCCCATGATCGACGGGTCGACGCCGGCCGAGGCCCAGCTCGCGATCCGGCCGAGCACCGCCGCCCCACGCCGCTCCGCCTCGTCCCGCCGCATGACGACGAGCGCCGCCGCGCCGTCGTTCAGCCCCGACGCGTTGCCCGCCGTCACCGTCCCGTCCTTCTTGAACGCCGGCCGCAGCCCCGCCAGCGCCGCCGCCTCGACCCCGTCGCGAATATATTCGTCATGCTCGACGATAACGTCCCCCTTGCGCCCCTTCACCGTCACGGGCGCGATCTCGTCGGCGAACCGCCCCTCGGCCCGCGCCGCCGACGCCTTTTGCTGCGAGGCGGCCGCGAACGCGTCCTGCGCCTCGCGCGTCACCTGATATTGCTCGGCCAGATTCTCGGCGGTGATGCCCATATGATAGTTGTTGAAGACGTCGGTGAGCCCGTCCTTGATCATCGTGTCGATGAGCTCGAGCCCGCCCATCTTTGTCCCCGCCCGCAGCGCCTGCGCATGCGTCGAAAGGCTCATCGATTCCTGCCCGCCCGCGACCACGACGGAGGCATCGCCGGTGCGGATCATCTGGCTGGCGATCGCCACCGCCCGCAGCCCCGATCCGCACACCTGGTTCACACCCCAGGCCGGCACCTCCTTCGGCACGCCGGCGGCCATCGCCGCCTGCCGCGCCGGATTCTGCCCCTGCGCCGCCGTCAGCACCTGCCCGAGGATCACCTCGGAAACCTCCTCCGGCGCCACCCCGGCCTGCGTCAGGGCAGCGACGATCGCGGTCCGCCCCAGCTCATGCGCCGGCACGGCGGCAAACGCCCCGAGAAAGCTTCCCACCGGCGTACGCTTGGCGGCGGTGATGACGACGTCGTCGGCGGCTGCGGTCATGGGAGGCTCCGTATCTTCCCCCCTCTCCCTGCAGGGGATGGGGGTGGTTGTCAGGGTCCTCCCGGGGGGAGGACCCCCACCCCCATGGCCGGGGGTGAGGGAATGCGGCGCCCCTAGCACTTGCCTCCGATAGGCGGAAGCCGCGGTAGCATCGCACCGGCGACGCCAGCAGCCTCACCGAGCTCTTGCAGGGCGCGCTTGCGGCGGGGATGGCGCCTTCGCCAACGGCAGGGCGTAGGGGGCGGGGGCGGGGGCGGTCGTGGCCAGCCTGACCTGCTGCACGATCCGCCCGCACGCACGGCCTTGGCTTGATCGGAATATGGGGCAATAGGAGGCGGCACCGCCGAGCACCCGGTTTCGGCGCCAGGCTTCGGGGACAGTGCACTTAGTCCCCCGTTCCGGCGGTATCCACGCCAACAGCATGGGAATCGTCGTGGCCACGATCGGCAGCAGGTTGGATGCTTTCAAGGGCCTGGCCCCTGGATCCGATTTCCTGCGGTTGGCCCTGGCGATCGGAGTCGTCCTCTGGCACGAACGGGAGATCATGTTCGGGCGGCCGGACGCGCGCAATGTCGTCATCAGCCTGCTTGGTCCGACGATCCTGCCGATGTTCTTCGCGCTCAGCGGCTTTCTGATTTGCGCCAGCGCGCAGCGGCTCAGCCTGCGGCAATTCCTCGTCAATCGCAGCCTCCGGATATTCCCCGCCCTCTGCGTCGAGGTCCTCCTGTGTGCCGTGCTGCTCGGATCGATCTTCACGGCGTTGCCCCTCAAGGACTATTTTTCGAGCCCGGGGACATATCGCTATCTGACCAACTGCATCGGCCTCATCAACTTCACCCTTCCCGGCGTGTTCACCTCCAACCCAAGCAGCACGGTCAACTGGTCCATCTGGACCATTCCCTGCGAACTCACATGCTACGCAATCATGTCGGCGATCATTTGGCTGGATGTCCTGGCCTCGACGCGCCGGGTGATCCTCTTCTGCCTCATCCTCGGCGCCGCCATAGCTGTGCTCTACATCAACGGCCCCCGTATCTCCGCAGTCCTCCATATCTTCCAGCCAACGATCAAATATCTTACCACATCCGGTCTGGGGCTGCTGATACCCTTCGTGATGGGCGTGCTGGGCTACGTCTATAGATACAGAATAAGCTTCAACAGACCGGCGCTGCTCGCGGCGCTTGTTCCCGTGGCGATGCTGTTGATCATCAGAGGCGACATAGGCCGCTACCCCATTCTATTCCCATTCCTGGCTGTGTCGCTGACCTACCTGGTAATGTATGTGTCCTTGTGCCGGATACCGCTTCCACCGGGCTTCGGAAGCGGCGACTATTCGTACGGCATCTACCTCTACGGGGCGCCGCTGCAGCAGGCGGTGCGGGCCGCTCTGCCGAACCTCGACAACGGCGCTGCCTACCTTGCCATCGCGATCGCGGTGATCGCTCTCTTCGCGGCGCTCTCCTGGCACCTGGTCGAGAAACCCATTCTCCGGATGCGCAAGCGCTTCTCCTTCGTCGCCCGCGCGCGCGGCGTCGGTTAGATATTTCGGTGACAGCGCACTCAGTTCGAGATGACGCTGGCGATGCAAACCAGCCCGGAGCCGCCGCCAAGACGTACCCTGCGCGGCAGCGGGTTAAGTGCGTTGTCACCGTACGTCACCGTAACAGGCTGCTGGACATCGGCGCCCTAACCCAAACGGGTTACCCACCCGCATCCCCTCCACGATCCGGCCGTCCTGCATGTCCTCGCTCCAGACGATGTCGCACCCTTGCGCCCTGGCGGCGGCGAGGATCATGCAGTCCCAGAAGCTGAAGCGGTGGCGCGCTTCGGTCTCGGTCCCGAGGTCCAGCAAGGCGAGCCTCGTCTCCTGCCCGGCCGCTCCTTAAGCGCCCCCGCATTCATGCTCCGCGTCGGGCAGCTGCCATTGTCGTCGGGTGCGAAGGTTGGTCACGCGGTACACCCGGCCGCGCGCGTCGCCCGGCGGGCACCCCTGAGGCACGGACATCAGGCACACAAGCGCGGGATCGCCGACGTGGGAGGAGATAATGGCGGCAATTCTGTCGTAGGAAACGACGGATACTCCATCGGTCAGGGTTACCGACGTGCCGCTTGGCGGATCGCCCTCCGTGCGCTGCAGTCGCGGCCCGATCGACTGAATCCGCGTCGTCTCGCACTGCCCGACACGAACGACATTCCTGCGCAAGTACCGCAGGCGCGCGTCCGACATGCGTCCAAGCTCCTTCAGCCTTTGCTCATACGCATCCTCGACGCACTGCCGCTCGGCGCACCGGTCGCGGCCCGCAACCCACGCCCGCTGCGACTGCACGACTGCGCTCCGCTGCGCTGCCGGCAGGTTTCGCTTCAAGAGCCCGAAACTCTCACCCATGGCGCCGTCTTGCATGGCGAGAATCCGGTCACCGCAGATCATGCGCTCGACCCTGCCCGTCGCCTTGCTGCAATCGAAGCTCGTTGCGGTCTCCGCATAAGGTTCGCCGCGCCGATCCAGCTTCAGCGGCCGCCGCTGCTGACCCGTGCCGGCGGATCCAAGGGCTGCGAAGCACACCAGTGCGGCAATGCCCGCGACGATCAGCCTGCTCATCGTTCCATAATGTCAGGCGATTCTAATGTCCGCAATCGGTCGAGATCGGACCTGATGCCGACCCAGCAAGCGCCGGGCCGCGGCCGCCTTGACGCGGGCGGCGCGATAGGTGTCGTCGTCCAGTGAAACTGTGACGTTTTTCATTGCTTCACAGTAGGTGGGGGAGGCCCTCAGTCAACTTCAACCCCTGGCGATCTTCGCGCCGCAGTTCGTTGCGCCAGCCGTAAGCCCCAACCCGTATGGATGGCGCGAGCGGCCGTTCGCGTGACGGTGACGAGCTCGGAAGTGATGAAGATCTTCAGGATATGAACACCCGCCGAGCCGCTTCAGACCTTCAGCTTATCCGGCGTCACCAGCGGACTATCGACGATGCGCTTGAGCAGGTCGGCCTGTCGCGGCTCCAGATCGACGAGGAGGCCCAGGACATTGAGGACAGCCTTCACGGTGCCAGCTACGTGCCAGCTACGTGCCTGGCACCGGATTCTGCAGGACTGCCTTCCCGCGTCGGCCGAACAAGTACACCCGATTTCCGATCGACATTGCTTGACCAGACAAAATGGTCATCTTAAATGACTGGTTATCGGAGATGACCATGAGTAGGCTCGAGGAAACGCTGACCGTCACGGAGTTCAAGGCCCGCTGCCTCGAACTGTTCGACCGTCTCAACCAGCGGCAGCTGAGCAAGGTGACGGTCACTCGCCGCGGCAAGCCGGTGGCGGTGGTCAGCCCGGTTTCACCGGCGGAAGCGGAGGCGAGGGCGCTGCATGGCTCGATGGCGGGAATGGTGCTCCTCTCCCCGGGCGTGGACCTCACCCGGCCGGTCTTCGACGAGCGGCTCGATGCCGACGAGGGGATCCTTCACCGATGAGGGATTGGCCGCGCGCCCTCCTCCTCGACACGCACGCCGCCATCTGGCTGGCCGAAGGCCAATTGGCCGACGAGACGGTGGAGAGGATCGTCTTCGCGGGCCTGGCCGACGGCGTGTTCGTATCCCCCATCTCGGCGTGGGAGATCGGCCTGCTCGCGCGTCCGAAGGCCGGCGGCCGCCCGTCGGTGCAATTTCGTCCCGATCCCGCCGGCTGGTTCTCCGCCCTGATGGCGAAACCGATCATCAAGTCCGCACCCCTGACCGCTGCGATCGCCATCACCGCCTCCTTCCTCCCGGAACCCTTTCACAGCGACCCGGCCGACCGCCTCCTCGTCGCCACCGCCCGCGAAATGAACGTCCCGCTGCTGACCCGCGACGCCGAGATCCTCGCTTATGGCGAGGCGGGGAACGTGAAGACGCAGCGCTGCTGATGGTCAGGCCGAGGCGCCTGACCGAGCAGGGCTTCAGGCCAGATCTTTATACCCTCACGGCGCGAGGCACGTAGCTGACAGGTAGCCGGCACCAGTGTCGCCTACCTCAGAAGCCGAACGGTTTCTTCTTCGGCTTAACAGGACCCTTGTTCCTATTCACCGCAGCGACCTTCTTCATAATCATCTGCTTGGTTTTCCCGTAGAGGTTCTCAAGCACCAGTTCCACCATGTCGAAGGCGTCGAGCACCTGGTCGCGAGATAGGCTGCTCGTATGGCTGCCGCTGTTTCCAAGCCATTTGATGGCGAGGAGCACGTCCCCATTCTCTTTATCCTGTTTCTGGAACTGGACGATCCGATCGTGCAAGCTGAGCTTTGTCTTCTTGGTGTTTTTGGTGCTGATCTTTTTTACCTTCTTTGCATCAAGCAAGTGCTCAACCGCAGAACGAATCTTGTTTGCGGCGGCCTCATCGCTTTGCCACAGGACCTTAGCCGCTTCCGAGATGGCGCGGCTGACGCCCTCGGGTGTCCCATTTGGAATGAGAATGGGTACCGGAGAAGGGTCGATGGAGGCTGGTACATACCGGTGGAGGATGTCACCTTCGCCGGTTTCGTAGTCCTCCCAATAGTCGCTGGGCGAGGTACCACTGACTGATGCGATTTCGCCGCAGGACGATAGGTTGCACTGCATCAGAGCAACAAACCGATTTTCTATCCAATCGGGGTCCCAGGCTTCGTGGCTATGACCCAGCTTGGAGGGGCCGGTTTCTTCTAAGACCGGCATGTTCGGCATAAGCGAGTAGTTGCCCTTGTTGCAGGTAGGGCATCGCCAAGACGGCAGGTGTGGCAGGCGCCTGGCCCATTGTTCTCTCTCGACGGGCATGTTTCCCCCTTCAGGCGCTCCTATGCCTGCAACACCAGGAGACGTGAAGAGCATCCCTCACTGAAAAGGGCGACAGCATCCATTTTTCCGTTGGTGGCTGCTCGGGGGTGGGCCAGAAATGTGAACTGTTACTGTTTTCACGGTTCATATCTGACCGAAGGACCACCGCCGAGCACGGTTGCGCCGGACTTCCCCTCCCCACATAAGATGACGATGTCTTCAAAGCGCGACGTAACGGTCTACCTCGACGCGGCTGACCTCTCAAGATTCGGAGACGTAATCCGCAGAAAGGGAGAGAAGGGTGTTCCCGAAATCTTTGAGCGGTTGATTTCGCTTCGCGAGACGGGCCACGTCCGCTTCGGCTATTCGATGAGCACCCTATCCGAGCTGTTTCAGTACGACGAGCGCCATCCCGAGACGACAATGGCAAAAGCCGAGGCCATCGAACGTCTCTGCGGCGATTATGCGTTCATCTACCTTGCGCGCCTGCTCGCCATTCAGATTCAGAGCGCTGCCGCTACGGAAGGTTTGAGACAGCCGCAGCCGCCAGTGGCGGTGCTGGAGCGCGGCTACGGCTGGTACCCCGATATCTCGGGCGCGCTTGTCTCGTTCAAGGATGACCTGAGGTCACAACTCGACTCAACGATCGCTGATCGTAGCCGCAATCGGGCCGAGCGCAGGAAAATGAAGGCCCATGCCCGCAAGGTCGACCTGGCGGCGGGGCTTCAAGAGAGCATTGCCGAGTTTGCCGAGCTTTGGGGCTTAGAGGAAACCGATGTTGACCTATCCATGGGCGCTCTCCTTCGTGATGAAATCACGCCGGAGATCGCATCGAAGAGGCTCTTCTCGGCGGTCGCCCAGCCAACTAAGTTCGTTCACGCCTACTTTGTGCAGCATGACGGCCCCAAGGATCTTCCAGCGTTCATGACTGAGCCAGGACGCCGTCTGCAAGCCACCTTCTTGAAGGTACGCAGCGACCTCTCCACTGTTCCGCTATTGCACGCCTCGGAAAAGCGTTGGTTTCGTGAACGGGTACGAGAGATGGCACGCGATTCAGCGAACCTCTTGTTCAACCACGTGGAGCACGACGGAGAAAATCTCGGGCTTACGCAGGACTTGGTGGAGTTGTTCAAGAACGACGAAGCGCTAGCGCGAAGGCTACCCAGTTGGGACGTTTTCGCGAGAATCCTGGAGCCATTCATCCTGCAAAACATGGGCCTGCAGGGCGGCGGGCATCAGCCTGAACGGAGTGCGGCGGGCGACCTCATCCACGCGCTTTATCTACCGTTCACTGACATCTGGCGGGGGGATCGGAGGTTTGGGCACCTTCTGAAGCAAGCCCTGCCGGAACATCGCCGACGCATCGTGACGTCGTTGCGGGAACTTCCTGGCGCCATCGAGGACAGGCTTTAAGATGGCTGATTGGTTCCTCCTCGCGCCTACTTCACCGCCGGAACGCCATCCTGAAGCTCCACCACAGCAAGGCCATGATCGCCGCGCTGATGCCCGCGCCCCAGAACCAGTAAGGCAGGAGCAGGACGTCCGCGATGGCGCCGCTGTCGGATCGGTGCAGCTCGCCGCCGACATTTCCGCCCGGGCTGAACAGATAGTCGAACTGCTGCCACGCGCTGATCGCCGCCTCGACGCCGAGGAGCTGGAGGACGAAGCGCCGCAGCGGCAGGGATCCGCGCAGCGCCAGCCCGGTGATCGCCAATCCCAGCGCAGGGAGGACCAGCCAGCCCGTCAACGACCGCACCCAGATTGCGGTGGACGCGAACAGGGCGACGCCCAGCACCGTCAGGGCGCCCCGCGTGGCGGTGGGAGAGCGCGAGGAGAGGATCAGCAGCGCTCCCGCGATCGCCGGTCCGAGCGGCCCGCTCGCCGCGACCAGCGCATCGGTCGACCTGAACCCATCGGCGGGGCGCAGCGACAAAGCGACGCCCGAACCGTCGGCGAAAATCAGCAGGCGCTCGAACGCCCGGCCCGAGAGCATCGCGGCGATGCCATGGCCCATTTCATGAAACCAGGTCGCCAATATCGTGAAGGGATAGAGCAGCAGGCTGCCGAGCGTTGTCTGCCACAGCAGGATCGAGCCGAGCGCAATCCCCAGCAGCAGCACCACGCGCTGCCTCTGGTCCTGGCCGGCAAGGCTATTGAACATCACGGGCCAACCCCCTCCAGCCACCCCGCCAGCGGCCCCCACAGCACCTCGCGTGCCGATCCCCCCACCACCATCCCGACATGCCCGCGCGCCGTCTCGATCCGGTCCCCCGCGCCGACCGCCGTCGCGGCGGGGACGATGCGGTCGGTGGTCGAGACGATCTCTAGCATTGGGCAGGGGAGGGCGCGCGGGTCCCGTAGGAGCCAGTCGCCTGCGCCGGTCGCGTCGGCCTGGAAGAAGGTTTCGAACAGTTCCTTCGCCGCCGCATAGGGGAGGGGAGGCCCATCGTTCGCCCAATCCTCCAGCCGCACGAAGGCGCGCGCCTCGGCGCTGCCTTCGGCCATGCCGGCGAAAGCTTCGAACTTCGCCACCGTGCGCGCCGGGTCGAGGCTCCAGAAGGCGCTTTGCAGCGCCTCCATCGGCAGCATGCCGAGCCGTTCGGCCGTCTCGCGCGTCGCCGACCACAGCTGCGCCAGCATCGCCCGCGCTTCGTCCGGGAAGCCCGTGAAGCGCCACGGCGCGGCGATCGTCGCAACCCCCCGCACGCCCGGCCCGCTTTTGGCCTGCGCCCGCGCCGCCGCGCCGAGCGCCATCGTCCCGCCGAGGCAATAGCCGACCAAAGCCGCCGGCTCGCCGAGCGTCTCCAGCAGGGGCAGCAGGATCTCCGTCACATGCCCCGCCACCGACAGGTCCCGCCGCGCCGCGACGTCCGAGCCCCAGTCGACGAGCAGCGGCCGCACACCCTCTTCCGCCGCCAGCCAGCGCAGCAGCGAATTGTCCTGCGCCAGATCGAGGATCGACGGCGGGTTGATCAGCGACGGCACGAACACCACGGGCATCCTCTTCCTCCCCATGCCGGTGGCATGGGGAGGGGGACCACCCGCAGGGTGGTGGAGGGGCCCTTGGTGGGTGAGGGGCCCTTCGCCATAATCCCGAAGCGTTGCCCCCATCAGCTCGGCGATCCCCGCCGGCGCCTCCGGCCCCGCCTCGCGCGTGGCCTCCTGATACCGCCGCAGCCCGTCCAGCGCCCGCTGCATCCGCGCCGCATCGCCGCCGGTTTCGCTGCGCAGCATAGAGAGGAAGAGCGGCAGCGGGCGCGGCCTGTGTTGCGGTGCGGCAAGCTTTGCTGCTAGGGCGCTCGCCTGCTCATCGGGAGGACGATCCATGGCCGCGTCGGGCTCGGGCGATGATCCGATCATCATCAAGAAATACGCCAACCGGCGGCTCTATGACACCGAAAGCTCGTCCTACATCACGCTCGAGCGTTTGGCGGAGCTCGTCCGCCAGAAGCGCGAGTTCAAGGTCGTCGACGCCAAGTCGGGCGACGACATCACCCGCTCCGTCCTCGCCCAGATCATCATGGACGAGGAATCGCGCGGCGCGACCATGCTGCCGGTCAATTTCCTCAGGCAGCTGATCGGCCTCTACGGCGGCCAGATGCAGGGGCTGGTGCCGCAATATCTCGAAGCCAGCCTCGAGACGCTGCAGCGCAACCAGGTGCAGCTCAGGGACGCGCTCGCCGGCGCCTTCACCGCCAACCCCTTCGCAGACCTCGCCCGCCGCAACATGGAGATGTTCCAGGCCGCCGCCGGCGCGCCCAAGCCCGCCGCCGCCGACCCCGCGCCCGCTCCGGCAGCCGGCCGTGACGACGAGGTCACGCGCCTCCGCGAAGAGCTCGCCGCCCTCCAGGCCAAGGTCGACAAGCTCGTCCGCTAGATCCTTCGCGGGAGGGGCAGGGGCCCCGCCGCGACAACCCAAGTACGAACACCCATGGACCCCGCCCCCTCGACCCTCCTCTGGTGCCTCAGCGCCGCGCTCTTCGCCTTCGCGTTCCTCGCCGCCTGGGCCGAGCGCCGCCGCGCCCGCCGCGCCAACCTCGACCGCCCCGGCTACGCCCCCTGGCACCTCCTCCAGATCCTCGCCTTCCTCCTCGCCATCGCCGCCGCGGTGATCGCCCTCAAGCTCTAGAGAAAGGTGATCCGCGCCTCCCGCCGGCCCTCCATCAGCGCCGTCATCGCCCACACCATCGCATCGAGCCGGTCCGGCGATCGCCCCGGCCCCTCATAGTCCCCGCCCCAGCTCAGCCCCGCCATCTCGTCCTCCAGCGCCGGAAACCGCCCCGCCAAAAAAGCCTTCCCGGCCTCGAACCGCGCCGCCACCGGCGCGGCCCGCGACGCCTTGCCCCGCACCGCCGCCACCAGCCTCAGCGGCAGCCGCTCGTCCACCGACCGCAGCACCGACCCGACCATCTCCCCGCCATTATTCTTCTCCGCGACCACCCGGTCCGCCGCCCATTCCCGCGCCGCCGCCGCCACCGCCCGCGCCCATCCTTCCGGCCGCACCCCCGCGACCGAGCAATCCGCCAGCACGAACAGCCTTTTCTCACGATCCTCCCCACACACCACGATCCCGCACGCATCCCCGTCCACCGACCCCGGCGGATCCACCCCCACCACGACCCTTCTCAACCCTTCCCGCGGCAAAGTACCACTTTGCCGCGACCCTTCGATCAGATCCCGCGGCCACAACGCCCCCGCCACATCCTCGAGCAGCTCCCCGTCCAGCTCCTGCCGCCCGATCCGCGTCCCGCCATAAGTCTCGACCATGTCCGCGACGAACCCGCCGCCGAGATGCGCGTCATTGTCCGCGGTCCGCCCGCGCGTCACCGCAGTCCCCGGATGCGCGAGGATCGCCCGCAGCGCCGCCACCGGCCGCGGCGTCGTCGTCACCAAGGCCCGCGGCCGCGCCCCAAGCCGCAGCCCCATCCGCAGATTGTCCCACGCCGCGTCGGGCCGCGCCCATTTGGCGAGCTCGTCGCACCAGGCATAATGATGCTCCGGCCCGCGCAGCCCCTCCGGATTGGCGCCGGAATAGACGAACGCCCGCGCCCCCGACGCGAACACCAGCTGCCCCTCGCCCCTGAGCCACACCGGCGCCTCGCCCAGCCGCGCCACCGCGAGCAGCCCGCTCACCCCCTCGACCATCACCCGCGCCGCATCCTCGGCCGAAGCGCCGACCAGCGCGATCCGCGCCCTGGGCTCCGCCCGCGCCAGCGCGCTCACCCACTCCGCCCCCGCCCGCGTCTTCCCAAAGCCGCGCCCCGCCATCAGCAGCCACGTCCGCCAGTCCGGGCAGTAGCCAGGAGGCCCGCACGGCGCCCCGGCCGCGGCCCCGCCCACCAACTCATCCGGCGGCACCTGCCCGGGATGCCGCTGCCAATCCCAAATCTGCAGCAGCGCCCGCCGCACCGGCGCCGTCAGCCGCCGCACGAACCGCTCCAGCGCATAAGGATCATTGTCATTCGCCGCCGCCGCGACCGCCATCCGCACCGCCGCCGCCACCTCGGCGTCCGTCACCGGCGCCCGCCCGCGCCTCGTCCGCTTGCTCATAGCCCCGCCTCCCGCTCCGGAGGCGCCGCACCGCCCCCCTGCTCCTCGCCACTCCCGATCGCCGTGCCGCTTGGGTGGGATGCCTCCTCCAGGGCCCCCATCGAAGTACCACTTCGATGGGATTGCATTGCCCGCATCCCCTTGAGCAGCGCTTCCAGCACCTCTTCATTGGAAGCCGCCGACGGCGCCCGCCCCCGCTTCAGCCCCCGTCCCGAGCCTGCCGAAGGGCCGCCGCCCGCCAACGCTGCCGCATGCGCCCTGCGCTGGCCGTTCGCCCGCAGCCACTGCATCGCCATCTCGGCCGTCAGATTGGCGGGCGCATGCCCGTCCATCTCGTCCGGCCCGGAAGGATCGAACCCGGAGGCCTCGCCGGCATCGAGCCCCGCATCCTTGGCCTCGGCGAGCCACGCCTGCACCCGCACCTCGCTCTGCTCGAGCGCCAGGTCGAACTCGCCGCGAAACACATCGTCCTCAGCCCGGTGCCGCAGGACCGTCCGGTAATGAAACCCGGCCTTGCGCGCCGACAGCGACAGATTGCCCGTCCCCGCAAACCACTCCAGAAAAACCCGCCGCGCCCCCTTGTCGAACAGCCGCCGTGTCGTCGGCGCCACCTGCACAAGCCGCCCCTTGTTCCGAATGATCCGCGGCAGGGCAGGGGCCCCCGGCTCCGACGCAGCCGACCGCCCCCCATCCCCCGCCTCCGCGGCAATCTCCTCCCGAGACAAACCTCCGCCCACGCCTTCCCCCTCAGCCATGTCCATGCTCACCTCCCACCACGAAAAAAGAAAAAGCCGCCCCGGTCAGGAGCGGCTGCCAAATCTTGATCCTCCCCGGGACGGGGAGGGGGACCATGCGAAGCATGGTGGAGGGGGCCCAGCGCCCGCCTCAGCCTCAGTTGGTAAGAAAACCACCACCCGCTTCACTAAAGCCGGTCCATGCGCTCGCCGCCGAGGCATGGCCACGTCACGCCATTGATCCGGCATCTACCTTCTCTTCGTCACATGGTCGGACGAAGGGGCTAACTCAAACTTGCGTCGGGATCAGCTACTGAGGGTGTACCGTAAGTCGTTCCCTCACCAGGGCGACGTCGCTCTGCGATTCAACCCACGGCGCCAAAGGTTCAAAAGCGGCTCACGATTAGGGACAGTATGAGAGGGCCATGATCATCCTGCTCGGCATAGCTGCAGTCATAACCGCTTCGGCGGCATTCGTACTCGCCTGTTACGTCGGCCGCGCCTGCCTCACCTGGTCGCGCAGGTGTCACCCAATGAACCCAAGCTTCAAACCGCCCCACCTGCCAGGGGCGCGCTCCAAGGATTGAACTCGTATTCGCTGAGCTGCCCTGTCAGGCTCTGAGCGCATCCAATCGGAAGCGCCAACCCTAAGACGCGATGCAGCCTCACGCCTGCGCAAAACCGCCGTCAAATAAATCTGAAACCGCCCGATTCGGCCCTCCGGCGACCCCCGCCGAACCGCATCTTCAGAGGGGGATCCCCTACACCCCCATGCGCGACTCGCACCTACCGACGCTGGCACAAACATGGCACACCAGCGTGACGCTGTCAAGAACATTTGCAGAATCTCATGGTGCTCTGCGCTGCTGCCTGGGGCAACACTGCACGGCGTTACAGTTTCCCGTTGGTAAGTAGATCTGTCTTGAACAGAGACAGCGTATGGAAGAGGAACTGAGAATGCCGCTCAATCATGGCCTCCATAGTCTCGTTGAGGCGCTGCTCATGTTCATCGGTCATCTGCTTACTGTCCGCCAACGCTCGATCATGCTGCTCTTTGCTCATTCCCCCCTGCTTATACGCGCTCCGGATCCTACTATCGCGATCTCGCTGTGCTTCGAACGCCTTCAGCCTCATGTCAAACATCGTGTTCAGAAGAGACAGTTGAGCCTCAGCGCTCTGTCTCTGTATTCGATCTTGGATGTCCTTCGTCGCAGACATATACTGCGCAAATCGCCGTTTTTTCTGAACGTCCATCCCTAACAACAAAAGGTGTTGCATGTCTTGATACTGATAATCGAATAGGGCCCTAGCTAATTTAATTACGTGCTCGCGTTGTATCCTCTGGATCGCTCTTCCCTGAATAAACCTGTTAATGGTTCCCAGCTGTTCTCGCACTCGTTCAATGTGCTGCGGCACACTTACCGCGGCGTCAAAATTACCGTCCATGGCCTGGGATCCCACCGGCCCGGCGTCTGGCCCGGGAGATCTCCTCCTTACCCAAGACCGGTCGGCAGTGTCATCGACTGGAGAATCTGAGTCGGGGCCCAGGATTTCATCCGGGTCAATCGGCTTAGGACCGTCATCGGCGTTGTCGGCACCCATCCCTGCTCTCCTCTACGTGAAAGGCCATGCGTTATTTCGGGTCTGAAAATGGTTTAGCTGTGTCTACTTTGATCGATTCCTCCCATGCCCGCATCTGCTCGCGAAAGTGCGCTCTTAGAGACATCCACCACTGCCTGAGAAGCCTAGTCCTACTCTCTGTGTCGCGAATGGCCTTCTGGAGACCGCCGCCAGCTTCGACCGCCGCGCATACGGTCAGGAGCAACGCAAACACCACTGACATGACATCAGGCAGTATCGATATGATAGCTCCGGTATACACATCCGCGCTGGCATTTCTACGAACGACGGCACGGAGATTGTCGAATGTCCTCTGGAGGACGAGCGAGCGCGCATCGGGTGCTCTGCCGTCGAATTTTTGTCCGTAGCTAGAGCTCTCCCTTTTGATCGCTTCGAATTCGTTCGCGGAGACGGTAGATTGCAGGTGGCCCCACCTCGCGAACGATTTGAAGGCGTCTACTTTCGGGGCGACCTTGGCGAGGTTTCCCTCGATGAGCGTCCAGGCTTCAAAAACGCCGACCTCCTTGCCAATCGAGTCGAAGGAGACTGGCTGGAAAGAAGAACCATACAGGTCAATGGCGTCGTTGTGCCTCTGAGCGTACGAGCGCGAGATTCGCCCGCAGTATCGTATACCGCTTTGATCCTTTCCGTTGCAGGCGGCATCCCGAAGCTCCTCCTGCCTCGATACAAACCCGGCGAAATTCTTGGATATCGAGTCATCGAGTGAGACGATCCGCTTATTCAGTGCACCTAATTGACCCGTTTCAAATGAGAACACCCGACCTTTGTCTGATGACAGCGTGATTGAGTAGAACGACAATATCATGCCGAGCGAGAATAGGACTGCCCACGAAAGTGGAAGCAGAAGCCTTGTAACGATGCCGGCAAAGCGCAGGTAGGGTATTGCGAAGTATATCCCGAATATTCCCAGTTGAACGAAAGCAGCGACAATCGCAGCTACAAGAGGTGTAGGGAATAGTCCGTTATCGGGAAGATATTGGGTGTTCACAAAACCGGCACGGATCATGATCCAACCGTAAAAATTCGCTACGGCGAGCCCGACGAGTGCCACGATACGTAGGAAAACAATCTGCCATGGAGTAGGCGGGTTCTGCGAGCTCAGCGCTGCGGCAACAGTGTCCACGTCAGGAGCGTTCATCAGCCTCCCCTCCGGCGACCACGCAAGAGCTTCGTTACGATGGTCGCATTGCTTTTGGGGTGCAATAGCAAACGTGACGGTATCCCTCGTCCGAGGCCCCCGACGCCCGTTTCCGCTGTACTGCCCGGGCTCTTGCAATTATCGGCCCGGCGTTTGAGTGGAATTCAAGTCTCTTCGAAGGTTGGGCTGTTCAATCCCAGTGCCACCAACCTGCGGATCGCCTCTGGCTTAGAAGGTTTCGGCTCCGGCTGCCGCGCAATCCACGCGTCAATCGCCGCATCCATCTCTGGATAAAGCCGCAACCCGACGTTCGGCCCGATCCCGGTCGGCGGCCGCCCAAGCTTCTTTTTCTTTTCTCCGGCTATTGCGCTGTCCCCACATTTCAGGTATCTGAAAGGCGAGCCGAGGCAAGGTTGCAGCCTTGTCCCGGCTCTGACCCGTCACGCCTGCTAGAGGAGGCGAAACATGGCTGCCGCACAGCATAAGCTGTCGCGCCGCGCGCTGCTAGGCGCCGCGTGCGCGGCCCCGATCATCGCATGCGCCCCAGCGTCTGAGGCTACTGCTCCATCACGGGCCGACGACCAGTTATGGCACCGCGCCTTAACGCGCTACCGCCGCGCTGAAGCCCAGCTTGAGGAAGTCGCCCACACGGAAGATGACGACGTCTACGACCGTCGCCTCGGCCGCCTGAACAGCGCCCTTCGGCGACTCCTTCGCACGCCGGCCCCGCACCCGGCGGCTCTCGCGGCCAAGCTCGACCTCCTCGTCGAGCACGAAGCTTGGGAACTCACCGGCAGCGACCTCTGCATCGCCGCCCTCCGCCGCGATGCGCATCGCTTCGCCGCACGATTGTAGATCGGGAGAGACTGCTAGCTGGTAGGGTATTTCACCGGGGCGTAGGTTGGTGCCGGCAGCGTCCCGGCCGATGAGCGGCCGCTTACAAAACGCTCAATCGAGGCTTTGTCATGGTGAAAAAATTCAGCGAGGTCGAACTCTGCTTCACTTAGCTGTGCTTGGAAATGTGGCTGGGTATGAAGCAGGCGCGTACACTCCTGAAGGAGGAGGTCAGCCCGTTCGCCGCAAATGCCCCACATCGCAGTGATGCAATGGTCAACCAGCACCTCAAGCTGCTTTGCCAGATCTTCCTGATAGACGGAGTGGGAGAAGGGGAGGGCAAGGGTCGCTACCGTTCCGTCTATCCGGAGGACCACAGTTTCTTGCGCCCAGTGGCGTCCTCCAGGACCGTCTCCGGGTCCGAAGTGCGCGATGGCGTCGTCGCGGAGTTGCACCACATTGTCGTGAACAGCCCGTAATTCCGGAGGTAGGTTTCGCTGCAGCGGGACAAAGGTTCGATGGTTTGCCTTCGACTTGGCCGCACGAGCGTAGAGGATGACTGCCTGACTCAGTAAAGCACTCAAGGTTACGTATCGGTCCTCGTCTCCTGCGGCGTCCGCATTCGCGAGAGAATGGTGCCGCGCCAGCGCGACGAGCATGCGCTTGGCCTCTGCAAGGTCGCCAAGGATGGACATCGCATCGCCATACCGGCGCACGCGCTCAACGAAGACGCGATACACCGCTGATCCTTTGAGCTCTCGCGCAAGGCGTCGCAGGTCTCGAAACAAAGGTTGGGGTGGCATTTCCCGCCTCGGCATAAGCGCAAGGGCCCCTCGTTAGCCGGATCGAAGTACCACTTCGATTCGAATCCGTAAGCCCCCATTCACCTCCGCCCCCTACATTGCCAACGCCGCGCGAAATCCTATTTAGGAGGCAGCGCACGCACTGAGTGGCCGCCGACGGGCGCTCCCCCTTCTCCGGGTCCCCGTCGAGCGACCACTTTCATGGGATAGATCATGGCCAACGACCCCAACCAGAAGCCCGACAAGGACCCCAATGGCGGGTCGTCCAACCCGTGGATGAAGTCGCTGTTCATCTGGGCGGGGATATTGCTCGCGCTCATCCTGTTCGTGCAGATCGTCGACGGCGGCGGGCGGGCGGCTTCGGGGGCGGGGATTCCCTATTCGGAGTTTCTGAACAAGGTCGACGACGGGTCGGTGCGCGAGGTCGCGATCGGCAAGGAGACGATCACCGGCAAGCTCGCCTCGGGCGAGAGCTTCCGCACCAACGCCATTCCGGACGCGGAGCTGACCAAGCGGCTGCGGGACAAGAACGTCCAGTTCGCCGGGCAGCCCGAGCAGCAGACGTCGATCTGGGTCTATCTGCTGATGCAGTCGCTGCCGTTCCTGCTGATATTGGGCATCGCCTTCTTCATCATGCGGCAGATGCAGAAGAATGCGGGCTCGGGCGCGATGGGGTTCGGGCGGTCCAAGGCCAAGCTTCTGACCGAGAAATCGGGGCGGGTGACGTTCGACGACGTCGCCGGCATCGACGAGGCGCGCGAGGAACTGCAGGAGATCGTCGACTTTTTGAAGGACCCCACGAAGTTCGCGCGGCTCGGCGGGAAGATCCCGAAGGGGGCGCTGCTCGTCGGCCCTCCGGGCACCGGCAAGACGCTGCTGGCGCGGGCCATCGCCGGCGAGGCGAACGTGCCCTTCTTCACCATCTCGGGCTCGGACTTCGTCGAGATGTTCGTCGGCGTCGGCGCCAGCCGCGTCCGCGACATGTTCGAGCAAGCCAAGAAAAATGCCCCCTGCATCGTCTTCATCGACGAGATCGACGCGGTTGGGCGGCATCGCGGGGCGGGGCTCGGTAACGGCAATGACGAGCGCGAGCAGACGCTGAATCAGTTGCTGGTGGAGATGGATGGTTTCGAGGCTAATGAAGGTATCATCATCATCGCCGCGACCAACCGGCCCGACGTGCTCGACCCGGCGCTGCTCCGGCCGGGCCGTTTCGACCGCCAGGTGGTGGTGCCCCGGCCCGACATTGACGGGCGCGAGAAGATCCTCGCCGTGCACATGAAGAAGGTGCCGCTGGCGCCGGACGTCGACGCGCGCACCATCGCTCGCGGCACGCCGGGCTTCTCCGGCGCCGACCTTGCCAACCTCGTCAACGAGGCGGCGTTGCTGGCCGCCCGCAAGGGCAAGCGCCTCGTCGCCATGCGCGAGCTCGAGGAGGCCAAGGACAAGGTGATGATGGGCGCCGAGCGCAAGTCCATGGTCATGACCGAGGACGAGAAGAAGGCGACCGCGTACCACGAGGCCGGCCACGCCCTGGTCTCGCTCCACGTCCCGGGCTGCGACCCGCTGCACAAGGTCACCATCATCCCGCGCGGCCGCGCGCTCGGCGTCACCTGGAACCTGCCGGAGCGCGACCGCTATTCGATGACGATGAAGCAGATGAAGGCGCGGCTCGCCCTCTGCTTCGGCGGCCGCATCGCCGAGCAGCTCATCTACGGGCAGGACGAACTCAACACCGGCGCCTCCAACGACATCCAGCAGGCCACCGAAATGGCCCGCTCGATGGTCATGGAATATGGCATGTCGGACAAATTGGGCTGGCTGCGCTACCGCGACAACCAGGAGGAGGTGTTCCTCGGCCACAGTGTCGCGCGCAGCCAGAGCGTCTCGGAGCAGACCGCTCAGCTGATCGACCAGGAGGTTCGCCACCTGATCGAGGAAGCGGAAGGCATCGCCCGCGGCGTCCTCACCGAGCATATCGACGAGCTTCACCGGCTCGCCGGCGCGCTGCTCGAATATGAGACGCTGAACGGCGAGGAGTCGAAAAAGGCGATCCGCGGCGAGGACATCGGCCGCGAGGACCCGAACAACCGGCGCCCGCTCATCCCGGCGTCCGGCACCTCGATCCCCTCCACCCGCCGGCCCCGCGGCGGCGGCTTCGGCGATCCCGCGCCGCAAGGCGCCTAAAGCCGTTCAAGCGCGGTTCAGCGCAAAACCCTTCCACTCGCGCGCACCGGGCGTGAGGGGAGGGTTTCGGCGATGAAGAAGAGACACGTGATCGCGGGCGCCGTGCTTGCGCTCCTGCCGCTGGCGTCGGCCCACGCCATGGATGTCGCAACCTTCCTGGCCAAGGCGGATGCCCTGCAGAAGAAAGGGATGATGGCGCTCTTTTCCGGCGACCTGAAGGTGCTCAAGGCCGAAATTCAGGAGAGCGGCACCCGGCTAGAGGCCGAAATCAAGGCCGCGAGGGCCGCCGGCAGGCGAACTGCCTTCTGCGCGCCGGGCGACAGAGCGGCGATCAACAGCAATGAGCTTCTCGCCTCGTTCCGCACCATCCCCCCTGCGCAGCGCAGCCACGTGCAGGTGAAGGATGCCCTGCGCACCTTCCTCGCGCATAAATATCCCTGCCGTTAACGCGGTTGCCCTGACGAGAAGATGCGCCCGACTTGATTCCGCCATAACGATGGCGTCCCCGCCAAGCCGGCAGCCTAATGCATCACGCCGAGCGTGAGGAGCAGGATCAGGAACAGGGTCAGCGCCACCGTCGCGAAGCAGAGCAAGGCGAGGGTGCGCCACAGCGCGCTCAGCCGGCCGAGTGCGTAGGCGCCGCGCAGCTGACGGTAGATATGGACTGGCGGGATCAGCATCATCGCGATTGCGAGCACCGCCGCCGGCATGCCGACGCTGGCCAGCAGCACCGCCGCGATGACGGTAAGGCTCATGAAGGCGATCGAGTAGGTGACGAAGACGAGGTGGTCGTAGCCCTTATACTGGCGGTAGCGCCGCCGGTGGAGGAAGAGCAGCCACAGGAAGGGCAGCGAGATGGGAATCACCGCCCAGCTGAACTTGTAGGCGTTGGACTGGAGCTTGAAGAACAGCAAAGCCGGATTCTCATTCGCCCTGGCGAGGGCATGGTCGAGCCCCGGCAGACCGGTGTTGAAATTGCTGGTCACGAGCGGCTTGTGCGTTCGCGCCGCCGTTTCGATGGCGACGGCAAGCGCCTTCCGCTCCTGCTGTGCCTCCGCCAAATTCTCGTCGACAGTCTCGCTGCTCGCGTGGCGGGCGGCAAGCTCGGCGCGCCGCGCCTGCAGCCGCGCGATCCTGCTGTCGTACGAGCGCAGCTGCTCCTCCGCGCTCCGCTTCGCTCCCGGCGTCAGCCGCATGCCGCCGACTTCGGGGCCCAGCGCGCTGAACACCGCGAACATCAGGAACACCGAGAACAGGAACAGCGCCAGCGGCGACACGAACTTCGCCCGCTCGCCGCGGACGTAGCGCCGCGTCAGCTCGCCCGGCCGCCACGCCAGCAGCGGCAGCGTCCGCCAGATCTTGCCGTCAAGATGGAGGACGCCATGGGCCAGATCGTGCCACCAGGCGGCGATGGTGCGATGCACATGCGCCGCCTGACCGCATTGATGGCAGTGCGGCCCAACGAGCGGCGTCGTGCAATTGAGGCAGGCGCCGCCACCCTCGCCGACGCCTTCGCCGGAACCCGGCTCGAAAGCCCGCGCAGCGAGCCCGCCGCTCACCGCTTCCCCAATTGCCTCGGCCCCGTTCATCTGCGCCCCGCGTTGAACCTTTTGCTGGAATGTCCTAGGTTTGCCGCATGACCAAAGGCAAGGCCGCGTCCGCCGATCGGCAGCCGGTGACCGTCTCGCTGGAAGGCGGGACACTGGCCGATCTCGACCGCCTCGCCAAGCGTCTGAAGACCACGCGCGATCATCCGGTTGCCACCGCCGTGCTGCGGTTCGTCGACGAGGAGTCGGCGTGCCTTCCGCCCGAGCCGGGCGATCCGTTGGTGAACCTTCCGCCTTATCGGGACCCCACGCCCGAGGGGCTGGCGCTCGACCGGGCCGGGGAAGAAGCGGCACGCGCTTTCGCTGCCTTCATCAAGGTAGGTGAAGATTGCATCGAACGCGGCGAGGTCGTCAGCCAGGAGGAAATGGAGAAATGGTTCGCCCGCCGCGTCGACACGCGCGGGCGTTCCGCGGCGGCCGAGTGATCATCGTCGAATGGGCGCGGGCCGCACAGGCCGACCTGGCGAGAATAGACGAGCATCTGGCGGAGATCGATCCCGGCTTTGCGGATCGTGTCGGCGCCGCTGCGATCGGGGCGGCGCGCTTCCTGGCGCAATGGCCGAACTCCGGTGCCGCGGTCGGCTTCGGCACGCGCAACAAGACGATCGTAGCGACGCCGTACATCCTCCTGTACCGCCTTGCCGTGGACCGGATCCAGATCCTGCGTGTCCGGCACGTGCGCGAGAACTGGTTCCCAAGTTGATCCGCACCGGACTCCTCGGCGGCTCGTTCAACCCGGCGCATCGCGGGCATCGGGCGATCAGCGCGCGTGCCATCGAGGCGCTCGGGCTGGACGAGATGTGGTGGCTGGTGTCGCCGGGCAATCCGCTCAAGCCCGACGAGGGCATGGCACCGCTCGCCGCCCGCTTCGCCTCCGCCCGCCGCGCCGCGCGGGGCCTGCGCATTCGCGTGAGCGCCATCGAGCGGGAGCTCGGCTCGCCCTACACGGCCGACACGATCGCGGCGCTCGTCCGCCGCTTCCCGAACCGCCGCTTCGTCTGGATCATGGGCGAGGACAATCTGGCGCAATTCCATCGCTGGCGGCACTGGCGGCGGATCGCGGCTACGGTTCCGATTGCGGTCGTTACGAGGCCGGGATATGATGGCACGGCCCGGGCGGCTCGCGCCATGGGCTGGTTGCGGCGCTTCGTCCGGCCCGCAGCCGGGGCAATGGACTGGGATGATTGGAGACCGCCGGCACTCGTGTTCCTGAGGCTGCCGCCCGATCCGACCTCCGCCACCGGCCTTCGCGCCGCCTTGCCCCGCTGGCACGAAACCCCACATTATTCGTTCAACCCGAAGGCACTTCGCGACGGCGTGACGCGAAGACCGATAGGATAAGGAGGCACATTGCCCACACCCGACACCGCTCCGGCGCAGACCGGAGCATCCGCCGAAGCCGCAGTCCTGCACGGCCATGACGCTTTGCACGAACTGGTGCTTCGCTCGCTCGACGACGATCAGGCGCAGGACGTTGTCTCGATCCCGCTCACGGGCAAATCCAACATCGCCGACTACATGGTGATCGCCTCCGGGCGCTCGACCCGCCAGGTCGCGTCGATGGCGCAGAAGCTCCAGGACCGCATCAAGCAGGAACTCGGCCGCCATGTGCGGATCGAGGGGCTGCCGGTCGCCGACTGGGTGCTGATCGATGCCGACGACGTCATCGTCCACATCTTCCGGCCCGAGGTCAGGAGCTTCTACAATCTCGAGCGGATGTGGGGCTTCGAGGAGCAGGCGGCGCCTGCCTCCGCGGCCGTCTAGGGCGTCCGCCGGTGACCGGCGCCGTCGACACCCGGCCCGAGATGACGCGCGACCGGTTCGAGGCCGCTGCCGAATTTGCCCACGAGCGGTGGTGGCTCACCGGGGAGGATGTCTTTCTCCACGTGCCTGCCGTGATGCAGGTCGAGGGATGGAACCTCTACGGCCACCCCGGAAACGCGCTTCTGACCGAGCCGCAACGGGTGCTGATGATGTGGTCCGACCTTGTCGGGCAGACGTCCAACGGTGGGTTCGTCCAGTTCGTCGACAATCTCGCCGCGTCGCTCGCGCTCGCGCACAGGCTGATCGCCAGGCTCGAGTGGCCGGAACTGTTTGAGCATTTCGACCGCGCCTTCCGGGAGCAGGCAGGCGGCCCGGACGATCCGCAGCCCGATCGCTGGCCGACCTTTGATCCCTTCGCGATCGACCGCGAGGCCGTCGTCGAGCATCTCGCCGCCCGGCACAGCCGCTGGCGGCCGTGGGCGCGCGGGCGCGAGAGGGCGCGGTTCGAGGCGTTATCGGACGACGTACTCAGGACGCTGCGCGATGCGGCCGTGGGACGAGGCGAACTCGCGCCCGAGCCCGAACCCGACATCGCCTTCGATGAGCGCCCGACCCAAGAGGCCGAGGCCTTCGACGACTGGCTCTACCGCGACGACACCAGGCTTGCCTCGAGGCAATATGTGGGCGGGTACATCCGGCGTCACCGCGACGAACTCTGCCGCCTGGTCGACTGACCGGCGATGCTCCTCCACATCGTCGCACGTGGGAAGATCGGCCGCAGCCCCGAGGCCGAACTGGTCGACCGCTATCTGAAGCGCATCGCCTGGCCGGTGAAGACCAGTGAGCTTCCCGAGAGCGGCGGCCGGGTTCCGCCCGCGGCGGAGAACAGCGTCACCATCCTCCTCGACGAAAAAGGCGAGCAGCTGCCGAGCCTGGAGCTGGCGCGGCGGCTCGAGCGCTGGCGCGACGACGGCCGGCGCGAGGCCCGCTTCCTGATCGGCGGCGCCGACGGCTTCGGCGAGGCGGAGAGGGCAGGGGCCGACCTCCTTCTCGCCTTCGGCAAGGCGACCTGGCCCCACCTCCTCGCCCGCGCCATGCTCGCCGAGCAACTGTTCCGCGCCACATCGATCCTTGCGAACCATCCTTATCATCGCGAAGGGTAGGGGGATGCGGCGCCGGCTCCTCCTCCTTCCCGTTCTCGCGATGGCCGCGGCCGGCGCGTGGGCGGCGGCGGGCGGAGAGGAGGCGGGGGCGCCGCAGGATCTCGTCACCGCCAAGCGCCAGGCCGAGGAGGCGCGGATTCGCTCCGAACGGCTGGAAGCGGCGGCGCGAAGTGCGGGTGGCGCCGCCGAGAAGGCGCGTGCCGAGGCTGACGCCGTCGCCGCGCGCATCGAAGCCGCCGAGGCCGACATCACCGCCGGGCAGGCGCGCCTCCGTCTGATCGAAGATCTGCGGCGCGCGCAGCGGGCGCGGCTCGCCGAGCAGCAGGGGCCGCTCATCCGCCTCACCGGCGCGCTCCAGACGCTGGCGCGCCGCCCGCCGGCTTTGGCCCTTGTCCAGCCCGGCTCGCTCGGCGAGCTCGTCCACGTCCGCGCGCTGCTGGCGACCAGCGTCCCCGTCATCCGCGCCCGCACCGCCGGGGTGCGGGCCGAAGTGGCGCGGGGGGACGAATTGCGGCGCGAGGCGGCGCTCGCGGTCGGTGCGCTCCGCCGCAGCGAGGAGGATCTGCGCGGGCGTCGCATGGCTCTGGCCGCACTCGAGGCACAGCAGCGCGCGCGCTCGGAGGGGCTGGCGCAATCGGCCATCTCCGAATCCGACAAGGCACTGGCCTTCGGCGAGCAAGCCCGCGCCCTCGCCGAGCTTCAGGGCACCCGCGCCTTCCAGGCCCAGCTCCGTGCCCGCCTGGAGCAGCTTGCCGAACCGCCGGCGCGGCCGGTCAACGCGGGCGCGGCGGCCGGCGCGGCGGCCTACCGCCTGCCGGTGCAGGGGCGGTTGCTCAGCGGCACCGGCGAATTGTCCGACGCCGGCGTCCACGCCCGCGGATTGACCCTCGAGGCGAGCCCCGAATCGGAGGTGATCGCCCCCGCCGCCGGGCGCGTGGTTTTCGCCGGCCCGTTCCGGCGCTACGGCCGCGTCGTCATCCTCGATCATGGCGGCGGCCTCACCACCACCATCACCGCCCTCGGCACACTCGCCGTGAAGGCCGGCGACCGGGTCGCCCGCGGCGCGAGCCTCGGCCGCACCGGCCCCACCCGCGCCACCGTCTCGGTCGAGCTTCGCCGCGACGGCCGCCCCGTCGCCATCGCGCCGCTCCTGTAACCCTTCGACTGGGGCGATGCGCTAGGGCCGTCTCCCTCAGGCGCCGTTCACCTCCGGTTTCTTTTCCCCGGCTAAGAAAAGGTCTAAGCTTCGCGCCGACCCTCCCTTCAGGATTCTGCACCCGCCATGGCCGCCCGCAATCTTCTCCGCTCCCTCCTCCTCGTCACCGCCGTCGCCATCGTTCCCGCCGCCTCGGCCGGGTTCGCCGCCGTCGACGTCAGGACCTATCGCGAGATGGACCAGTTCCTCGCCGTGTTCGAGCGCGTCCGCGCCGATTATGTCGACCAGGTCGACGACCAGAAGCTGATCCGCGGCGCCATCGACGGCATGCTCAACAGCCTCGATCCGCACAGTTCGTACATGGACGAGCGCGGCTATCGCGCGCTGATGACGACCACCGAGGGCGAATATGGCGGCCTCGGCCTCAACGTCACGATGGAAGACGGCGCGGTGAAGATCGTCGCGCCGATCGAGGACAGCCCGGGCGCCAAGGCCGGCCTCAAGTCGGGCGACTATATCACCCACCTGAACGGCAAGCTCATCTACGGCGGCACGCTGGACGAGGCGGTCGACCAGATGCGCGGCGCGCCCGGCAGCACGATCAAGATCACCATCGTCCGCCCGGGCCGGGACAAGCCGTTCGACGTGACGCTTACCCGCGCTAAGATCGACCTTCCGGCGGTCAAGTGGAAGGTGAAGGACGATGTCGGCATCATCAACGTGAACACCTTCAGCCGCACCACGACGCAGGAGGCGCTGGCGGCGATCAACAGCATCAACAAGGCGCTTGGCCACGCCCCGGCCGGCTACATCCTCGACCTGCGCTCCAACCCCGGCGGCCTGCTCGACCAGGCGGTCGGCCTCTCCGACGTGTTCCTCGAAGGCGGTGAGATCGTCAGCCAGCGCGGGCGCAGCAAGAACGACATCGAGCGCTATTACGCCAAGCCGGGCGACGCGACCCGCGGCGCGCCGATGATCGTCCTCGTCGACGCCGGCAGCGCATCGGCCGCGGAGATCGTCGCCGGTGCGCTCCAGGACCACCACCGCGCCGTCGTCATGGGCCAGCGCAGCTTCGGCAAGGGCTCGGTCCAGACCCTGCTGCCGCTCAGCAAGGACACTGCGCTGCGCCTCACCACCGCGCGCTACTACACGCCGTCTGGCCGCTCGGTGCAGGAGGGCGGCATCGCTCCCGACATCGAGGTGCCGCAGCTCACCGATCCCGATTACAAGGACCGGCCGCGGCTGCGCGAGGCGGATTTGCGCCGCCACCTCATCAACGAGGCGAGCGTGAAGAACGACGTGATCGAGGACGACGCCAAGCCCGATCCGCGCTTCGCCGGCACCGCCGACGAGCTGAAGAAGAAGGGCATCGACGACTATCAGCTCCATTATGCCGTCCAGACCCTGGCGCGCCTGCAGACCCGCAGCGCTGCGGCGGCGCCGGGCGGCGGCGGTAAGTCGGCCTCGCGGCGCTGAGCATGGGGGCGGGGGCATTGCGATGACCGATCTCGACCGCGCCAAGGCGCTGGCGCTCGCCGTCCCGGCGGCGCTGCTCGCCGGCGCCTACGGGTCGCAATATTTCGGCCATCTGTTCCCGTGCGAGATGTGCTGGTGGCAGCGTTATGCGCATTTCGCCGCGCTCGTCGCCGCCATCCTCGCCTACGCGCTGAGGAGCTTTCCGGACCGCGGGCGCAGCTTCGTCTGGCTGGCGGCGCTCGCCATCCTCGTCTCGGGCGGCATCGGCTTCTACCATGCCGGGGTGGAGATGAAGGTGTTCACCGGCTTCACCGCCTGCTCCGCGGATGCGCACGGCACGGCGGACGAGATCTTCCGCCAGGTCATGGACGCGCCGATCGTCCGCTGCAACGACGTGCAATGGTCGCTGTTCGGGATATCGATGGCCGGCTGGAACTTCCTCGTCTCGACGGCGTCGGCTCTCCTGATCCTATGGCTGAGCCTCAAGAAACCGCGGACGCGCGCGGCATGACCGGAACGGAGATTGCGGCGAAGGGCCCACGCTGGCGGCCCGGCGACGAGCGGCCGGACATCGCCTCGATGATCCGGGTCGATCAGGCCGGCGAATATGGCGCTACTCGCATCTATTGCGGCCAACTCGCCGTGCTCGGCTCGCACAAGCCTGCCTCCGGCCTCATCGCCCGCATGCAGGCGCAGGAGGCGCAGCATCTCCGCACCTTCGACGAGATGATGGTGGAGCGCGGCGTCCGGCCGACCCTGCTCCAGCCCGTCTGGCGGGTCGCCGGTCACGCGCTCGGCGCCGCCACCGCCTTGATGAGCCCCGGCGCGGCCATGGCCTGCACCGCCGCCGTCGAGACCGAGATCGACCGCCATTACGGCGCCCAGGTCACCGGGCTCGGCGCCGAGGAGCCGGACCTGTCCGCCACCATCTCCCGCTTCCAGTCGGAGGAGCTCGAGCATCGCGACACCGCGATCGCCTCGGGCGCCGAGGATACTTTGGGCTATCCCTTGCTGTCGGCTGCGATCCGCGCCGGCTGCCGCCTCGCCATCGCGCTCTCGAAAAGGATCTGACGCGCATGAAGACCGTTCTCGCCGCCGTGCTGCTCGCCGCCGGCGCCTTTCTCGCCGCACCCGCCGCGGCGGCCCCCAAGTCCGGCGAGGAGAAGATCAACCAGCTCGTCGTCTACGGCAGCGATCCATGCCCCAAGGGCAGCGACGACGAGATCGTCGTCTGCGCGAGGAAGCCCGAGCGCGAGCGCTACCGCATCCCCGAGCGGCTGCGCGACGACCCCAACGACCGCAACAACCAGAGCTGGGCCAACCAGGCCACCGCGCTCGAATATGCCGGCCGCTCCGGCATCGGCAGTTGCAGCGCGACCGGCCCCGGCGGCTGGACCGGCTGCTTCAACCAGATGGTCCGCCAGGCCCGCGACGAGCGCGCCCACGCCGACGACGTCAACTGGAACCGGCTGATCGAGCAGGCCCGGCAGGAGCGGCTCGGCAAGATCGACGCCGCCGCCAGGGCGGAGGAGGAGGGCGGTCCGCCGCCCAAATAAGGGAACAAAGCCCGCGGCCGCACCTTCTTTCGTGAAAGCAAAGGAGGCGGACATGAAAGCCGCGCTGAACCTCTCGATCCTTGCCGGTGCCGCCGCTGCGGCCGCCGCGCTTACTCCCGCATCGGCGCCCGCCCAGGGCGGCACCGGCCGCATCGCCCGCGTCGTCATCTACGGCAACGACCGCTGCCCGACCGCCAGCACCGGCGAGGAGATCGTCATCTGCGCCCGCCGGCCGGAGACCGAGCGCTATCGCATCCCCCGCGAACTCCGCGACCAGACGCCGAGCGACAATCCCGAAAACGTTAGCTGGGCCGAGCGCGCCCAAAGCCTCGAATATGTCGGCCGCACCGGCATCCAGAGCTGCTCGACGGTCGGGCCCGGCGGCTTCACCGGCTGCTGGTCCGAACTCGTCCGCACCGCCCGCGGCGAACGCGCCCGCAACAATTCGGAGCCGGGGCGGTAGGAAGCGCGCTCAGCGGCGTCGGCGGGCGTGGGGCAGGCGGGCCAGGATCGGCTCTATGACCGCCGCCATCGCGTCGTAGCCGGCTTCGGTCGGGTGAACGCCGTCATACGCGAGGCCCGGCTTCATCGCGCCGCGGCCGTCGTCGAGCACGGCGCCGTAATCGACCCAGGTCGCGCCCGTCTCGTGGGCGAAGCCGCGCAGCCAGGCGTTGAGCGTTGCGATCGGACGCCGCGTCTCCACAGCGGGGCGCCACGGGAAGCTCCCCGCCGGCGGGATGGACGCGAGCTGAACCTGGATCCGGTACTGCCGCGCGATGGCGGTCATCGCCCGGAAATTGTCCTCGCTCATCTCCGCCGTCATCGGCCCCGTATTGCCGGCGACGTCGTTTGTCCCCGCCATGATGTGGACCGCGTGGGGCTTCAGCGCGATGACGTCGGCCATCATCCGCAGCAGCATCTGCGGCGTCGTCTGGCCGCTGATCCCGCGGCACACCCGGCCGGACCTGAAGAAGCCCGGCCGCTTCGCCTTCCACCTCTCGGTGATCGAATCGCCCATGAAGACGATGTCGACCGGCGCCCGGCTCGCCAGAAGCCGCGCATTTTCCTCCCGGTATCGCCCGAGGCCCGCCGGATCGGTGAGGAGCCCGCGCTTGTTCAAATCCTCCCACACATCGGCCCTGGCGGCACCCGCGGCGAGCGGCGCGGCCAGCGCCCCGGCGAGCAGCGCGCGGCGGTCGAGCGTCACCGCGCTTTCTCCGCGGCGATCCAGCCGTCGACCTGCGCCTCGAGCACGTCGAGCGGCACCGAGCCCTGCGCGAGCACCGCATCGTGGAAGCGCCGGATGTCGAACTTCGTCCCCAGCGCGCGTTCCGCGCGCGTGCGCAGCTCGCGGATCTTCAGCTCGCCGATCTTGTAGCCCAAGGCCTGCCCGGGCCAGCTGATGTAGCGGTTCACCTCCGCGTCGATATTGGCGTCGGTGAGCGCGGTATTCTCGCGCATGAACTGCACCGCCTGCGCCTTGGTCCAGCCTTTCGAATGGATGCCGGTGTCGACCACCAGCCGCGCCGCCCGCCACGCCTGGTAGGAGAGCTGGCCCATCTTCTTCGCCGGCGTGTCGTAGAGGCCCATCTCCTCGCCGAGGCTCTCGGCATAGAGGCCCCAGCCTTCGGTAAAGGCTGTGAAAGAGGTGAAATTGCGGCGGAAGGGGGCGAGGTCGAGCTCCTGCTGCAGCGCGATCTGGTTGTGGTGGCCGGGCACGCTCTCGTGGAGGCTCAGCGCCGGTATCTCCCACAGCGGCCGCTGGTTGAGCTTCGAGGTGTTGACATAATAGGTGCCGGCAATGCCGCTCGCCGGCGAGCCCTGGCTGTAATAAGCGGTCGTCGTCCCCTCGGCGGTCTCGGCGGGGATCGCCCGGATGCCGTAGGAGAGGCGGGGGAGGCGGCCGAAAAAGTGCGGCATCTTCCCGTCGACCGTCTTGTTGACGAAGGCCGTCTCCTTGAGCAGCGCCTCGGGCGTAGTGACGAAATATTTCGGGTTGCTGTGGAGGTCGCGGATGAACGCCTCGCGGCTCCCAAAGCCCGCCGCCTTGGCGACCTGGTCCATCTCGCCCCGGATGCGCGCCGCCTCCCGAAGGCCGATTGCGTGGATCTCGTCGGGCGTCAGGTTGGTCGTCGTCTCCGCCCGCACCCGATATGCGTAATAGTCCCGCCCGCCCGGCTGCGCCGAGACGCTGTCGACCTTCGTGCATTTCGGCGCATATTGCGTGCGGTAGAAGGCAAGGTGCTTGGCATAAGCCGGGTTCAGCACGTCCGTGACGATCCGCCGCGCCCGCGCCTGCATCGCCGCCCACTCCGCCTCGCTCATGTCGGCGGGGCGGGGGCGGGTGAAGGGCTCGTAGAAGCGTGACTGCGCCGGGTCCTGCGCGATGACGCCGGAAATGCTCTTCTCGGTGTTGCCGAGCACGGAGCAGGGGAGGACATAGCCCTCCCGCACCGCCCGCCCCGTGATGTCGAGCGCGGTGTCGTTCATCTTCGGATAGGCTTCGAGCCGGGCGAGGTAGCTCTCATAATCGCCGCGCCCGCGGAACGGCAGGTTCTCGGCCAGCCCGGCGAAATTCTGGTGCCACCCGGCATAGGTGGTGAACAGCATCATCCGCTGCCCGAAGCGGTTACCCTCGATCCCCTCGGCTAGCATGCGCCGCAGGATTGCGCGGTTGACCCGGTCCTCGGCGCTGAGGCCGGCCTCGGGAATCGCGTCGAGCCGAGCGAGGAGCGCCCCCGCCTCGCGGGCGCGGCGGTCGGAGGCGGCGAGGCTCAGATCCTCGATCTGCGTGTCGTAATCGTGGACGCCGAGCGACGTGGCGTAGGTCGGGCTCTCGCGGAGCAGCCAGGCATAATGGTCGGCCATCAGCCGGTGGAAATCGTCCACTGGCGCGGCGGCGGCCGGCGCGGCGGCGGCGGCGAGGAGGAGGGCGGCGACGGCGGCAAGAGCAGGGCGCATTCGTATCTCCGAAATCGTTCAGCGCGGCCCCGCCTTCATGCTGCGCAACAGGGGCCGGCGCAACTGCGGCCGCCCTTCCCGGACCCGGCCTCCGGACGCGACGCGGCCAAGCCCTTGTTGCGCGGACGTTTCTTCCGCAACCTTAATGCAGGTTAGCGGTTCTGGCACACGCAAGGAGTGCCATGGCTGTCTATGTCTTCAACGCCCGCGGCGGCGGGATCGACGTGTCCGACCGCATTGTGACCGCGGGCGCAGCCGCATGCTGAGCTACCCCGTGCGCATGGTGCCGACCCGCGAGGGCAAGGTCCGCATCGTTTTCCCGGACCTGCCGCAGGCGGTCTGCGAGGGCGACGACGAGGAGGATGCGCTGTTCCGCGCCACCTTCGTCATGGAGATGGCGCTCGCGCATCTCGCCGACCACGGCGAGCGCCCGCCCAAGCCCTCCGACATTTGCGGCGCGCCCACGGTCTGTACCGAGAAATTCTCCGCCGCGGCTTAGGATTTGCGCGGCGGCGCCAGTTCGAACCGCCACCTATCTCCGCCGCTGCATTTGACCGCCGCGAGCGTCATGACCTCACCCTTCGTCAAAGCCGTGAGGAGCGCCGTGAGCTGCTCCCCACGTGGCGCCGCAGTCGGCACAAGCGAACGTAGGCAGCGCAGGGTGAGGCGACGCTGCAACTCAGGGGGCAGCCCGGTCGGGTCGAAGCAAAGCGTGCCATCCAGCCGCGCCCGCTCGGTGAACAGCGCAGACGCCGTCGCCTCGAGCGCGTCCTCGGCCTCGGCGAGAGCGGCGGCGCTGCGGGCGAGGGCTGGAATGTCGAGCCACGGGGCGCCGGCAATGTGCGCCCGCATGCGTACGCGGTCGAAATCGCAGTCGGAATTGCTCGGATCGTCCACCGCCTCCAGCCCCGCCGCCGCGACGATGGCGGCCAGCTGGGCTCTCCGCCATCCGAGCAGCGGCCGCAGGACAGTGAGCCGCCCTCCGCTTCCCGGCAGGCCCCCTCGCGCTCGCACGCCGGCCAGTCCGCCCACGCCTGAGCCGCGCTGCAGGCGCATCAGCAGCGTCTCGGCCTGATCGTCGGCATGGTGGGCGGTGAGGAGCGCCGTCGCGCCCTGCCGGTCCATCCATGGCGCAAGCGCCGCATAGCGCGCCTGCCGCGCCGCGGCCTGCAGCCCGTCGCCGTCCCTCGTCACGGCGACGGTCAGGGTTGCGTGGGGGACGCCCAGCGCACGGCAGACTCCCGCCACGAACGCAGCCTCGGCGGGGCTTTCCGCGCGCAGCTGATGATCGACCGTCGCCGCGAGCACGCGCATCGGCCCCGCCGCCGCGAGCAGCAGCAACGCGAGGCTGTCAGGTCCGCCGGACACCGCCACCGCCAGTGGCCCCTCGACCGCGCCCAGCGCGGCGAGATCGCGCGTGAAGCGCTCCAGCAGCGCTGGATCGGGACGGAGGCGGGTCATGGCTTCCAGCCTAGAGGAGAAGCGACGGTCACGAAACCGGCTCGCCTTATCGGCGGCAGTGGAACGGCTTACCGCTACGGGTGGGAAACGGTGGCAACGTCGGGCGTCTCCGCCCTTTTGCACTTCGGAACAAGGGAGCGGCCGCCTGAGAGGGAAAGGCGGGGCCGATATGCAATGCCGGAAGATGTCGAATTCCTGCGAACGCAGGCCGAGAAATGCCGCTGGCTCGCCGCCCGCGTCGCCGCCAAGGATGTCGAGCGGACCCTGCTCCAGATGGCGCAGGAATATGACATACGCGCCGACCGCATCGCTGCGGAGAAGGACGGGGGTTAGTTCCCGCTCAGCACTTCGCCTCGGAGCGCGCGGCGGGGAGGCGCTGTTTCAGCCAGTCGCGCATGCCGGCGCCGTAGACGTCCTTCAGCTCGTCATAGGCCTTGCAAGCGTCGCCGGGCTTCTTGAGCGCGACCAGCGCCTGGCCGAGGAAGAACAGGCTGTCCGCGGCGCGCTCGCCTTTGGGGTTCGCCTCGTAATTGGCGAGCAAGGCCTTGGCGGCGGCGGACGGGTTGCCGTCGTCGAGATAGGCGCGGCCGACGAGATTGCCCGCCCAGCTGGCGAAGCGGTCCTGCGGGTAGGCGCGGGTCACCGCCTGGAGCTTGCCGATCGCCTCGGGATATTTCTTCTGCTCCCAGAGGTGGAAGCCCTCATTGTAGGCGGCTTCCGCACTGCCCGCGCCGGCGGGTGTAGCGTCCTGCGCCGACACCCATTCCGGGTCCCCCAGCGAGGCGGCACTCTTCTTCACCGGCGAGGCCGCGGCGCGCCTGGTGGGCTTGGCGGCGGGCGGAGGCTCCACCGCCGCCGGGGCGGGCGTCGCGGCGGCCTGCTGCTGGCTCGTCTGGGCCTGCTCGAGGGCGGCGAGGCGGGAGGCCGTCGATTCCCGCATCTGCTTCAGCGCGTCTTCGGCGAGGGCGAGCCGGTGGCCGTTTTCCTCGGACTGGCCGGTGAGCTGGCGCAATTGCGTCTCCAGCGCGTCGATGCGGGCGGTGATGTCGGCCATCGGCGCGGTGGCAGGGACTCCCGTC
Organism: Allosphingosinicella sp.; assembly: GCF_036403745.1. Lineage (GTDB taxonomy): Bacteria > Pseudomonadota > Alphaproteobacteria > Sphingomonadales > Sphingomonadaceae > Allosphingosinicella. Next base: position 152,205 of record NZ_DASWQI010000031.1, read on the forward strand.
GGCGCCACGACCGGTGCTCCTGGCGTCACCTCGGGCGTCATCTCCTGCGGCGCACCGCCGGGGAAGACCTTGCGCTGGACGGCATGAAGCTGCTGCTCGATCCGGTCGAGCCGCTTCTCCGGCGTTTCCTGGCGCTGGGCCGCCACCGGCACGGCGATGCTCGCAGCCATCAGGGCCGCCACAAGCTGAATACGCATAACTCTCCCCGCTAAACTCCCGGGCGGAGACTAGATCGGCAAGGCGCTGAACTGAAGAGGCTTTTCGCCTCAGCGGCCCCCGGCGGGCGCGGCTGCGGGTCCGTTCGGCGCAGGCGCGGCGCCTCCCTGGCCGCGCGAGGCGATGTCGGCAGCGCGCAGGCTAACCGACAAAGTCTTGTTCGGGGGCCCGAGCGGCCCCGCCGGCTTGCCGCCGATCGCGACGGTGACGGCGTCGGCGCGCCCGGTGCGGACGGTCGGCGCCTGCGCGGCCGGAGGCACCGCATAGGTCTGGCCGGCCTTGAGCGTGCCCTGGAACAGCGCCTTAGGGTTGTTGCCGTCGGTCACCCGCATCCACACGTCCTGGGTCGCGGCGAGCACCACCGGGCCTGTGGGCGCGGCGGCGGGCTGAGCAGGCTGCCCGGCCGGCGCGGCCTTGGGCTGCGGCGCCGGGTTCTGGGGCGCGTCGGCTGGCGTCGTGCGGTCGGCGATCTGCCCTTCGTCGGGCGCGTTGCCGACCGCCTCGTGCCGCCAGAACAGATAGCCGGCGATCAGCAGCACCGCGAGGATGGCGGCGACGATGGCGATCGAGCGGGGCGGCACCCGTGCCGGGTCGGCGGGCTCGTAATAAGCGGCCGGTCCCGCTGCGGTGCTGCGCGCGCCGCTCAGCTGCTCGCGAAGCTCGGCGCCGACGGCGGGGCCGTCGAGGCCGACGGCGGTCGCATAGGAGCGGGCAAAGCCGACGCTGTAGGTGATGGCGGGGAGGGCGTCCCACTCGCCCCGCTCGATATGCTCGAGGTGGCGGATCGGGATGCGGGTCTGGCGGGCGACGTCGTCGAGGCTCAGCCCCTTTTCCTCGCGGGCGACGCGCAGCCGCTCGCCCACCGGGTTCCCGTACGCCTGCTCGGAAAGCAAATCCGCCATCAAATTGTCCCGGCCTCTTTGAACATGTCGCCCAAGGTCATGTCGCGTGTCCGGTGCGCCCCTGTCAACCGAACGCGCCACGCTGGCGCCTCAGCCTATCGCAACCCCGTTCTCCTCGGCCCAGCGGGTCAGCGCCGGGCGGATGCTGGCGCAGGGCTCGTCGAGCATAGCTTCCACCGCCGGGATTACCGCCGAGCGGTCGAGCGAGCGGATCATCGCCTTAATCGAGCCGACCGCCACCGGCGTAATCGAGAAGCGGTCGAGGCCGATGCCGATCAGCGCCATCGCCTCCAAAGTCCGGCCGCCCATCTCGCCGCAAATGCCGACCCGCACGCCCGCCTCCTGGCTCTGGCGGACGACGCGGCGCAGGAAGCGGAGGATCGCCGGCGACAGCCAGTCGTAGCGCTCGGCGAGCTTGGGATTGGCGCGGTCGGCGGCGAACAGGAACTGGGTCAGATCGTTGGTGCCGATGGACAGGAAGTCGATCTTCGGCAGCAGCATGTCGAGCACTTCGGCCAGCGCCGGCACCTCCAGCATCGCGCCGTAGCGGACCTTGGTCGGCAGCGGCTTCTTGCGCTCGAGGAGGAACATGCGGACCTTCTCGACGATGTCGCGGGCGGCGTCGAACTCCCACGGCTCCGACACCATCGGGAACATGATCTCGAGCTCGCGCCCGGCGGCGGCTTCGAGGAGGGCGCGGGCCTGGACCTTCATCAGCGCGTCGCGGTCCAGCGCGATGCGCAGCGCCCGCCAGCCCATCGCCGGGTTTTCCTCCAGCTCTCCGTCGCTCGTGTCCATGTAGGACAGGGCCTTGTCGCCGCCGACGTCGACGGTGCGGAAGGTGACCGGCTTGTCGCCCGCCGCGTCGAGGACAGCCTTGTACAGCCGCTGCTGGCTCTCGCGGCGGGGGAGGGCGGCGGAGACGAGGAACTGGAATTCGGTCCTGAACAGCCCGATCCCGTCGGCACCGGTCATCTCCAGCGCGGCGACGTCGTCGCGGAGCCCGGCATTCATCATCACCGCGATGCGGGTGCCGTCCTTCGTCACCGGCGGCAGGTCGCGCAGCTCCGCCAGCTGGGCGCGGCGCTTGCGGGTGATGACGAGCTTGGCCTCGAACGCATCCTCGATCGCCTGGGTCGGCCGCACGAAGGCGACCGCGTCGCTGCCGTCGAGCAGCACTTCGTCGCCCTCGCCGATCACCTGGCGGACGTCGCGCACCCGGCCCAGCATCGGCACGCCCATCGCCCGCGCGACGATGGTGACATGGGCGGTGAGTGACCCTTCCTCGAGGATTACGCCCTTCAGGCGCCGCCGGTCATATTCGAGCAGTTCGGCCGGTCCGAGGTTCCGAGCGATGAGGATCGCATCCTCCTGCAGCCCCATCTGCGCCGCGGTGCCGAGGCGGCCCGAGACGATCCGCAGCAGCCGGTTCGACAGGTCGTCGAGGTCGTGCATGCGGTCGCGCAGCAGCGAATCGTCGATCTCACGCATCCGCGCCTGCATGCGCTGACGCACCCGCTCGATCGCGGCTTCCGCAGTGAGGCCGGAATCGATCGCCTCGTTGATCCGCCGCGACCAGCCCTCGTCATAGGCGAACATCTTGTACGTCTCGAGCACCTCGTGATGCTCGCCGGCCGTCCCGAACTCGGCCATGTTGGTCATGCTGTCGATCTGCTCGCGCATCTTCCGGAAGGCGGAATAGACGCGCGCGCGCTCGGCTTCGGTGTCGTCGGCGACAGTATGCTCGATGAGGATGCGCGGCTGGTGGTAGACCGCGATGCCGCAGGCCATGCCGGTGACCAGCCGCAGGCCCTGCAGCCGCGCCGAGCCCTGCTCGCGCGCCTCGGCCGTGGCGCTGCTCGCCTTGTCGGCAAGGCCGGCATTGGCGATCAGCTCCGAGAGCACCATCGCCACCGTCTGCAGCGCCTCGATCTCCAGCGTGTCGTAGGCCCGCGGATCGGCATGCTGGACGCAGAGCACGCCGATCGCCCGCTCGCGCCGCACGATCGGCACGCCGGCGAAGCTGTGGAACAGCTCCTCGCCGGTCTCGGGGCGGTAGGCGAATTCGGGATGACTGGTCGCCTCGGCAAGGTTGAGCACCGCCGCCTCCTTGGCGATCGTGCCGACGAGGCCCTCGCCGAGCGCCAGCTTGGTGACGTGCACCGCGCTCTGGTTGAGGCCGAGGGTCGCGTAAAGCTCGAGCAGCCCGTCGCGCAGCAAATAGATCGAGCAGACTTCGCTCGCCATCGCCTCGGCGATGATCTTCACGACCTTGTTGAGCTTGGCTTGGGCGCCGAGCCGCGACGCCATCACCTCGTGGAGGCCCGTCAGGATTTCGCGGGCGGACGAGGCGGAAGGGGTCGGCATCCCCACCCGCTAACAGAAAGCTTTAGCCGCCTCTACAGGTCCTGGCCGGGAAACAGGACGTAGCCGCGTTCGCCGATCCGGTGCACGCAGGCGCGATACTCGTCGTAGCAGCGGCTGCCGGGGCGGACGAGGCCGTGCTCCGGATCGGCCTGGCGGCTCGACGGGATCAGCGCGATCGGCGCGGCGGCCGGGATGAGCTGCGCGCCCAAACCGGCGACGAGCGTGGTGAGCACCCCGTTGAGCGCGCCGCCGCCCGAGGGGCGGTTGAGAATCGCGACGCGGTACTGGCCGGCGCTGCTCGTCACCAGATAGATCTGGCCTGACAGATGCGGGAACGAGACGAAGCCCTGCTGCTCGAAATCGCTGTCGAGCCGCTTGGTCTCGCTGAAGCTCAGGTGCCCCTTCTCCTCGTCCCAGGCGATCTGGGTGCGATAGGAATAGATCGCGCCCGGCTCGCTGAACGAGGGGCGAAGGGTGAGATATTCGCCTTCGAGCCAGCCGACGGCCGGGCGGGCATAGGCGCCCATCTCTTCCGGCGCGAAGATGCCGCGGCCGGACGGTTCCGGGGCAGCCGGCGCGGCGCCGCCGTTGGTCCTCAAATCGATGCCGAGCGCCGATTCCATCCGCACCACCGTCGCGAGCGTGAAGGGGCGGCGGCCCGACAGCGCCTTCTCGAGGGTGGACAGGCTGATTCGCGCCTCGTCGGCCAGCCACTGGCGCGAGAGGCGCCGCCGCGCCAGCTCCTCGCGGATGCGAAGCGCGACGGCCTGGCTGTGTTCGCTCTGAAGATCCCCCGACATTCCCGCATGTGCGCACAAAACCGTACATTCCGTCAACTCTCAGCATCGACGAAACCGCGCCGCGGCCCGTGGCGGCGGACATTTGCCGCACCTTCCCGTGGAGCGGACACGCCGGCGGGCGCACAACAGGGACAAGGAATTCGATGCAACCGGATCGGGAAAGGGGGAAGGACCATGCACAGCCTGCGCGTTGCAACCGGCATGACCGGCCTCGCCCTCGTCACCGCGATCCTGCTCGCGGCGCAATTCCTCTCCGGCGCTCCGGCGCTGATCACGAGCTAAGGGCGCTCTCACAGGGTAGAGAGCGGTGGGGAGGTGCCGTCGGCGAGGGGAGCGCCGGCGGCATCGCCTTTTTCTGTCCCCGCGCCCGACTACGCGGCACAAGAATTTTAGTACGGGAAGGAGACGGCGTGATGGCGCACCTAGAGCGCCAAAACGCCGCCGGCCTTTCGACCAGCGGCGTTCGCCGTACGTGAAAGACAGGCTTAGCGCGGTCCGCGCGAATCGCCGACGCTACCTTCCTTGCCGCCACCCGTCTTCCCGGAATTTCCAGGAGCCGCGGTGTTCGCGTCGGCACCATTGCCGAAGCCGTTATTGCCCTTCTTCGCTTTGCCGTGACCCGTGTCGCAGTCGCAGCTGCACGGCGGGGGCGGGGGCGTGTAGCAGCAGCCGCCGCTGACGGCGGTGAGTTCGATGTTGCTGAGAGTACGCATGGTGTCTTTCTCCTGATGCGCCGTGAAGGCATGCATCGAAAAAGCTCAGTTTCGGCAGCGCGCCAAGTGGCCTGTTTTCGCCGTCCACAATCGGGACGAGCGCGGCCTAGTTATTTAAATGCCAAAGTAACGAGAAGAGTGACGCCCGGCAGGTTAATTCCCCGGCTGCCGGGCGTCGATGGAGACGCACATGCGCTACATGCTCTCGCGATCCGCCGAGTAGCACGCCAGTCTGAGTGCACAACGAAGATTATCCCGCTGTTTCGGAATGGGGCAGCCGCCCTAGCGCGCGCTGGCAAGCTAAATGAACGGGAGCTTTTTGGGCGGCTCAGCTCGCGCGGAGGGCGACGACGCGGCCCGATTGCTCGGGATCGACCGCATGGGCGATGGCGCGGGCGAGTTCGGCCTGGGTGAAGGGCTTGGCCAGCCGGGGCATGTGCGGCGATGCGCCCTCGCCAAGCTCGGCGAAGCCGGTGGCGAGGAGAACCGGAAGGTCCGGGCGCCGCGCCCGTACCGCCTCGGCGAGCTCCACCCCGTTCATCTGCGGCATCGCGAAGTCGGTGAGGAGCAGGTCGATGTCGTGCTTGTCGACCAAAGCGAGCGCCTCGGCGCCCGACGCGGCCTGATGGACGACGTGCCCCAGATCTTCGAGCATCGCCGCGGTGTTCAAAAGCACCAGCGCGTCGTCGTCGACCGTCAGGATCGCGATCGGCCGCGCCTCCTCCGCCTCCGCTTCGGCCGGGGCGCGGCGGAAGGTGCGCTGCGCTTCCCGGTTCACGGTCGCGGCGGGGAACCAGAGGCGGATATTGGTGCCTTCGCCCTCCTGGCTTTCGATGGTGAGCTTGCCGCCGGATTGGGCGGTCAGGCCTTCCACCATCGACAGGCCGAGGCCGGTGCCCTTGCCGACGCCCTTGGTGGTGAAGAAAGGCTCGGTGGCGCGCGATCTGGTCCTGTCGTCCATCCCCTGGCCGTCGTCCTTGACGGAGACGACGACGTAACGGCCGGGGGGCAGCCCCGCCGGATCATCGTCGCCGATCGCCGCTTCCTGCGCGGAGATGAGGATGTGGCCGCCGTCGCCCATCGCGTCGCGCGCGTTCATCGAAAGGTTGAGGATGGCGAGCTCGAGCTGGTTCTCGTCGGCCATGACGGGGCTGATCGACAGCGGGAAGCGCGTGTCGATAATGACCGTTGGCCCGAGCGAGCGGTCGAGGAGGTCGGCCATGCCGCGTACCAGATTGGGCACGTCGACCGGCGCCAGCTTCAGCTCCTGCCGCCGGGCGAAGGCGAGCATGCGCTGGGTCAGCGAGGCGCCCCGCTGCGCCGCCTGATAGGCGTTGTCGATCAGCCGGGTAACGCGTGGATCCTCGGGCACCCGCTTCCTGACCAGCTCGAGGCTGCCCAGGATCGCCATCAGCAAATTGTTGAAATCGTGGGCGACGCCGCCGGTGAGCTGGCCGACCGCCTCGATCTTCTGCGCCTGGAAGAAGGCTTCGCGCGCCTGCTCCAGCGCTCGCTGCGCCTCGCGCCGCTCGGTCAGGTCGCGGGTGATCTTGGCGAAGCCGAGCAGCCGGCCGTGGTCGTCGCGGATCGAATCGATGACGACATGGGCCCAGAAGCGGGTGCCGTCCTTGCGGACCCGCCAGCCTTCCGCCTCGAACTTGCCCTCACGCTCCGCCGTCGCCAGCGCGCGCTTCGGCAGCTCGGTCGCCTTGTCCTCAGGGGTGTAGAAACGGGAGAAATGCTGACCGACAATCTCCTCGGTATCGTAGCCCTTGAAGCGCTGGGCGCCGAGGTTCCAGCTCGACACGATGCCGCTCGGGTCGAGCATGTAGATGGCATAGTCGGCGACGCTCTCGACCAGCAGCCGGAAACGCTCCTCGCTCTCCCGCAGCGCGCGCTCGGCGGCGCGGCGCTCGGTCAAGTCGCGGGTTATCTTGGCGTAGCCGATCAGCTCGCCCGACGCCGTCCGGATCGGATCGATGACGACATGGGCCCAGAAGCGCCGGCCGTCCTTGCGGACCCGCCAGCCTTCGGCCTCGAACCGCCCTTCTTCCGCCGCGGCGCGCAGCGCGCGGGTGGGGAGGTCGGTCGCGAGATCCTCCTCGGTGTAGAAGCGGGAGAAATGCTCGCCGAGGATTTCCTCCTCGGTATAGCCCTTGAACTTCTGGGCGCCGGGGTTCCAGCTGATCACCCGGCCGGTGCTGTCGAGCATGTAGATCGCGTAATCGGTGACCGCGTCGATGAGCAGCCGAAAGCGCGAATCGTCTGTCCTGTCGATTGCCAAAATCTGCCCTTGCCCGCCCATGCTCCATCCTCCCCGGGAGGAGGAGCGACCCGATCGTAACGGCCCCGGCCGTTACCGGTTCCGCCGCTTACCGTATTTAGGCGATGTCGCTAAGTCCGCTGCGCCGCAATCCAGCGATCGCCCTCGGCTTCGAGGATGTCGAGCGGGACGCGGCCGATGCCCAGCACCGCGTCATGGAACGCCTTGATCTCGAAATGGGGCCCGAGCGCCGCCTTCGCCTTGTCGCGCAGCCGCACGAACACCGAGTGGCCGAGCTTGTAGCTGCACGCCTGGCCGGGCGTGGAGCAATAGCGCTCGACCTCCCGCGTTGCGAAGCCGGGCGCCTCGCCCTCCTGCTCGACGAAATAGCGGATCGCCTGCTCGCGGCTCCACCGCAGATGGTGGATGCCGGTGTCGACGACGCACCGATTGGCGCGGAACAGCTGGAACTTCAGATAGCCGAGCCGCCCGAGCGGATCGTCGTCGTACATCCCCATCTCGTCGGCGAGCTGCTCGGCGTAGAGCGCCCAGCCTTCGCCATAGCCGGAGAAGCCGCCCGCCTTGCGGATCATCGGCAGCCCCTTGTTCGAAAGCGCCAGTCCGCCTTCAAACTGATGGCCCGGCAGGCCTTCGTGATAGACGGTCGTGGCGAGGCAGAATTTCGGCCACTCCGCGCTGTCGTGGAGATTGAAATAGACAAGGCCGGGGCGCGAGCCGTCGATCGCCGGCGCCTGCGAGAAGGCGGAGGCGGCGCCCGCCTCGGTCTGAACCGGCACCCGCCGCACTTCGAACTGATAGGTCGGGAGCCGGCTGAACATGGTCGGCAGGCGCAGGCGGATCGCCGCCAGGCGCGCGTTGCAATAAGCGATCGCCTGTGCCTTGCCCTCGTCGGTGTTGGGGTAGAGCTGGCGCGGGTCCTTGTAGAGCGCCGCCATGCGCTCGCCGATCGTGCCGCGGCTCATCCCCTGCGCCTTCAGCAAGGTGTCGAGCCGCGCCGAGATCGCGCGCGCCTGGTCGAGGCCGAATTTGTGGACCTCGGCGGGGCTGAGGCGGGTGGTGGTCGTGTTGTGGAGCGCCGTCTCGTAGAAGGCCGCCCCCTCGCGGAAGCGCCAGATGCCGGCATCGTGCACCGCCTTCGCGCGCAGCGACCGCGCCAGCGCGATCTGCCGGTCGAGCGCGGGGAGAATCTTCCCGTCCCACAGCCGCGCGGCATCGCGCCCGTAGCTGTCGCCGAGCCCCTTGGCGGCGGCGCGGCGGACGATCGACCGGACCGGAGTCGCCTCCGCCGCCGGCACCCGCGTTTTCGCCATCTGGTCGAGCGCGGTGTCGAGGATGAAGTCCGGCGGGATGACGCCGACGCCGGCATCGTGCCGCATCTGCGCGGTCTCGGCGTCGAGCTGGTCGCCGAACGCCGACAGCCGCGCCAGGAACGCCTCCGCGTCGGCGCGGGTCTCGATCGGGTGCTTGGTGTCGAGGAAGTCCGGCACCGACTGGTAGGCGCCGGTCAGCTGGCTCACCACGTAAGGGGAGGGGCCGTAGCCGAAGCCGCCGAAGTCGAACTTCTGCACCTCGGCGGACGCGCGGCGGGTATAGACGACCGTCTCCCAATCCACCCGCTCCGCCGGCGACAGCGTCTTCGGATCGATCGCCAGCAGCCGCTTGAGCTGATCCTGCGTCTGCGCCTTCGCCGCCGCCCGCCCCGCCGGGCTTTCGTCGGTGAGCCTCGCCCGCAGATTCGCATTCGCCCCCTTGTCGAGCCCCAGCTGCGTCGCCGATTCCGGCCGCAGCCGCAGCTGCTCCTGGAACAACTGATCGAACAGCCGCGCCAGCTCCGGCGAACGGCCGGCGGGCTGCGCGCCCGCCCATCCCGGCATGGCGAGGCAGGCGCCCCCGGCGGCGCCGGTCAGCAGGAAAAGGCGGCGGTCCAGCATGTCCATTCGTTTCTCGCTCCCGTTCAGGCGTGCACCGAGCGCCGCTCCAGGGCGTGGGCGGCTTCGTCCATCAATTGCTCGAGGATGCGGGCGACGGGCGCCTCTTCCTTCACCATGCCGACCGACTGGCCGGCCATCACCGAACCGCTCTCGACATCGCCCTCGATCACCGCCCGCCGCAGGGCGCCCGCCCAATAATGCTCGATCTGGAGCTGGGCCTCGGCCATCTCGACCTTCTCCTCGTCCAGCAATTGCGCGACCTCGCGCTGCTTGGCCGCGAAGCTCTCCATCTCCTTGTTCTTCAAGGCGCGGACCGGGATCACCGGCAGCCGCGGGTCGATCTGGACGCTGGTGATGGCGTCGCGGGCCGAGGCGCGGATGAACGCCTTCTTGAAGTTGGCATGGGCGATGCATTCGCTCGCGCAGACGAAGCGCGTGCCGAGCTGCACGCCCGCCGCGCCCATCTCGAGATAGCCGGCGATGAGCCCGCCATGGCCGATCCCCCCGGCGACGAAGATCGGAATGTCGGCGGCGAGCGGCGGGAGGATTTCCTGGGCGAGCACCGAGGTCGAGACCGGGCCGATATGCCCGCCCGCCTCCATGCCCTCGATGACCAGAGCATCGACGCCGGAGCGGACCAATTTCTTGGCCAGAGCGAGCGCAGGGGCGAAGCAGATGAGCTTGGCGCCGCTGCCCTTGATCCGGTCGATGGATCCGGGCGGTGGCAGTCCGCCAGCGAGGACGACATGGCCGATGCGGTGGCGGGTGCAGACGTCGATCAGGTCGGAAAGCTGCGGGTGCATGGTGATGAGGTTGACGCCGAACGGGCGCTCGGTGCGCTTCTTCGTCTCGGCAATTTCGGTGTCGAGCAGCTCCGGATTCATCGCCCCGCAAGCGATCACCCCGAACGCCCCCCCGTTCGACAGCGCCGAGACCAGGTGCCGCTCCGAAATCCAGCTCATCGCCCCGCCGAGCACGGCGACCTCGCAGCCGAGGAAATCGGTCCCCCGCTTCATCAGCCGGCGCAGGCGGTCATGGCCTTCGGACGCGGCGTTCCCCGGCGCTTGGGCCGCGGGAGCGCCGCTTCCACCCACGTTCCGATCGATGTCGTTGCGGCTCATTCGGCCTCCTCCGCGTCGAGCCCGTAGGCGGTGTGCAGCACCCGTACCGCAAGCTCGGTATATTCCTCCGGGATCAGCACCGAGACCTTGATCTCCGACGTGCTGATGGCGAGGATTTGGATGCCGCGCCCGGCCAGCGCCTCGAACATCTGCGCGGCGATGCCGGCGTTCGACCGCATGCCGACGCCGACCGCGCTGACCTTCACCACGTTGACGTCGCTCAGCAGCTCGGCGAACCCGATCGCCCCCTGCCGCTCTTCCAAAATCGCGCGGCTCTGGGGCAAAGCGGCGGTCGGCACGGTGAAGGTGAGGTCGCTCTCCTGCCCCTCGCGCGGCACCGACTGGACGATCATGTCGACATTGATCCCGGCGTCGGCCAAGGGCGCGAACACCGCCGCCACCGACGCCGCCTTGTGCGGCACCGCGGTCAGCGTCACGCGCGCCTCGTTCTTGTCGTAGGCGATGCCGGTGATGAGCTGGCGTTCCATGTCGAAGTCCCCAATCCTGTCGTCGCCGACCACCCAGGTCCCCGGCCGGTCCTCGAACGAGGAGAGGACGCGGATCGGCACCTTCTCGCGCATCGCCAGCCCGACCGAGCGGGTCTGCAGCACCTTGGCGCCGACGCTGGCGAGTTCGAGCATCTCTTCATAGGTCACGGCGGGAAGCTTGCGCGCCCGCGGCACGATGCGCGGGTCGGTCGTGTAGACGCCGTCGACATCGGTGTAGATGTCGCAGCGGTCGGCCTTCACCGCCGCCGCCAGCGCCACCGCCGACGTGTCGGAGCCGCCGCGGCCCAACGTCGTCACGTCGCCATGCTCGGTGACGCCCTGGAAGCCGGGGATGACGGCGATGCCCCCTTCGTCGAACACCCGCTCCAGGACCTGCGCGTCGATGCCCTCTATCAAGCCGGTGGCGTGGCCGGAGGTGCGGATCGGCAGCTGCCAGCCCATGTAGGAGCGGGCGTTGAGCCCCATGCCCTGGAGCGTGATCGCCAGCAGCCCGCTCGTCACCTGCTCGCCCGACGCCACCACCACATCATATTCGCGCGGATCGTAGAGCGACGAGGCCTCGCGGCAGAACTGGATCAGCCGGTCGGTCTCCCCGGCCATGGCGGAGACGACCACCGCCGCCTGGTTCCCCGCCTCGACCTCGCGCTTCACTAGCGAGGCGACATGGCGGATGCGCTCGATCCCGGCCATCGAGGTCCCGCCGAACTTCATCACGATCCGCGCCATTGCCGGCGGCTTTAGCGGCTGGTGAGGTTGGCGCAACCGCCCTCGTCCTCCCTGTCGGCGCAGCTGATGGGGAGGGGGACCGCCCGAAGGGTGGTGGAGGGGCCTTGCTGAGTCCGGGGGCCCCTCCACCGCGTTTCACACGGTCCCCCTCCCCATGAGGCTTCGCCTCACAGGGAGGACTGGATGCCGGTGAAGGCTACAGCCAGTCCGGCAGCCGGTCGGCGGCGATCAGGCTTTCGACATCGACCCGGGGCCGCACCACGGCCCATTCGCCGCCCTTCACCATCACCTCCGGCGTCAGCGGGCGGCTATTGTAGGTGCTCGCCATCGCCGCGGCATAGGCGCCGGCGGTGCGGAAGACGACGAGGTCGCCGGCCTCCACCGCGTCCATGTCGCGCGCCGTCGCGAAGGTGTCGCCGGTCTCGCAGACCGGTCCGACCACGTTCGCGACCGTGCGCCCGCCGCGCGGCGCCACCGCCTCGATGCCGTGCCAAGCGTCATAGAGCGTCGGCCGCAGCAGGTCGTTCATCCCCGCGTCGAGGACGAGGAAGGGATGGGTGACGCCCGGCTTGACGCGGATCACCCGCGTCAGCAGCACCCCGGCATTGCCCGCGATCAGCCGCCCCGGCTCGAACACCAGCTTGACGCCCCAGCCGGCGGCGACCCGCCGCACCATCGCGCCATAGTCCTCCGGAGACGGCGGCGAGGCCGCCCCGGCATCGTACGGCACTCCGAGCCCGCCGCCGAGATCGGCGACACTGATCGCATGCCCCTCCCGCCGCAGCGCGTCGATCAGCGTCCCGACCTTGCGGAACGCGGCCTCGAGCGGAGCGAGGCTGGTGAGCTGGCTGCCGATATGGACGGCGACGCCCTGGATCCGCAGCCCGGGCAGCGCCGCCACCCGCGCATAGGCCGCAGGCGCCTCCGAGAGGGGAATGCCGAACTTGTTGTCGGCGGTGCCGGTGGTGATCTTGGCGTGGGTCCCGGCGGCGACGTCGGGGTTGATCCGGAACGCGACCTTAGCGGCGCGCCCCATCTCCACCGCCACGTCGGACAGCATCTCGGCTTCGGAAAGGGATTCGAGGTTGAACTGGAAGAGGCCGCCATCGAGGGCGAGGCGCATTTCCTCGGCGGTCTTGCCGACGCCGGAGAATACGATCCGCCCCGGTGCCACCCCCGCGGCCACCGCGCGCCGATACTCGCCGCCCGAGACGACGTCGGCCCCGAGCCCCTCCGCCGCCAGCGTCGCCAGCACCGCCGCGTTGGGATTGGCCTTGACCGCATAAGCGATGAGCGGGTCGTCGAGCCCCGCGAGCGCCGCCCGCAGCACCCGCGCGTGCCGCACCAAGGTCGCACTCGAATAGACATAGACCGGCGTCCCGACCGCATCGGCGATGATTGGGAGCGGCACGTCCTCGGCGTGCAGCACGCCGTCCTGCAATTCGAAATGGTCCATCGGCGGCTTTTTGCGTTGGGCGGGGAGGGGGGTCCTGATAGGTGGAGGCGATGAGCACGGCAACCGGCACGATCGACCCGAAGGAGGCCGAGCATTTCGGCCGCATGGCCGCCGACTGGTGGGATCCGAAGGGCTCCTCGGCGATGCTCCACAAGCTCAATCCGGTCCGCCTCGCCTACATACGCGACCGCATCGACCAGCATTGGGGCCTCGACGAATGCGACCTGCGGCCCCTGAAGGCGCGCAAGGCCGCCGACGTCGGCTGCGGTGCCGGCCTCCTCGCTGAGCCGCTCGCCCGCCTCGGCGCCGAGGTCACCGGCGTCGACGCCGCGCCCGAGAACATCGCCGCCGCCCGCGCCCATGCCCTCGGCCAGGGCCTCGCCATCGACTACCGGGTCGGCAGCGTCGAGGCGCTGGAGCCGGGCGTCTACGATCTCGTCACGTCGCTGGAAGTGGTCGAGCATGTCTCCGACCCGCGCGGCTTCATCGACGGCCTCGCTCGCGCGCTCAGGCCCGGCGGCCTCCTCATCCTCTCCACGCCGAACCGCACCGCCCGCTCGCGCCTGATGCTGATCCTCGTCGGCGAAGGCACCGGCCGCATCCCGCGCGGCACCCACGATTGGGAGAAGTTCCTCTCGCCCGAGGAACTGATCGCCCTCCTCGAGGATGCCGGCCTCGCGCTGGAGGATTGCCACGGCCTCGCCTGGGGCCCCGCCCGCGGCTTCCACCTCTCCGACGACAAGTCCCTCGACTATCTGGTGACGGCGAAGAAGCTGCCCTGAGGGCAGCGCCTGATCGCATCAGGCGCACGGACCGCGTTCTTCGGGGGAGCCGGGGCGCGAGGCAGTCGTTGGCCCTTACGAACAGCGAAAGGTGAGTGCGATGAGTCGGGTCCTCGTCCTTTATTATTCCGCCTACGGGCATATCGAAGACATGGCCCACGCCATTGCCGAGGGCGCGCTCTCCGCCGGTGCCGAGGTCGACGTAAAGCGCGTGCCCGAGCTCGTGCCGGAGGAGATCGCCCGCGCGTCCGGCTACCGGCTCGACCAGGAGGCGCCGATCGCCGCCATCGCCGATCTCGAGCGCTACGACGCGATCATCGTCGGCGTCGGCACCCGCTTCGGGCGCATGGCCTCGCAAATGGCGAACTTCCTCGATCAGGCGGGGGGGCTGTGGGCGCGCGGCGCGCTCAACGGCAAGGTCGGCTCCGCCTTCACCTCCACCGCCACCCAGCATGGCGGCCAGGAGACGACGTTGATGGCGATCCACACCAACCTTCTCCACTTCGGCATGATCCAGGTCGGCCTTCCCTACAGCTTCGCCGGCCAGATGACGCTCGACGAACTGACCGGCGGCAGCCCCTACGGCATCAGCACCATTGCCGGCGGCGACGGCTCCCGCCGCCCCAGCGCCAACGAGCTGGACGGCGCCCGCTTCCAGGGCCGCCACGTCGCCGAAATCGCCAACAAGCTCTTCGGCGGCGGCGAGACCGGCGACGACGCCGAGCGCGAGAAGAGCTTCCTGCTCGGCGAGTGAGCGGGGACTGAGGCCCAGGACGGATGGGCATTTAGTCCTCCCCGTGAGGCGGAGCCTCATGGGGAGGGGGACCACCTGAAAGGTGCTGGAGGGGCCTTCTCCACCTCCGCAAGGCCCCTCCACCGCACTTCGTGCGGTCCCCCTCCCCATCGCCTCCGGCGACAGGGAGGACGAGCGCCTCCCGCGACGCGTGAGCGAAGCGCTTTCTCCTCGGCGGGCGCAGGAAGCGCCCCTGGCTGGCCGGTGAGCGAAGGGCTTTCCGCTCGGCGGCTGAGCGAACCCGGGCGCAGGAAGCGTTCTCTCCTCGGCGGTGAGCAACGGGCTTCCTGCCCGGCGGATGGCGGAATATCCTGCTCTGCGGGGGGAGGGGCGTTCCGCAGAGCAGGACCTCACGCCTCCCCGGCTGCCGATCGCCCGGCTGGCGACGGCGTCTTCCGGGGGAGCCCGGTTCCTCTTCACAATTTCAAAGACCACCGAACGAGGTGGAGAACAAACGCAACCCGAGTCGGGTCGAACATAGCCGCAACAATTCGCAGGGTCAAGCAAAACCGTTCTTCCTCTGATCACAGAGGGAGTGGCGAGGGCGCCTAAGAAGTCTCGTCCGGCAGCGTAGCGGCGACGCTCGTGCGGGCGGTCTCGTCGACGAGCAGCCGGAAGATGTCCGGACGCGAATAATGGCCCACCGGATCGAAATCGTAGCGGGCGCGGACGATCTCGTCGGTGTCGATCTCGGCGCTGAGCAGCCCCGTCTCATTCTCCAGCGGCCCCGCCAGCACGTCGCCCAGCGGCCCGACGATCATCGAGCCGCCGCGGATCAGCGGGCGTTCGTCCGGCCATTCCTCGACCGCAACGCCGAGGTCGGCGGGGGAGGGCTGGACTTGGCAGGCGCTGATCAGGAAGCAGCGGCCCTCATGCGCGATGTGGCGCATCGAGGCGCGCCAGACGTCGCGCTCGTCGACAGTCGGCGCGCACCACAGGGTTACACCCTTCGCGTACATCGCGGTGCGGAACAGCGGCATGTGGTTTTCCCAGCAGATCGCCGCGCCGGCCTTGCCCGCCGGCGTCTCCACCACCGGCAGCGTCGAGCCGTCGCCCATTCCCCACACCAGCCGCTCCGTCCCCGTCGGCATCAGCTTCCTGTGCCTGGCAACCAGCCCGCGCTCCGGGTCGATGAAGATCGCGGTGCAATAGAGGGTCGAGCCGGCCCGCTCGATCACCCCCGCGACCAGCCACGCCCCGGTCCGCGCCGAAAGCCCCGCAAGCGCCGCCACCTCCGGCCCGTCGAGGTCGACGGCCTGCGCGAAATAGCGGGCGAAGGCGTCGCGGCCCGCCTCGGTGCGGAATCCGAGGCGCGTGCCGAACGCCTCACCCTTGGGATAGCCGCCGAGGATCGCCTCGGGCAGCACCACCATTTTCGCGCCGGACGCCGCGATCTCCGCTTCGAACCCCAATATCCGATCGAGCGTCGCCGCCGTCCCGCCGGGGTCGGAGCCGATCTGGAGCGCGGCGACTGTCACCTTGGCCATGTGCCCGCGCTAGCGGCTCGCGAGCCGCCTTGCAAAGAGGCGGCGTCGGGGTAGGGGAGGGGGCATGACGAGCTTCCCCATCGACCAGGTCCGCGCCCAATTCCCGGCCCTCGCCCGCACCGACGACGGCACCCCCCGCATCTATTTCGACGCGCCCGGCGGGACCCAGGCCTGCCGCCCCGCCATCGCCGCCATGACCCGGCACTTGGAGGAAGGCAGCGCCAACAGCGGCGGCGCCTTTTCAACCTCGATCGAAACCGACGCCCTCTCGCAGGCCGCACACGAAGCCGCGGCCGATCTGCTCGGTGCCGAGGCGGGCGACATCGCCTTCGGGCCGAACATGACGACCCTCACCCTCTCCGTCTCCCGCGCCCTCGCCCGCACCTGGCAGCCGGGAGACGAGGTCATCGTCACCCGCCTCGATCACGACGCCAACGTCGCCCCTTGGCTCCTTGCCGCCCGCGATTCCGGCGCGACGATCAAGTGGATCGAGATCGATCCCGACGCCGGCACTCTGCGCCTCGACCAGCTCCCGTCGCTCCTCACACGCCGCACCCGCCTCGTCGCCGTCGGCGGCGCGAGCAACGCGCTCGGCACGCTGAACGACGTCGCCGCAATCGCCGGCGCGGTGAAGGCCCATTCCGACGCCTTCGTCTATGTCGATGCCGTCCAGTCCGTGCCCCACGTCCCGACCGATGTGCGCGCGCTGGGCTGCGACTTCCTCGCCTGCAGCCCGTACAAGTTCTTCGGCCCGCACCAGGGCGTGCTGTGGGCCAGGCCCGAAGTCGCGGCCTCGCTCGAGGCCTACAAGGTCCGCCCCGCCACCATCGATCCGCCCGCCCACCGCTTCGAGACCGGCACCCAGTCGTTCGAAGGCCAGGCCGGGATCCTCGGCACGATCGACTATCTCGAATGGCTCGGCCGCCTCATCGCGCCCGAGGCGCCGAACAGCCGCCGTGCCGCCCTCGTCGCCGCGATGCACGGCTGTACCGCCTATGAGCGCGAGATCGGCGAGCGCCTCCTCGCCGGCTTCCGCGCCATCCCCGGCCTCAGGCTCTACGGCCCGCCGACGATGGAGGGCCGGGTCCCAACCTTCGGCTTCACCCTTGAGGGCCATCACCCCGACGCCGTCGCCGCCCATCTCGCGACGCGCAACATCTTCGCCTGGTCGGGCAGCTTCTACGCCGTCGAGCCCGTGGAGCGGCTCGGGCTCACCGACAAGGGCGGCCTCGTCCGCGTCGGCCTCTGCCATTATTCGACCGCCGGGGAGGTCGACGCGCTTCTCACCGCGCTCGCTGAGCTGCGATGAGCCCGGAGGAATTCCGCCGCTTCGGCCACCAGCTGATCGACTGGCTGGCCGACCACCAGCAGCGCCTCCCCAACCTCCCCGTCCAGCCGCCGACCAGGCCCGGCGACGTCCGCGCTCTCATCCCCGAGGAGCCGCCGCAGCAGCCCGAGCCGTTCGACGCGATCTTGGCCGATCTCGACCGCGTCGTCGCCCCCAACCTCACCTGGTGGCAGCATCCGCGCTTCTTCGGCTTCTTCCCCTCGAATGCGCTCAACGCCGGTATACTCGGCGACTTGGTGTCCACCGGCCTCGGCGTCCTCGGCCTCTCCTGGCAGGCGGCGCCGGCGCTGACCGAGATCGAGGAGGTGGTGACAGATTGGCTCCGCCGCATGGCGGGCCTCTCCGCGCAATGGACCGGCGCGATCCAGGACACCGCCTCCACCGCCACCCTCGTCGCCTTGCTCTGCGCGCGGGAGCGCACGACTGGCTTCGGCCTCGCCGGCGGCGGGCTGCAGGCGGAGGACAAGCCGCTCATCGTCTACACCTCGGCAGGCAGCCATTCCTCGGTCGAGAAGGGCGCGCTCCTCGCGGGCTTCGGCCGCGACAATGTGCGGATGGTGGCGATCGACGAGGCGCGGGCGATGCGCCCCGACGCCCTCGCCGCCGCCATCGCGGACGACCGCGCCGCCGGCCGCACCCCTTGCGCGATCGTCGCGGCGGTCGGCGGCACTGCCACCACTTCGGTCGATCCGCTCGCGCCGATCGCCGCCATCGCCGCCCGCGAAAATCTCTGGCTCCACGTCGATGCCGCCATGGCCGGCAGCGCGATGATCCTGCCGGAATGCCGGTGGATGTTCGACGGCATCGAAGGCGCCGACAGCCTCGTCGTCAACGCCCACAAATGGCTCGGCGCGCCGTTCGACTGCTCGCTCGCCTACGTCCGCGACGAAGCCCATCTCCTGCGCGTCATGTCGACCAACCCCAGCTACCTCGCTAGCGCAGTCGACTCCGAGGTCCGCAACCTCCGCGACACCGGCATACCGCTTGGCCGCCGCTTCCGCGCGCTGAAGCTCTGGTTCCTGATCCGCGAGCAGGGCGTCTCCGGCCTCCAGGCCCGCCTCCGCCGCGACATCGCCAACGCGCAGGCGCTGGCCGAGCGGGTCGCCGCCACGCCGGACTGGCAGGTGGTCGCCCCGGTGCCGCTCCAGACCGTCTGCGTCCGCCACGTCCCTGAGGGCCTCATGGGAGACGCCCTCGACGCCCACAACCGCGCCTGGGCCGAGGCGCACAACCGCTCCGGCCTCGCCTTCGTCACCGCCGCCCGGATCGAGGACGGGTGGATGGTCCGCGTCTCCATCGGCGCGCCAAGCACCGAATGGGAGGATGTCGAAGCCTTGTGGGCCGCAATGCGCCGCTTCGCCGAAAACGGCTGAATTCCCGTTCCGCCGCCCTAATTTGGCCGCAACCCTTCGTCATTGGCGAATGACGAGGGGTGGTCATCGCGAGACCGTCGCGCCGTGGTGGCGCGGGCGGTTCAAGGAGTCGACGCGCCGATGTTGCAGGAGACCGGGCAGGACGCCGCCGCCCCCGCCCGAGAGGCGGCCGGCCATGCCGCGCCCGGTCCGCGGGTCGCCCTGCTGTCCAACCCGACCGCGAGCGGCAACCGCGCCCTCCTCCCCCAGATCCGCACCTTCTGCGCCGCCCAGCGCGACGTCTTCCATTACGAGGTCGAGCGGCTCGACCAGGTCGGGATTGCGCTGAGCCGGATCGCCCTCGTCAAGCCGCGCGTCCTCGTCATCAACGGCGGCGACGGCACCGTCCAGGCGGCGCTCACCGAAATCTACAACGGTCGCCATTTCGGGGACGACCCGCCCCCCGTCGCGGTGCTGCCCAACGGCAAGACCAACCTCATCGCCATGGATCTCGGCGCCGACGGCGATCCGCTCGAGACGCTTGAGCGGGTTCTCCTCATCGCCCGCTCGGACCTCGACCGGCACATCGTCGAGCGCGAGCTCATCGCCCTCTCGCACGGCACCGGCAAGGGCAGGGCGGTGCTCGGCATGTTCCTCGGCGGCGCCGGGCTTGCCGACATCATGCTCTACTGCCGGCACCACATCTATCCGCTCGGCCTCCCGAACGGGATCAGCCACTTCCTCACCTTCTTTGCGGCCCTGATCTCGATCCTGTTCGGGTTCAAGACGGGGCTCCTTCCGCGCAAGCCCAATCCGGTCGAGGTGTCGGTGTTCCGCCGCGGTAAGCTCAAGGGCCGTTTCGCCGTGCTCGTCGTCACCACGCTCGAGCGGCTCCTCCTCCACAGCCACTTCCCCGAGCGCCACGGCAAAGCGGGCGCGCTTCAGCTCCTGGCGGTCGAGCGGCGGCCGATGGCAGTGTTCCGGGTGATTTTCGGCGCGCTGTTCCGCCGTCTCGGCAAGGACCGGTTCGGCGGCGTCCATCTCGAGCGCGGTGACGAGATCCGCATCGAGTCGGAGCAGTCGCAGGTCATCCTCGACGGCGAGACGTTCGAGGCGCGCCGCGGCTTTCCCATCATCCTGCGGCCGACCGCGCCGGTGCCTTTCCTCCGCCTCGCCGTCTGAACCCCTTCGCGGCGGCGCCCTCAGGCCCTATCTGAGGGCTCGTAAGGTCCCGGGGAGGGTAGGATGGAAGTCGAAGTCAGCGCCGAAGCCAAGGACAAGCGCCTCAACCGGATGGTCGCGGTCACTGTGGTCGTGCTGTCGGTGTTCACCGGCGTGTGCAACATCAAGGACGGCAACATCGTTCAGGCGATGGCCCAGGCCAAGGCCGATTCCGTCGACCATTGGGGCGAATATCAAGCGACCAAGACCAAGCTCCACATCGCCGAGACGGCGAAGGGCGAGATCGGCGTCATCGCCGGCGCAAACCCTTCGGCGGCGGCGCAGGCGGCCACGCAGCGACTCGACCAGGACATCGCCAAGTACAAGGCCGAGGCGCCGGAGTTGGCCAAGCAGGCGAAGGGATTTGCGGACAGCTACGACGCGCTCAACGTCCATGACGACCAGTTCGACGCCAGCGAGGCCTTCATCGCCACCGCCATTTCGATGGCCGCAGTTTCGGCGCTGTCGGAGAGCCTGTGGCTCCTCGTCGCCTCCTGGTTCATCGGCGGCTTCGGCATGTTCATGGGCCTTGCCGGCTTCATAGGCTGGAGCTTCCACCCCGACGTTCTGAGCACGCTGCTCGGCTGAGGCGGGGGGGGGAGTCTTCCCCGAGAGGATCAGTCCCGATCGATCCGGCGCCGGATGATGAACAGCGCCGGGAAAATCATCATGGCGAGAACGATCAGGGTGATCGCAATCTTCAGCTCCATCGCGCCTTCCTTCTAAGCAAGACGCCCCGCCGGCGGGTGCCGACGGGGCGCTTGTGCTTCAGCAGATCCTGCGCGGGCCTGAGCCCTGCAGATATCAGCCCTGCAGATACTCGCCGGCGTCCGCGTCGGTGCCGTGGCCTTCCGGCGACACCGCGCCCAGCGGATCGTCGCCGATCGCGCCTTCCGGACCCTGGGCGAGCTCGGCGGCATGCTCCTCGGCTGCGCTGGTCGGCGCAATGAGGGCCTCCTGCAGCTTGCGGTGCTGGGCGCGCAGCGCGGCGTCGCGGCTGGTGGCGGCGATGCGCATCCGGTTCATGCCCGCGCCGGTACCCGCCGGGATGAGGCGGCCGACGATGACGTTCTCCTTCAAGCCATCGAGCGTGTCGATCTTGCCCTGCACCGAGGCTTCGGTCAGCACCCGGGTCGTCTCCTGGAAGGAGGCGGCCGAGATGAAGCTGCGGGTCTGCAGCGACGCCTTGGTGATGCCGAGCAGCACCGGCTTGCCTTCGGCCAGCTTCTTCTTGCCGCCCTTCAGCTTCGAGTTCGCCTCGTCCATCTCCGTCCGGTCGACCTGCTCGCCGACCAGCAGGGTGGAATCCCCGCTCTCGGTGATCTCGACCTTCTGGAGCATCTGGCGGACGATCACCTCGATGTGCTTGTCGTTGATCTTCACGCCCTGGAGACGATAGACCTCCTGGATCTCCGAGACGAGATATTCGGCCAGCGCGACGACCCCGAGAACCTCGAGGATGTCGTGCGGATCGGGCGAGCCGCCGATGAGGTTGTCGCCGCGCTTGACGAAGTCGCCTTCCTGCACGTCGATGACCTTCGACTTCGGCACCAGATACTCGACCGGCTCCGACCCGTCGTCCGGGATGATCGCGATCTTGCGCTTCGCCTTATAGTCCTTGCCGAACGACACCCGGCCGGAGACCTTGGCGATGATCGCATTCTCCTTGGGCTTGCGCGCCTCGAACAGCTCCGCCACCCGCGGCAGACCGCCGGTGATGTCGCGGGTCTTGGCCGCCTCGCGGGAGACGCGGGCGAGCACTTCGCCGCCCTGGACCCGCTGGCCGTCCTCGACCGACAGCACCGCGCCCGGCGCCAGCATGTAGCGGGCCGCTTCCCCGCTCTGCTCGTCGAGGAGGGTGACGCGCGGACGCAGATCCTCCTTCGAACGGGCGGAGCCGCGGAACTCGGTCACCACGCGCTGGACGATGCCGGTGGCTTCGTCGGTCTGTTCGGTGAGCGTCTTGCCCTCGACCAGATCCTGGAACTTCACGATGCCGCCCTTCTCGGTGATGACCGGCATCATGAACGGATCCCACTCGGCCAGCCGATCGCCCTTGGACGCGATGTGGCCGTGATCGACCATCAGGTGCGCGCCGTAGGGGATGCGGTGCGACGCACGCTCGCGGCCGTCCATGTCGACGATCGCAAGCTCGCCGTTCCTCGCCATGGCGACGCGGCGGCCGCGCGTGTCGACGATCGTCGGCAGGTCGCGCAACTCCACGGTGCCGTCGGTGGCGGCCTCGAGGTTCGAGGTTTCGTTGAGCTGGGCGGCGCCGCCGATGTGGAACGTCCGCATCGTCAGCTGGGTGCCCGGCTCGCCGATCGACTGCGCCGCAATGACGCCGACCGCTTCGCCAATGTTGACCGGCGTGCCGCGGGCGAGATCGCGCCCGTAGCACTTGCCGCAGACGCCGCCCTTGCTCTCGCAGATGAGCGGGCTGCGGATCTTGACCGCCTGGACGCCCAGCTCGTCGATCCTGAGCGCCTGCGGCTCGTCGATCAGCTGGCCTTCCTTGGCTAGCACGTCGCCGGTCTTCTCGTCGACGATGTCGTGCGCCGGCGTGCGGCCGAGGATGCGCTCACCAAGCGACGCGATGGTCGCGCCGCCTTGGACGATGGCGCGCATCTCGAGCGCATTGTCGGTGCCGCAATCCTCTTCGACGACGACGCAATCCTGCGACACGTCGACGAGGCGGCGGGTGAGGTAGCCCGAGTTCGCCGTCTTCAACGCCGTGTCCGCAAGACCCTTACGAGCACCATGGGTGGAGTTGAAATACTCAAGGACGGTCAAACCTTCCTTGAAGTTCGAGATGATCGGCGTCTCGATGATCTCGCCCGACGGCTTGGCCATCAGGCCGCGCATACCGGCGAGCTGCTTCATCTGGGCCTGCGAGCCGCGGGCGCCGGAATGGGCCATCATGTAGATCGAGTTGATCTGCGCCATGCGGCCGTTCTCGTCCTTGGGCTGCGCCTTGATCTTCTCCATCATGGCGTTGGCCACCTGGTCGCCGCAGCGGCTCCAGGCGTCGATCACCTTGTTGTACTTCTCCTGCTGCGTGATCAGGCCGTCCTGATATTGCTGCTCATAATCCTTCACGAGCGCGCGGGTCTCGTCGACCATCGCTTCCTTCTCGTGCGGGATGATCATGTCGTCCTTGCCGAACGAGATGCCCGCCTTGAAGGCGTGACGGAAACCGAGGCCCATGATGGCGTCGGCGAACAGCACCGTCTCCTTCTGGCCGGTGTGGCGATAGACGGTGTCGATGACGTCGCCGATCTCCTTTTTGGTGAGGAGGCGGTTGACGGTCTCGAACGGCACCTTGTGGCTCTTCGGGAGCGTCTCACCGAGCAGCATGCGGCCCGGCGTCGTCTCGAAGCGCTTCATATACTGCTTGCCCTGCTCGTCCGTCTGCGGAACGCGGCTGACGATCTTCGAGTGCAGGGTGACGGCCTTGGCTTCGAGCGCCTGGTGGACCTCCGACATGTCGGAGATCATCATCCCTTCGCCCGGCTCGCCCTCACGCTCCATCGACAGATAATAGAGGCCCAGCACCATGTCCTGCGAAGGAACGATGATCGGCTTGCCGTTGGCGGGCGAGAGGATGTTGTTGGTCGACATCATCAGAACGCGCGCTTCCAGCTGGGCCTCGAGGCTCAGGGGGACGTGCACGGCCATCTGGTCGCCGTCGAAATCGGCGTTAAACGCGGCGCAGACCAGCGGGTGGAGCTGGATCGCCTTGCCCTCGATCAGCACAGGCTCGAACGCCTGGATGCCGAGGCGGTGGAGCGTCGGCGCGCGGTTCAGGAGGACGGGGTGCTCGCGAATGACTTCGTCGAGGATGTCCCAGACTTCCTTGCGCTCCTTCTCGACCCACTTCTTCGCCTGCTTCAAGGTCATGGAGAGACCCTTGGCGTCGAGACGCGAGTAGATGAACGGCTTGAACAGCTCGAGCGCCATCTTCTTGGGCAGGCCGCACTGGTGGAGCTTGAGCTCCGGACCGGTGACGATGACCGAACGGCCCGAATAGTCGACGCGCTTGCCGAGCAGGTTCTGCCGGAACCGGCCCTGCTTGCCCTTCAGCATGTCGGACAAGGACTTCAGCGGACGCTTGTTCGCACCGGTGATGGTGCGGCCGCGGCGGCCGTTGTCGAACAGGGCGTCGACCGCCTCCTGCAGCATGCGCTTCTCGTTGCGGACGATGATGTCCGGCGCGCGCAGCTCCATCAGCCGCTTCAGGCGGTTGTTGCGGTTGATGACGCGCCGGTAGAGGTCGTTCAAGTCCGAGGTGGCGAAGCGGCCGCCGTCCAGCGGCACCAGCGGGCGCAGCTCGGGCGGGATGACCGGCACGACGTCGAGGATCATCCACTCCGGCCGGTTGCCCGACTCGAGGAAGCTCTCGACGACCTTCAGCCGCTTGATGATCTTCTTGGGCTTCAGCTCCGACTTGGTCTCGGCGAGGTCCTTCAGCAGGATCTCGCGCTCGCCCTCGAGGTCGAGGTCGATCAGCATCTGCTTCACGGCCTCGGCGCCGATCCCGGCGGAGAAGGCGTCCTCGCCATATTCGTCCTGCGCGGAGAGGAGCTCGTCCTCGGTCAGCAGCTGGTACTTCTCGAGCGCGGTGAGGCCCGGCTCGATGACGACGTAGCTCTCGAAATAAAGAATCCGCTCGAGCTGCTTCAGCTGCATGTCGAGGAGCAGGCCGATGCGCGAGGGCAGCGACTTCAGGAACCAGATGTGCGCGACCGGCGCGGCCAGTTCGATATGGCCCATCCGCTCGCGGCGGACCTTCGAGACGGTGACCTCGACGCCGCACTTCTCGCAGACGATGCCCTTATACTTCATGCGCTTGTACTTGCCGCACAGGCATTCGTAATCCTTGATCGGACCGAAGATGCGCGCGCAGAACAGGCCGTCGCGCTCGGGCTTGAACGTGCGGTAGTTGATCGTCTCGGGCTTCTTGATCTCGCCGAACGACCAGGAACGGATGCGCTCAGGCGATGCGATGCCGATCTTGATCTGGTCGAAGGTCTCCGGCTTGGCGACGGCATTGGCGAAAGGGGTCAGTTCGTTCATCTCTTTGTCCCTTCAGGGGAAAATCTTGCAGCGGTGGCCAAAGGTCACACCAAGGTCACACCGGGGCGCGTTGCCGCGCCCCGGCTGAAAGTCACTCCGCGGCCAGCGCCACGCCGTCCTCGTCGAGCGTCGTGTTCAGCTCGACGTTCAGGCCGAGACTGCGCATCTCCTTGACGAGCACGTTGAAGCTCTCGGGGATGCCGGCCTCGAACGTGTCGTCGCCCTTGACGATCGCCTCGTAGACCTTGGTGCGGCCGATCACGTCGTCCGACTTCACCGTCAGCATTTCCTGCAGCGTGTAGGCGGCGCCATAGGCCTGGAGCGCCCAGACCTCCATCTCGCCGAAGCGCTGGCCGCCGAACTGGGCCTTGCCGCCCAGCGGCTGCTGGGTGACGAGGCTGTACGGGCCGATCGAGCGGGCGTGGATCTTGTCGTCGACGAGGTGATGGAGCTTCAGCATGTAGATATAGCCCACCGTCACCTTGCGATCGAACGCCTCGCCGGTGCGGCCGTCGAACAGGACGACCTGGCCCGATTGGTCGAGCCCCGCCATCTCCAGCATCGCGGAAACGTCGGCTTCCTTGGCGCCGTCGAACACCGGCGTGCCCATCGGGATACCGCCGGTCAGGTTGGAGGCGAGCTCCAGCGTCTCGGCCTCGTCGCGGGCATCGATCTCGGCATGGTAATTCTTGCCGTAGATATCCTTGAGCTTGGTGCGGACCTGCTTGGCGTCGCCGGTGCGCCCGTCATAGAGGACGACCTGGCCCGAAGTGTCGAGCCCGGCCTTGGCCAGCATGTACGAGACGTCCGCTTCGCGTGCGCCGTCGAACACCGGAGTGCCCATCGGCACGCCGTTGCGCAAGTTCACCGCCAGCTCGACGATCTCGGAAGTGT
>NZ_DASWQI010000032.1:0-2913 GCF_036403745.1 Allosphingosinicella sp.
CCCGGGCAAGTCGTTGCAGGTCCTCCGCCAGCGCCGGTGTCAGGATGATCGGGGCGGCAGACAGACAGGGCATGCGCAGGGCTCCAGCGAAGCAGGGCGAGGCGTGAGCCTGTGCCCTGCCCATCCAGGCTGCCCCTGACTCGGGGGAACAGGCCCCCACAGCCGCCAATCGTGGCGATTGTCGCCAGACTGTGGCAGGCCAGACTCACCCGCGCCAGGTCATCCGCTAACGGAGTCGCCACTTCCGGCGAGGTGTACTACAGGTTCTGTAGTTTCCAGGGAACGGTCTTCGCTTTGCGTATTGATACGCTAACGCGGCTCACCCGAAGGTCTGGCGCAATTCCAGGAAGTATGGATTGTCGCTGAGGCACTGGAGCGCTTCGTCGAGCGGCATGGCGCTGGCACCGAAGTCGCCAAGCGCGCCCCAGCCACCGCGGTGTGAGGGGTAGAGCAGCACGACCTCGTCGCCGTTGCCGGTCAACCGCAGCCGCGCCAATGGCTCCCCGGAGCGGCGAGCGAACAGGCTGAAGCCGTTGGCGCGGAAGCGCACCAGCACGCGCCCGCCACGGGCGAACGGACAGCCGCGGATGCGCCTGAGGATAGCGGGATCGGCGGTTATGACGAACCTTCCCCCTGTGTTGCGTTGAGGCTCAACGGCCTTCACCGCAAGGGGTTCAACCGATGTCCTGTGCCGTTATCCCGCCCATCCTGGCCAGCATCATCGCGCACATCACCGCGGCCGTGCCGGCGCGGGCACGCACCACCTTCCTTGACTTGCTGCTGGGTGCGGCCGCGACCAAAGGCGGCCACGTCACCGACGCCATCCTGGCTGGCGGCCTCTCGCGCGGCTGGCGCACGTACTATTGGTTCCTCGAGCAGGGGCGTTGGTCCTGGCTGCGGGTCTGGGCCGCCCTGCTCGAGGTTCTGACGATGCTGTTCCGCCCGGCGGTCTGGTATGCCGTGATCGGTGGAGTCGACGACAGGCGCGGTGGCTGTAGCCTCCCGGCAGGTTGTTGGTGGCGCTTTCGTTCCACCCCCTCAGCCCGGGCTGACCTGGCTCCGTTTCCTGTCGCCGCTCATCGAACCGGACATGCGGAGCTGCCGCATCCGGCTCCCTCCCGTCCCATCAGACCTTCGCTCTCGGCAGGTCGACGCGACGTCGCGGCACAGCGTAGAGACCGAGTGTCTTGTAAAGATACTCGTCCGGGATCTGGGCGAACCCGGTGCCTGTCTGTCCCGACCGTCGCATCAACCAGCGGCGGACCCGCCGTTCGGTATAGGCTCGGATAAGCTCGTAGGTTGGCAAGACCGGTCCTTGGTTGAAGTAGCCACACCAGCCGCGAACCATGCTGCTGATACGGGCGACCGTGTTCGCCGGCTCATCCGTATACCATTGCCGTGATGTCCGCTCGTGGATCCGTCGGAGCAGGCTCTTCACCGACTTCCGCGACGGCCGGGTCCCGATATACGGGCGCCCGTCCTTGCCGTGGAAGCGACCAACCGTGTAGCCGAGGAAGTCGAACGACTCCTCGGGCAAACGGGCGATCCGGGTCTTGGTCGTGTTCACCTCCAGCTTGAGCCGCGTCATGAGCGCCGACATCCGTTCCATCGCCGCCGGCGCATTGCCGGGTCGGCAGCAGATTACGAAGTCATCGGCATAGTTCACGACATGGGCGTCAAGCTGGTCCTGATGGCCGTGCTTCTGCCATGCCAGCAGAAAGCGCCGGAAGTAGCAGTTCGCCATCAGGGGCGAGATCGGCGAGCCCTGCGGGGTGCCCCGCTTGGTCCGTCTCGCTTCGGTGCTCCGCACCGGTCGGCCGCCGACATACTCCACCACCGGTGCCGTCAGCCAGCCCTTGATGATGCGGAGCATACGCCCATCGGCGATCCGCCGGGCCAGGCTGCGCATTAGGTCCGAGTGCGGAATAGAGGTGAAGTAGTCGCGCAGATCCGCGTCCACCACGTCCCGTCGGCCATGTTGCGTCACGTGCCAGTAGACCCGTCGGAGAGCCATCTTGGCATCCAGTCCGGGGCGGAAGCCGTACTGCTGGGGCAGTAAGTCCGCCTCGAAAATGGGACCAATGATCAGCACCGTCGCCATCTCGACCACGCGGTCGCGAATTGGCGGGATGCCGAGAGGCCGCTGGCCTCCGTTGCTCTTCGGTATCCAGACGCGCAGCAGGGGCTGGGGGGTGTAGCGTCCCGAGACCAGCTCCTCCCGCAGCGTTTCCAGCCATCGCTCTCGACCGTGAGCCTCGATCTGTTCGAACGTCTCCCCGTCCACCCCCGGCGCTCCCGCATTGGTGCGGCAGCGGGCGTAGGCTTCCAGGAGCACGTCCTTGCGGCAGACCTTGTCCCAGAGGGCATAGAAGCGAAAGGCTGGTTCAGCCTTAGCTTTCGCCTGCAGCGAGGTCTGCAGCTTCCCAACCGTTTCAGACGGCGTTGGTAGACTCATCGTCAATCACCGGGCTGTCGGCCCTTCCCTCGCCTGGGGCGGGACAGGGCTCCTTCCCTCCGCCGGCATTACCCGACTTCATCGGTACTACGAGCCCATCCGCCATCTGCATCCGCCGGCGCTGGTCCTCACGGGTTCGCCGTTGGCCTGGAGGTGCCGCCTCCCGGCCGCGGTCGCAGACTTCCCTTGTTGCACACTGTCCATGTCCCGTGCGTGCTGCCATCACTACCCCGGTGGGATCGTCAGCTGCGTATCTCGCTCGCTTCACTGACGACGGCGGCCTTCCCCATTGTCATGGTGGGTCGGCTCCCACATTAACGATTTCGAGGCCTGCTCAATGTTCACTCACGTTGCGGCCCGCACGGTCCGCTGACCCCCTACGGGGCTTTTTCTCGAGGTGCTTCAGGCCATTCGTCGCCTCCTGACCCGCCCCGAGTGCTTCCGGCTGGAGCGAGAGT
>NZ_DASWQI010000033.1:0-1630 GCF_036403745.1 Allosphingosinicella sp.
CTGCCGGGCGGGGCCGCCTCAGGCCGCTCGGACGCGCGCACCAACTGGCGAGCGCTTAGAAAAGTTCCTGACCCTACCGGATTGCAGGTACGCGGTTTCTGAAGCCCATCAGTGAGGTGGACGCCATGAGGTTATGGAGCCAATGCTCATGATAGCGTTTGTCGTTGAGTCGATGGGCGGGACTGTCGTGGGCGCGGGGTCGGTTGCTCCGCCGAGCATAGGGGCGAAAGTTCAGCAGCAAGGCCCAGCCCCGCAGCCGCAACTCCGACGTGCCTCGATGGCCGTGCAAGCCCCGGCCGGCATACATCAGCCGGCACAGCCGGTTCATCGGACGGTCCACCGCATTGCTCGTGCGATGGCATCCCGGATGGTCATAGGCCACCACGTAGGACTCCGTCTTGTTCCACAGCTTCGTCAGCATCTCGCTCACCGAGGCGGTCCAGGTCTGCGCCTCACTCCACCGCTGAAACTCGTCCATCAGGCGGCGGAACTCCTCCGCGGTGGCGGCACGGTAGACGTCCCAGATCCGGCGGTGCAGTTCGTGGGCCTTGCGGCAGCGGTCGCGAATCTTCAAGAACCCGTGCAGGAAACAGAGCACCACCGCGATCTTGGGAAACCACGCCCGGAACGCATTGCGCGTCGCCGCCCAGCCGTCGGTGTTGACCGTCTCGGGGGCGTACTCGGGCTCGACGTCCCGCGCCTCGGCCGCGAACACGCCGTAGGCTTCCTGGAGATGGACGTCATCGGCCGAGGCCGTCAGCGCCACGCCCAAGACGCAGCCGCCGCCGACGGTGGTCGCGACGTAGCCCTTCTGGCCGGCCCAGTCGGCGTGATGCTCGTCGGCCGCCAGATGCGCGGGCAACCGGGCGGCGTCGCGGACGGTGGTCCCCACCAGGCTGTTCCGCCCCAGCCGCTCGATGATGCGATACCAGTACATGTCGCTGTGGCCGAAACCGATCGTCAGCAGCCAGGGGGGAACCCCGTGCGCCGCCAACAGCAAGGGATACGCCAACTCGTCGACGGTCCCGGTCATGTAGCCGGTGACGAAGCTGGGGCGGAGCCAGTAGGAAGTGCCGTCGGCCAGGACGATCTTCCGCAGTTTCACCCCGGGGAGCTTGCGCGACTCGCGCCCCAGGCCGTGGAGGCGATCGCCTTGGTCGAAGCCCGCCGGGAACAACTCGGGAGCGGCCTCGGCCCATCCCGCGAGGAAAGCCCGCAGGCGGTCGGTCTGATGCCAGAGGTCGTCGTACTGCGGTCGGGTCATCGGGATGACGATCTGTTTGGCCCCGCGCGGCGGTTGCGGCGGGGGGGACTTTCGTTCACGATTCACTTGCCGGGTCTTCGGTCGCGCGTCCATTTTTGCATCCTCTTTCCTGGTAAGAAGAAGGATGACAAGAATGGCGCTGGCCGGATACCCGGCACTTCATTACCTGCAATCCGGTAGGCTCAGCAAATCCTCAATGGTGTTCTTTCTCTTCTTTCCTATTTTGATTCTCTCCGCGCCCTCTGCGGTGAATTCCTGTCTTCTTCCGCCGGATCCTCAGATCGCTTTGGTCAGCCGACCAGCTCGCGGATCGGCTCGCCGCTGTTGAGGATCTTCAGGGGGCGCGAGGCCTCGTTGAGGAACTCG
>NZ_DASWQI010000034.1:0-2991 GCF_036403745.1 Allosphingosinicella sp.
GTTCATCGGCTCGCACCTTTGCTTCGCGCTTCCTTCAGACCCCGCCTCGCGGCGATAGCCCTTGCGCATCACTAACCCTTCACCTCCATCAGGTTGGGTAGAGGAATTTCACCTCCGAGCTATTGAGCATGCCCGGCACACAACGAACCCGCTCTCGCGGGAGGGGGGCGCGCGTCACGGTCCGTGCGTTTTGGGCGGGGTAAGCGGTAAGGCGTGACGACCGGGGCATCCGATCCCGAGCATCGAAGGTCCAGCAACCTTCGGCTTGAGAGAGGAGCCCACGATGACCTCCCATCCTTCCGACCGGCCCGTCAGCGCGCTGCGGGCGCGCATGATCGAAGACATGCGGGTGCGCGGCTTCAGCGAGAAGACGCGCAACGACTACATTCGCAACGTCCGCGCGTTTGCGGCCTTCATCGGCCGGTCTCCCGACACAGCAACGGCGGAGGATTTACGCAGTTTCCAGCACCACCAGGCGCAGACCGGCGTGCGGCCGCCAACCATCAACAGTGCAGTCGCGGCCTTGCGTTTCTTCTTCACCGTGACGCTCGACCGGCCGGACCTTTCTCGCCGGCTTACGGTGGTACGCGAACCGCGCCGGCTGCCGGCCGTGCTGAGTGTCGAGGAGGTCACGCTGCTGCTCCAGGCGGCGCCGGGGCCGAAGTACAAGGCGGCATTCGCCACCGCCTATGGCGCCGGGCTGCGCGTCTCCGAGGTCGTCGCGCTCAAGGTCGGCGATGTCGACTCCGAGCGCATGCTGCTGCGGGTCGAGCAGGGCAAAGGCCGTAAAGACCGCCAGGCAATGCTGTCGCCGCAGTTGCTCGCAGTGCTGCGTGCCTGGTGGCGCGAAGGCCGACGCCTGGGCATGCTGCTGCCGCGCGGCTGGCTGTTCCCCGGCCGCAATCCGCTCGAGCCGCTCTCGACACGCCAGCTCAACCGCGCGGTCCATGCCGCTGCCCAGGCTGCCGGGATCAAGAAGCGGGTATCGCCACATACGCTGCGGCACAGCTTTGCCACGCATCTACTGGAACAGGACACCGACATCCGCGTCATTCAGGTGCTCCTCGGCCATGCCAAGCTCGACACCACGGCGCTTTACACGCGTGTTGCCAACACCACGATCCGAACGGTCACCAGCCCGCTCGACCGGCTTGCGACGCTGACCGAACGGAGCCCAAGAACCGGGGTGTAGCCAGGCTGTAGCCCGGCGGCCGTGCGCCGCCCAGGGCTGGAGGTCGCAGACATCTTCCATCGCCACGGCGCCGCCTGGCGCCGGGCCCATGCCGGGCATCTGAGCCTCGGCCAGCTCAAGGTGATGTCAGCCATCGAGAGCTGCCGTTCGGCCGCCCTCGGCGGCCATGTCGAGCGCTGTGAGGATTGCGGCCACAGCCGGATCGCCTACAACTCCTGTCGCAATCGCCACTGTCCCAAGTGCCAGGGCGCGGCGGCGAAGGACTGGCTTGCCGCCCGCGAGGCCGATCTGCTGCCGGTCGGCTATTTCCATCTGGTCTTCACGCTGCCAGCCGAGATTGCTCCAATCGCCTACCAGAACAAGGCGGTGGTCTACGATCTGCTGTTCCGCACTGCGGCCGAGACGCTGCTCACCATCGCTGCCGATCCCCAGCATCTGGGCGCCCAGATCGGCATCACCGCCGTGCTCCACAGCTGGGGCTCGGCGATGACCCACCACCCGCATCTGCATATGATCGTGCCAGGCGGCGGCATATCGCTCGATGGTTTGCGCTGGGTGCGCTGCCGACCCGGCTTCCTCTTACCAGTGCGCGTATTGTCCCGTCTGTTCCGGCGGCTCTTCCTGGCGCGGCTCGCCGACGCCCATGTGGCCGGCCGGCTGGTGTTTTTTGGCGAGATCGAAGGCCTGGGTCGGCGGAAGGCCTTCACTGCGCACCTCGCACCGCTCCAGAAAAAGAAATGGTTCGTCTACGCCAAGCCGCCCTTTGCCGGGCCCGAGGCGGTGCTCGCCTATCTCGCCCGCTATACACACCGCGTCGCCATCGCGAACAGCCGGCTGGTTAGCCTCAACGAGCGCGGTGTGTCGTTCCGCTACAAGGATTACCGCCGCAATGGCCAGGCGCGGTTTCGCACGATGACGCTCGAGCCAAACGAGTTCATCAGGCGCTTCCTGCTGCATGTTCTGCCCAAGGGGTTCCATCGCATCCGTCACTACGGATTGCTCGCCAGCGCCACCTGCAAGGCCAATATCGCACGCGCCAGGAAGCTGATCGCGACGCCCCCGCCGTCAATCGAACCGTCAACGGAACAAGACGCTCCGGGCATGACTGCCGGCTCCAGGCCCGACTACCGCCCGCCATGCCCCTGTTGCGGTGGCCGCATGATCATCGTCGAGAGCTTCGGACCCGGCGGCGGTCCTCGCGCCCCGCCCTCGCCGCAAGCCGGGGTCGGGACCGCAATGCCATGACGCTCATCATCGCCTCTTTACAACTGCTGCCCACCGAGGAACCTCGTCTCCGGCATTGCACCGCTGACGCCCCGCCGTCTCCCAAGCCACCTTTTACACCTTCGATCACGGCAAAATCACTCCGTCCACCACCGCCGCGACGACGATCCTGGCATCGCGATCGTCGATCCGACACCAACTACGCCGGCCACCGCGTCCCCTACCCAAACCGCCGACCCGTCAAATCCCCATAGACAACAACCGCCCATGCGGCCCCCGCGGGTTCCTTCCTGGGGGGCTTTCGGACGCCGGCCTCGGTGCGCGTGGATAGGTCACCACTGGCCGGCATCCGAAACCCTTCACCCAACTCGGTCACTCAGGGTTCGCGTCGTGAACGGCTCTTCGTGCCCCGAAGCAGACCCCGCGCTCGCCCTGACCGGCGGCGAGGTTTGGGGAAAGCCGCCATTCGTCAACGCCCGAAATTGGCGCTGTTGAGGTATATTCAGCCCGGCGTCATACCGAGGAGCCTGGGGCGTGCGCCGTCGCGATTTCATACCCACTCTCGCCGGCACCGT
>NZ_DASWQI010000035.1:0-1907 GCF_036403745.1 Allosphingosinicella sp.
AGGGGCCGGCCCCGTCTGTACCAATCCGGTCAGGCGCGAGCAAGGGCTCGTCCTTCAGCATCTTGCGGAAGAAGCGCTTGGCGGCCTGGAGGTCGCGTGTGGCGGTAAGCAGGAAATCAACCGGTGTGCCGTGCTTGTCGATGGCCCGGTATCGCCACTGGCCGCGGATCTTGATGTAGGTCTCGTCAATGCGAATCGACCTGCAATGCGGCGTGCGGAAGGATCGCAGCCGGCGCTCGAATCAGCGCGCATAGGCCAGGACCCAGCGGTTCACGGTGCTGTGATCCACCGCCAAGCCGCGCTCGAGAAAGAGCTCTGAAGTTGCCCCGTTTTCGTGGACGGTTCAGGGGGTAGCGGGCTGTCGGTCTGTTTGCATCTCCTGTTCGTAGCAAATGGGCGAGCGATACCCGAGGGCGGAGTGCCGCCGGGTGGGATTGTAGAAGCCTTCGATGAAGCTGAAGCAGGCCATACGTGCCTCGACCTGAGAGGCAAAGCGGCGCCGCTCGAGCAGTTCGCATTCGAGGGTGGCAAAGAAGCTCTCGCACAGGGCGTTGTCGTAGGCATCCCCGACCGAGCCCATCGAAGGCCGCACGCCGGCTTCCTTGCAGCGCTTGCCGAAAGCCAGCGAGGTATATTGGCTGCCCTGGTCCGAATGATGGATCACCTCTCGCGGCCGACGCTGGCCGAGGGCCATGTTCAGGGCGTCCAGAACCAGCTCGGCTCGCAGATGGTTCGCCATTGCCCAGCCGACGACCCTGCGACTCCAGACATCCACGACGACCGCTAGGTAGAGGAAGCCCGCCGCGGTCGGGACGTAGGTAATGTCGGCGACCCACAGCCGGTTTGGACCATCCGCCTGGAAGTCGCGGTCGACCAGATCGGGCGCGGGTCGGGCGTGTTTGTCGCGCTGCGTCGCGATCGGGCCGCCGCGCCTGCGGCTAGCGCCGACCAGACCGGCCACGCGCATCAGTCGGGCAATCCGCTTGCGGCCGTGACGCTCTCCGGCGGCCCGCAGCTCGGCATGGACACGCGGTGCCCCATAGGTCTGCCGCGAGCTGATGTGCACCGTCTTGATCCGCGCCAGCAGCACCTCATCCGCTCGGGCATGGGCCGAGGGCGGGCGATAGCGCCAGGCATAGTAGCCGGCCTTTGACACGCCGAGCACGCGTGCCATCGCGGCGATCGGAAAGCGGGCCTGGTTCGCGCTCATGAGCCGGAAGATCCGGACGGGATCACGCCGGTCTCGCGGGCGAACCAGGCCGTCGCTCGAGAGAGAATGTCGCGCTCCAGGCGCAGCTGCTTGTTCTCCCGTCGCAGCCGGGTCAATTCCTCGCGTTCGGCCGCGCTTAGGCCGGCATCAGCAGCGGGCTTGACCTCCCGGCGGCCCTCCTGTCGATCGGCCTGGGCCACCCAATTGCGGATCGCCTGGGACGAGGGTTCGAACTCGCGAGCCAGATCGGCCGGGTCACGCCCGGCACGAACCAGCTCGACCATCTGGCGCCGGAACTCCGGCGCATAGGGAGGATGCGTCTTGGCCATAAGGACACCTCGCGCAAAAGCATCGTCGGTGTCCACCAAACCGGGGCAACTTCAACTTCACTTCCAGTCGATCCGCCCCCGGACCGCGTCGGCCGCCTGCCGGTCGCTCAGCCCCTCGGTAAACTGCAGCACCGTGACCAGGGCCAGCCGCCACGGGGAGTGCGCCGGCTGGCCGCGAACCGGGTAGAGGGAGGCGAACATCCGGTCGTCGTAGACCGCACCCAGCTCGTCGCGCAGGCGCATGGCCGGACAGCCCTTTGGGAACGCGGCTGCGGCGACCTGGGCGGTCGCGGCGGGAACAGGCGCAATCTCGGCACGACGTAGTGACATGGTAACGGCTCCGCTCAGTTGACCCGCAACAGGCTGTC
>NZ_DASWQI010000036.1:0-4661 GCF_036403745.1 Allosphingosinicella sp.
CCTGTGGCGACAGCCCTTGGCCGAACAGCACCGACAGCCAGCTGTCGCGCGAGAACAAGCCGAACTGATATTCGGGCGAGGTCGCGCGGGCCCGGAACAACGCCATTTTTTGCGCCAGGCTATCCGGCAGCGGCATGTCACGCAGATAATCCCACAACGGTTCGCCCTCGCGCCGGTTGGCGACGTAGTGCAGGATCAGGAAGTCCCGGATCCGCTCATATTGCATGGTCGTCAGGCGGTTGAACTCATCGCCGAGCCGCGGATCGATCGTGCGGTCGGAGGAGGGTGAGGGCATCAGGTCGATGAGGTCGATGATCGCCGCCTGGATGAGGAAGATGCTGGTCGATTCCAGCGGCTCCAGAAAGCCGCTCGCGAGCCCCACGGCGACGCAATTCCCGGTCCAGGCCGAGGTTCGGCGTCCGGGCGTGAAGCGAAGCAACCGCGGCTCGGCCTGCGGTGCGCCGTCGAGATTGGCGAGCAGAGTTTCGTGCGCCTCATCCTGCGAGAGGAACTCGCTGGAGAAGATGTAGCCGTTGCCGATGCGGTGCTGGAGCGGGATGCGCCATTGCCACCCGGCGGCGCGGGCGCTGGCGCGGGTGTAGGGGGTGAAGCCGCCGCCATGGGCGCACGGCACCGCCATCGCGCGGTCGCAGGGGAGCCAGTGCGACCAATCCTCGAAGCCGGCGCCGAGCGCCTGCTCGATGAGGAGGCCGCGAAAGCCGGAGCAGTCGATGTAGAGCTCGCCCGCAACCGTCTCGCCGCTTGCGAGGCGCACGCTCGCGACGCCGGCGGGGCCTTTCTCCACGTCGACGACCTTGCCCTCGATCCGCCGCACGCCGCGCGCTTCGGCGTAGCGGCGCAGGAAGGCGGCGTAGAGGCCGGCGTCGAAGTGAAAGGCGTAGGGCGGGGCGGCGAGGCTGGTGCCGGCGGGGAGGCTGCGGCCGAACCGCTCCTCCTTCGCAGCGACGGCGTTGAAGCAATAGGCACCGAGCTGGTCGGCGACGCCGAGCGCGCGGGCGCGGCGCCAATAATGGTGGAAGGCGATCAGGCCCAAGTCGCGGCCGACGGGGCCGAAGGCGTGCATGTAGCGGTGGCCGTCGCCGCGCCAGCCGTCGAACTCGATGCCGAGCTTGAACGTCCCGTTGCAGGCGCGGAGGAATTCGTCCTCGTCGATGCCCAACGACGCGTTGAACAGGCGGATCGCCGGGATCGTCGCCTCGCCGACGCCGACGGTGCCGATCTCTTCCGATTCCACCAGCGTGATCCGCCAGCCGCGCTCGAGGTAGCGGGCGAGCGCGGCGGCGGCCATCCAGCCCGCGGTGCCGCCGCCGACGATGACGATGTCGCGGGTCATGCGGCAGGCGCCCGGCAATGGCGGTCGATGAAGGCGGCGTGCGAGGGCATCGTCTCCGCGACCTCGGCCATCGAACGGCGAAGGCCCTCGAGGAGGCGCGGCGCGTCCACCTCGGTCCGTTCGTCGACCAGCGGGTCGTAGCGCTCGGGCGTGTTCAATTGGCCGATATGGACGGCGAGCCAGCTCGGGTTCTGGAACAGCTCGGCGCCCGCCGAGACGATGCGGCCGGCGGCGCGGAACTGGTCGATCTTGTACTGGAGCGGCTCGGGCACCGGCATCGCCCCGCAATAGCGCCAGAGCTCCGTGTCGGTGCGTTCGGTGAGCTTGTAGTGGAGGATGATGAAGTCGCGGATGCGCTCATATTCCTCGGCCGTGATGCGGTTATATTCCGCGGCGGCAAGCGGGTCGAAATCGCGGTCCGGCCACAGGGCCAGGAGGCGGGTGATGCCGGATTGGACGAGGTGGAGGCTGGTCGATTCCAGCGGTTCCAGGAAGCCGGCGGCGAGGCCCAGGGCGACGACGTTGCGGCTCCACGTCACGTCGCGCCGCCCCGGCGTGAAGCGCAGCGGGCGCGGGTCGGCGAGCGGGGCGCCGTCGAGATTGGCGAGGAGGGTCTCGGCCGCTTCGTCGTCGGAGACGTGCGCTGAGGAATAGACGTAGCCGTTGCCGACCCGGTGCTGGAGCGGGATGCGCCACTGCCAGCCGGCCGCGTGGGCGGTGGAACGGGTATAGGGCGTGAAGGCGCCGCCGCCGGCGCAGGGCACCGCCATGGCGCGGTCGCAGGGGAGCCATTCGCGCCAGTCGCGGTAGGGCACGCCGAGTTGGCCGCCGAGGAGCAGGCTGCGGAAGCCCGAGCAGTCGATGAACAAATCGCCTTCGACGACGCGGCCGTCGGCGAGGGTCAGCGCCTCGACATGGCCGCTTTCGGGGGCGACGCGGACGTCGACGACCTTGCCTTCGGTGCGGATCGCGCCCTTGGCCTCGGCATAGGCGCGCAGGTGCTGCCCGTAGAGGCCGGCGTCGAAATGATAGGCGTAATCGTAGGTCGACTGGACGAGGCGCGTGTCGGGCGAGGGCGGGGCGAAGCGGCCGCGCGAGGCGAGCGCCCAGGCCATCGAATAATTGTCGAGCGGCCCGGCGCGGCCCCCCTGGCGTTCCTTCAGCCAATATTGGTGGAGCGGGACGGCGTCGAACTCGGCGCCATAGGGTCCGAAGGGGTGGAAGTAGCGGTGGCCCTCCTTGCCCCAGCCGACGAACTCGATGCCGAGCTTGAACGACCCTTGCGTCTTCGCGACGAACTCGCCCTCGTCGAGGCCCAGCGAGTGGTTGAACAAGCGGATCGGCGGGATGGTCGCCTCGCCGACACCAACGATGCCGATCTCGTCCGATTCCACCAACTCGACCCGGCACCCGCCGCGCAGCGCATTGACGAGCGCCGCCGCGGCCATCCAGCCCGCCGATCCGCCGCCGAGGACGACCACCTTGC
This sequence comes from Allosphingosinicella sp., assembly GCF_036403745.1. Lineage (GTDB taxonomy): Bacteria > Pseudomonadota > Alphaproteobacteria > Sphingomonadales > Sphingomonadaceae > Allosphingosinicella. Next base: position 2,841 of record NZ_DASWQI010000036.1, read on the forward strand.
GGATGTTGCGGGTCATCGAGGTTCTTCGCTCCTCCCCGGCACGGGGAGGGGGACCACGACGCGAAGCGGCGTGGTGGAGGGGGCCTGGCGCCTGAGCGGCGGAGGCGTGGGCCCCCTCCACCATGCTGCGCATGGTCCCCCTCCCCGTCCCGGGGAGGAGCTCATACCGGCTCCTCCACGCGGAGCATCGCCAGCGCGGCCAACGCCATCACCGCCGCCGCAAAGGCCATGGTCCAGATCGGCTCGGTGGGGAAGAAATGCTTCATGATCGAGCCCATCACGGAGGCGACGAGGAGCTGGGGGACGACGACGAAGACGTTGAACAGGCCCATGAAGATACCGAGCTTCCGCTGCGGCAGGCTCGAGGCGAGGATGGCATAGGGCATGGCGAGGATCGAAGCCCAGGCGATGCCGATCCCAAGTTCGCTTACGAGGAGGAGCTTCGGATCGCGGACGACGAAGAAGCTCGCATAACCGAGCGCGCCGCAGAGCAAGGCGGCGACATGGGTGCGGACGCGGCCGATCGAGCGGGCGAGGATTGGGAGCAGGGTCAGCGCGGCGATGGCGGCGACGCCGTTGTAGGTGGCGAACAGGACGTCGACCCAATTGGCACCCTCCTGGTAGAGCGCGCTCTTGGCGTCGGGCGCGCGGTAGAAGACCTGCGCGACCACCGGGGTGGTGTTGATCCACATGATGAAGAGTGCGGACCAACTGAAGAACTGGACGAGCGCGAGGCGCTTCATCACCGGCGGCATGCCCGAGAAATCGCCGACGATGTGGCAGAGCGTGCCCGCCGAGCGCCCGGCCTTGGCAAGCGCGATGGCGAGGGCGCTGGCGAGGCCGTAGGCCAGGAGGAGGCCGCCGAGCAGGTACACCTCCTTCTCCAGGCCGACGCGCCAGACGGCGGCGACGACCAGTGCACCGGCCGCGGCCCAGACGGCGCAGGACGTGTAGGTGCGCGCGGCGAGGGCGCGGAGGGTGTGATCCTCCTCAGCTTCCGCGGCGGCTTCGAAGCGGGCGAGTTCCTCGGCGCTGAATTCGCGGGTGGTGAGGATCGTCCACAGCACCGACAGCACCAGCGCACCGCCGCCGAGCCAGAAGGCGAAGCGCACAGTGTCGGGTATGCCGCCGCCCTGCGCGACGTTGGCGACGCCGAGGCGCTCCAGCGCCCAGGGGATGATCGAGCCGACCACCGCGCCGGCGCCGATGAAGGCGGTCTGCACCGCATAGCCGGCGCTGTGCTGGTCCTTGCCGAGCATGTCGCCGACGAACGCGCGGAACGGCTCCATCGAGATGTTCAAGGACGCATCGAGCACCCACAGCATCAGCGCCGCGAAAATGAGGGCCGGCGCTTCGGGCATGGCGAAGAGGGAGAGGCCGGCAAGGATCGCGCCCGCCAAGAAATAAGGCCGGCGGCGGCCGAAGCGGCCGAGCCAGGTGCGGTCGCTCATATGGCCGATGACCGGCTGAACGAGGAGGCCGGTGAGCGGCGCCGCCACCCACAGGGCCGGGAGGTTGTCGATCGAGGTTCCGAGCGACTGGAAGATGCGGCTCATGTTCGCGTTCTGCAGCGCGAAGCCGATCTGGATTCCGAAGAATCCGAACGAGATATTCCACAGGCCGGCGAGCGACTGCCGCGGCTTTTCCACTGTCGCTGGTTCGTCCATCGCGCACTCTCCCCGCCGGCATTGCTGGCACACGCCACCGGCGCGCACAATGGGAGGTGGACAGCCGTAGAGTCTCGTCTAAGTTCCCGCGCACATTTCCGGCAGGGGAGCCCGAATGAGCCTTTCTGTGATCGATCTGACGGTCGTCATCATC
>NZ_DASWQI010000037.1:0-114543 GCF_036403745.1 Allosphingosinicella sp.
AAGACCACGTCGATGGGGCAGGCGATCGCCGCGGTGAAGGCCCGCGAGGCCGACGCGATGGTCTCCGGCGGCAATACCGGCGCGCTGATGGCGATGTCGAAGCTCGCGCTCCGCACGATGCGTGGCATCGACCGCCCCGCGCTCGCCGCCTTGCTGCCGACGCTCGGCGAGAATGACGTGGTCATGCTCGATCTCGGCGCCAACACCGAATGCGACGCGCAGAACCTCGTCCAGTTCGCAGTGATGGGCGCGGCCTATGCCCGCGTCGTCCTCGATCTCGCCAAGCCGCGCGTGCAGCTCCTCAACATCGGCACGGAGCAAATGAAGGGCACGGACGAACTGAAGGGCGCTGCCGCCGTCCTGCGGGGCGCGGAGACGCTCGGCATGCGCTTCGAAGGGTTTATCGAGGGCGACAAATTGTCGCGCGGCGATGTCGATGTGGTGGTGACCGACGGCTTTTCGGGCAACATCGCGCTGAAATCGCTGGAGGGCACCGCCCGCTTCGTCACAGATCTCCTCCGCCGCGCCTTCACCAGTTCGATCCGCTCCAAGATCGGCTTCCTCATCTCGCGCCCGGCGACGGAATTGCTCCGCCACCATCTCGACCCCAACAACCATAATGGCGCAGTCTTTCTCGGTCTGAACGGTCTGGTGGTGAAGAGCCACGGCAGCGCCACCGACAAGGGCGTGGCGAATGCCATCAGGGTGGCAGCGCGGATGGTGCGCGAAGACCTCACGCGGAAGATTTCCGAGGATCTCGACCGCGTCGCCGCGTCCCGCATCGAGGCGGCGGCGCAATGAGCCGGCGCGCGGTCATCATCGGCACCGGCTCGGCGCTCCCTCCGCGCCGCGTCACCAACGCCGAACTCGCCGAGCGGGTCGAGACCACCCACGAGTGGATCGTCGAGCGCACCGGCATCGAAGCACGCCACATCGCTGCCGACGGCGAGACCACCGCGACCCTCGCCACCGAAGCCGCAAAGAAGGCGCTCGACGCTGCGGGCGTCTCCGCGGAGAAGGTCGGGCTCATCGTCCTCGCCACCGCGACCCCGGATCAGACTTTCCCGGCCTCGGCCACGCGCGTCCAGACCGCGCTCGGCATCAACGACTGCATCGCCTTCGACGTCTCGGCGGTCTGCACGGGGTTCCTCTACGCCCTCTCGGTGGCGGACAATATGATCAAGGGCGGCATGGCCGACTATGCGCTCGTCATCGGTTCGGAGACCTTCAGCCGCATCCTCGACTGGGAGGACCGGGCGACCTGCGTCCTCTTCGGCGACGGCGCCGGCGCGATCCTGCTCCAGGCGCAGGAAACCGAGGACCGCGGCGTGCTCGCGACCAAGCTCCACGCCGACGGGCGGCACAACGATCTCCTCTATGTCGACGGCGGCGTCTCGACGACCGGCACGATCGGCAAGCTGCGCATGAAGGGCAAGGAGGTATTCCGCCACGCTGTGGTGAACCTCGCCGCGGTGCTCGAGGAAGTGCTGGTGGCGGGCGGCCATGTCAGCGGCGACGTCGACTGGGTGGTGCCGCACCAGGCGAACAAGCGCATCCTCGACGCCACCGCGAAGAAGCTGGGGCTCGATCCGGCGCGCGTCGTCGTCACCGTCGACCAGCATGCCAACACGTCCGCCGCGTCCGTGCCCCTGGCGCTCGACACGGCCGTGAAAGACGGGCGGATCAAGAAAGGCGACCTCCTCGTGCTCGAGGCGATGGGGGGCGGATTCACTTGGGGCGCGGCGTTGGTCCGTTACTGAGACGACTACGCACAAAGGCGGTTTGCACATCCAAGTAGATACGATTATGGTCCTATTTCGCCTCGGGGGGAGGGAGTCACTATGGCTGACGCTGGAACGATGAGGCGGATCGACGCCGGAACTCTGACACGCGCCGATCTGGCCGATGTCGTCCATCGCGAGATGGGCCTCTCGCGCGCCGAATCCGCGGGCATCGTCGAGCGCATCCTCCACCATATGTGCGCGGCGCTGTCGGACGGGGAGAACGTCAAGATTTCGGGCTTCGGCAGCTTCATCCTGCGCGACAAGGGCGAGCGGGTCGGGCGCAATCCGAAGACGGGCGTCGAGGTGCCGATCGCGCCGCGGCGGGTCCTCACCTTCCGCGCCAGCCAGATGACCCGCGAGCGGATCGCCAAGGGCGCCTGAGGGCGCATCCGATGGCGAACGCGACCGCAAAGAGCGACCAGGCCTTCCGCACCATCGGCGAGCTCGCGGGCGAGCTCGGCGTGCCCCAGCACATCCTGCGTTATTGGGAGACTCGTTTCCCGCAGCTCAAGCCGCTGCAGCGCGCCGGAAACCGCCGTTATTACCGGCCCGCCGACGTCCAGCTGGTCCGGCGCATCCACCGCCTGCTCAACCAGGACGGCTACACGATCCGCGGCGTCCAGCAATTGCTCGATGGCGGCGGCGACGCGGACAGCGTGGCCGCACCGCCCGCGCCTCCCGAAGCGGCGAACGAGAGCGGCTCTGTCCCCTTCGAGCGCCTCCGTGCGATTCGCGCCACCCTGGTCGCGGCGCTGGAGGAGAGCGCGCTCTAGAGGGCGACCGCCTCGATCCTCCCGCCGACGCTGCGCAGCCGGCAGTCCGAAATCCCTTTCTCCGAGCTTACCTTCAACCGGTCCGCACCGACCGGCTGTGTCTCGATCACAGCCGGATCCGCCCGGCGGGCGCAGCCGAAGCGCTTGGCATGCGCCTCCTTCGCGGCCCAGCGGCGGAGCCATTCGTGGGGCCGCTCTGCCGGCGGGAGCTGCTCGATCTCAACGCCCTCGGCTGCGGTGAGCATGTCCCACAGAGGCGGGGACTCGTCGAACGGCTCGACATCGACACCGATGGCCGCAGGCGAGATGCCGATGAGGCACAGTGGGGCGCGGCCCGCGACGCTGAGGTGCCAGGCCTTCGGCGACAGTACCGAGAGAGCGCCCTCGGACGTTCGGCCGAAGAGGATCTCTGACGGCCCGAAGCCGCTCACGTGCCCGAGCAACGCGCGTGTCAGCCGGCGTCGGAGGAGGCGATTGCCGGCGTCGGGAGCGGCGGCGAAGTCCGCGAGGTCCCGGTCCGTGTGGCGGGACAAAGCGAGCGCCGCAGCCGCGGCATCGCTGTCGAGCCGGACGCTCCAGACCACCGGCCCCGACAGAAGCGCCGGCAGCGCTTCGAGGGGGCCATCGTGCCAGAGCGGGTCCGTCAGCCGTTCCTCGCGATGCGGGCGGGAGAGCCTTCCCAGGAGGTGCCGGACGGCAGCGATTCGCCCTTCATCACGACGGAAAGGTCGCCGAGTTGGGCATCCTCACCGATCTCGGCGTCGTAGAGAACGATGGCGAGCGAGCCGATGGTCGCGCGGTCGCGGACGACGACGCCGCTCACCTTCATCACCCGGTCCTCGAACAGGTGGGTCTGGAGGCCGGCATAATCGTTGAGCGCGACGTCGTCGCCGATCTCGACGAGATCGTATTCGGTGATGTCGGTGGTGTCGATGTAGCAGCGCTTGCCGATCCGGCAGCCGAGCAGGCGCAGGTAAGCGGGGAGCCAGAAGGTGCCCCGTAGGGGCTCGAGGAGGTTGGGCACGGCGAGGTTCTCATACGTCGCCGTCACCAGTTCGCTCCGCCAGACGAAGGTGCTCCACAGCGGCGCCGTCGTCGGCTTGTAGCGCCCGACCACCAGCCATTTGATCGCCGCCAGCGACAGGCCGCAGGCGATCGCGAAGCCGACATAGAGGAAGGGGAAGGCGGCGAGGATCAGCCAGGCGCCGTGCGGCAGGTCCGAGAGGTCGCCGACCACCGACAGCATAAGGCTGAAGAAGGAGAGGAAGATGGTCAGCGACAGGATAGCGCGGATGCTCTCGATGACCAGCCGCGTCGTCCACAGCCGCTTCGAGGGATTGAACCGGGCGCCCTCGTCGAACAGGCCGACGCTCTGGCGGGCCGGGAGGCAGATTGCGGGCGAGCCGAACCAGGTCGTGCCCGATTTCATCGCCGCCTTCTCCTCCTCCGGCGGCTTGGAGAGCACGCCGATCAGCACCTCGTCGCCGACATGGGTGCCGGCCGGAAGCAAAGCCGAATTGCCGATGAAGGTGCGGCGGCCGATGCTGGTGCGCTCGAGGTTGATGTAGCCCGGCTCGACCCGGGCGGCACCGAACACCACGGCATCGGCGATGAAGCTTTCCGGGCCGATCTCGACGAGGTCCGGCACGATCGCCGCGGCGGTCGAGATCTCCGCCCGCCGCCCGACCTTCACGCCGAGCGCGCGATACCAGGGGGCAACGAACAGGGTCGCGTAGATCGGGTGGACGAAGCGCAGCGCCAGGTCGTTGATCTGCTGCAGGAACCAGTAGCGTATGTAGAACCAGCTCGCCTTCGGGTAGCGGCCGGGCCGGACCTTGCCGAGCAGCAGGCGCTTCGCCGCCACCGTGATCACGCACATCAGCAGGACGTAGGTCGCGGCCAGCAGCGGCTCGAGCAGCAAATAGCGATAGCCCGCGGTCGACCAGTCAATCTCGATGATCGCGATGATGCCGGGCGCAATCGGCAGGATCGCGAACAGCGGCAGCAACAGGGCCGCGATGGTGAGGCCGAGGCTGATCAGAAAGCGCTTGGCGCGGGTGACGCGCGGCGGCGGCTCGCGCTCCGGCGCCTTGCCGCGCGGCTTGGCGGGCGACCCGCCCCAGCGCTCGCCGGCGGGAATGGTCATGCCGGCGGAGAGGGCGGAGAGATCCTCCAGCACGCCGTCGGCCTCGATCCGCGAATTGCGGCCCATTACCGCCATCGAGCCCAGGAAGGCGCGGTCGCCGATATCGGCGCGGCCGAGCCGGAGCAGTCCGCGCTCGACCGAGGTGGTGGCGAGGATCGAATAATCGCTTACGATCGCGTCCTCGCCGATCGAGACGAGGTCCGGCGCGTCGATGCCGCCGCTGCCGATATGCGCCTTGTCCCCCACCTTCGCGCCGAGCAGGCGGTAATAGGTGCGGATCATCGGCGTGCCGGAAATGTAGGGCGTCGCGATCACGTCGGAGAAGCGGCGGACGAACCACCAGCGGAAATAATAGGAGCCCCACAGTGGATAATCGCCGGCGCGGAAGCGGCCGATCACCAGCCATTTGACGGCGATCGACACGAACATGGCGAGCGGCGGGATGAGGATGAAGGAGAGGCCGCTCAGCAGCAGAGCGTCGAGCCGCTCCATGCGCCCCGCGAGCCAGGAATAAGCGAGATAGGGGAAGAACCATTGCAGGCCGGCGACGCTGAAGATCGGAACCAGGGCCACCGTCTGCGCCGCCCCGCACAGCCACCTCTTCCAGCCGGCGGTACGGTAGAAGCTGGTCTCGTCCAGCCGCTCGGTGGGGCCCGCATCGCCGAGGCGGGCGGCGAGGCCGCGGATGGTCGGCGCGGAATAGACGTCGTCGATCGACAGCCCCTCGAGCCCCGGCACCTTGCGCGCCGCCGAGACCAGGCGCGCGGCCTTGAGGCTGTGGCCGCCGAGATCCTCGAAGAGATCGTCGAGCACCGAGACAGGCTGCGGCGCGAAGCCTTCGGCCCAGACGGCGTGGAGCATCGCCTCCATCTCGGTGGCGGGCGGCACGATCTCGCGCTCCGCGGCCTCGTGCGCCGCCGGCCGCGTCAGCGCCTTGCGGTCGACCTTGCCGGAGGCGGGGAGCGTCGGCATCCGGTCGAGCTGCTCATAGGCCGCCGGGCGCATGTAATTGGGCAGCCGCTCCGCCACGTTCTTGCGGATCCGGTCCATGTCGATGGCCGTGCCCTTGGCGGCAACGAAAAACGCGGCAAGGAATTCGGAGCCGTCCTCGTCCTTGAACAATTCCACCACCGCCTGCGCGACCGCCGCATCCTCGGCGATCACCGCCTCGATTTCGGCGAGCTCGACGCGGAAGCCGCGAATCTTCACCTGCGTGTCGATGCGGCCGATGAAGTCGATCTCACCGGCGGCATCGAGCCGGACGAGGTCGCCCGAGCGGTAGATCGGCTCCGGCGCGCCCGACGGGCCGTTGAACGGCGTCATCACGAACTTCTCGGCGGTGAGCTCCGGCCGGTTGACGTAGCCCGCGCCGACGCCGGGGCCGCCGAGCACCAGCTCCCCTTCGGCACCGGCCGGGACGGGCCGGAGCTTCTCGTCGACGATCCACGCGGTGTAACCCGGAATCGGGCGGCCGATGGTAATGCGGCGGCCGGGCTGCACCTCGGTCCAGGTGGCGGTAACCGTGGTCTCGGTGGGCCCGTAGGTGTTGTAGATAGTGAGCCCCGGCCGCGCCCAGCGTGCGACGAGGCCGGGCGGACAGGCCTCCCCGCCGAGGTTGAGGATCCGCAGCGTCGGCATGTCGTGCTCGACGAGCGTGAGGAGCGAGGGAACGACGTGCCAGACGGTCACCCCCTCCTCCTCGAGGGAGGGCGCGATGTCCGGGCCCGCCTTGGTCAGCGAATCGGACGCGACGAGCACGACTGCGCCGACGAACCAGGCGGTCCACATCGTCTCGACCGACATGTCGAAAGCGAGGCTGAAGCCGCCGTAGCAGATGTCGGTCGGCCCTAGGGCGATGACCGCGCTTTCGGAGCGGACGAGGTGACAGGCGTTCGAATGGCGGATCATCACGCCCTTCGGCCGGCCCGTCGTGCCGGACGTGTAGATGATGTAGGCGATGTCGTCGGGCGTCGCGCCGGTCTCCTCGCGCGTCAGAGGCGCGGCGCTTTCAGCGGCGACGTCGCCGAGCACGTCGTCGAGCACCAGGGTCTCGATCGCCATCTCGCCGGCGCGTTCGTGGAAGGTGAGGATGAGCTTGGCGCCGCTGTCCTCGGCGATGAACTCGATGCGGTCCCGGGGATAACCCCAGTCGACGGGGACGTAGGCGGCGCCGGACCAGAGGATGCCGAGGATCGCCATATATTGGTCGAGTCCGCGCGGCAGGCAGATGAGGACGCGGTCGCCCCGCCCGATCCCCATGGTCCTGAGCTGGTGAGCGAGGCGCAGGCTCCGCTCGCGCAGTTCGGAATAGGTAAGGCTGGTGCGGCGGTCGTACTCCGCACCGAACCCCACGAGGCGGAGCGCGCAGCGGTCGGAAAATTGCCGCGCCTTCTCGTCGAACAGCTCGTGAAGCAGTTCGTCGCGCGCATAGGGCTCCTCGGGGCGGAGTGCCGGGATCGGCGCGATCGACGGCTCGAGCGTGCTGCCGTCGGCAGCGGGGACGCGGCTGGCCTCGGTGAGCGTCACGGCCGCCCCGTCGGCGTCGGCGGGGCTCGGGGTGAGGCTCTGCTCTTCGTTCATGCGCTGCCGGTCGTCTTCCCAGGTCTCAAAAGGCCAGGTTTCAAAAAGGAACGCCTCCGGTCTCCCTTTGGCTCCGCGCGCAAGGCGTTAGCCTATTCGCCGAAGCTGCGCAGCCGTCACGTGCGGCGCGCTCAGATTTCGACCTGGCTGCCGAGCTCGACGACCCGGTTCGGCGGCAGCTTGAAGAATTCCATCGCCGTGGCGCTGTTGCGGACCATCCAGGCGAAGATCCGCTCCCGCCATTTGGCCATGCCGGGCTTCTTGGCGGCGATGACCGTCTGGCGGGAGATGAAATAGCTGGTCGTCATCGGCGGCAGCGGGCCGAGAATCGGCTTGGCGGCGGCGAGCGCGGCTGGGATGTCCGGATCTTCGCTGAACCCGTAGCGCAGGATCACCCGCTTCATCCCGCAGCCCATTTCCTCGACGTCGACCCGGTCCTCCTCCCGCACATGCGGCACGTCGAGCACCGAGACGGTGAGCAGCAGGATGCTCTCATGCAGCACCTGGTTGTGCTTGAGATTGTGGAGCAGCGACGGGGGCACGCCTTCCTTGGACGCCGTGAGGTACACTGCCGTGCCGCGGACGCGGTGGATGCCGTGCTCGACCGATTTGACGAAGATCGGCATCGGCATGTTGGCATGGCCGAGGCGGCGATGGACCAGCGTCCGTCCTCGCGCCCAGGTGGTGAGCAGGGTGAAGGCGATCGCCGCGACGAGCAAAGGAAACCAGCCGCCGTCCGCGAACTTGGTGAGGTTCGAGAGGAAGTAGACGCCGTCGACGATGCCGAACAGCAGCACCAGGGCCGCCGCGGGAAGCAGCGGCCACTTCCACAGCCGGCGCAGCACCACGGCGAGCATGACGGTGGTGATGAACATCGTGCCGGTGACGGCGATGCCGTAGGCCGAGGCGAGGTTGGACGAGGTGCGGAAGGTGAGGACGAGGAGGGCGACGGTGACGAGCAGGGCCCAGTTCACCATCGGGATGTAGATCTGCCCCTCGGCGCGCGCGCTGGTGTGGAGCACCTTGAGGCGCGGGAAGAGGCCGAGCTGCACCGCCTGGCGAATGACCGAATAGGCGCCGGTGATCACCGCCTGGCTGGCGATCACCGTGGCGATCGTGGCGAGGATGACGAGCGGAAAGCGCCAGCTGTCGGGGGCGAGGAGGTAGAAGGGGTTCTCGACCGCGCCCGGCTGGCGGAGCAGCAGGGCGGCCTGACCGAGATAATTGACCATGAGGGTCGGGAAGGCGACGAGCAGCCAGGCGAGGCGGATCGGGCGGCGGCCGAAATGGCTCATGTCCGCGTAGAGCGTCTCGGCGCCGGTCACGGCCAGGACGATCGAGCCCAAGGCGAAAAAGGCGAGCACCGGGTCGGTGGCGATGAAGCGGATGCCCCAGATCGGCAGCAGCGCCGCGAAAATCTCCGGGGTGGCGAGGATCGAGCGCAGCCCGAGCACCGCCAGCACGGCGAAATAGACCAGCATGATCGGCCCGAACACGGCGCCGACCTTCTCCGTCCCGCGCTTCTGGATGGCGAAGAGCAGGATGAGGATGGCGATTGAGCCGGGGATGACGAAGCGCTCAAACGCCGGGTCGAGGATTTCCAGCCCCTCGACCGCCGACAGGACCGAGACCGCCGGCGTGATCATCGCGTCGCCGAAGAACAAGGCGGTGGCGAATACGCCGAGCATCGTCAGCCCCGCCGTCCATTTCCCGGGCCCCGAATGGCGCGAGATGAGGGCGAGGAGCGAGAGGCTGCCCCCCTCCCCCTTATTGTCCGCGCGCATCATGATGGCGACGTATTTGAGCGTCACGACCAGGATCATCGTCCAGAAGATGATGCTGCAGACGCCGAACACGCGGGTGGGATCGACCGCCATATGGTGGTGGCCGACGAACGTCTCCTTGAGCGCGTAGAGCGGGCTGGTGCCGATGTCGCCGAAGACGATGCCGAGGGCGCCAAGCGAGAGCCATGCGGTGCGGCGCGCCTCGCCCCGGGCCGGGCGGAAATCGCCGGCGACGCCCTCCAATACGGGCGCGATGGTGGCAGTCATGGACGCAGGACCCCCGAAGAGCGCGGCGGCATGCGCCCGCGCCGAACCTGCTTCAAGTTAATTCTGGGTCAGAACGAGTGCAGGAATGTCACGCGCGCGGCGCGGCGCTGCGATAGTGATCCGCGCGGCGGACCAGCTTCCAAAGCCGTGAGAAGGGCGAGGTGCGGCGCGTGAGGTGGCGGACCCAGCCCGCGGGCTGCTCGTCTTGCGGCGGCAGCGCGTCCGAGTAGATCTGCAGCTGCTCGGGCAGGCGGCGGCGCAGCACCAGCTTCTGGCGGCCGCGCAGGATGTCCTCCGCCTCGGCGAGGGCGCGGACGAGGTCCGCTTCCTGAAACGGCTTGGACAGGCAGCCGATGGCGAGGTCCGGCACCGGGAAGCCGGGGGCGTTGCCGGTGGTGAAGAGGCACAGGATGCCGAGCTCCTGCAGCTTCGCGGCGACGCTGAAGCCGCTGGTGGAATTGGCGAGGCGAAGGTCGACGAGGGCGAGATCGGGCCGCTGCGCCTCCACCGCCTCCAGCGCGCTGGTCAGATCCTCGGCCGTGCCGGTGACGCGATAGCGCGGGTTCAGCTCGATGAGATGCGCGAGCGTCCGCGCCAGCAGCGGCTCGTCCTCGATGATCAGGATGTTGAGCACGTCGCGCCGCCCTCCCAAGCCGCTTTGGGCGATGCTGGAACGGAAGTGGGGCGGAAGCGATGGGCGCCGGACGGAAATGCGCCGAAGGATTCTCCGGCTGCGGCGAGCCGAGCTGAGACCGCCCGGAAAGGCCCGTAAATCGGGAGGTTAGCGCCGCTCAGCTGTAGAAGATGTGCGTGCCGATCTGGGCGGCGCGCGTCTTCTGGCGGCCCCAGGCGGGGGCGACGTAGGTGGCGTGGTACCACAGGACGTTCGGCGCCAGGCTGGTCGCGATGTGCTTCGAGGCGACCTCGGCGATGGCGAGCGCCTTCTTCCAGCAATCGCTGGACTCGTTGACCGTGGGGAACCTGCCGGCGCGGATGAAAGAGAATTGCGCCGGCTGCGTCACAACGCCGCACACGCTCGACGCGAAGCGGCCGGAACGGGCCCGGTTCAGCACCACTTCGGCGACGGCGAGCTGGCCCTCGAGCGTCTCGCCGCGTGCTTCGAAATAGATCGCCTTGGCGAGGCAGAGCTCCTGCTCGTCCTGGTTGCCGTAATTGACGAAGGCGATGACGAGGTCGTGGAGCGAGCGGCCCGCCAGCGTGAGCGGCGGCTGCCGGGCCGGAGCGACGGCCGGGGTGGCGGTGACGGGGGTGGTCGCGGAGGCGGGGGCGGTGCGGACGAGGTCGGCGAGGCTGGGCTGGGCTGGGGCCGGCATCGTCACCGCCGGGGCGAGGTTCGCCATGTCCGGGAGACGGGGCCCCGCTTCCGCAGCCGCGGCCGGCGCGGCGAGCAGGAACGACAAGGCGAGCGTGGCGGCCGCAATGAAGCGGGCCCGGATAGTTCCGAACATGCAATCCCAGATCTTTGCGGTCGGCTGCACCCGGGCGCCGTAATCGGCCCTTGGCAACTCCCCGACTGGTGCGCCGCGTTTCGCGTCCCCGCTCTGCGGCTGCACCCCCTCGAATGAGTCGAACCTGCGCATGCCGGGCCCACACGTCAACGAAACCAATCGTTAACGACGATGGGCTGTTGGTCGGGCGGGATCAGCCGATGGAACTTGCGCGATTCGGAACCAAGCTGTGGACGAATCGGAGGCGAATCGATTCCGCGGCGCGCCTCAGTCCTCCGGCCCCAGCGCCGGATCGAGGTCGCGGGGTCGGATGAAGCGGGTCAGAATGGCACCGCCGTCGCGCACCTGACGCCACGACGCCACATCGAACTCCAACTCGGCGAGGGTGGCGGTGGGGTATTTGAGCGCCAGCTCGTCTCGCAGCTCCCCCGCCCCCGACAGGCGGAGCGCCAACTCTTCGAGTCCGGGATTGTGTGCGACCAGGAGGAGCCGATCGACACCGTCCTTGGTTCCGCGCGCCAGCTCGAGCAGGGCCTCGGAGGAAGCGAGGTAGAGCCGCTGGTCATAATCCGGCGCGAGCGGCACCGACTGGCCGACCTCCTCCAGCGTCTCGATCACCCGCCGCGCCGGCGAGGCAAGCACACGGTCGAAGCCGAGGCCGAGCCTGCGGATCTCGCGGGTGACGGTGCGGGCGGCGCGGCGGCCGCGCGGGTTCAGGGGCCGGTCGAAATCGCGCAGGACGGGATCGTCCCAGCCCGATTTGGCGTGGCGCAGCAACGTCAGGACCTTCATCGCGCCTCTTCGGCCTTCCTCGCCTCGTCGGACTGATGCCCGAAAGCCGGCGCGGTTGAAAGCCGCTCCCGCACCCGCGCGATCGCCTGGTCGAGCGGCAGGCGGCGCACGGTGACGCCCGGCGGAAAGGCGGTGAGCAGCCGCGACGGCGTCGCCGAGGAGAGGAGGACGAACAGCCCGCGGTCCCCCTGCCGCCGGATCAGCCGCCCGAATGCCTGGGCGAGGCGCGCGCGCACCACCCGGTCGTCATAGGCGGTGCCGCCCCCCGCCGCCCGCCGTGCAGCGTGAAGCACGGTGGGGCGGGGCCAGGGCACGCCTTCCATGACGACGAGGCGGAGCGATTCGCCGGGCACGTCGACGCCGTCACGCAGCGCGTCGGTGCCGAGGAGGGAGGCGCGGGGATCGTCGCGGAAGATATCGACGAGGGTGCCGGTGTCGATCGGATCGACATGCTGGGCGTAGAGCGGCAGCCCGGCACGGGCCAGGCGGTCGGCGATGCGGGCGTGGACCGCCTTCAGTCGCTGGATCGCGGTGAACAGGCCGAGCGTGCCGCCCTCCGCCGCCTCAATGAGCTTGGCATAGGCGCCGGCGAGCTGCGGAATGTCGCCGCGCTTGACGTCGGTGACGACCAGCACCTCGCTCTGCGCCGCGTAATCGAACGGGCTCTCCGCCTCGAACCGCGCGGCCGAGGCGGGCAGATGGCACGCCCCAGTCCGGGCCTCCGCCGCGTGCCAACCCTCGGAGCCGCGCAGCGTCGCCGAGGTGACGACGACGCTGTGCGCCGGTTTCAGCACCGCCTCGGCGAGGGGGCGCGTTGGGTCGAGCCAGTGGCGGTGGAGGCCGATGTCATACTCACGCCCGTCGACCCGCTCCACCGCCATCCAGTCGACATAATCCGGATCGGCGGGACCGCCGATGCGGGCGGCGAGGCCGATCCAGGCGGCGAGTGTCTGGGTGCGCCAGGTGAGGCCGCCGATCGCCCCCTCGATGCGAGCGCGCGCCGGGCCGTCGAGCCAGTCGGGCCCATCCTCCAGCACCGCCTGCAGCCGGTTGCCGAGCGCGGTGAGCGGGCGGACGAGCCGCTCCAGCGCCTCGACCGCGGGGGCGGCCGCCTCGACGATCGGCCCGTCCAATTCGGCCATCTCCGTCTCAAGACCGTAGCCGGCATCCTGCGCGGTGGCGCGGGCGTAGACGGTGGCGCGAACGGCGGCGAGGAGCTTCTCGACCGGGCCGAACGGCATTCCTTCGGCAATCCGTCCGAGCCAGGAGTCGCTCGGCAGCAGCTGCGCCGCGTCCACCGCCTGCTCGAGGGCGGCGGCGCCCGCTTCGTCATAGGAGGCGACGTCCATCAGCCGCGCCGCGAGGCCCCGCCGCCGGCCCCGGCTCTTCCCCTCAGGCCTGACGATCCACCGGCGCATCTCGATCGCCTCCTGCCCCGTCAAAGCGGCGGCGAAGGTGGAATCGGCGGCGTCGAACAGGTGGTGGCCCTCGTCGAAGACGATTCGCTCCGGGCCGTTGCCGCCGTCGCGGCCGCGGGCGGCGTTGACCATGACGAGGGCGTGGTTGGCGATGACGATGTCGGCATCCTGGCTCGCCCGCGCCGCCCGCTCGATGAAGCATTTGCGGTAATGCGGGCAGCCCGCATAGACGCACTCGCCGCGCCGATCGGTGAGCGCGGTGGCGCCGGCGCGGCGGAACAGGCTGGTGAGCCAGCCGGGCAGGTCGCCGCCGACCATGTCGCCGTCCTTCGAATAGCCCGCCCAGCGCGCCACCAGCTGCGCGAGGATCGCGGCGCGGCCGGCAAAGCCGCCCTGCAGCGCGTCCTCGAGGTTCAGCAGGCAGAGATAATTCTCGCGGCCCTTGCGGACGACGACCTTCTTGCGCCGCACCGCCGCGTCGGGGAACAGCCGCGCGCTCTCCCGGTCGAGCTGGCGCTGCAGTGCCTTGGTGAAGGTCGAGACCCAGACGGCGCCGTCGGCCTGCTCCGCCCACAGCGAGGCGGGAGCGAGATAGCCCAATGTCTTGCCGATACCGGTCCCCGCCTCGGCGAGGAGCATGTTGGGCTGGCCCTGTGCGGTGCGCGGGGCGAAGACCTGCGCGGCGGCGGCGGCATAATCGCGCTGGCCCTGCCGCACTTCGGCGCCCTGGCCGACCAGCCGCTCCAGCCGTTGCGCGGTGTCTTGGGCTCCGACACGCACGGTGGCGGGAGCGGGGCGGCCGCCATTTTCCTCCCATTCGGGCAGGCGGGAGAAGAGCCAGCGCTCGTCCCGCTCCGGCCGCTTCAGCCGTTCGGCGACGACGGGCGACCAGGTCCAGCGGAGGCGAGCGAGCGACTGCGCCGAGGTCCAGGCGCCCTCCCGCTCCGGCCACTCCCCCTCCAGTGTCGCCAGCAGGACCTCCGCGGCGCGAAGCAGGAAGGCGGGCGCCTCGGCGTCGGTCTCTGGCGCCTCGATGCTCAGCGCGTGCGCCATCCCCTTCGGCGTCGGCACGGCGAAGCGGGCGGGGTGGACGAAGGCGTAGAGTTCGAGGAGGTCGAGGCCTGACAGCTCCGGATAGCCGAGCCGCTGCCCCACGAGCGGCGCGTTGAGCATGATCGCCGGCGTCTCCGCCGCCCGCGCGATCGCCTCGCCCCGGCCGAGCCCGCGGGTGCCGTCGGAGGTGGCGAGCCAGATGCCGCCATGGGTTGCGTGCAGCGCGGGGTAGGGGAGCGGGGAAGGCATCGGGATCGCTATAGAGGCGTAGGAACGGAAGCAAAACGGGAGATTAGCGCCCGAGCGCCTTCGCCAGCAATTCCCGCAGCTTGGCCACCGTCTCCCGCGAGCGGGGTCCGAGAATGCCGCGGGCCTGCTCCGGCAGGTGCGCGACCGGGTCGCCGTCCGTGCGGAAGACATAATGGTCGAACAGGGTGCGCCACGCGGCGAGCTCCCGCTCCGGCATGCCCTGCATGGTCATGATCGCGTGGTACAGCGCGTTGAGCGGCGTGAGGCGCGGCGGATCGCCGTCGCGCCACCAGAAATTGACCATCGCGCCGACCTCGTCGCGGCCGGCGACGGCGTGCCACCACAAGCTCGGCAGATAGAGCGCGTCGCCCGGGCCTAGCTCCGCCACCTCGGCATGCGCGAGGGCCTCGCGGAACCTCGGGTGTTGCTCGAAATCCGGCGCGTCGATGTCGACGAGGCTGGTCGGCTGCCCCGCCAGCGTGAATTCGAGCGGCCCGACATAGAGGTTGGGCAGCTGGTCCGTCGGAAACAGCGTGAAGCGGCGGCGGCCGACGACGACGCAGGCGAGGTTCTGCGCCAGGTCCCAATGCGCCGCCGTCCGCGTGCGGTTTCCGAGCCAGAGCGAGACGAGCATGTCGCGGCCCTCGTCCAGCAACGGCATCGGGATCTCGGAGCGGAAGCGCGGGAGGTGCTTCGCCACCGGAATCGCGCCGGCGTACATCGAATAGGGCGAAGCGTGGCCGCGCTGGCGGAGGAGCAGGTCGAGGAGCTGACCGACGGTGGCGAGGCGGCGGTCGTGGTTGAAGCCCTGGAAGTCCTCGGAATAGCCGAAGCGACCGCCGATCTCCGGGGCGCCGAACCACGCTTCGAAGGGCACCTCGTCGCCGCGGGCGCGGAGATAGTCGGCTACCTCCTCGTCCGATGTCCGTGCCGCGGCCACCGCCGCCCAGCCGGCGCAGAGCCCGCGGAGCACAGCCGGCCGCCCCGCCGGCACGATCTCCGCCTCGAACCGGGCGCGGTCGACGCCTTCATATTCGCGAATTGCGGGGAGGGAGCCCATGGCGCGTCCGCTTCTAGCCGAGCGCCCCCCGCTTCGCTAGGAGCGCGGCCATGACCGTTCCCCCCGAACTGCGCGAAGCCGCCCTCGTCTCCAAGGCTTGGCCGTATGAGGAAGCGCGCAAGATCCTCAAGCGCTACCCGAACGGCCCGGAGAAGGGCGAGATCGTCTTCGAGACCGGCTACGGCCCCTCGGGCCTGCCGCACCTCGGCACCTTCCAGGAGGTGGCGCGGACCTTGATGGTCCGCCACGCCCTCTCCGAGATGGTCGATTGGCCGAGCCGCCTCATCGCCTTCTCCGACGACATGGACGGCATGCGCAAAGTCCCGCCCGGCGTGCCGCAGCAGGATATGATGCACGCCCATCTCGACCAGCCGCTGAGCCGCGTGCCGGACCCCTATGGCTGCGGCCATGCGAGCTACGCCGCGCACAACAACAATCTGCTGCGGCAATTCCTCGACCGGTTCGACTTCGACTATGAATTCCTGTCCTCGTCCGACTGCTACACCAGCGGCCGATTCGACGCGGCGCTGCGGCAGGTGCTGCGGCGCTATGACGCCATCATGGACGTGATGCTGCCCACGCTGCGCGAGGAACGGCGGCAGACCTATTCGCCGATCCTGCCGATCAGCGCCGACAGCGGGGTGGTGCTGCAGGTGCCGGTGGAGGTGGTAGACGCCGAAGCCGGCCTCATCCGCTACACCGACCCTGCGACGGGGCGAGCGGTCGAGCAGTCGGCGCTCCGCGGCGGCGCCAAGCTGCAGTGGAAGGTCGACTGGGCGATGCGCTGGTACGCGCTCGGCGTCGATTACGAGATGTCCGGCAAGGATCTGATCGACAGCGTTACCCAGAGTTCCAAGATCGTCCGCATCCTCGGCGCCCGCCCGCCGGAGGGCTTCAACTACGAATTGTTCCTCGATGAGAATGGCGAGAAGATTTCGAAGACCCGCGGCAACGGCGTCACCATCGACGAATGGCTGACCTACGCGCCCGAAGAGAGCCTCGTCTTCTACCTCTACCGCGAGCCAAAGCGGGCGAAGCAGCTGAGCTTCGGCATCATCCCGCGCGCCGTGGACGAATATTACCAGGCGCTGGCCCTCTATCCGACGCAGGCGGTGGACAAGCAGCTCGGCAATCCCGTGCACCACATCCATGCCGGCAAGGTGCCCGAGGCACGCCTGCCGGTAAGCTTCGCTTTGCTGCTCAACATCGCGAGCCTGCCCGGCGTGGGTGATCGCAGCACGATCTGGAGCTTCCTCCACCGCTACAATCCAGCCCTGTCGGCCGAGGGCAATCCGGAGCTGGACAAGCTCGTCGGCTACGCGGTGGAATATGGCGCGCGCTTCGTCACCCCGTCGCTGCGCCGCCGCCCGCCCACCTCGGAGGAGGCAACGGCCCTGCGCGAACTCGACGCGCTCCTGGCCGACAATGCTGGCACCGGTCACGGCGAGGAGGATCCTGCCACGATCCTCCAGAACCACATCTACGAGATCGGCAAGCTCCATTACGGCAAGGAGCGCCTGCGCGACTGGTTCAAGGCGCTGTACGAGACCTTGCTCGGCAGCGACCAGGGCCCGCGCATGGGAAGCTTCATCGCCCTCTACGGCGTCGAGAACAGCCGCCGCCTGATCGCCGAAGCGCTCGCTTCCGCCTCCGGCCGGGACTAGGGCGGGGTCCATGACCGAAAGCGCGATCTCGATCGTCGGCCTCGAGAAGACCTATGCGGGCGGCAAGCGCGCGCTCGACGGGGTGAGCCTCGAAGTACCGCGCGGGCAGATCTTCGGCCTCCTCGGCCCGAACGGCGCCGGCAAGTCGACGATGATCAACATCCTCGCCGGCCTTGTGAACAAATCCGGCGGCACCGCGACGATCTGGGGCTTCGACATCGACGCGCATCCGCGCAACGCCAAGGTGTCGATCGGCATCGTGCCGCAGGAGATCGTCTTCGACCCCTTCTTCACCCCCTCCGAGACGCTCGAGATCCAGGCCGGCCTCTACGGCGTCCCGAAGGGCAAGCGCCAGACCGCCGAGCTGCTGCGCGCCATGCACCTCACCGACAAGGCGAATGCCTATTCGCGGACGCTCTCCGGGGGCATGAAGCGGCGGCTGCTGGTCGCCAAGGCGATGGTCCATTCGCCGCCCATCCTCGTCCTCGACGAGCCGACCGCGGGCGTCGACATCGAGCTTCGCCAGCAGCTCTGGGCCTATGTGCGCCAGTTGAACGAGCAGGGCGTGACCATCGTCCTCACCACCCATTATCTCGAGGAAGCGGAGAATCTCTGCGACCGCATCGCCATCATCAACCATGGCCGCCTGATCGCCAACGAGGAGACCCGCACCCTCGTCGGCATGGCGCAGGAGAAAGCGGTCGAGGTCACCTTCGACCGCGACATCATCCACGCGCCCGACGCAAGCTGCTTCGAGAAGATCGAGCGCAAGGGCGACCGCACCCTCGCCATCACCTACCGCAAGGACAAGGTGAATGCTGGCGAGGTGCTCGCCGCCCTGCAGCGCGAGGGCCTCGGCATCGTCGACGTCTCAACCCGCGAGGCGGACCTTGAAGACGTCTTCCTCAACCTGACCCGCGCCGCGGATGCGGCGGCGGATTGAGCCCTGCGCAACCCCTTGTCGAAGCGAGGGGTGTCGTGAGCCAGCAGCATGATTTCGACGTCGTCATCGTCGGCTCCGGCGCCGCCGGCCTGTCCGCCGCATTGACCTTGGCGCCGCACCTCAGGGTGGCGGTGCTGGCGAAGGGCGAGATTTCCGAAGGCTCCACCGCCTGGGCGCAGGGCGGGATCGCCGCGGTGCTGGAGCCGGGCGACACGTTCGAAAGCCATGTCGAGGATACGATCGTCGCCGGCGCCGGCCTCAACGACCGCCGCACCGTCGAGTTCGTCGTCGAGAACGCGCCCGCCGCGATCGACCGGTTGGCGGCGATGGGCGTCCCCTTTGATGAGGGCGGCGAGGCGGGGTGGCACCTCACCCGTGAGGGCGGGCACAGCCACCGCCGCATCGTCCACGTCGCCGATGCCACCGGCCGCGCGGTCCAGCAGGCGCTGGAGCAGGCGGTCGCCGCCCGCTCCAACATCACCCTCGTGCCGGACCGGGCGGCGATCGACCTCGCCACCGGCCGCCACACCGTCTCAGGCTCGGGCGAGAAGCGCGCCTGGGGCGTCTACGCGCTCGACAGGCGGAGCGGCCGCGTGGAGCTGTTCACCGCCCGCGCCACGATCCTCGCCACCGGCGGCGCGAGCCGCGCCTGGCTCTACTCTACCAACCCCAAGGGCTCGACCGGGGACGGCATCGCCATGGCCTGGCGGGCCGGCTGCCGGGTGGCGAACATGGAGTTCAACCAGTTCCACCCGACCTGCCTCTACAATCATGACGTCAAGAATCTCCTGATCACCGAAGCGATGCGCGGCGAGGGGGGCCATCTCCGCCTCCCCGGCAGCGGCCACCGTTTCATGCCGGACTTCGACACGCGCGCCGAACTCGCCCCCCGCGACGTGGTCGCGCGGGCGATCGATCACGAGCTGAAGCGGCTCGGCCTCGACTACGTCCACCTCGACATCAGCCATCGCGACCGCGACTTCGTCCTCGCCCACTTCCCGACCATCGCCGCGCGCCTGGCCGAGCCCGATGTCGGCATCGACATCACCCGCGAGCCGATCCCGGTCGTCCCCGCCGCCCATTATACGTGCGGCGGGGTGATGGTGGACCTGGACGGCCGCACCGACCTCGACGGTCTCTATGCGGCGGGCGAGGTGACCATGTCGGGCCTCCACGGCGCCAACCGCCTCGCCTCCAACTCCGTCCTCGAATGCCTCGTCTTCGGAGTCGCCGCGGCCGAACATATCAACGGCTCCTGGGACGACCTGCTGACGCCGCCGGCGATCAGGCCGTGGGACGAAAGCCGCGTCACCCATTCGGACGAGGAGGTCGTCGTCCATCACAATTGGCGCGAGATCCGCCGCTTCATGTGGGATTATGTCGGCATCGTCCGCACGACCAAGCGGCTCGAACGTGCCCTCAACCGCGTTGCCCTGCTCCGCCAGGAGACAGAAGACTATTACGGCCACTTCCGCGTCACCGCCGACCTCATCGAGCTCCGCAGCCTCGTCACCGTCTCGGAGCTGATCGTCCGCTCCGCCCTGACGCGCCAAGAAAGCCGCGGCCTTCACTATACGCTCGATTACCCCGAGTTGCTGCCGGAAGCGAAGGACACGGTGCTGGTGCCCTGACCACCTGTCGCTAGTGAAGTTCAATCCAGTTTGCGAAGAGGAATGTCTGCACTTCGCCTTGGTCGTCGATGAACTCTCGTACACCCCCTAGAATGGCTGGCTTGCAGAAATACGCTCCGTTCCGGAACCCAAAACTACCGATTTGCAAGGGAAGGTCCTTGGTCGCGCGCGTCCTAAATCCTGTCTTCGCCACCAGCCAACGCTCACCATTGGCCGTGACGACGCTCATCTCGCAATTCTCAAAACCTTGGTGCCGTATGAACGCCTCGGCAGATGGGGAAAGTTCCGTGGCGGATCCCCGCGCTGTCAGCGCAGCAGTAAGGAGCCTCCTAACGACAGACATTTGCTCGGGACTAAGGTCATTGAGACCGGAAGATCTTATCTCCTGATCCAGTGACCCGGATTCCCGATTCTGCGCGACTACCGGCTGGGCTGCCAAGGCAACGCTCCAGAAAATGATCCAAAAGTGCTTCCTCAATGCAGCCCCCTCGGCCTGTGCGCCAGAATTCTGGCCCGGGGCGGGTGCGAAGGGAAGCGGTTTATGGAGTTAAGAAACGCCGCAGCTCCTCCGCGAACCTTTGCGGCTGGTCGGCCATGACCATGTGGCCGCTGCCGTCGAGGCGCACCAAGGTTGCGGCGGGATCGGCCGCATAGGCGCGGCGGTAGACTCCGTCGGCGGTGGCCGCGAGGGGCGGGGCGGGGTTGGCATAGACCACCGTCAGTGGCGCGCGGATGCGGGGCAGCTCTGGCGTGAGGTCGGTCAGCGCCAGCTCGTGGGCGGCGCGGGCGACGACGTCGCGGTCGCTCCGCACGTTCACGGGCGCGTCGTTGCCGAACATGCGGACCGCCGAATCGATGAGGCCCTGGCCGAAGCCTGTTCCCGAGACGCTCTCCAGCATGTCGGCGAGGCCGCGGATGCCGCTGGCGCTCGAGCCGAGCAGCTCCGCCGGCTGCGGCAGCATGTCGACCACCATCGCCTTGCCGACCAGCTCCGGGTGCCGCGCCGCGAGCATCAGCGCCAGCGTGCCGCCCATCGAATGGCCGACCACAGCCGGACGGCGCAGGCGGTTGGCGCGAATGTAGCGGGCGATTTCCTCGGCAAGGGGTTCCACCACCGGCCCCTGCTTATTGCCGCGCGCGGGGGCGCCGGCGAAGCCGGAGACCTGGATGAGGTGGTAGCGATAGCCCGGTACGGCAGCGACCGCGCCGCGCCACACGTCCTTGGATGCGGTAAGGCCGGGGATCAGGATGACGTCTGGCCCGTCGCCGACCACTTCGACCGTGAAGCGGGTCGGGACGAACGCTGGCGCCGCCACTGCGGTCGGCGCGGCGGGGACCGCAGCGGGAGGGGCAAGCAGGACCGCGAGGAGGGGGGCGAGCGCTTTCACCATGATGTCATAACGCACGGGGCTTGAACGGGGGATTAGCCGGGCGTGTCGTCGCGCAGCAGCTTCAGGCGGCGGACCAAGGGCGCCATGGTCAGGCCCTGCACGAAGACGGAAAAGGCGACGATGGCAAAGGCGACCGGTATGATCTGGTTCCGCTCCGGCACCGAGGCGGGGATCGCCAGCGCCAGCCCCAGCGCCAGGGCGCCGCGCAGGCCGCCCCACCACAAAACGTGCTGGTACGGGCCCGGCACGCACAAGGCGGTGCGGCGAAAGACGAGCGCGACGGGGTAGACGGTCGCTGCCCGGCCCAGCATCGCCAGCACGATGGCGACGGCCGCGGCGGCGAGCACCGGCAGGATCGGCGTTCCGGCCTCCGTCCCGCCGATCAGGATGAAGATGAAGGAGTTGGCGAGGAAGGCGGCATAGTCCCAGAAATAGAGGATATTCGGCCGGCTCTCATCCGAGATGGAACCGGCCCAGCCGATATTGCCGACGATCAGCCCCGCCGTCAGCCCGGCGAGCACGCCGGAGGTGTGGAAATGCTCGGCGAGAAGGAACGAGCCGAAGGCGGCGAGGGTGGTGAGGGTGATCTCGACGAGGCGGTCGCTGGTCCGACCCGCGATGAGCAGGAGGGGGAGCGACACCGCCGCCCCCGCCGCGATCCCGCCGAGCGAAGTGACGAGCAGCTTCGTCCCGACCACCGGCACCGTCACCTCCGCGCCGCCGGCGATCACCACCAGCACCGCGAAGACCACGGCGGCGACGCCGTCGTTCAACAGGCTCTCCGCCTCGACGAGGAGGTGAAGCCGCGGCTCCACCGGCACTTCCTTGAACATGGCGATGACGGACACGGGGTCCGTGGCGGCGACGAGGATCGCGAAGAACGCGGCACCGAGCCAGGACCAGCCGATCAGGTAATGCATCCCCACCGCCACCACCGCGGCCGCCAGCAGCACCCCGATCGTCACCAGCACGCCGAGCAGGGGCAGCTCGCGGCGCAGCGGCTTCCAGGGGATCTGAATCGCCGCCTCGAAGATGAGCGGCGGCAGAAACAGGGTGAAGATCATCTCCGGCGTCAGCCGGACGTCGAAGCCGATCGGCAGCAGCGCCAGCGCCAGCCCCGCCGCCACCAGCCCGGCGCTGTAGGGCAGCTTCAGCCGCCGCGTGATCATCGCTACCAGGCAGGCGACGAACAGGATGAGGCCGAGCCGCGGGAAATCGAGGACGTGCATCGCCCGCGCTCAGCCCCTTGCCCGCCGGATGGTTGTTTCACCGGCCATATCGGCTAAATCCTCGTCCATGCCCCATCTCTACCTGGTCGACGGCTCGAGCTACATCTTTCGCGCCTATCATCGCCTGCCGCCTTTGACCAACCGCCACGGCCTCAACGTCGGCGCGGTCTACGGCTATACGACGATGCTGTGGAAGCTCGCCGAGAGCCTCCACAAGGAGGAAGGACCGACGCACCTGGCCGTGATCTTCGACGCCGGCTCCCACACCTTCCGCAACGAGATGTACGTTGAGTACAAGGCGCAGCGGCCGCCGCCGCCGCCGGACCTCGTGCCGCAATTCCCGCTGATCCGCGACGCCACCCGCGCTTTCTCCCTGCCCTGCATCGAGGAGGAGGGGCTGGAGGCCGACGACATCATCGCCTGCTACGCCAAGGCGGCGCTGGCGCAGGAGTGGAAGGTCACCATCGTCTCGTCCGACAAGGATCTGATGCAGCTCGTCGAGGACGGCCGGCTCGACCTCTACGACACGATGAACGACCGCCGGATCGGCCGCGACTATGTCGTCGAGAAGTTCGGCGTGCCGCCCGAGAAACTGGGCGACGTGCTGGCGCTGATGGGCGACAGCGTCGACAACGTTCCGGGCGTGCCGGGGGTGGGGCCGAAGACCGCGGCGCAGCTCATTCAGGATTATGGCGACCTGGAAAACGTCCTCGCCCATGCCGAAGAGATCAAGAAGCCCAAGCTCAAGCAGAATTTGATCGAGCATGCCGAAAAGGCGCGGCTGTCCCGGGAGCTCGTCCGCCTCGTCTGCGATTCGCCGCTGCCGGAGCCGCTCGACGCGCTGGAGATGAAGGGCATACCCGACGGGCCACTGCGCGAGTTCCTCGAGGAGCAAGGCTTCAAGGCGCTGATCAACCGGCTGAACGGCGGCGCCCAATCGGCGTCGCAGGCGGCCTCCACCTCCCCGTCCGAGACGCCCCGCCAGCGGGAGGTGCGGCCGGAGCCGAAGATCGACCGCGCGCTCTACGAAACGGTGACGACCTTGGCCGACCTCGACCGCTGGATCGCTGAGGCGCGGGCGCAGGGCTTCGTCGCCGTCGATACCGAGACCGACGGCTATGACTGCGTGACGGCAAAACTCGTCGGCATCAGCCTCGCCACCGAGTGCAACAAGGCCTGCTATGTCCCGCTCGAACATGGCGGCCACGATCTGCTCTCCGAGCGGCCCGAGCAGATTCCCGCCGCCGAGGCGCTGGCGCGGCTGAAGCCGCTGCTCGAGGATCCGGCGATCCTCAAGGTCGGCCACAATTTCAAGTTCGACTGGATTGTTTTCGACCGCCGCGGCATCTGCGTAACGCCCATCGACGACAGCCTGGTGATGAGCTTCGACCTCGACGCCGGCGGGCTCAACAGCCACGCCATGGACGATCTCGCCAAGAAGCATCTCGATCACCAGTGCATCGCCTACAAGGACGTCTGCGGCTCAGGCCAGAAGCAGATCAAGTTCAACCAGGTGCCATTGGACCGCGCCACCGAATATGCCGCCGAGGACGCCGACGTCACGATGCGGCTGTGGAAGCGCTTCAAGGCGCGGCTTCCCTATGAGCGGGTGACGCAGGTCTATGAGAGCGTCGACCGGCCGTTGGTGCCGGTGGTGGCGCGGATGGAGCGCGAGGGCGTCAAGGTCGACCGCGACGAACTGGGGCGGCTCAGCCAGGAATTCACCACGCAGATCGCTGCCCTCGAGGACCAGATTTGCGGCCATGCCGGCTGCCAGTTCACCATCGGCAGCCCCCAGCAACTAGGCGATGTCCTGTTCAACCAGATGGGGCTGAAGGGCGGCCGCAAGGGCAAGTCCGGCACCTGGTCGACCGACGTCACCGAGCTCGAGCGGCTGTCGCGCGAAGGGGTGCCGATCGCGGCCTTGGTGCTCGAATGGCGGCAGCTCTCCAAGCTCAAGTCGACCTACACGGACGCGCTCCAGCAGCAGATCAACAAGGAGACGGGGCGGGTCCACACCTCCTACTCTCTCTCCGGCGCGCAGACGGGGCGGCTGTCCTCGACTGACCCCAATTTGCAGAACATCCCGATCCGCACCGAGATCGGCCGCCGCATCCGCGACGCCTTCATCGCGGAACCGGGCCACGTCATGCTCTCGGCCGACTACAGCCAGATTGAGCTCCGCCTCGCCGCGCACATGGCCGACGTGCCGCAGCTGAAGCAGGCCTTCGCGGAAGGGGCCGACATCCATTCCCTGACCGCGCAGGAGCTGTTCGGCGAGGTCACCCGCGACACCCGCGCGTCGGCGAAAACGATCAACTTCGCCATACTCTACGGCATATCGCGGTGGGGCCTCGCCGGCCGCCTCTCGATCACCGCCGAGGAAGCGCAGGCGATGATCGACCGCTATTTCGAGCGCTTCCCCGGCATCCGCGATTATATCCACGCCACGCTGAGCTCGGTGCGCGAGACCGGCTTCACCACCACCCTGTTCGGCCGCAAGACCCATTTCCCGTCTATCCGCGCCAAGAACCAG
Source organism: Allosphingosinicella sp. (assembly GCF_036403745.1). Classification (GTDB taxonomy): domain Bacteria; phylum Pseudomonadota; class Alphaproteobacteria; order Sphingomonadales; family Sphingomonadaceae; genus Allosphingosinicella. Next base: position 24,770 of record NZ_DASWQI010000037.1, read on the forward strand.
GGCGAGCGCCAGGGCGCCGAGCGCGCCGCGATCAACGCGCCGATCCAGGGCACCAGCGCCGACATCATCAAGCGCGCCATGGTGCGGATGGGCCCCGCCCTGCGCGCCGAAGGCCTCCACGGCACGCGCATGCTGATGCAGGTCCATGACGAACTGGTCTTCGAAGTCCCCGAAGCCGAAGTGGAGGCCGCGACCGCGACCATCCGCCGCGTCATGGAGCGCGCCGCCGAGCCGGCCGTGACGCTCGACGTGCCGCTCGGCGTCGATATCGGCACCGGGCTGAACTGGGGCGCGGCGCATTGACGGCGGCCCCGGCCGCGCCTGCCGACGATATCGCCGCCCTCGCCCGCGGCGGCCGCACCAACTTCTTCGGCTTCGTGCTGCGGCTCGCGGCGCGGCTTCCCTTCCTGTTCATCGCGGGAAGGCTCTACGGGCCGGAGCTGCTCGGCCGCTTCGCTTATGCCGTCATCGTCGTCGAGTTCGCTGCCCAGGTCGCCACGCTGGGCTTGAAGCGCGGGCTCGCCCAGCAGCTGGCCGAGACCGACCAGCCGCACGTCTGCATCGTCTTCGACGCGATGCTGGCGGCGCTGATCGCCTCGGGGGCGGCGTCGATCCTCCTCATCGTGTTCCCGCAGGCGGTCTATCCGCCCCATGGCGTCATGCACGGCAGCGAGTGGCTGCTTCCCCTCGTCGTCTTTCCGGTGGCCGGGTGCGACATCGCGCTGGCGGCGCTCGCCTACCGCCACAACGTCCGGGCAACGGTGACGGCGCGGGCTCTGGTCGAGCCGTGGACGATCAGCATCGGCGCCGGCCTTCTCTATTTCATCACGCCGCGCGACGGTCTCATCATCGCCTACGCTTTGTCCGAAGTGGCGGCGCTGGCCGCGGCCGTCGTGCCGCTGCTGCGCAGCTATGGGCTGCCGCGAGGCTGGAAGCCGCATCCCGGCAAGCTCCTTGCGGTGGCGCGGCGCAACGTGCCGCTCGCCGCTGCTGACGCCATCGAATGGGGATCGCGGCGGCTCGACATCGCGATTCTGAGCCTGCTCCTGCCGGTCGCAGTCGCCCCTTATTATGTCGGCGTCTATTATATCGCGCAGCAGGTCGCGACGCTGCCGCAGAAGCTCAAGACCAGTTTCGACCCCATCCTCGCCCCGGTCATCACCAAGCGCTTGGCCGAGGGCAACCGCCCGGCAGTGGCGCGGCAGGTGCGGCAGGTCGGCTTCTGGATCGTCGCCGCGCAGACCGGGGTGGCGCTGGCGCTCGGCATCCCGGCCAAGGCGGTGATGGCGCTGATCGGCGCCAAGTTCGTCGCCGGCACCGCGGCCCTGGTCTTCCTCCTCGCCGGCGAAATCGCAGCGGCGACGGCGGCAGTGTCCGAATCGGCCCTGGTCTACGTCGCCCGGCACCGCAATTTGATGATCTCGCTGCTCGTCATCGCCGTCGAGGCGGTGCTCGCCGCCGGCTTCATCCTCGCCGCGCGCGCGGCCGGGCTTCCGGAAAGCTGGCAGGCCGCCTCGGCCGCGCTGGCGCTCCTCCTCGCCCTTGGGCTCGGCTCAATCCTCAAGGCGCGGCTGCTGTCGCGGCTGCTCGAGGCGCCGGTGCAGCCGTGGCGCTGGCCGCTCTTCTGGGCCGCGGCGGGGGCGACTTTGGTCGGATGGCTGTTCAGCCTGCTTCCCAACAGCCTGGTCTGGATCGACCTCGCCATCGGCGTGCCCGGCATCCTCGCTACCTTCGCCATCATCGTGTGGAAGCGCGGCTTCACCCACGAGGACCGGGTGCTGTTCCGCTCGGTCCGCCCCCCGGAGACGCCGGGGCCTTAGAGCGCTCAGGACGACGGCCCCTCTTCTGCCTCCCTGCCGCGCGGCGGCGGGGAGGGGGACCACCGAAGGTGGTGGAGGGGTCAGTGCCCCTGCCGTCGCCGCCTGGCGCGAGAAACGTTGATGCTCCTGCGGTTACCCCTCACCACCTTCGGTGGTCCCCCTCCCCATCTGGCGATGGGGAGGCAGAAGGGCCGCCTCGACTACACCCGCGCGCTTCGCCCTCGTGACGTCAATGCCGGAAGTGGCGCATCCCGGTGACGACCATCGCGAGGCCGGCTTCGTCCGCTGCGGCGGTTACTTCGTCGTCGCGGATCGAGCCGCCGGGCTGGATCACCGCCGTTGCCCCCGCCTCGACGGCGGCGAGAAGGCCGTCGGCGAAGGGGAAGAAGGCGTCCGAGGCGACCGCCGAGCCGATGGTGCGGGGCTCGCCCCAGCCCGCCTTCTCGGCCGCGTCGCGCGCTTTCCACGCCGCGATGCGGGCGCTTTCGAGGCGGTTCATCTGCCCGGCGCCGATGCCCGCGGTGGCGCCGCCCTTCGCGTAGACGATCGCGTTCGACTTGACGTGCTTGGCGACGGTCCAGGCGAACAGGCAGTCGGCGAGCTCCTGCGGGGTCGGGGCCCGCTTCGTCACCACCTTGAGCGCCTCCTCCGTCACGCGGCCATTGTCGCGGGTCTGGACGAGATAGCCGCCGGCGATCGCCTTCAGCGTCAGGCCGGGCCGCGCCGGATCAGGCAGCGCGCCGCTGAGCAGCAGCCGCAGATTCTTCTTGCGCGCGAAGATCGCCCGCGCCGCCTCGTCGGCGTCGGGCGCGATCACCACCTCGGTGAAGATCTGCGTCATCGCCTCGGCCGCCGCGGCGTCGATCGGCCGGTTCACGGCAATGATGCCGCCGAAGGCCGACACGGTGTCGCAGGCGAACGCCGCCTCATAGGCTTCGACGAGAGTGGCGGCGCGGGCGACGCCGCAGGGATTGGCATGCTTGACGATGACGCAGGCGGGATCGCCGTCGCGAAATTCCGAGACCAGCTCGAGCGCCGCGTCGGCATCGTTGTAATTATTGTAGCTCAGTTCCTTGCCCTGCACCTGCTCCGCCTGGGCGATGCCGCGGCCGTGGGGGCCGATCGGGAGGTAGAGCGCCGCCTGCTGGTGGGGGTTCTCGCCATAGCGCAGGTTTTGCCCGCGCTTCATCGTCAGCGGCAGAACATCGGGGAAGAACTGGCCCTGGTCCCCGAAGGCGAACCATTGGGCGATCATCGAATCGTAGACGGCCGTCGCGGCGAAAGCCTTCGCCGCCAGATACTTGCGGAACTCGAATGACGTCACGCCGTCACCCTCGTCCAGCGCACCGATCAGCGCCTCATAGTCGCCGGGATCGGTGACGATCGCGACATAAAAGTGGTTCTTCGCGGCCGAGCGGACCATCGAGGGTCCGCCGATGTCGATATTCTCGATCACCTCGTCCCGGCTCGCGCCCCGCGCCACCGTCTGCGCGAAGGGGTAGAGATTGACGACCACGAGATCGATCGCGCCGATGCCGTGCGCCTCCATCGCCGCGGCGTGCTCGGCATCGTCGCGCACCGCCAGGAGCCCGCCATGGACCTTCGGGTGAAGCGTCTTGACCCGCCCGTCCATCATCTCGGGAAAGCCGGTCAGCTCGGAGACGTCGCGCACGTCGAGGCCCGCCTCGCGCAGCGCCTTCGCGGTGCCGCCGGTCGAGACCAGCTCCACGCCGTGCCGCGCGAGCGCCCGGCCGAGATCGGCAAGGCCGGTCTTGTCGGAAACGGACAGCAGAGCGCGCTTCACTTTCACCTGGTCCGGCACGCACTCACTCCCGTCGTCAGCTTGCGCGGCGCAATACCCACCCGATGGTCGTGCCGTCGAGCGGAGTCTCGCCCGCGATGACCAGTTGCGACCCGGCCTGCGGGGCGCCCTCGCCGTCTATCCACAAGCTGTCCTCGATCGTCAGCCGCCCGCCGCGGCAGCGGAACTGCCACACCGTACCGCCCCGCACCCGCAGCAAAGCGCCCTGGCCGTCGGCGGTGCTCGCCGCCTCGACCGCGGGGGCGAGATGGAAGCGGGCGGTGAACGGCACCGCGTCGCCCTTCCTGCGGCGGCCGGCGGGGGCGAGCACGTCCTGGCCGCGCAGCTCGCGCCCGTCCGCCGAGAGGGTGAGCTGGCGCTGGTGGGTGAGGCCGAAGCGGCGGACATAGCCGTCGTGCATCCCCTCCACCGTCGCGACTCCGCCGGTCTCGTCGCGGACCAGCTCGACCTGCGTGACGCCCTTGCCAAGCGAGCCGTCCTCGAGGATGGCGGTCGAGTTGCGGTCGCCGAGCGTCAGCGTCGAATGGGCCGCCGTTGTGCGCAGCGCCCTGGTGAGGTCGGCGGGCAGCGCGTCGGCGGCAACGCCGGGACCGCCGCAATTGACGATGATCCGGTGGGCGCCGTCGCTCATTTCGAAGGCCAGCGTCGAGGCCGAGGCGGACGAGGGCCCATGCCCCGCCGGCGGCGGCGCCGCGTCGACGATGACCACGCTGCCTTTCGCCTCAACCCGCTGATACCCCCATCCCCGCGCCTGCCGCAGCGGCCGGGCGCGGACGCCTGAGCCTTCCACGGCCGCGGCGATGCGCCGCCTGGAGAGGGGATTGCCGCCCTGCCAGCTGGACAGGGCTTCGTCTCCCAGCGTCGTCCCCAGCAGGGCCGCGACGGCGCCGGCCATCGCATCCGCCACCGCGTCCGGCAGCTCGGCCTGGCCCGCATTGTAGGCGGCGCGGAGCTGGGCGAGCGTCTCGACGAGCATGAGCTGCTCGACCGGCGAGCGGCTGACGAGGCCGCCATCCTCGGTCAGCGAGGCCTCCAGCGCCCGCACCAGCCCCGCTTCGGCGCGGCCGAGGCGGGCCGGCCCGCCTTGCAGGACGAGCGCCGACGCGGCGAGGCCGGCCCAGGCCGTGACCCGGCCAAGGCCCGGCGCCGGGCGGTCGGCGTATTTGCCGATATGGCGGCTCACTTTCGCGAGGTGGCGCAGCACCGCGGTCCGATAGGCGGCATCGCGGCTCGACAGGATGTACGGCGCGTAAGCAGCCCAGAACAGGATGCGGCGCCCGGCATTGTCGGGCCGCCAGGCGGGCTCGGCCGCCTCCTCGCCGTGGACCCTGAGCCAGGCCTCGACGATCCGCTCGGCGCGCTTCGAGCCGCGCTCGCGGGTCGCGGCGGCGGCGAGATCGCGCAGCCAGGCGAAGCTGTGGATCCGGTCGGCGAGGTCGCGCGGCATGTCGCCGGTGCGGGCGAAGTCGATCCGCTCGACCGGGATGCGGTCGCCGCGATGGAGCAGCGCGCCCTTGAGCAGCGCCTCGCCCGCGGCCTTGTCCCCGGCGACGGGGTCCTTCGGCACCGCCACCAGCTTGAGCGGCGGGCGGCGGCCGATCGTCGGCAGGGCGAAGCGGCGGAGGCGCCATGCCAGCCGGTCGAAGAAACCGGTGCCGCCCTCGTCGCCGGCGCGGATCATTTGGCGGGCGGAATCGATCGGCGCCTCGCCGCCCGGGCCGATCTTCTCGAGCAGGCTCATCCCCGCAGCCCTGCGATGTTCGCCGCATAGGCCGAGGGTCCGCCGCGGAAGGTGGTGGTGCCGGCGACCAGCACGTCCGCCCCCGCCTCGATCGCCTGCCGCGCCGTCTCGGCGTCGATGCCGCCGTCGACTTCGAGGTCGATCGGCTTGCCGAGCTTGTCGATCTGCTTCCGGATGGCCTCGATCTTGCGGAGTTGCGAGGCGATGAAGCTCTGCCCGCCGAAGCCGGGATTGACGCTCATCACCAGGACGAGGTCGACCTCCTCCAGCACGTAATCCAGCATCTTCGCGGGCGTCGCGGGATTGAGCGCCACCCCGGCGCGCTTTCCCAGCGCCCGGATCCCCTGCAGCGTGCGGTGGAGGTGCGGCCCGGCCTCGGGATGGACGGTGATGATGTCCGCCCCCGCCTCGGCAAAGGCCTCGAGGAAGGGGTCCACGGGCGAAATCATCAGGTGGACATCGAACGTCTTCGCCGTGTGCGGCCGCAGCGCCTTCACCACGGAAGGGCCGATGGTGATGTTCGGGACGAAATGCCCGTCCATGACGTCGACATGGATCCAGTCCGCCCCGGCCGCGTCGACGGCGCGCACCTCCTCGCCGAGCCGGGCGAAATCGGCCGAGAGGATCGAGGGGGCGATGCGGACGGGCTGCTGCACGCGCAAAGGATTAACCGTGTGCGGTGGGCGCGGCAAGGAAGCCGCCGCGACTTATCCCCCGCTAAGAACGGGTGAAGCGGGCGATGAAGAAACCGTCGGCGCCGCCCTGCTCCAGCCACAGGCCGGGGAGGGTGCGGACGCAGCCGTTTGGCGTCGGCACCTCCGCGGGAAGCTCACCCGGCCCGACTGGCACCACCCGGAAGTCGCTGCGGGCGGCGAGGAAGGCGGCGATCACCTCCTCGCCCTCCTCGGGCTCCAGCGAGCAGACCGAATAGACGAGGGTTCCGCCCGGCTTCAGCCACTCCGCCGCGCGGGCCAGCATAGCCGCCTGTCCCTCGGCGAGCTCGGCAATGGCGCGCTCGCGGACGCGGTGGAGCACTTCGGGGTGGCGGCGGAAGATGCCGGTCGCCGAGCAGGGCGCGTCGAGGAGGATCGCATCGACCGGCTCGGGCGGCTGCCACTTGAGGAGATCGGCCACGACCACCTCGGCGGCGAGGCCGGTGCGGGCCATATTCTCCTTGAGTCGTGCGAGACGACTTTGCGAGGCGTCGACGGCGGTGACTGCAAAGCCGGCGGAGGCGAGCTGCATCGTCTTGCCGCCCGGCGCGGCGCACAGGTCGAGCGCCGTCCGCCCCCCGCCCGGGCCAAGCAGCCGCGCCGGGATCGAGGCGGCGACGTCCTGGACCCACCATTGCCCCTCGCCATAGCCGGTGAGCCCCGCCACCGCCGTCCGCGACGGCAGGCGGAGGTGGCCCGGCATCAGGCTCAGCCCCTCCATCTCGGGCGCGGCAACGGGGGCGAAGCACAGGTCGAGGGGCGGCGGCACGGCGAGGAGCCGCGCGGCCGCTTCGGCGACGGTCGCGCCCCAATTGCGCTCCCAGCGGTCGCCCACGCGGGCGGGAAGGGTCGGCACTTCGGGCAGCCCCGCTTGCTGCCGGGACAGCGCGCCGAACACGCCGTGCACCAGCCGCTTCGGACCGCCTTCGACCAGCGGCAGCACGGTGGCGATGGCGGCATGGGCCGGCGTCCCCATCGCCAGCGCCTGGACCAGCGCGATGCGCAGCGCGAACCGCGCCTTGGCGTCATCGGGCAGGCGCTTCTTCGTCGCGCCGTCGATCAGGGCGTCGAGGTCCGGCAGCCGGCGCAGCGCCTCGGCGGCGATGGCGTGGGCGAAGGCGCGGTCGTCGGCGCGTTCGAGATCGCGCGCAGCGACGTCGAGCGCCGCCTCGAGCGGCAGCCCCTTGCGGAGCACGGCCTCGAGAAGGCGCATCGCGGCGCGGCGGGAGGCGGTGCCCTGGGCTTCATCCATCTTGCATGTGCGCCTGCCACAGCCGACATGCGCGGTCTAGGAGATGCGCCATGGGCCAGCGCCCGCCCCAATTGCAGCCGCCGAAACACTGGACCCGCAGCGAGCCTCCGGAGCCCGCCCCTCCCGTCGAGGCGGAGGAGCAAGGCGGGCCCAAGGGCGAGGAGCCGACCCGCTATGGCGACTGGGAGAATCACGGCCGCGCCTGGGATTTCTGACGTCACCCGCCCAGCCGCCCAGCCCTCCAACCGTCATCCCGGCGCCGGAATCTCGTGGGGTGAAAAGGAATGACGCCTTTGCCGCAGGGAGATCCCGGCTTTTCCGGGATGACGTTATATCCCTTCTGGCCGTAATGGCCGCGACAGGAGCCGCTCCACCACCTCCTCAACGCTCGCCTCGCCCGCCAGCAACGCACACACCGCAGCGATGATCGGCATGTCGACCCCCGCGGCGCGCGCGGCGCGATTCAGCACCGGCGCGGTGAAGGCTCCTTCGGCGACGGTGCGGCGATCCGCCAGAAGCTCGGCAGCGGTCCGCCCCTCCCCCAGGCCCTTGCCGAGGCTGAAGTTGCGCGAGCTCGTCGATGAGCAGGTGAGGACGAGGTCGCCGAGACCGGACAGCCCCGCCAGCGTCTCCGCGCGGGCGCCTCTCGCCAGGCCGAATCGCGTCATCTCCGCGAAACCGCGGGAGATCAAAGCCGCGCGCGCGTTGAGGCCGAGCCGCCGCCCCTCGACCACGCCGCAGGCGATGGCGAGCACGTTCTTAACCGCCCCGCCGATCTCCGCCCCGGCGACGTCGTCGGAAAGATACGGCCGGAACCATGGCCGGGCGATGCGGGCGCGGAGGCGCTCGCCCACCGCGCGGTCCTCCACCGCCAAAGTCACCGCCGCCGGCAGCCGCGCCGCCACCTCGTGCGCGAAGGTCGGGCCCGACAACACCGCCACCGGCGCATCGGGCTGCGCCTCGTGGGCGACGTCGTGCATCAGCTTCATCGTCGCCTCCTCCATCCCCTTGGCGCAGAGGATGAGGGGCATCGACAGGCGCGGCATGCCGGCGAGGACCGAGCGCATATGCTGCGCCGGCGTGACGACGAGGAGGGCGTCGCAACCAGCCAGATCGCGAAGGTCCGAGGTGGCGCGGATCGCCGGGTCGAGCGGTACGCCGGCGAGGAACAATGCGTTTTCGTGCCGGGCGTTGACGGTCTCCACCACCTCCGGCTCGCGCGCCCACAGCAGCGTCTCGCCGCCCTCGGCACAGACTTGTGCCAGTGCAGTGCCCCAGGCCCCCCCGCCGAGAATTCCGACCCTCACGCCTTCACCCCCGCCCCACGCACGCGCTCGGCATCGGGGTCGAGCGGCCACCGCGCCCGCGCCGGGGCTTCGAGGCCGTCGACCAGCCCGGCCTCGAAGCGCAAAGCCCCGGCCCAGGCGATCATCGCCGCATTGTCGGTGCACAGCCACAACGGCGGCGCGACGAACGGCAGGCCGTGGCGCTGCGCCAAGCCGGTTAGGGCGCCGCGCACCGCCGTGTTCGCCGCCACGCCGCCGGCGACGACCAGCGCCGTCGCCTCGGGTACGGCGGAGAGGGCGCGGGCGGTGCGGTCGACGAGGCAGTCCACCACCGCCTGCTGGAAGGAGGCAGCGATATCCTCGGCACGGTAGTGCCCGCTTTCCCGCGCCCGCAGGACGGCGCTCTTCAAGCCGGCGAAGGAGAAATGCGGCTCCGGCGACCCGAGCAGCGGGCGCGGCAGCGGGACCGCCTTCGCATCACCCGTCGCCGCCGCCCGCTCCACGGCGGGCCCGCCGGGAAAGCCGAGACCGAGCAGCTTCGCCGTCTTGTCGAACGCCTCGCCCGCGGCATCGTCGATCGTCGTGGCGAGGCGGCGGTAGCGGCCGAGTCCCTCTACGAACAGCAGCTGGCAATGCCCGCCCGACACGAGCAGCAGCAGGTAGGGAAAGGCGAGATCGGGCGCAGTCAGCATCGGCGAGAGGGCATGGCCTTCGAGGTGGTTGATCGCCACGAGCGGTTTGCCCGCGGCCAAGGCCAGCCCCTTCGCCGTCACCAGACCCACCATGACGCCGCCGATCAGTCCCGGCCCGGCAGTCGCAGCCACCGCATCGACCTCGGACAGCGCAACCCCGGCCTCCGCCAGCGTCGCCTCGATCAGCCCCGGCAGAATCTCGACATGCGCCCGCGCCGCAATCTCCGGCACCACGCCGCCGAAGGGCGAATGCGCCGCCTCCTGGCCGGCGACGCGGCTGGCGAGGATGCGCCGGTCGTCCGTGACCAAAGCGACCGCCGTCTCGTCGCAGGAGGATTCAATGCCGAGGATCAGGCTCATCCCCGCTTCCCTGCCACCGCGGTAGCGGCTAGCACAAGCGCCCGATGATGCCGCCCCTCCGCCTCGGCACCCGCGGTTCGCCGCTCGCCCTCGCCCAGGCGCGGATGGTCGCGACTGCGCTCCGCGACGCCCATGGCTGGGGGCCGGAGCTGATCGAGATCGTGCCGATCACCACCACCGGCGACCAGATACGCGACCGACCGCTGGCCGAAGTCGGCGGCAAGGGGCTGTGGACCAAGGAGCTCGACCGGGCGCTGGCGGAAGGGCTGACCGACATCTCCGTCCACTCAATGAAGGACGTCGAGACGATCCGCCCCGACACCTTCACGATCGTGGCGATGCTGCCGCGGGAAGACGTGACCGATCGGCTGATCGGCGCCGAAAGCCTGCTCGCGGTCCCCAACGGCGCCCGCTTCGGCACCTCGTCGCCGCGCCGCGCCGCGCAGCTCCTTGCCCGGCGGCCGGACCTCGACATCGTCACCTTCCGCGGCAACGTCGAGACGCGGCTGCGCAAGATCGCTTTGGGCGAGGCCGACGCCACCCTGCTTGCCTCCGCCGGCCTCATCCGCCTCGGCCACCGGGACATCGGAACGGTGCTCGACGACCTCCTCCCCGCCCCCGCCCAGGGCGCGGTGGGCATCGAGGCGCGGACGAGCGACAAGAGGGTCCAGGGCTTCCTCCGCCCGATCGACCATGCCGCCACCCACACCTGCGTCACGGCCGAGCGCCGGCTGCTGGAGGGGCTCGGCGGCTCCTGCCGTTCCGCCGTCGCGGCCCTCGCCACGCTGGAGGACGGCCATATCCGGTTGCGCGCCGAGATCCTCAGCGCCGACGGCCGCGAGGTCGAGCGCGTCGACACGCGCTTTCCGGCCGACGATATCGCCGCGCCCGGCGACATCGCCCGCCAGATGCTGGCGCGGGCGGCGCCGGCGATCCGGGGCCTGTTCGCCGGTTGACGGGGAGGGTCCTCATCCTCCGCCCCGAGCCCGGTGCGAGCGAAACCGCAGCCCGCGCCAGGGCAATGGGCCTGGAGCCGGTGGTGCGGCCGCTCTTCGAAATATCCCCGGTTCGGTGGGATGTCCCGGACCCCCGACGCTATGACGCCACATTCTTCACCAGCGCCAACGCCGCGCGCCTCGGCGGCGAAGGACTGGGCGCGCTCGCCGCCTTGCCCGCCTACGCCGTCGGGGAGAGCACCGCCGCCGCCCTCGAAGCCGCCGGGTTCACGAACGTTCGCACCGGCAGCGCCGACGGAGCGGCGCTTACCGAGGCGGCAGCGCGGGCCGGCGTTCGCCGCGCGCTGCACCTGTGCGGCCGCGACAATATCGCGCTGCGCCATCCCGACATCGTCATCGACCAGCGCATCGCCTACGCCGCCGACGAGATCGCCGGACCGCTGGAGGTGCCTGCCGACGCGGTCGTCCTCCTCCACTCCCCCCGCGCTGCGGTGGCCTTTGCGAGCCGTTTCGTCGCGCGCAGCGCAGTCTGCCTCGCCGCCATCAGCCCCGCCGTCGCGCAGGCCGCCGGCGAAGGCTGGGCCGCCAAGGTTACGGCGCCGCGGCCGGGGGACGAGGCTTTGCTGGAGGTTGCGCGCGCGCTGTGCAAGAACGGTCCGCCTGACGCGGCGGGAGCGGGTTCGTGACGGAGTATCAGCCGGAAAGCGTTGGTGTGCAGCGGCGGCGCTCGCTCGTGTCGCTCCTGTTCGTGCCGCTGCTCGCCTTTATCGGCGGCCTCGCCTTGATGGGCTGGGTGCTGACCCGCTCCGGCACGGCCGACCATTGGCTCGGCCTCGTCCCAAAGGCCGAACTGCCCAAGCCTGCCCCGCCGCCTGAACCCATCGTCCAGCAGCAGGCGCCGGCCCAGGTTGCGCCGGCCTCGCCGCCCTCGGACGGCGCCGCCACTGCGGCCGATCCGGAGCTTCTCCGCCGCGTCAACCGGATGGAGGAGAGGGTCGGGCAGCTCGATCTCCAGTCGCGCGCCGCCGTCGGCAATGCCGACCGCGCCGAATCCCTGCTCGTCGCCTTTGCCGCGCGCCGGGCCCTCGATCGCGGCCTCGGCCTCGGTTATCTCGAAACTCTGCTGCGCCAGCGCTTCGCCGGCAGCCAGGCGCAGGCGGTGGCGACGATCTTCACCGCCGCCCGCGCGCCCGTCACCCTTGAGCAGCTCCAAGGCGAGCTGCAGGAATTGTCCCCGAAGCTCACCGGCGGCGGCCCGGACCAGGGCTGGTGGCAGGCGTTCCGCACCGAGCTTTCCGGCCTGATCTCGGTGCGCAAGGAGGGAACGCCATCCCCGCTTCCTTCCGAGCATCTCCGCCGCGCCCAGTCGAGCCTGCAGGCCGGCCAGGTCGAGGTCGCGCTGGTTGAGGTCATGCGCCTCCCCGGCCGCGCGAACGCCGCCGGCTGGATCGAAAAGGCGCGACGTTACGTCGCCGCCCGCCAGGCCCTCGACACGATCGAGACGGCGGCGCTGATGGAGCCGCCGCCCGCCGCGCCGCCCGCCTCGGCGCCCGCTGCCCCCGTGGTCCAGCCGCAGGCCGCGCCCCACCCCGCCGCCAAGCGCTAGATGTCGAGCAGGGCGTAAGGCCGGCCGAAGGCGGGCTCCACCACGAACTGGGCGCAATTGTAGACGGGGATTCCGCCCGGGGTCTTGCCCTCGTAGCGGCCGCGATGGGCGTGGCCGTGGACCACGGCCTTGACGTTGTCGAAGCGGTCCACCGCATGGGCGAGGCGCGAGGAGCCGAGGAACGGGTAGATTTCGAGCGGCTCGCCCTCGACCGTCTCCGGGATCGGCGCGTAATGGAGCACCGCCAGCGTCCGCTCGGTGCGCAGCGACCGCAGCGCATTTTCGAGCCGCCGCGCCTCCTCGCGCGATTCGTCGACGAACGCCTTGATCGCCTGCTCGCCGAACGCGCCGAGCTCGCCGCGGCCGAAGCCGCCGACGAAGCCCTTCACGCCCGCAAAGCCGACGCCCTCGATCACCGTCGCCTGGTCGCCGAGCATCCTTAGCCCGGCCTCCTCGAGGATCTTCGTCACCTCGCCGGCGCACCCGCATTCATAATCGTGGTTGCCCAGCACGCCGACCATCGGCGCGGTCGCCCCGCGCAAATCCTCGGCGAGGATCTCGGCCTCGCTCACCTTGCCGAAATTGGTAAGGTCGCCGCACAGGACGATGACGTCGGCGGCCTCCGACATCTCCTCGAACAGCGCGCGGTAGCGGCCCTGCGACGTCTCGCTGACGTGGAGATCGCCGATCGCGGCGATGCGGATCGCGCCGGGCGCGCCCTCAGTGGTGGGGCTCATGCTTCTCGTCCACGCCCTTCCCGACGACATCGGCGAAGCCCCATTCGGTGACGTCGACGACATAGTCGGTCGGGCTGATCAGCCGGCCGCGGCAGATCTTGACCTGGGCCGGCGGCATCGCGTCCTGGTTTTTGAGGCGGGTGAGCAATTCGTCGTACAGCCAGCGCGGGATGAGGTCGCGCTCGGTCGGGTAGACGAAGCGGAAATTCAAAATGTTGATCAGCAGCACCTCCCAATAGAGCTCCATGTTGGAGAGCATCCATTTCCAGTCGATCTCGTCATGCTTGATGAGGATGGCGTGGACGATATCGGCGCCGTCGTAGCGGTAGCGGGTCTGCAGGAAGAGCTTGGAGAGGATGAACTGGGTCGGCGGCGTCACCCGCACGGTGGTGCCGTACACCTCCGCCTCATAGACGTCGGCGAACCACTCGTCGGTGATCGGGATCGAGGCCGAGGAGATGTTGAAGATGACGTCGAAGAAATTGTCGCCCTGCCAGACCTTGCCGATCCAGCGAACGTCCTCGACCTCGATCCGGAACCCCTTCTCCTGGAAGAAGGCGAGGATGCGCGGCGCGTCGGACGGCTTGCAGAAGACGTCGAGGTCCTTGGTCGGCCGGGTGATGCCGGTGAAGCAGGCGAGCGCGTAGGTGCCGGAGAGCAGGAACGGAATTCCGGACTCCTTGAGCAGCTTCAGGCTCTCGACATAGAAGTCGATCGCCTCGGGCGGCGGCTCGAACATGGCGGAATCGAGGGTTTCAACGGGGTGGGACATCGCCCCCGTAACAAAGCCGGAGCGGCTGCGGTTCCCCGCAGTCCCGCGGCGCATGGCGGCCGGGGTGCTTAGACGCCGATTGCGCCTGCGCCGTCGCCCTTCCCGCCCCCGTCTTTTTTCGGGCCCTGCTTCTGCTGCCAGGCATCCTGCTTGGCCTTTTCCCTCGCCTTTTTCTGCTCTGCCTTTTCCCTGGCGGTTTTCTCCTCCTGCTCCTTCGAATGCCGTGAGCCGGAGCTGGAGGAGGAACTGCTAGCGCTGTTATTGTTGTTGCCCTGGTCGCGGCGGGCCGCGCTGGCGCGCTCCCGCAGCCGCTGCGTCAGGACGCGAAGATCGGCGGTGGTCTGCGCATTCTGGTTGTCCCCTGCGCCGCCGCTGGCGTGGCCGCGGACGGTCAGGTTGAACTCGATCAGCGTCGCGCGGACCACTGGTTCGGTATAATAGCCGATCGTGTCGGGCGAATAGCTGGCGACGTTGGCCAAGGACTTCGTGATCTCCGCCTCAGTCAGCAACTGGATCGCGCCGCTCACCGGCCCGGTTGCGAATGCCTGCGCCACGGCCGGCGCACCGCTGCCTCCGCCGATCCGCGCCGCTTCCGCTCCCTGACGGTCGGCTTCGCTTTCCAGGCCGCTGTCGTCGTTGATCGCCGCTCCGTGCCGCCGCGTGGTTGCGCGCACCCTCCCTTGCCGCTGCTGAACAACGTGCCACGCCTCGTGCGGCAGATGCCGGTCCTGGCCGGGGCCGAGATGAATATCGTTGCCCTGGGCAAAAGCGCGCGCCCCGAGCGTGGCGGGCCGGGTCGAGCCGCGGTGCACGCGGACCCCCTCCAGGCTAAGCCCCGAAAGCCGCTCGATGCCGCGGAGAAGAGGGGCGGGAAGCCCGGAACCCGATCGGCCCGGCGACGGCGTCAGTTGCGGGACCGGGGGGCGCCGGCTGATCGTCTCGGAGAGCGCAGCGAGGCGGTTCGGCCCCGCTCGGGTCCGAGGCGCGGCCGGCGACGCCGCTTGGGCGGCAACCCGCGTGCCGGTCGGACCCTTCGAGGCATACTCCGCCATGTCCTGCTCCCATGCAAAGGCGGCGCTATGATGCGCCCGTTCCTTGCCGTGAACAATCCTGGGAGGCGAAGCTTTAGTTCGAGGCGGCCTGCGCCGCCGCCTTGACGACCGCGCTCAGCGTCACGGTGAAATCGAGCGTCGCGCCCGGCGGTACGACGCCGCCGCCGGCGCCCTTGTCGCCATAAGCGAGCTGGGGCGGGATCCAGACCCGGTAGGTGCCGCCCTGGCGCATCAACAGCAGCGCCTCGGTGAAGCCCGGGACGACCCGCGAGACCGGGAAGCTCGCATTCTTCGCCTGGTCGAACACGGTCCCGTTGGTGAGCCGGCCGACATAATCGATGATGACGCTGTCCTCCCGCGCCGGCGCGCCGCCCTTGCCCGGCTTCAGCGTGCGGATGCGGAGGCCGGAAGCGGTGGTGACGACGCCGCGGGTCGGGATCGGCGCGGGCGCGGCGTGGGACGAAGCCGGCGCGGCGGCGAGGGCGAGGGCGAGGAGGATCATGCCCGGCCCCTAGCGGCTGTGCTCAGGGCCGGCAACATCGGCCGCGCCACCCTAACGCCCCAGCCTGAAGTGGATCGACTGCGACATGCCGCCGCAGCCGAGGCTGCCGTCCGGGCGGAAGCTCGCATCGTAGCGCAGGCGCTGGACGATCTCCGAGCCGGCCTTGCCGAAGATGAAGGGCGGATACGCGACGGTCGGGCGGATGTTGGTAGTGACGCCGGCGGCGGTGAGATCGTATTCGAGCTTGGCCCAGCCTTCGAAGCCCCAGCGATACGCCTCCTGCGGGAAATCGCCGCTCGACGCTCCGCCGCCGCGCTTCAGCCGCGGCGTCGCGTCGAGAAGGGCGCATTGGTCGGCGCTGAGGCCGGACGCGGCATAGGTGGCGCGCGCCGCCTCGGTCTCACCATTCGCGAGCTTCAAGGAGGCGAGACGGGCGAAAGCGGCCGCCCGCATCGGGTCCTGCGGCGGGAGGCCGGGCGTCTTCGCCGTCTCGTCGAGCAGCGCCATGGCCTCCGCCCGGCCGGCCTTGGTGGCCGCAAGCCGCGCCGCCACCGCAAGGCGAACCGCCGTCGAGGCGCGGGGGTCGGCCGCGACCCGCGGATCGGCGAGAAGCGCGCGAAGCGGCGCGTCCGCCCGGCCGGCATGGAGCGCCCGCCAGTCCACGGCGAGCGCCCGGAAGATGCCGAGATAGGCGACCACCGGCCCCGGCGCCCTCGCCGCCGTCGCGATCGCCAGCGCGCGGTCGAGATCGGCCCTTGTGTCTTCGTTGCCGACCAAGGGGTTGCGGGCGAGCGCGACCAGCACCGGCACCAGCGCCACCGACGCCGGGCCCGCCGCCGCCTCGCGCCGCGCCAATTCCGCCTGCAGCGGCTTGAGACGCGCCGCCTGGCCGACATCGCCGGAATCGAGCGGCTCGACATGCTGCTGCTGCAGCCATTCGTCGACCTCCGGCCGCAGCAGCTCCGCCACTCCCGGGTGCCGCGCCGCGGTGGAGCAGCGCATTTCCAGCCGCGTGAGGGCGCGGAACAGCGGTGGGATCTTGGCGAGATCCTCGGGGTGCCACGACCAGGCGCCTGCGGCACGGGCGAAGAGCAGCGCGCTGGTGCCCTGGCGCGAGGCGTAGATCGGCGTCGCCTCCGCAACGCTGCCGTCGGGTGCGATTGCGAGCTCGACCACCGCCACGTCGTCCGGCTTCAGCTCCTCGCCGCACGGCGGCGGCGCCATGTCGATCGCCGAGGGGAAGGGGGTGTCGAAATGCCCGGCGCCGGTCCAGGCGAGATATTTGCGCGCCGCCTCCTGATCGCCGGCGATCCTTGCCGCGATAGCCGCATCGGAGCGGGCGGCGAGATCGTTGATGTCGACATGCTCAGTGAGCCCGCCGAGCAAGGTCACCGCCTTCTCGAAATCCTGCCGCGCCTCGGGAGTCCGGCCGAGGTTGAGGAGGACGCGGCCGCGCAACGTCCGGAACACCGCCTCGCGGCGCTTGTTGGCGGGGTCGGTCGCGGCGAGGGCGAGGCCCCGCTCCGCATCGGCGAGCGCCTGCTGGGCATCGTAGAACATCCCCGTCTGGATAAGCCCGCGCAGCGCCCGCACCTGGAAGCTGCCGGGCAAAGCCGGCTCGGCCGCCCGGTAATCCTTCAATGCTTCGCCATAATCGAGCGCCCGCTCGGAAAGCTCCCCCATGTCGAGGAGGCCGAGCGCACGGTCCTCGCGCACCGATGCATCGCTCGCCGGCAAGGCCGCCAGCCCCTGGCGGAGGGCCGTCTCGGCCTCGCCCCAGCGATGCAAATTGACCAGCGCGTGCGCCTTGCGGATGCGGACGATGGCGCGACTGCGCGCGGCGGCGGGCGTCGCAGCGCCGAGCCGCGCCTCGAGCCCCTCGTAGAGCCGCGCCGCCTCGTCCCATTGGGCCTTGTCGAGCGCGGCGCTCGCCGCGTCGAACTGCTGCTGGATGCCCTGCCCCACCGGCGCCGCCGCTGCCGCCTGAACGGCCGCTGCCGCCGCAGCGACCCACATCGAAATTGCCATGACTCGGATTGCCCCCTTAAAGTGGCGGGACTTTAGCAAGCGCCGTCCACCGACGTCAGCAAAAATGCGAAATCACAGGGACTTGGTGTGGGGACTGGGTCGCTGGAGCGGGCGAAGGGATTCGAACCCTCGCGCAGCCCTGTTGGGCGGAGCGACGCTATATGTCCGAGGGCTAGACCTCACACGCCGAAAGCCTGGAGCGCCGGGGAAGGGATTCGAACCCTCGCGCAGCCCTGTTGGGCGGAGCGACACAAAGACTCGGGGGTTCGACCTCACACGCGGAAAGACTGGAGCGGGCGAAGGGATTCGAACCCTCGACCCCAACCTTGGCAAGGTTGTGCTCTACCCCTGAGCTACGCCCGCTCGTGCGTGGAGCCGATTCGCGTACGAGACGCGGCCTCGGCCGAGGTGAGGCGGCGGCTGCTAGCATCCCCGTCCTGCCCCCGCAAGTCCTGTGATGCGCCGCCCTGCCCGACCGCCGGCCGGCGGTTTCGCATCACCGGCGGCGGCGCTGGCTCAGCAGGACGGCGACGACGATGGCGACCGGCACGAGGATGATCAGCCAGTGAACAATCGAAAAACCACCCATGCCCGCTCTCCTGTTTGCGCCGGAGTATCACGGCCGCCGCCCCTTGTAAGGGCCGCCGTCGCCGCCGGCGCATTATCCCCGCGTCTCCCGAAGCGGGCCTTTCGCAAGGGTTGGCAGGCGGGGGAGCGATCCCACATAGGGCGTAGCGAAACGATTCGAGTGCGGAGAGCATCCACGTGGCGACCCTGGGCATGAGCGCGGCCGAAAAAGAAGCGCTTGAGGCGTTCCGCCGCGACGTGGTCGAGCCGTCGATGGATGCGCTCGTCATCCTCGATTTCTGGGCGGAGTGGTGTGGGCCGTGCAAGCAGCTTGGCCCGATCCTCGAGAAAGTCGCCGCCGATTATGCCGCGCGGGCGGTCAAGCTCGTCAAGATCGATGTCGACGCGAACAAGATCGTCGCCGCCCAGTTCCGCGTCCAGTCGATCCCGACGGTCTATGCCATCTTCCAAGGGCAGCTCGTCGCCGACCTCACCAGCGCCCGCACCGAGGGGCAACTCACCCGCATTCTCGACCAGATCCTCGCCCAGCTCCCCGTCGGAGGCGAGGCGAAGCAGGTCGAGGCCGAGATCGAGCCGCTGATCGCGATGGGCGAGGAGGTGCTGGCCGGCGGCGACGGCGAACGCGCGGCCAGCATCTTCCAGCAGATTCTGGAGATGGCCCCCGAAAATGCGGAGGTCATCTCCGGCCTCGCCCGCGCGCTCGTCGCCGCCGGACGTGCCGACGAGGCGCGGGCGGTGCTCGACGCGGTGCCCGAGAAGGCGGCGAACGACCCCGCCATCGCCCGCGCCCGCGCCGCTTTGGCCCTCGCCGAGGTCGCGCAGCCCGGCGCCGACACAGCCGAGTTCGAGCGCCGCATCGCCGCCGATCCCGACGACCATGACGCGCGCTACGAGCTCGCCGCCGCCCTGATGGCGGCTGGGCGGCGCGACGAGGCCGCCGAGCAGCTCCTCGAATCGATCCGCCGCGACCGCGAATGGAACGAGGGCGCGGCGAGGAAGCGCCTGCTCCAGTTCATGGAAGTGGTCGGGCTGGAGGATTCCTGGGCCGGCGCGCAGCGCCGCCGCCTCTCCGCGATCCTCTTCACCTGATGCCGGAGACCGCGCTCCTTCGCGTGCCGATCTTCCCGCTCGCGGGCGCCTTGCTGTTTCCCGGCGCCCAGCTCCCGCTCCACATCTTCGAGCCGCGCTACCGTTCTATGGTCCGCGACGCGCTCGCCAGCGACCGCTTGATCGGCATGGTCCAGCCGCGCGACCAGCGCGATCCGCCAGCCCTGTTCGAAGTGGGCTGCCTCGGCCGCATCGCCTCGGCCGAGGAGCTGGACGACGGCCGCTACAACATCGTCCTCGAAGGCCTCGGCCGCTTCCGCATCGCCCGCGAGGCGGCGGTCGAGACGCCGTACCGCCAGGTCGACGCCGACCGCAGCGGCTTTGCCGACGGCGAGGAGCCGGATCCGCTCGGCCTCGCCCAACGTGCCGAGCTGGAGCGCGAGGCGCGGCGCTACGCCGATGCCCTGGGCTATTCGGTCGATTGGGAGGCGGTCGGCCGGCTGGACGATGAGATGCTGGTCAACGGCATCGCCCAGATCGCGCCGCTCGACGTCGGCTCGAAGCAGGCTTTGCTCGAAGCGCCCGACATCGCCGAGCGCTGCGACCTCCTCGTCCAGTTCATGCAGTTCCAGCGCATGGTGCCGGGCGGCGCCGACGGGCCGGAGACGATGCAGTGAACCAGGCGCTCCTCGACACGCTCGTCTGCCCGCTGACGCGCACGCCGCTGCGCTGGGACGCCGAGCGGCAGGAGCTGGTCTCGGAGGCCGCGGGCCTCGCCTATCCGGTGCGGGACGGCGTGCCCGTCATGCTGGTCGAAGAGGCGCGCCGCACCGGCTGAACGAGGGGGAGACGATGTCCGACGCCGCCGCAGACCGCGCCTACGATCCCTCCGACCCGTGGCTGCGCCAGGCGCAGACCTTCCCGGAGCTCACCGCCGAGCAGATCGACCGCATCGCCGCCTTCGGCACCGTCGAAGACCTCCCCGCCGGCACGATCCTCGTCCGCCGCGGCGACCGCGCGGTGGATTTCCGCGTCGTCTTGGAAGGCGCGATCGAGATCGTGGACGAGGGCACCGACCACCGCGCCGAGGTGCTGACCGTCCACGGCCCCGGCCAGTTCGCCGGCGAGCTCGACCTGTTCAACAACCGCGCGGTGCTGGTCGGCGCCCGCACCGGCGCCGACAGCCGCATCCTCCGCGTCCCCCGCCGCGCCTTCCGCCGCATGCTCGATTCCGAGCCCGACATCGGCGAGATCATCACCCGCGCCTTCATCCTGCGCCGTGTCGGCCTCATGCTCCACGCCCAATCGGGCGTGCTGCTGATCGGCTCCCCGCACGATGCCGAGATGCTGCGCATCGAGCGCTTCCTCGCCCGTAACGGCTATCCGCACCGCGTCATCGACAGCGACCGCGATCCCGACGCCGAGGGGTTCACCCAATGCCTGTCGCTCGGCCATGGCGATCTGCCCGCGGTGATCCTCCCGGGCGGCGAGGCGCTGCGAAACCCCGCCACGCCCGACCTTGCCGACCGCCTCGGCCTCACCGAGGATTTCGATCCCGCCCGCGTCCATGACGTCGCCGTGGTCGGCGCCGGCCCCGCCGGCCTCGCCGCCGCCGTCTACGCCGCGTCGGAAGGGCTCGACACGATCGTCATCGAGGCGCTCGCGCCGGGCGGCCAGGCCGGCACCAGCTCCCGCATCGAAAATTATCTCGGCTTCCCCACCGGCATCTCCGGCCAGGCCCTCGCCGGCCGCGCGCAGGTGCAGGCGCAGAAGTTCGGCGCCCGTCTCGCCATCTCCCGCAAGGTGGTGAAGCTCGATTGCGCCGAAACGCCTTACTGCCTGGAGCTGGAAGGCGGCGCCCGCGTCGCGGCCCGCGCGGTGGTGATCGCCACCGGCGCCCGCTACCGCCGGCTCGACGTCCCCGATTACGAGCGGTTCGAAGGCTGCGGCATCCACTATGCGGCCACCTGGCTCGAAGGGAATCTCTGCGCGAATGAAGAGGTGGTGGTGGTCGGCGGCGGCAACAGCGCCGGCCAGGCCGCAATCTTCCTCTCGCAGCACGCCCGCCACGTCCACATCCTGGTCCGCGGCCCCGGCCTCGCCGCCACCATGTCCGATTACCTCATCCAGCGGATCGACGCCTCCGCCCACATCAGTCTCCACCCCCACACCGAAATCGTCGCCCTCGCCGGCGACCGCTACCTTGAGCAGGTGACGTGGCGGGACCGCCAAAGCGGCGCCGAGGAGATGCGGGCGATCGGCAATCTGTTCGTGATGATCGGCGCGTCGCCCAACACCGAATGGCTCGACGGCTGCGTCGCGCTTGATCGCGGCGGCTTCGTCTATACCGGCCAGGACGGCAACGGCATCGCGCTGACCTCCCCCTACACCACCGAACGCGCCGGCATCTTCGCCGTCGGCGACGTCCGCGCCGGCTCCACCAAGCGGGTCGCCTCCGGCGTCGGCGAAGGCTCCGTGGTGGTCTCCGCCATCCACGCCTGGCTTGCCGAGACGCACGAATGAGCGAGGCCGACCTCGGCGGGCGCTGGCACGGTTTCTATTCCTATGGCGGCCACGCCCACGCCTGCCCGTTCGAGGCGGAACTGCGCGACCATAATGGCGAGCTGGTCGGCGTGACCTTCGAGATCGCCGCCTTCGGCCCGAGCCCCGGAAGCACCCTCACCGCCCAGCTGGAAGGCCGCCGCAACGGCAACGCCGTCGATTTCGCCAAGACCTATGACGAGGTCGCGCTCGCAGCCTATTCGATCCACTATGCGGGCACCCTGACGGAAGGCGGCAACGAGATCGAAGGCACCTGGACCATCCCGGGCGAGCATAAAGGCACCTTCCTCATGGTCCGCGAAGGCGCCGCGGAGGCGGAGGAAGAGCGCCGCGCGGCGGAGACGGTGCGGCGCTAACTCCCCCTCCCCATCCAGAGGATGGGGAGGGGGACCACCGAAGGTGGTGGAGGGGTATGGCGAAGGGCACGGCGTCCCGCGGCGACAAATTCCAGAGCCCGCGAATACCCCTCCACCAGCTTCGCTGGTCCCCCTCCCCACGCTGCGCGTGGGGAGGCAAGATCAGATGCTGAGCCCGCGCAGGAGCAGCGGCAATTCCCCGCTCTCGCCGCGCGCTTCGGCCATGAATTGCTCCTTGAGCGGCCCGATTCTCTGGATCAGCCCCATGCCGAAGCGGCGCACCGCCGCCGCGGTGCGGCCGGGGACCCCGTAGATGCGGGTCAGCCCGTCGGTGGCGGCGGCGACCATGAACGTGTCGAGGCTGCGCCACCGCTCGTAGCGCGACAGGAGCTGCGCGTCGCCGAGGTCGAGGCCGAGCCGCGCCCCCTCGACCAGCACCTGCGCCAGCGCGGCCGCGTCGCGCAGGCCGAGGTTGAGCCCCTGTCCGGCGATCGGGTGGATGCCGTGGGCCGCATCGCCGGCGAGAACGAGGCGCTGCGACGTCATGACGGCAGCGTGGTGGAAGCCGAGCGGGTAGGTCCAGCGCGGCCCGGCCAACGTCACCGCGCCGAGGAAGCCGCCCATCCGCTTCTCGATCTCGTGCGCCATCGCCCGGTCGGGCAGGTCGACATAAGCGGCGGCGTCGGCGGCGGGCACCGACCAGACGATCGCCGAGCGGGTGCCCGGCAGCATCGGCAGGATCGCGAACGGCCCGGTCGGGTAGAAAATCTCGTAGGCGGTATTTTCGTGGTGCCGCTCATGCTCGACCGTCACGACGATGGCGTGGTGGTCATATTGCCAGCGCGCGACCTGGATGCCCGCCGTCTCCCGTGTCGGCGAGTTTCGCCCCTCGGCGCCGACCAGCAAGGGCGCCGTCAGCGCCCGCCCGTCGTCCAGCGCCACCCGCACCCCGGCTTCGTCGCGCACCACGTCCGCCGCGCGGGCCGGCATCAGCAGCCGGACATGCTCCGCCACCCCAGCCGCCTCGCGCAGCACCTGCCGCAGGCGGCGATTCTCGACCATGATGCCGAGCGGATCGTCCTCCTCCGGCGCGTCGAAGACGATGCCGCCGGGCGAAAGGCCCTCGCTCACCCTTATCGTGCGGATCGCGCAGCCCTCGCCCTCCAGGCGGTCGGCGATGCCGAGCGTCTCGAACATCCGCCACGAGGCGCTGGCGATGGCGGTAGCGCGGCCGTCATAAGCGGGCGCGGTGGTGGTTGCGGGATCGGCGGGGTCGACGATTGCCGCGGACAGGCCGTGGCGGTCCAGCGCGAGGGCAAGGGTGAGGCCGACGAGGCCGCCGCCGAGGATGATGACGTCGCTTCGCTCCATTTTGCCGCCTTACCGATGCAAGGATGCAACGCCAAGCGCTTGACCGCGGACTCCGCGAAGGCGCATGAACCAAGGTCGGAACAATAGGGGCACGGGGTATGGCGACGGTCGCGGCAGGCGCCCGCCAGGACAAACTGGCGCAATGGCGCACCGGCATGCGCAAGGGAATGCAGCGCACTGGCCGGCTCCTGCTGGGCGGCGCTTTGGGCGCGCTCGCGCTGCTGCTGTTCCTTGCCCTGGTCAGCTACAAGCCGACCGACCCGTCGCTCGACACCGCCGCGGCGGGCCCCGTCGGCAATTGGATCGGCCGCCCCGGCGCCTATGCGTCAGACCTGCTGCTCGCGCTGTTCGGTCCGCCGTCGCTTCTCCTGCTGCCGCTCATAGGCCTCGCCGGCTTCCGCATCGCGCGGCTGGGCAGCGCCGGCCGCTGGGTTCGCTCGCTGCTCCTCACCCTCGTCGCGATGGTGCTGATCGGCGCCGCCGCGGGACTCTTGGTGGGCGGCGCCGTCAACGGGCTTCCCGCGGCCTGGGGCGGCGCGCTCGGCCTGTCGCTGGCCCGCCTGATCGGCGCCGGCTTGGGCAAGATCGGTGACGCCGCCATCGTCCAGCCGTTCCGGATCGCGGCGATGGTGCTGCTCACCGCCGGCGGCCTCACCTTCGCCTGGTTCGGGCTTGCCCTGCGCACCGAGGAGCGCGAGTGGATCGCGAGCCGCCGCCTCCCCAAGCGCCAGCGTGCGCTGCCCTCGCCGGCCATGTTCGACGACGAGGAGGAGGACGACCTCCCGCGCCCCGAGCGGCCGGCCCGCACGCCGGTCGTCGCCCCCGCCGAGCCGCCGCGCACCGTCATCGCCGACCGCGTCCGCGGCCCGGAGCCCGCCCGCCGCCCGGCGCGCGACCGCCAGGCCTCCCTCGCGCTCGGCGATTCCTACCAGCTGCCGGGCCTCGACCTCCTCGCGCCGGCGCCCAAGCACAGCAACACGACGCTCGACAAAGCCAGCCTCGAGCGCAACGCCCGCCTGCTCGAGACCGTGCTGGCGGACTTCTCGGTGAAGGGCGAGATCGTCGAGGTCCGCCCAGGCCCCGTCGTCACCATGTACGAGCTGGAGCCGGCCAGCGGCATCAAGGCGAGCCGGGTCATCCAGCTTGCCGACGACATCGCCCGCAACATGTCGGCGCTCTCCGCCCGCGTCGCCACCATCCCCGGCCGCTCCGTCATCGGCATCGAGCTACCGAACCCGAAGCGCGAGATGGTGTCGCTGTCCGAGCTCATCGCCAGCCACGCCTTCGAGGACCAGGTCGCCCAGCTTCCCATCGTGCTGGGCAAGAATATCGCCGGCGACCCGGTCGTCGCCGATCTCGCGCCGATGCCCCACCTGCTCGTCGCCGGCACCACCGGCTCGGGCAAGTCGGTGGGCCTGAACTGCATGATCCTGTCGTTGCTATACCGGCTGACGCCCGAGCAGTGCAAAATGATCATGATCGACCCGAAGATGCTGGAACTCAGCATCTACGACGACATCCCCCACCTCCTCTCCCCGGTCGTCACCGAGCCCGCCAAGGCGATCCGCGCCTTGAAATGGACGGTCGAGCAGATGGAGGAGCGCTACCGGATGATGGCATCGGTCGGCGTGCGCCAACTGTCGAGCTTCAACGCGAAGGTGCGCGAATCGAAGGCCAAGGGCCAGTCGATGGGCCGCCGTGTCCAGACCGGTTACGACGCCGAGACCGGCCAGCCGACCTATGAGATGGAGGAGCTCGACTACGACGTCCTCCCCCAGATCGTGGTCATCGTCGACGAGCTCGCCGACCTGATGATGACCGCCGGCAAGGAGGTCGAGTTCCTCATCCAGCGCCTCGCCCAGAAGGCGCGGGCGGCCGGCATCCATTTGATCATGGCGACGCAGCGCCCGTCGGTCGACGTCATCACCGGCGTCATCAAGGCGAACCTGCCGACCCGCATCTCGTTCGCCGTCACTTCGAAGATCGATTCGCGCACCATCCTCGGCGAGCAGGGCGCCGAGCAGCTCCTGGGCAAGGGCGACATGCTCTACATGCCCGGCGGCAAGCAGATCGCCCGCGTCCACGGCCCCTTCGTCTCGGATGAAGAGGTCCGCGCCGTCGCCGAGCATTGGCGGGGCCAGGGCCGCCCGGAATACGTCCAGTCGGTGACCGAGGAGCCCGAGGACGGCGGCTACATGTTCGAAGGCCAGCCGACCGGCGACGACGACCCGGAGGCCCAGCTCTACCGCAAGGCGATCCAGACGGTGGCCGAGAGCCAGAAGGCCTCCACCTCCTACCTCCAGCGCCAGCTCCGCGTCGGCTACAACAATGCCGCGCGCCTCATCGAGCGGATGGAGAAAGACGGCATCGTCAGCGTCCCCGACCATGTCGGCCGCCGCGAAGTGCTGGTCGACCCGGAAGGCCGGCCGATCGGGTGAGCGGCTCGACTCGTTTCCTGCACGGCTCGACTCTCGCCCCGACGGGAATATCGCGCCCGTGCTACTAAGCACGTGGAGGACCGACATGACGAGCGAGCGCCAGCGCCAGGAAGTCGATCGTAACTATGATGCGTTCGTCCGTGTGCTTGGAACGATCCTGCCGGAGCACCGGGACCAGCTGGCCCTCATGCGCGAGGGCCGAATCGTGGATTATTTCGATACACCGCGCGCGGCACTCGGTGCCGCCGTCCAACTGTTCCCAGACGGTATTTTCTCGATCCAGGAGGTAACGGACGAGCCGATTGACCTCGGCTTCTGGTCGCATGTCGGCCATTGAGTGGAAGCGCGAACAGCGGCGTATTCTCCTCCCGGCACTGGTTCTCGCGCCGTTCCCCGTCACCCACCTGACCGGAATCGAAGGCCGCGCGCTTCTCGACACGGGCTCGTCCATCAGTGGTGTGTCCCGCCGCTTGGCCGAGAAGCTGCAGCTGACGGGTCTCGGCAAACGCCGCTCACATGCGCACAAGGCGAGGGACAGGTTGAGCGCTACGCGTTCCGGATCGGCCTGCCCCCCGACGCAGCGATGTCCGGCGCGCCGGCTTTCCCCTTCGTGTTCGACGAAGTGATCGGCATCGAACTTACGAACGCGTTCGAGTTCGACGCTCTCATCGGAATGGACATCCTCCGGCAGTGCGACCTAGAGCTTTGGCGCAGCGGCCGCTGCCGGCTCGCCTTCGGCTGAGCGATGGAACCCGGCGGGTTCACACCGCATTCAAGGGCGTAACGATAGGCGCTCGCCTCGAAATCCCTATCCCACGGAGTTCCTCATGGTGCGTTTGAAGACGCTTCTCCTCGCCGCGATGCCGGCGGCCGCCGCCGTCGCGCTGGCGCCCGCGCCGGTCGTCGCCGCCCAGCCGTCGCAGACCCTGGCGCAGGTCCAGGCCCATTTCCGCGCGGTCGATTCCATGACCGCGAGCTTCGCCCAGACCGACCGGCGCGGCCAGACGCTGACCGGTACCCTCACCTTAAAGCGCCCCGGGCGGCTGCGCTTCGAATATCAGAAGGGCGTGCCGCTCCTCGTCATCGGCGACGACAAGGCGATCCACGTCATCGACTATCAGGTGAAACGCGTGCAGCGCGTGCCGATCGTCAATTCGCCGCTGTCGGTGCTGCTCAACGCCCGCCCCGACCTCTCCCGCATCGCCCGCGTAGTGCGCGACGATGGCGGCAGCATCGTCATCTCGGCGCGCGATCCGCAGCGGCCGGAATTCGGCACCATCACCGTCGCCTTCGCCAAGGGTCACGGCCCCGCCGGCCTCACCCTCCAGGGGTGGACGGTCCTCGATTCGCAGAACAATCAGACGATCGTCCGGCTCTCCAACCAGCGCTTCAACGCGCCGGTCTCCGCCACCGCATTCCGGTGGACGGATCCGCGCACCGGGCGTGTGATTGGTTGACTCCATTCATCCTCGCGACAGCTAGCCGGCACTAGATAAGGCCATGCGGTCGCGGGGAGTCGCCGTTGGGATTTCCCCCTGTTGCCTGACGAGGCCCCCTGCGATCGAGCCTCGCGTGAATAACGCCTGGTTGGCCCCCGCTCCACGCCCCCGGAGCGGGGGCCTTTGCTTTTATGCCTCCCCATCGCCAGATCGGGAGGGGGACCACCCGAAGGGTGGTGGAGGGGTATTTAGCAGGCGCCGAATCCACGAATACCCCTCCACCACCTGCGGTGGTCCCCCTCCCCATCCTGCGGATGGGGAGGCACAATCATCGACACCCGCCGCGCCTGACACTACATCCCCCGCATGCCCCTCAAGATCGCTTCCTGGAACATCAATTCCGTCCGCGCGCGCCTCGGCATCGTCGAGAAGTTCCTCACTGAGGAAGCGCCCGACATCCTCTGCCTCCAGGAAACGAAGGTCACCGACGACCTCTTCCCCGGCGAAGGCTTCCACCGCTTGGGCTACGTGCACCGCATCGTCTGCGGCCAGCGTATGCACCACGGCGTCGCGATCCTCTCCAAGATCCCGCTCGTCGAAGAGGCCCGCCACGACTGGCAGGCGAACGGCGAGGCGCGGCACATCGGCGTCCGCCTGCCCAACGGCATCCGCCTCGAGAACGTCTACGTCCCCGCCGGCGGCGACGTGCCGGACCGCAATGTGAACCCCAAGTTCGGCCAGAAGCTCGACTTCATCGAGCGGATGACGCGCTGGTCCGAAGCCTGCGCGGCGCCGACCATCATCGTCGGCGACTTCAACGTCGCCCCGCTCGAATGCGACGTCTGGAGCCACAAGCAGCTCCTCAACGTCGTCAGCCACACGCCCATCGAAGTCGCCGCCCTCACCGCGCTCCAGGCGAGCAACGGCTGGGTCGATCTCGGCCGCCACTTCCATCCCGCCCCCACGCGCCTCCACACCTGGTGGAGCTACCGCTCACCCGACTGGACGAAGAACGACCGCGGCCGCCGGCTCGATCATATGTGGGCGACGCCCGACGTCGCTAAGCTCTCCGTCGGCCACCACGTCCACGAGCCCTGCCGCAACTGGGAGCGGCCGTCCGACCACGTGCCGCTCGTCACCGAGTTCGCCGTGTGAGCGCCAGCCGCGCCGTCGCCCATGCCATCGACGCGCTCCGGCGCGGCTGGCCGGTGACAATCGACGGCACCGCCTTCCTCGCCGTCGAAACCGCCGACGACGCGGCCCTCGCCGCCTTCGACGCGGACGGGCCGGCCGATCTCCTCGTCTCCGGCAACCGCGCCGTGACGCTGAAGCTCGCCAACCAGCGCGACGGCACCCCCACCGGTCCGGTGCGGATCCTGCGCACCTCCTGGGTCGACCTCGCCGAAGCGACCGCCATCGCCGACCCCGCGCTCGACCTCGCCAAGCCCTTGAAGGGCCCGTTCCGCACGGTCCCGCTCGCCTGCGACCGCGCCGCCTTCGCCGCAATCGTCCTCGCCCGCCGCGCCGGCCTCCTCCCCGCCTTCTTCATCGGCGGCCGCGCCGGCGAGGGGGCGCCGGCCGTGACCCCGGCGGAGGTCGAGCAGTTCGAGCACATCCCCGCCCTCCGCATCGCGTCCCGCGCGAAGCTGCCGACGGCCGCGGCGGAGAAGGCCGAGATCGTCGCCTTCCGCGCGGAAGAGGATGCCGCCGAACATGTCGCCCTCCTCATCGGCGCTCCCAACGGCATGCCGCCGCTCGTCCGCCTCCACAGCGAATGCCTGACCGGCGACGTGCTCGGCTCCCTGAAGTGCGACTGCGGCCCGCAGCTCGACGCCGCCCTTGCCGCCATCGCCGCCGCCGGCTGGGGCATCCTCCTCTACCTCCGGCAGGAGGGCCGTGGCATCGGCCTCGTCAACAAGCTCAGGGCCTACGCGCTGCAGGACCAGGGCTTCGACACGGTCGACGCGAACCTGCGCCTCGGCTTCGCCGACGACGAGCGCGACTTCGGCGTCGCCGCCGCCATGCTCCGCCTGCTCGGCCAGGAGGAGGTCCACCTCCTCACCAACAATCCCCGCAAGGTGGCGGGGCTGGAGGCGGCGGGGATCGGGGTGGTCGAGCAGGTCCCCCTCAGGACCGGCGGCAATCGCCACAACCAAGCCTATCTCGACACCAAGCGCCTCCGGAGCGGCCACCAGCTCTGACGCCATGAGGTCATCCCAGTCCTCCCCGTGAGGCGAAGCCTCATGGGGAGGGGGACCATGCGAAGCATGGTGGAGGGGCCTCCTCGGACTCCGCAAGGCCCCTCCACCGCACTTCGTGCGGTCCCCCTCCCCATCGCTTCGCGACAGGGAGGACGAGAGGCCGAGACTTGACACCCACACTGTATCGCGGCTCTAATACACTTCGGTGCCGCAGCAGGAAAACGACGTAGCCGATGAGTGAGAACGCGCCGCCGGTCGTCGAACTGGTGAACGTCAGCAAGACCTACGGCCGCCGCGGCGGCGGCGTTCGTGCCGTGCGCGGCGTCAGCCTCACCGTCGCGCCGGGCGAGGTCTACGGCTTCCTCGGCCCCAACGGCGCCGGCAAGAGCACGACCATCCGCATGATGCTCGGCCTCATCGCCCCGAGCGGCGGCGAAGTCCGGCTGTTCGGCGAGGATTTGCGCCGCAACCCGTCGGTGCTCCGCCGCGTCGGCTCCCTCGTCGACGGCGGCGCCTTCTACCCCTTCCTCTCCGGGCGCCGGAACCTCGAAGTCGTGGCCAAAACCCACGGCGGCGACGGCGCCCGCATCGACGAGCTCCTCGACCAGGTCGGCCTCGCCAAGGACGCGAAGCGCAAGGTGAAGGGCTATTCGACCGGCATGCGCCAGCGCCTCGGCGTCGCCGCGGCCCTGCTCAACGACCCCGACATCGTCATCCTCGACGAGCCGGTGAACGGCCTCGACGTCGCCGGCATCCAGGAGATGCGCGCCCTGATCCGCGGCCTCGCCGCCGACCGCGGCAAGTCGGTCTTCCTCTCCAGCCACCTGCTCCACGAAGTCCAGCAGGTCTGCGACCGCGTCGCCATCGTCAGCAAGGGCGAGGTGGTGCGCGAATCGGGCATTGCCGAGCTGCTTCGCCAGGATGCGGGCCTGCGGGTCGAGGCGGCGCCGCTCGATATCGCCGAAGCCGCGCTGACTGCCCGCTGGAAGGTCGAGCGCTCCGGCGACGCCTTGCTCGTCGATGCGACGAAGGACGAGGCGCCCGAGGTGGCCCGCCGCCTGATCGGCGCCGGCGCCAACCTCTTCGCCCTCGCCGCCGAGCAGCGGAACTTGGAAGACGTCTTCCTGTCGATCACCCAGCCGGAGGCGCCCGATGCTTGACGCCATAGCCGCCGAGCGCCTGAAGCTCACCCGCCACAAGGCTACCTGGTTCCTGGTCTGGCTCTACCCGGCGCTGTTCCTCATCGGCTTCGGGATTTCGGTCGCGGTCGGCCTCGCCCATTCCGGCCCCGACACCGCCAAGCCGGTCACCGCCGCCGCCTGGATCCAGCAGACGGCGCTCATCTGGAAGCTCCCCGACCAGTCGATCGGCCGCATCCTCATCGCCGCCTATGTCGCCGTCGTGTTCGCCGGCGAATATGGCTGGAACACCTGGAAGCTGGTCGTCCCGCACCGCTCCCGCATCACCCTCGTCGCCGCCAAGCTGGCGACGATCTTCCTGCTGCTCGTCGCCGCGCTGGCGCTCACCGCAATCATCTCGCTGGTCTTCACCTGGCTTGAGGGCGCCGTGCGGGGCCGCGCGGTTCCCGACGGCGTCACCGCCGCGGCCCTCCTCGATGCGCATGGCCGCACCGCGCTCGCGGGCCTCGCGCCCTTCCTCTTCACGCTGGGCTCGATCAGCCTCGCCGCCGTCCTCACCCGCTCGATGGTCGCGGCGCTGGTCATCGGCGTCGTCATCGCCATCGTCGAGAAGCTTTTCGTGGGCCTGGGCCCGTTCCTTGCGCCCTACGCGCCGGGCCTGATCTGGACCCTCTACCACGCCCTCCCCGGCTACCACCTCGTCAACCTCGCCTCGTGGATCAGCGACGGGGTCGCCCACAAGGCGCCGTTCCCGGACGGCCGCATCGTCGCGCTCGGCTGGACCACCTCCCTCGCCGTCGCCGCCGCCTGGATCGCCGCGCTCACAGCAGGCACCTTCGTCGCCTTCCGCCGCCAGGACATCAACTGACGCCAGCGGCCGGTCAGCCTCCGCCGAGATAAGGCAGGATCGGCCGCAAATCGTAGCCAGCGCCCGCCGCGGCTTCCAGAAGCTCCGCAGACGGAACGCCCCGACCGGACTCGGACAGCGCCCACAAATAGGTCGAACGCGTGCCGGACTTGCAGAATGCCAGCACCGGCCCCGCCTCCAGCGCCTCCGCCATCGCTTCGACCTGCGCAGGGGAAAAGCCGCCAGCCACCGGAATGTGCCGGTAGCCAAGCCCCACTGCCGTCGTCGCCGCCTCGATGTCGGCGCCAAGCGGCTGCCCCGGCTCCTCATGATCCGGTCGATTGTTGACGATCGTCCGCACCCCCGCCGCCGCTACCGCAGCCACGTCTCCGGGCAAGATCTGCCCCGCAACCCAGACATCCTCGGAGAGCTTCTTCATTGCGGCGACGGGCAATGCACGCTGCTACCCACCAAAGCCAGCAGCCGATCGCGGCCGCCCCGCAGGTCGGCGCCCGTCGCCGCGGCTGGCTCGGGGCCGTCGCCGAGGCCCCGCCACAAAGCGGCGTTGAAGGCGCGGGTGTCGAGGCGGTCCTCGGTGCGGAAATCCTGCCCCCGCATCGCCTCGGCCCACCACGCGGCGCTCCGGCCCGTGCAGGCGGTCGCGGCCGCCGTCCGCGCCGCGTAGCGCTCCGCCGGAATCGGCAGCTGGGTCGTGCGCAGCACATCGGCGGCTTGGGCGCGGTAGGTCCAGCCCGCTTGCGCTGGGTCGAACAGGTCCGCCATCGGCAGCGCGAGCGCGTCGTTCAGCCCGAGCGGCCTCAGCCCAAGCACCGCCTCGATGGTGCGGAGCAGGTTCACCGTGGTGTAGCGGGTCGAGACCAGGGCACCCTGCCGGACATAGGGTCCTGCGACCAGCGCCAGCGACCGGCGCGCGTCGACATGGTCGGCGCCGTTCTGCGCATCGTCCTCGATGACGAAGACCAGTGTCGATCCGGCGGCGCGGCTGCGGGCGATGCGCTCCACCACCAGCCCTAAAGCATAATCATTGTCCGCCATCTGCGTCTCGACCGTGTTCACCTTGTCCAGCGCCTTGTCGAAATCCCCGAAATGATCGTGGCTGAGGCGCATCAGCGTCAGCGCCGGCACATTTCCCGCGGCGTCCTGCGCATCGAACTCCCGCTGCCATTCGAGCACGCGCCAATAATCGGCGAGCTTCTGGTCGAAGCCGCGGAAATAGGGGTCGCTGCGGCGGGCGAGCAGCCGGTCGCCGGGCGTGTAGACCCGCCGTTTCTCCTTGAACGGCTCGCGGATCACGGGGACAGACCCCGGCTCGCCGGAATCGTAGTTCGACGCATCGGAGAAGCCGTAATTGCGCACCGATAGCCCGGCGCGGATCGCCGCATCCCACAGGAAGCCCTGGCCGGGCTTGTCGTCGTCCTCGGGATCGGGCGCGACGAGCAGGGCGGGCCCCGGCAAGAGATCGGGGTCGGCCGACAATTTGGGATTGGCGGCGCGCCGCTCGGCGGGGCTCAGCTGGGTCGGAATGAAGCGGTCGGTCTCCTCCGATTCGTAGGCGAGGCCGCGGCTCGCATAGTTTACCGGCGCCGTCTTCTCGAGCAGATCCGTGGCCCGCGCGGCGGTCGACCAGCTCCAGCCGGTGCTCGACTGCTCCCCCGAATCGTAGAAATTGTCGAGCGTCACGAACTGCCGCGCCAAGGCATGGTGGTTGGGCGACAGCGGCTTGCCGAGGATGGCGAGGCGCGGATCGCCGTTGCCCACGTCAAGATCGCCGAGCACCTGATCGTAGGTGCGATTCTCCTTGATGATGAAGACGACGTGCCGGATGCGCGCCCGGATCGCCGCCATTCGCGCTTCGGCCGCGGCGCGGGCGGCGGCGTCGGCGAGGCCGATGTTGCTCGCCACCTGCAGGGTCGCCGCCGCCAGCGCTTTGCCCGCCGGCAGCGGGAATTGCAGCAGGCCGGCCTTCTCCAGCTGGAAGATATATTGGTTCGCCGCCCCGCAGGCATTGGGCTGGCCGCGGTAGATGGCGAGCTTGGGCGCGCAGCCCTGCGGGTTCGGGCCAGGCGGGCTCTTGCGGTTGGCGACGAATACCCGCGCATTACCCGCGACGGCGACGGCGCTTGGATACCAGCCGGTCGGCACCAGCCCTTCGACGGCCGCCCCGTCCGCCGTCGGTGCGACGATGGCGACCGCGTTGATGCCGCCCAGGGTGACGAGCAGTCGTCCGTCGGGGAGCCGGGCGAGCGCGTTGGGATTGAGCCCCTTGCCGAGCTTGGGCGCGCCCAGCGCATCGGGGAGCGCGAGCCGCGGCTGTGCGACCAGTCGCTGGCGCGCAACATCGACGATGGCGAGGCGGTCGTCATTGTCCTCCACCGCGTACAACCGCCCGCTACGCGGGTCGGCTAGCAAGGCGGTAGGCTCGCCGATTGTGGGCACTCTTCTGTCCACGGCGAGGCCGGTCGGGGCCACCGCGAGGCGGACCAGCTCGCGGTCGCGCGGCGCCGAGACCCAGGCGTGAGCGGGATCGGTCCAGGCGATTGCGAACGGATATTCGCCCCCCGGCACGCCTGCCCGCCGGGGGTCGATCTTGCCCGGCCGCAGGTCCTGCTCGGCCACCACCCGCAGCCCGTCAAGATCGACGAGGCTGACGGAATCGTTGAAATAATTGGCAACGAGGGCGCGGCGGCCGTCCGGGCTGACCGCGATCCCCGCCGCCTGCGGCTTGACGTCCGCGCCGAGGCCTTCCTTGTGGCCGAGCGGGATGGTGCCGCGCTCGGCGAAAGTGTCGCCCTGCCGCACGAACACATGCACCACGTCGTCGACGCCGCCGCCGACCACGAACCCGCTGCCGTCGGGGCGCCAGGCGATGCCGCCGAAGCTGTTCGGCACCGTCAGCGTCTGCACCCAGCGGCTGCCCGCCGCATCGACCGCATAGCGGAGCACATATTGCACCGATTGCGCCGGGATCGCCTTCCCGTCCGGCCCGTTGAACTTGTTGTAGCCGCTGGTCAGGACGAGCATCTCCCGCCCGTCGGGGCTGGTGGCGATCGCCGCCGCGCCGTCGGCGACGTAGCCGGGGTTCGGGCCGGTGCGGACGACGAGCGGCTCGAACCGCGCGTCCGGCGCCGCCGTCGGCGTCAGGCGCTGTCCGGTGGGCAGATCCTGGGCGGGCGCCGCCGGAGCGGGGCAAGCCAGCGCGACGGCGGAGGCGCAGGTGGCGGCGAGACGGGCGATGCGGGGCATGATCCTCATGGCGCGAACCTATCTCCCTCTGCCGACGGATTTCAACGCACCGATGCGCCTCATCGAACGATGGGTTATTCGAAGCCGCGCACCACCTCGACGAAGGCAGCCCCGTATTTGTCGAGCTTCGCCGCCCCGACCCCGGAGACACGCGACAGCGCCTGCAGCGATGTCGGCTTCACCGCCGCAATCTCGCGCAGGGTCGAATCGTGGAAGATGACGTAGGGCGGCACCCCTTGCGCGGCGGCGAGGTCGCGGCGGCAGGCCCTCAGCGCGTCGAACAGCGGATCGCCCTCGGGGTTGGAGTCCCGGTTCGCCCGCCGCCGCCGCTCGCGCTTCGGCTGCACGACGAGATCGAGCCGCTGCTCCCCCTTGAGGATCGGCTTCGCCCCCGGCCCGAACGACAGGCCGCCATAGGCATCGGCGCGCAGCGCGTCCCGCGCCATCAGCGCCCGCGCCACCGGCTTGACCAGCGCCAGCTCCTCCTCGTCCGCGATGCCGAACACCGACAACCGGTCGTGCCCGAACGAGCGCACCTTCTCGGTATCCTTCCCGGCGAGCACGTCGGTCAGATGCTGCACGCCGAACCGCATCTCGGTCCGGAAGGCGGCGGAGAGCAGTTTCTGCGCCGTCTGCGTCGCGTCCACCGTCGTCGGCGGGCTGAGGCAATTGTCGCAATTGCCGCATTGCTCCGGCGCCTCGTCGCCGAAGTGCCGGAGGAGCAGCGCCCGCCGGCACGCGCCCGTCTCGACGAGCGCCGCCAGCGCATTGAGCCGCTGCCGCTCCCCGCCCCGCCTCTCCTCCGGCACCTCGCTTTCGAGCCTCGAGCGGGCGCGGGCGAAATCCTCGGCGCCCCAGAACAGCCACGCCTCGGCGGGATCGCCGTCGCGCCCGGCGCGGCCCGTCTCCTGATAATAGGCCTCGACGGATTTCGGGATGCCGGCATGGGCGACGAAGCGCACGTCGGGCTTATCGATGCCCATGCCGAAGGCGACGGTTGCCACCATCACCATGTCCTCCGACGCGACGAACGCCGCCTGGTTGCGCGCCCGCACCCGCGGGTCGAGCCCGGCATGATAGGGCAGCGCGCGCCGCCCGCCGCTCCCGAGCTGCTCGGCGAGCTTCTCCGCCTTGTCGCGGCTGGTCACGTAGACGATTCCCGGCCCCGGCTGCTCGGCAAGCAAAGCCTTCAGCTGCTGCCCCACCCCGTCGCGCGGCCGGACATGGTAGCGGATGTTGGGCCGGTCGAAGCCGGCGACGATCAGGCCGTCGTCCGGAATGCCGAGCTGGACGAGGATGTCGGCCCGCGTCGCCTTGTCCGCCGTCGCCGTCAGCGCCAGCCGCGGAACCCCCGGAAACGCGTCCAGCAGCGGCCGCAGCAGGCGATAGTCCGGCCGGAAATCGTGCCCCCATTCCGAGACGCAATGCGCCTCGTCGACGGCGATCAGCGACAGAGGCGTGCGCGCCGCCAGCTCCCGGAACCCCTGCGTGCTCGCCCGCTCCGGCGCCA
The DNA here is from genome assembly GCF_036403745.1 of Allosphingosinicella sp. Lineage (GTDB taxonomy): Bacteria > Pseudomonadota > Alphaproteobacteria > Sphingomonadales > Sphingomonadaceae > Allosphingosinicella. The sequence continues at coordinate 60,871 of NZ_DASWQI010000037.1, forward strand.
CGTAGAGCAGATCGAGCTCGCCGCGCTTCAGCCGCGCCAGCGTCTGCTGCCGCTCCTCCTCCGGGTCTGCGGACGTGAGCGACGCCGCCCGCATCCCGAACGCATCGGCCGAGCGAATCTGGTCGTGCATCAGCGCGATCAGCGGTGAGACGACGAGCGCCGTCCCCTCCCGCGCCAGCGCTGGCAGCTGGTAGCAGAGCGACTTGCCCGCCCCCGTCGGCATCACCGCCAGCGTGTGCCGCCCCGCCATGACGCGGTCCACCACCGCCTCCTGCACGCCGCGGAAGGAAGGAAAGCCGAAGGTGCGCTGGAGAATCGAAAGCGGAGAGGTCACTGCCTCCCCGTAGTCGTCGCCAAGGCGAGCGGCGAGTCGCATGTGGCGCGTAATAACAGAACATAATAGAAACTCAACGCCTGGGGCAGATACTCACCGGCAGGTCACCGCATCTCCTTCCCTCCACGGCCGCAGGCGAAGGTTGGCGAGTTCGATCCTGTCGAGCGGAAACGGCCAATGCTCGTAGCCGCGCTTGCCGGGCAAGACGAGGCACACGTCCGTCGGCTTCGAGCGGCCGCCGAGCCCTATGACCGCCGTATAGGTCAGCCCCTGCCGATAGCCGTTCTCGATCGTGAGCAGGGCCTCGTGCGGTGTCCTGCCGGCGACGTCGCGGAAGGTGAAGCGAATTTGGCCGCGGGCGATGCGGGTGGGAGGCGGCCCCTCGCCCTTCAGCGTGAAGGCCGGTGCCAGGACCTTGGCGTCCTGGGGCACCTCCGTGCTGGCAATCTTCCCCAGCGAATAGGCGTCCAAATCGGTCAATGGAGGGGCCGGTACCGGGGCTGCCGCCGTGACGGCGCCGTCGGAGTCGACGCGAACGACGATCGACTCACCGGATGCGAGGGAGACTGTCGAAGCGGGCGGCGGAGCGGCGGCGACCAAGGGCGCCGCGGTTAGCGCCGCAGCGGCAAGCATCATCGATATGCGCATGGTGAGCCCCCTTTCGCGCGATGACACACCAGAAAACCGCTTCGATCAAGCGCCTGCCCCTTCCGCAGGCGCTCCGGACGGCCTAAGCGAGAGCCATTCCCCGGGGAACCGCTGACGCCTGCGGTTGAGAGTCGGCCTGGCAGCCGAGACCCGTCGAACCTGATCCGGCTTACACCGGCGTAGGGAGGGAGAGGCGGCCCGCCCGCTCTCCCTCCGATTTGGAGAGCGACACATGGCCGACGTCCCCGCCCGCACCGAACTGAAAGTGACCACCGGCCCGATCCGCGGCAGCCGCAAGGTCCATGTCGGCCCGCTCAAGGTCGCGATGCGCGAGATCCACCTCGAGCCGGGCTGCGGCGAGCCGCCCCTCAGGGTCTACGATCCGTCCGGCCCCTATACCGACGGCGCGACCACGATCGACATCATGGCCGGCTTGCCCGAACTCCGCCGCGACTGGATCCGCGCCCGCGGCGACGTCGAGGAGGTCCTCCAGCGCGAGGTCAGGCCCGAGGATAACGGCCAGCTCGGCCCCGATCGTTCGGGCGGCGTAGCGCCCTTCCCGAACGTCCGCCGCAAGGTGCTGCGCGCCAAGGCCGGCGCCAACGTCAGCCAGATGCATTACGCCCGGAAGGGCATCATCACCCCCGAAATGGAATATGTGGCCGTCCGCGAGAACCTGGGCCGCGATGCCATCGCGGCCCAAATCCGCGACGGCCAGGATTTCGGCGCCTCGATCCCCGACTACGTCACCCCCGAATTCGTCCGCGACGAGGTCGCCCGCGGCCGCGCCATCATCCCCAACAACATCAACCACCCCGAGTCCGAGCCGATGGCGATCGGCCGCAACTTCCTCGTCAAGATCAACGCGAACATCGGCAACTCGGCGGTCGCCTCCGACGTCGCCGCCGAGGTCGACAAGATGGTCTGGTCGATCCGCTGGGGCGCCGACACGGTCATGGACCTCTCCACCGGCCGCAACATCCACGACACCCGCGAATGGATCGTCCGCAACTCCCCCGTCCCGATCGGCACCGTCCCCATCTACCAGGCGCTGGAAAAGGTCGGCGGCGTCGCCGAGGACCTCACCTGGGAAATCTACCGCGACACGTTGATCGAGCAGGCCGAGCAGGGCGTCGATTATTTCACCATCCACGCCGGAGTCCGCCTCCCCTACATCCCGATGACCGCCAAGCGCGTCACCGGCATCGTCAGCCGCGGCGGCTCGATCATGGCCAAATGGTGCCTCGCCCACCACAAGGAGAGCTTCCTCTACACCCGCTTCGAGGAGATCTGCGAGATCATGAAGGCGTACGACATCGCCTTCAGCCTCGGCGATGGCCTGAGGCCAGGCTCAATTGCGGACGCCAATGACGAGGCGCAATTCGCCGAGCTGGCGACGCTCGGCGAGCTCACCCAGATCGCCTGGAAGCACGACGTCCAGGTCATGATCGAAGGCCCCGGCCACGTGCCGATGCACAAGATCAAGGCCAACATGGACAAGCAGCTCGAAGCCTGCGGCGAAGCCCCCTTCTACACATTGGGGCCCCTCACCACCGACATCGCCCCCGGCTACGACCACATCACCTCGGCCATCGGCGCCGCGATGATCGGCTGGTTCGGCACCGCGATGCTCTGCTACGTCACCCCCAAGGAACATCTCGGCCTCCCCGACCGCGACGACGTCAAGGTCGGCGTCGTAACCTACAAGTTGGCCGCCCACGCGGCGGATTTGGCGAAGGGCCACCCGGCCGCCAAGATGCGCGACGACGCCCTGTCACGCGCAAGGTTCGAATTCCGCTGGCGCGACCAATTCCACCTCAGCCTCGACCCCGACACGGCGGAGCAATATCACGACCAGACGTTGCCGGCGGAGGGCGCGAAGACGGCGCATTTCTGCTCGATGTGCGGCCCGAAGTTCTGCTCGATGAAGATCACCCAAGAGGTGCGCGACTTCGCCGCGAAGCAGAACGCCACCGCTGACACCTTCCTAGAGGCGACGGAGGCGCAAGCCGGGATGGCCGAGATGAGCGAGAAGTTTCGGGAGACCGGCTCGGAGCTCTACGTCGGAGCCGGCGGCCGCGAGCACGACTAAGCGTAAAAGAAAGGGCCGCTCGCGCGGCCCTTTCCGTTTGCCTGTTGAGACGTCTCAGGCGTCTTCCAACACCTCGCCTTCGAGCTCGCCGAAATCAGTGCTCTCCGGCTCGGCCCCATTGTAGGCCAGCTCATAGAGAAGGGTGTACAGCTCCTTCTGCCCAGCGAACCCGGCCTGGCTACGCATCCATTTGTTGGTGGGCGACTTCTCCCAGTCGACCACTGCGAGGTTGTCCACGAGTTCCTCGAGCTTGGTCGCTTTCCCGGAGTCGATGTGGGTCGTGATGACGTCCTTCCCGAGCTTGGCCAGCGAGGCGACGCCAACCAGGTCCTTGATCCGGTACTTGATCTTCTCGAAAGTGACCACGCCGGTGTCGGGATCGACGACAGTCCGCTTCTCGGGCATTCCGTTCCACGCCTCGACGCAGGCCTTCGCCACCGCAGCCCAGTAGCGCTTCGCGTACTTCAGAGGCAGGTGCTCGTCGATTGCCGAAAGGCGGCTGAGCAGCTGTACCGGGAACATGTTCGAGGTCGATCGGCGCAACCCTTCGTACGTGACCTGACGGTTCGGATCCCGAACCCCCGTCATGTTGATTTGCTCGATGCCGTCGATGGGCCCCCAAACCGAACCGTCATCGCGGCACAAGCTGAAGGTAATCCGGCGAATCTGCTGAGCGTAGGTGGAGTCCGCCGCCTCCGTGATGTCCCCCCGCGTCGTTTCGATCAGCGCCTTGGGCAGCTTGCGTTGCGTGGCGTTGATCGTGTTGAACATCGTTGCTTCCTCGATGAAGCTCAATCCGAAGTACAACGTGCACGGGATCTGAGGGAGAAACTCGGCATCTTTGGCCCAAGCGGCGATCAAGCCATGGAAACGATGCTGGCCGTCGATCACCGAGGCGACGAAGGCGCCGAATGCCGCCTTGATACCGTCAATGTCTCCGGCGTCGAGCAGCTTCAGGAACCGCTTGATCTCGACGGGGTCCGAAAGACGCACGGAAATGATGATGGGGGGAATTTTGTGCCTGTTGTTCCCCTCGGCGTAATAGCGCCCGATCTCGGCGAAGCGCTCCGGGGATGGCGGCCGCTGATAGCCGTGCTTATCGAACGCGTTCGAAAGCGGATCGGCGGAATTGTAGGTCGAAACGAAGAAGAGCTCCTTCGCCTTGGGCGGCGTCAGCGCTGCCTGGTAGATACGATTTTCTTCGACGTGGCCAATCACGCGTGCGTTAATCATGGTCTTTCTCCTTGAGGCGTGGCCTTCGATCGATGCGACTGCCACCACGGCAGCCTGTCCATCGAAGAGATGGCTCCCTAGCCTCACGGCCCTGGTACCAGACGGTCGTGGAACAGGCAAGCACCACCTACAAATTTATATAATTGTAGTGGTGCCGATTTTCTTCAACAAGGAAGCCGATGCCCCTATCCCTCGCCCACATCGCCCTCATCGTCCGCGATTATGACGAGGCGATCGCCTGGTTCACGGGCGTGCTCGGCTTCACCCTCGTCGCCGACGAGTACCAGCCCGAGCAGGACAAGCGCTGGGTCCTCGTCGCGCCGCCCGGCGCCGGGCCAGGCGCCGCCACCCTCCTCCTCGCCCGCGCCGCCTCGCCGGAGCAGGAGGCGTTCATCGGCAACCAGGCTGGCGGGCGCGTCTTCCTGTTTCTGAAGACCGACGATTTCGACCGCGACTACGCCGCCTACCGCGCCCGCGGCCTCCGCTTCGTCCGCCCGCCCGCTGAGCACCCCTACGGCAAGGTCGCCGTCTTCGAGGACCTCTACGGCAACCTCTGGGACCTCGTTGAGTTAGCGAGCACCGGCTGCGTTAGTGCCAGCGCCTCGCGACCCTGAACAGCAGCCACGTCTCCAGCCCCTTCTTACCGCCACCGACGGTCCATGCGAAATCACACGTTTTGGCGAACTCGCCGAGGTTCTTCCGCGCCCTCTCGATGACCTGCTCGCGATTCGCGCGGACGCCGTCCACGATGTAGTACAGCGGCACGATCAGCCCCGCGACGGCGGCATCGGCGCTGCCTGACAGGATATGCTTTGCGCACGTCTCCGCCGCATTCATTCGGCTCTCGAGCCTCTTCTTCGGCGCTGTCACCGGCAGCCACTGCTTGAACTCGAACGCCCACTCGCGGCCTGCGGCTTTCATCCAGAAGTCGCTCCGCCCCGGGGCGCGCCCCCGGTTCTCTCGCGAAGCCTTGGCCGTGCTGAACTCCGCCAGACCCACGAAGCCGGCGCAAGCGGCCGCCGCGGCGAGGACGCTGACGCTGGCACATTCGTTGTAGGCGAAAGGGTCGTCGCCATCGATCGCGCCGCAGTAGCGCTTGGCCAGCCGATCCGCCGCCTCCAGCCACTCAGACCAGACGCGATATTCCAGCGTGTTGCGCCGCCCGCTCTTGTAAACCGCCCCGGTCATTGGAACCACCTCTCAGGTCTCACCGCAGGTTTCGCTGTATTCCGATCGATCCGGCGGACCAGGCCGGCTTGAGCCATTCCGGAGTAATCTCTTGGCGAGGTAAGCAAAAAATACATTTCCTACAGCGTACCATTTATGTTCTAAGATTGGGATGGAACAGCAGCACGATTCGCGGGCGGTTTCGGACCGCCCCTTCGCCGCCTCCGCCGCATCGGCCGAGGCTCCCGATCCCAGCCCTGCCGGCGGGCCGCGCCTCGTCGAGACCCCGCCGCTCGCGGACTGCGCAACGCCCGCAGCCGCGCCGCCGCCGAGCCTCGCCGACCCAACCGAGCAAGGCGCCCCGCCCGCCGGCGGCTACGACCCCGCCGACTATCGCTGGGTCCCCGTCCGCCGCCGCCCGCGCTACGACGGTTGGACCGAGGAGAAGCAGCGCCGCTTCATCGAGGTCCTCGCCGACACCGGCCTCGTCTCCGCCGCGGCGAAGGCGGTCGGGATGACGCGCGAGACCGCCTACCGCCTGCGCCGCTCGGCCCACGGCGCTGCGTTCGCACGCGCCTGGGACATGGCGCGACACCATGCCGGCGGCCTGGTGGAAGACATCGCCTTCGAGCGCGCGTTCGAGGGGGTCGAGCACAACGTCTATGACGAGAATGGCGAAGTGGTCTGCACCAAGCGCGTCTACAACGACCGCCTGCTGATGTTCCTGCTCAGCCACCTCAAGCCCGAGCGCTACGCCGCCGCGGCGCGTGCGGCGGGCGCGGACGCGGGTGCGGCGGAGGCGCCTCCGCCCGTCGCGCTCGAGGCGAGCCTCAAGGCCATGGAGCCGGCGCCGCCGGAGGCGCCCGAGCAGCTGCTCGGCCCCGAAACCCTCGCCGACGAGCTCCAGATCGCCGAAATCCTCGACGGCAAGCTGCCCCACTTCCTCTCCGAGCAGCGCCCGCCCAAGTCCGAAGCCCGCATCGCCGCCGAAGCGCGCGCCGCCGAGGAAGCGCGCGGCGCGGAGGCCTGGGAGAAGCAGCAGCAGGGCGGCGCCCTCTCCAGCCCGGAATTCGCCGACATGTGCCGCTACCTGGACCCGATCGGGGCGCGCGAACGCGGCCGCCGGCGCTACAGGTGAGACCTTCGTGTGACCTTAGCCGCGACGGGACGACCCGCCACGATCGCGCCGGCCGTGGCGGCAACGGCGGCGCATCACTCCGCCGCCACCGCCGCCTGCGCATGCGCGACCAGCGCCTGGAGGGCCGCCATGTGCGCCGCGAAGGCCCTGCGTCCCGTCCTGGTCAGCGACGCCCAGGTGCGCTGCCGCCCGTCCTGGGTCGCCTTGCGCAGGGTGACGTAGCCCGCCTCGCCCAATGCCGCGAAATGCTTGGAGAGGACGGAGTCGCTCACCTCGACGATGTCGCGGATGGTCGCGAACTCGGCTTCCTCGACCCGCGCGAGCAGCGCCGCGATCTGCAGCCGGGCCGGGGCGTGGAGCGCGGTGTCGAGGCCGCCCGCGCTCATCGGTCCGTCCCATGCGCAAGCTGGGCGCGGTATATCCGCTCCCAGCGGAGGCTGCCCCAGGTGCAGACGGCAAAGGCGACGGCGCCGAGCAGGAAGCCGAGCGGCTGCCCGGCGGGGGTCTCGCGCACCGCGATCGACGCGGCGAGCATCAGGGCGACGAACAGCGACAGCGCAATCGTCAGCGGCCGCGTCGCCCCCGCCTGCCAGCCGGAGACGAACATGCCGTGCCGCCGCCGGTCGTCGGTGACGCAGACGACGACCAGCGCCAGCGCCCCCACAATCATGCCGCTGGTGATTGCGAGCGGCTGGGCCACCCCCGCCACCAGGAGCCCCTCGGCGAGGCCGAACATGGCGTGGCGGTGGAACGGCCAATGCGCCCGCTCCGCCAGCCTGTGTTCGGTCCGCCCCACGTCGGCAAGGGCGGCTGCAGCTTCGTTCCGGTCCACGTCTCGTCTCCTGTCTTTCCAATATGGAAAGCGGAGTAGCCGTCACTTTCCGGGTTGGCAAGTTATTTCTTTCCAACCTGGAAAGTGTCCGCGGCCCCGGCGCGGCACTACGAGAAGGGCCGCGCCACGCGGCGCGACCCTTCCGGCTCAGCAGCCGCAATTGTTGCAGGTGCAGGGATTGCAGCGGCAGCCGCCTTTGCCGGCGGTGCAGGTGCAGGCGGCCTTGGTTTCGTTCGCTTTGGTCATGGTCTTTCTCCTGTGCTTGCCTTGCGGCGAATCACGTACTAGCCCCCGTACCATGGTACGGAGTCAAGCATGAAAGACATGACCATCGCGCGGCTCGGATCGGCGGCCGGCGTCGGGGTCGAGACGGTGCGCTATTACCAGCGCCGCGGCCTCCTCGCCGTCCCCCCCAGCGCCGGCGGAATCCGCCGCTACGGGCTGGAGGATCTGCGCCGCCTCCGCTTCATCCGCCGCGCCCAGGCGGCCGGCTTCACGCTGGAGGAGATTGCCGAGCTGCTCGCGCTCGACCGCACGGACGACCGCGCCCGCGTCCGCGAACTGGCCGCGAACCGCCTCGCCGCGCTCAACGCGAGGATCGCAGAACTGGAAGCCTCCCGCGCCGCCCTCGATCGGCTCCGCTCGAGCTGCGCCGCCGGCCGGAAGGGCCCGTGTCCGATCCTCGACGCGTTCGATCCCGCCTGAGCTCGGCTGCGCGCGGCCCGGGCATGGACAGCCTACAATTCTTTAGGGGTGACGCACGGCCCGGCCGCCCCCTAGCCTGCGCCTCCGACGCGGAGCGGACGAAGGCATGACCGACGGCTACCAGGCACTAACCGAGAAGGAGAAGCAGACGCTGCGGCTGTTGCTGGCCGGCCACGACGCCAAGTCGATGGCGCGGCATTTCGGGCTGTCGGTCCACACCATCAACGAGCGGTTGCGCGACGCCCGCCGCAAGCTCTCCGCGTCGAGCAGCCGCGAGGCGGCGCGGCTGCTGCGCGAGGCGGAGGGTGCCGACCCTCAATTGGTGGGGGACAGTGGAATCGGGGATGCGCTGGCCGCTCCTCCCGGTCAGGCAGGCGTCACAGCCAAGCCAGGTCCGCACCGCCGCGCCGCCTGGGCCATCGGAGGTATCGCCATGTTCTCGCTCGCCATCGCCGCCCTCGCTCTCTCCGCAGCCCCTCAGCACCGGCCGGCGACGGCCGCCCAGAGCGCCCCCGCCCCCGTCGCCGAAACCCGCGCCACGCAGGCGGCGCGCGCCTGGCTCGCTTTGGTCGACGCGCAGAAATGGCAGGAGAGCTTCGCCGGCACGACGCAGAGGTTCCAGACGGTCAACACCTACGAGATGTGGCACAAGGCGTCGGTGGAGGGTCGGGTGCCACTCGGCCGCGTCCTGTCGCGTCGCCTGCTCGGCGCAGAGGACATACCGGGCCCGGGCGACGGCAATCAGCTCGTCCGCTTCGAGGCGGATTTCGCGAACAAGCCTCATGCGATCGAGAGGCTGGTCCTGGTCGAGGAAGGCGGCACATGGAAGATCGTCGGCTACATCATCGAGTGACACGCCGCCGCCGGAACGGCCAATCCGTCACGCCGCCGGCCCACCAGGCCCACCAGATGATCACCGGCTGCAGCGCCAGCCGCGGGCCGTGGTACCACCAGCTGAGGTGGGCGCCGCCGAGCGGGATGTCGTGGAGCGCGTGGTTGATGTTGGCGGGCCACACGCACAGCGCATAGAGCGCAAGGCCGATCGCGGCGGCACGGCGGGTCCAGGGGACGAGCAGGCCGATCGCGCCGGCGAGCTCGCACAGGCCGGTCAGCGCAACGATTCCGCGCGGCCACGGCACCCAGGCGGGCGTGATCGCCACGAAGCCGGCGGGGGAGCGCAGGTGAGCGATGCCCGCGAGGAGGTAGGCGGCCGCCAGCGCCCAGCGCGCCCATCGCCTCGCCCAACTCTCGCCCGCAGCGGCGCGCGGGCCGGGCGGCGCCTCGGGCCCTTCCCGGCCCGCGGCTTTCATCGGGGCGCCGAGCGGTTCCATGGCGGCGGGAATCTTCCTGTTCATCTCGCGTGATCCTGCACACAATGATACCGCGCAGATCACGATCCGTCGCGTGCTCAGTATCGCGTGAACTGTTCCTCGCCTCCTGTCCCGGCGGGAATGCCATTCGTGCCGATGACGGTCGGCGCAGTGGTGCAAATCGATGGTACGCGCATCCGTGCCGCTGCCGGTTCGGTAACCGTGGCGGTGCGGGTCCGTAGCAGGCCTGTGCCGGGTCGCCGCCTCTGCGGCGATTGCTTCCATGCCCGTAACGTCTTAGCCTCGGCGTTCCATAAGGGGCTTCGGGGGAGAATTGGCCATGTCACCGCACAAGCTGCTGCAAATCGCTCTGGTCCTTTTCGGGATCGTCTTCTGCCTCGTCTATCCGCTCGCCATCGTCTGGCCGACAGGATGGGCGTGGCATGCCGGGCCGCCCGCCGATTCCGATTATTTCCTGATGATCGTCGGCGTCTACGCCACCCTCGGCATATTCCTGATCCTGGCGGCGCGGGACCCGGCGGCGCACCGCTCGCTGATCCTCTTCACCATCTGGTCGAGCCTCGTCCATGCCGCGATCATGGCCTTCGAGGCGATGGGCGCAGCGGGGCAGCACGGCCACCTCATGGGCGACGTCCCGGCGCTGGTGCTGGTGGCGGCGGTGCTCGGCGGGCTGCTCTACGCCGACCGAAACGGCCGCGCCGCCGGCTGAACGGCGGCCGTCATGGCCGAAGAGGCGCCCGCCTTCCGCGCCGCTGCCAACCGCAGCCTGGCGCAGCTCGGCCTCGCCGGCGACTGGGTCGATGTCCGTCTCGGCGCCTCGGTCCTCACCGTCGCCGACTCCACCGGCCGCCGCGTCGATATCCCGTTGGACGCGTTTGACCGCGCCCGCTTCGGCTACGACACCGGGCGCCTGGGGGTCCGCACCTACGACATGCGGCTGTGGACCGGCCGCGCGCCACGCCCCCTCCTGTTTCGGCATAGCGGGCGCTATAGCATGGGGGGCTATGCTGCGGTCGCCCGCGGCCTTGCCGCCGCCGTCGCCGCCCGCGAGGCATCGGCGCCGTCGAGGGCGGGCTCGGCTGGGTATTTGCGATCGTCTACGCCGGGTTCGTCCTGGGGGTCCTCGGCTACACCGCCTGGGCGACGGTCCAGAGCGTGCGCGAAGGGGAGCCCTTGTGGGTCGTGCTCACCCTCCCGGTCATCGTGCTGATCGCCGGCGGCGCGGTCGGTTGGGCGTTCTTGAGCCTCTATTGTCCTCGGCGCCTCAGCCATCTCGACCAACTGGAGCCGTTCGTCGGTACGACGTAACGGGCGCGTGCCGTTCGGCCGGCTCCCTAAATCCGAAAGAGAATACCCGCTTAGCGGAGCACCCCCGCCGCCCGTTGTCGGACCGCGTACCAGAGGAGCAAAGCCGCCACGATCCACAGGACGAAGGTGAAGCCCATGCCGCCATTGGTCTTGAGGCTCTCCGGCATCGCGCCGATGAAATATTGGTAGACCGTCCCGACGACCAGCCCCGCCAGCGACACCGCGAAGGCGTGAACCGCCCAGCGGCTGCGCAGCAGGAGCAGCAGCGAGCCGAGGATCGCGCCCCAGACGCCGAGGGCCCAGGCGGCCGTCATCCACAGCGGAAAGCTGTCGAACCACGCTTTCTGCTCGGCCGTGAAGGCGGCGAGGTAGCGGGCATTGTGAGTCTGCGTCATCACATAGTCGACCGCCCCGCCGGCGTTCCACAACAGGCTGAGGGCACCGACGACCCAAAGGTGCCACGGCGCGCGCATTCTCGTCGCTTCGTTCATTTGCCGATCCTCCCCCCCGGAAGAGGCTCGGTCACTACACCGCCTGGCGCGGATTGGCGAGAGCGGCGGTCAGCCGGCGCGGCTCACCTTCAGGATCCGCACCGGCGCGGCGATGCGCTCGCTCGGCTTGCCGCCCACCGCGACGGTCGGCACGTCGTGGATGCGGCGGACGACGTCCATGCCCTCGACCACCCGGCCGAACGCGGCATAGCCCTTGTCTCCCTTGGCGGGGTGGGCGTCGAGGCCCGGCTGATCGGCGAGGCACAGGACGAAGTCGCCCATCGCCGTGTCGGGGGTCGAATGCGCCATCGAGATGGTGCCGCCGACATGGTGCAGCCCCGTCTCGCTGGTCGGCTCGAGCCGGATCGGCGGCAGCAGCAGCCGGGCGCTGTGGGCGATGCCCCCCTGGACGAACCCCTCCTGCGGCGCGCCGCGCGTGTGGACGCTGCGGTAGAAGGCCGTGCCGTCGAAGCGGTGGTCGTCGGCATAGCGCACGAAGTTGGTGACGGTGATCGGCGCGTGGCGATGGTCGAGCGCGACGACGATGGCGCCGAGGCTCGTCTCGATCCGCATGCGCACATTGTCCGGCAGGTTCTTCGGCACCGGCGGATCGAAAGACGGCCGGCTCACCGCGGTGTTCGTCGCCGCGTTGGTGGCGGGAGCGGCCTGGTTGCCCGAAGGCGCACCGCCGCAGCCGGCCAGCGCTAGGAGCGGGAGGAAGTGCAGGGCGCGAATCATGCCCGCCGCTCTAGCCCCCGGCCGGATCGAACAGGAAGGCGTTGATGCTGAGGCGGCCCCGCGCGGGATCGGCGGGAAGGTCGGCGCCGTTCGGAATGGCGGCGCAGTGAAGGCTGTGGCCGCGATAAACGAGCGCGCGGTTCGGCCGCGCATCGTAGCGGGCGATTTCCTCATAAAGCGGCGTGTCGCCGTCTATGTAGGCCGCCGGCGGCAGGCCGTGCTCCGCCACCCCGGCCTTGAGCGCCGCTTCGAAGGCTGGGAAGCGCGCCGTATCGACCGTCTCGAAGCCGGTGGCGCGCTGGCGGTAGAAGGCGGTGCCGCCCAGGTCCGCCCCGGAGAGGTAGACGAGGATCGCGATCCGCTCCGGCTCCAGCCCGTCGAAATGCGGCAGCCGCTGGATCGGCGCCAGCTGTTCTGGCGGGGTCGTTACGATCGAAAAGAAGCATTCGAGCAGCGGCGGCACCGGGTCGAGGCCGAACGCCTCGCCGATCGGGGCGGCGAGCGCGCCGCGTATCGCCGCGGCGGCATCGGCGGGAAGGTGGGCGCGCAGCCCAGGGTAGAAGGGGCCGATGCGGCCGTAGGGCAGCCCTGCCGCGAGGTCCCGCCAGTCGCCCGGCGCCGCGAGAAGATCGTCGACCACCATCACCGGCTGGGCCTCGCGCCCCTGCCGGACCGTCTCGATCTTCGCCTGTGGGTTGAGGAGCGCCACGCCTTCCTGTCCCACCGCCTGCGCGGCGGCGCAAGGCTGGGCCAACGGTTTCGGGGAAGCACCGACCGGCACGGCGCGCGATGCCTGGGCTTTTCTCTTGTCAAAGTGCGTGTCGCGGCAGCATGACACCCGCTCATTCGAGGGGCCCTGTCGATGCTGACACTGTCGATGCTGAAACGCTTTCTCCTCCTGCTCGCAGCGCTGGTCGCTTCTCCGGCCGCCGCGGACACGGTGGTCGTCCACGCCGGCCGTCTGATCGTCGACCCCGCCCAGCCGGCACGCGGGCCCTCGACCATCATTATCGTCGACGGCCGCATCCAGTCGGTGACCGACGGCACGACCCCCGCCCCCGCCGGCGTGCGCGTCGTCGAGCTCGGCGACAAGACCGTCCTTCCCGGCCTCATCGACACCCACGTCCACTTCATGTCCGTCCCCGGCGCGCCCTTCTGGCAGGAAGCGACGCTGTCGGACGAGTGGATGGCGCTGGTCGGCGCCCGCAACGCGCTGGTCACCGCCCGCGCTGGCTTCACCACCGTGCGCGACTTGGGCTCGACCCGCCTCGGCGGCTTCGCGCTGCGCGACGGCATCGCCCAGGGCCTTATCCCCGGCCCCCGCATGCTCGCGGCGGGACAGGCGCTCTCCACCATCGGCGGCCATGGCGACGTCTCGGGCTTCCGGCCGGAGGTGGCCGAGGCGCTCGACGGCCACAACACCTGCACCGGCGCCGACCAATGCGCCGCGAAGGTGCGCGAGGCGGCGAAGCTCGGCGCCGACGTCATCAAGTTCCACGCCACCGGCGGCGTGCTCAGCCAGGGCGACAAGGGCCTCGGCCAGGCCTTCACCGACGAGGAGATGCGGGCGATCGTCTCGACCGCCCACAATCTCGGCCTCAAGGTCGCCGCCCACGCCCATGCCGACGCCGGCATCGCCGCCGCGGTGCGCGCTGGCGTCGATTCGATTGAGCACGGCACCTTCGCCAGCGCCGCCACCGTCCAGCTGATGAAGCAGCGCGGCACTGTCCTCGTCCCCACGCTCATGGCCTTTACCGGCATCCGCGAGCGCATCGGCAAGGGCGTCTACACACCGGTCGTCGAGGAAAAGGTGCGGATGACGCTCAATGAGGTCGGCAAGGCCGCCCGCCTCGCCCGCGCCGCCGGCGTGCCGGTGATCTTCGGCACCGACGAAGGCGTCTACGAGCACGGCCGCAACGCCGGCGAATTCGCCCAATATGTCGAGCTGGTCGGGATGAGCCCGGCGGAGGCCATCGCCTCCGCGACCACCGGCGCGGCGAAGCTGCTCGGCCTCGAGCGCGAGATCGGCCGCATCGCGCCGGGCTATTCGGGCGACCTCATCGCCGTCTCGGGCGATCCGCTGAAGAACGTGCGCGTCCTCGAGCATGTCGACTATGTGATGGTGAGAGGCCGCCCGATCCCGTGAGCACGCGAAGCTGGGACCCGTCGCTCGCCTACCGCGTCGAAGTGGGCGATACCGTCCGCGACCGGCTGTCGCGGACGCCCAACGCCCTCAAAATCCCCGCCATGGGGCTCGACCTGTTCGTCGTGCGGGACTTCCTGAGCGCCAAGGAATGCCAGCAGCTGATCGGGCTGATCGACAAGGACCGCGTGCCGTCCGGCCTGCTCGCGCCGAGCGCGGACCCGGAATTTCGCACCAGCGAGAGCTGCAATCTGCGGCTGAGCGACCCCGTCAACCTCAAGGTGCAGGCGAAGATCGATGGGCTGATGGGGATCCAGCCGAGCCACGGAGAAACCATCCAGGGCCAGCGTTACGCGGCGGGGCAGCAGTTCAAGGAGCATCACGATTTCTTCTTCGTCTCGGAGCCTTACTGGCCGGAGCAGGAGAAGATGGGCGGCCAGCGCACCTGGACTGCGATGATCTTTTTGAACGAGCCCGAGGCGGGCGGGCAGACCTGGTTCACCAAGGCGAACGTCAGGGTGACGCCGCGCACCGGCAACCTCCTCGCCTGGAACAATTTGGACGAGCACGGTCAGCCCAACCCCTATTCGCTCCACACCGGCATGCCGGTCGGCGCCGGGGTGAAGTACATCATCACCAAATGGTACCGGGAGCGGCCGTGGGGGGCGCAGCCCGGAGCGCCGACGCCCGCCGGTCCCTATTGATTTTTCCTCCCCGAACATTCGGAGTTGCCCATGATCCGCGCCCTGTTCCTCGCCGCCACGGCGCTCGCCGCCGCGCCGGCCCTCGCCGCGCCCGCGCCGGTGCATAACGCCACCGCGCCGGCTGCGTCGGAAGGCCAGAGACTGGCGAACCTGTTTCGCGAGAGCGACGAGTCGCAGCTGCGCCGCAACCCCATCCAGGCGCTGTTCCGGGGTGACATGCGGTACGCGCCGGAGTTCGGCGACTATATCACCGACCGCTACCAGGCGGCGGAAAAGGCGGCGGGCGTCGCGGACCTCGCCGCGCTCGCCCGCATCGACCGCGCGAAGCTCCACGCCGACGACCGCATCTCTTACGACGTGTTCAAATGGCAGACCGAGCTGACGCTCAAGGGGTACCGCCCGGACCTGCTCAAGGTGCAGATCGAGCGGCCGATCGACCATTTCTCGGGCTTCCAGGTGTTCGTTCCGGACCTGAGCTCCGGCGAAGGCGCCGCGCCGTTCAAGACGGTCGCCGATTATGAGAACAATCTGAAGCGGCTCGAAGGCTATATCGTCTATCTGGACCGTGCGACGGCGCGGATGCGGCAGGGCCTCGCCGACGGCATCGTCAATCCGAAGCTGGTGATGAAGAACGTCGTCGACCAATTGGACGGCATCGTCGCCCAGGGCGTCGAGGGCTCGACCTTCTACAAGCCCGTCACCCACTTCCCCGCCGCCATCCCGGCCGCCGAGCAGGCGCGGCTCAAGGCCCAATATGCCGCCTTCATCCGCGACCGGCTGAACCCGGCCCACGCGCACCTGCGCGACTTCATCAAGGCCGAATATCTCCCCCACGCCCGCGACAGCGTGGGGCTCGGCCAGATGAAGGGCGGCCCCGCACTCTACCGCTACCTCGTCGAGCAGAACACGACGACGCAGATGACGCCGCAGGAGATCCACGCGCTCGGCCTGCGCGAAGTGGACCGCATCCACGGCGAGATGGAGAAGGTGAAGAACGCGGTCGGCTTCAAGGGCGACCTCCACCAGTTCGCCGACTTCCTGCGCACCGACCCGCGCTTCAAGCCCGCGACGGCAGCGGCGATGCGCGACGCCTTCATCGACATCGACCGCCGCGTCGGCGTCGTTGTCGGCCGCGACTTTTCCGTCATTCCCAAGACCCCGCTAGAGGTCCGCGCCGACCCGCCGTACCGCGAGAAGACGTCGGCAGGCGGCGAATATAATAGCGGGACCCCCGACGGCTCTCGCCCCGGCATCTTCTATTACAACAGCTACGACCTCCCCTCGCGCTACACTTGGGGCTACGAGACGCTGTTCCTCCACGAGGGGCGGCCCGGCCACCACTTCCAGATCAGCCTCGCGCAGGAGAATACGAATCTCCCCGCCTTCCAGCGCTTCGGGGGCAACACCGCCTATGTGGAGGGCTGGGCGCTCTACTCGGAGAGCCTGGGCTACGAGCTCGGCTTCTTCACTGATCCGTACCAGAATTACGGGCACCTCAACGACGAGATCCTGCGCGCGATGCGGCTGGTGGTCGATACCGGCATCCATTCGATGGGCTGGGGCCGCGACCAGGCGATCAAGTACATGCTCGAAAATTCGGCGATGAGCCCGACCGACGCAACCGCCGAGGTCGAGCGCTACATCGCCATTCCGGGCCAGGCGCTCGCCTACAAGGTCGGCCAGCTCACCATCCGCCGCCTGCGCACCAAGGCGGAGCAGGCGCTGGGGCCGAAGTTCGACGTGCGCGACTTCCATGCCCAAGTCTTGATGTCCGGCGCGCTGCCGATGGAGGTGCTGGAGCGCAAGATCGACGACTGGATCGCCGCCAAGAAGCGGAGCTGAGGGAATGGCGGCGACGGCCGAGCCCAGCGCGCCGCACCGGCCGGTGTCGCGCGGCTCCACGGCCGTCGCCGCCTTCTCGACCATCGTCGAATGGTACGACTTCACGCTGTACCTCTATTTCGCGACCACCCTCTCGCGCGTCTTCTACGGCGGCGGCGGCGGGGCGCTCGGGGCGACGCTGGCGGGGTTTGCGGTCTCGTACCTGATGCGGCCGCTGGGGGCCGTCGTCTTCGGACATATCGGCGACCGGCGGGGCCGCCGGCCGATGATGCTCCTGTCGATGGCGCTGATGACCGCCGCGATGCTCGCCATCGCCTTGCTGCCGACCGGCGCGCAGATCGGCCCGGCGGCGGGCTGGCTGCTCTTCGCGTTGCGCTGCGTGATGAGCTTCTCCGTCGGCGGCGAATATACCGGCGTGGTCGCCTATCTGGTCGAAGGCGCGCGGCCGGACCGTCGCGGGTTCGTCACCTCGATGGCCGCGGCGGCGAGCGAGGTCGGGGCACTCCTCGCCGTCGCCGTCTCGGCGATCACCGTCAGCGCCTTCGCACCGGCGGCGCTGGACTCCTGGGGCTGGCGCATTCCCTTCCTGGTTGGCGCGCTGCTGGCGGGCAGCGTCTGGATCGCCCGGCGGACGATGGAGGAATCGCCCGATTTCCAACGCCAGCGCGCCGAGGGGACGATCCCCGCGAACCCGCTCGCCCACGCAATGACGGTGCAGCGCAAGGGCGTCGTCCGCGCCTTCGCCATCTCCGCCCTCGGCTCGATCACTTATTATGTCGGCATCACCTACGTCCCCGCCTTCTTGACCTCGACCGGCGCGACCATCGAGCGCGATTCGCTGTGGCTGTCGACGGTGGCGGCGGTGGCGGTAATCCTCGTCACCCCGTTCACCGGCCTCCTCGCCGACCGCTACGGACGCAAGCCCGTCCTGCTGGTCCTCGCGGGGTTGAGCGCCCTGCTGCCGATCCTGCTCTTCTCGCTGATGGCCAGCGGCTCGGGCGGCCGCGCGCTTATCGGCGCCGTGGTACTGGCCTGCGTCGCGGGCGGCGTCAGCGCGGTCGGCGCCGTCGCCACCGCCGAGCAGTTCAGCGGCGAGGGGCGGGTCAGCGGCCTCGCCTTCGGAGCCACCGGCGCCACCGCCATCTTCGGCGGCCTCACGCCGTGGCTCGCCCAGCTCCTCATCACCCGCACCGGATCGCCGCTCGTGCCCGGCATCATGATCGCAATCGTCGCGGTAGCGGTCCTGCCCCTGCTGCTGACGCTGCCGGAGACGGCGCCGCTCAGCGGGCGACGTCCCCCTCGTCCAGCCGCACCGCCGGCCGGTTCTTGACCTCGGACTTGACGAAGCTGGTCTCGTAGCGCCGCACCGCCGGATCGGCCGCGAAATAGGTATCCGCAAAGGCGTTGAACTCGCGCATCGTGCGCGTGACGACGAGCACCATCAGGTCGACCGGTCCCGCGATGTTGAGGAGCAGCTGCACCTCCGGCGCCGCGGCGAGCCGGGCGCGCAGGGCCGCAATGCCTTTCTCCTCGGCATGCTCGTGGACCTGGACCTGGACGATGGCGCGGAGCCGGTCGGCGGTCGCCGCGGGCGCGAGGATGGCGACGTCGGCGGCGATCAGCCCCGCCTTGCGCAGGCCCCGCAAACGCCGCGCGATCGCCGACGGCGACAGCGGCACCGACCGCGCCAGCCTCTCGGCCGTGGCGAGCACATCCTCCTGCACGCGGTTGAGGAGCGCGATGTCGAAGCGGTCGAGCGAGCGGGGCATCGTCGCCTCATACGACACGTGCCAAAATTTGGCACGGCCGAGGCGAGAAAAAGCCGCACAAGGCGCAACGACTTGCCCATAACGAGGGACGACGACGTGAAAGTGGGGAAGAGAAGATGTCCAGAATTCGTACCGCTTTGCTGCTGATGCTGGCGTCCGCCGCCGCGCCTGCCGCCGCCCAGCCCGCGCCGGCCCCCGCAGCGGCGCCTGCGCCGACGCCGATCCCGGACGTCGCGGTCACCCCGGCCGAGGCGCGCAAGACCGCGATCGACCTCGCCCAGATGCTGCAGGAGAGCTACGCCTTCCCGGACGTCGCGGCCCGCTATGCGGCGATGCTGCGCGCCAATGCGGGGAGCGGCGCCTATGACGGCCTCACCTCCGGCAAGGCGCTGGCCGAGAAGCTGACCGCGCACCTCCGCACGGTTTCCCCCGACAATCACCTGCGCGTCCGCGTCCGCCCGCCCGAGGCGCCGCCGCGCCCCGGCGCCTCCGCGGAAGCCGGGCCGATCCGCCGCATGGTGCCGCTGACGCCGATCGAGGAGCAGCGCTGGCTTGCCCCCGGCATCGCCTATATCCGCTTCAACGTCTTCCCGGGCGACGCCGAGACGGTGGCGGCCGTGCGCAAGTTCATGGCGGACCATCTCGAGGCGAAGACGATCATCTTCGACAATCGCACCCACCATGGCGGCGGCCTTGCCGAGATGGACGCGATGTTCCCTTACCTGTTCGCCAGGCCCACGACACTGGTGACGATGGACACCCGCGCCTCGGTCGACCGCGCCCGCGGCAGCCCGCTGGGCGACGCCAAGCTGCGGCTGGTGCCGGTGAAGGAGGACGTCGTCCGCCGCGAACATTATGTCGAGCCTAACCCAAGCGAGAAGAGGCTGTTCGGTGCCAAGGTCTTCGTCCTGACCTCCGGCGCCACCGCGTCCGCCGCCGAGCATATGACGCTGGCCCTCAAGCGCACCCACCGCGCCACCATCGTCGGCGCGGCGACCGCGGGCGCCGGCAATTACGGCGGCCAGGAGACGATCGGCGACAAGTTCGTGGTGTTCATCCCGGTCGGCCGCACCTTCGATCCGGACACCGGCAAGGGCTGGGAAGGCTCCGGCATCGAGCCCGACGTCGCGGTCCCGGCGGACAAGGCACTGGCCGAGGCCCTGGTCCGCAGCGGGCTGTCTGCCGCCGACGCGGACCGCATCTCCGCCGAAGTGAAGCCCACTGGACCGATGGTCAGGCGCACCCCCCGCACCTGACGCTTGGCGGTGGCCGCGCCCGTTGCTAAGGGCGCGGCCATGCAGACCGACCGCTTCACGCCCGAAATCGCCTTTGTGACGACCCCCCGCGTCGCCTGCGACGGCGCCAGCGAAACCCACGCTGCGCTCGGCCACCCGCGCGTTTACCTGCAGATCGACGAAAAGGGCTATGTCGACTGCGGCTATTGCGACAAGCGCTTCGTGCTGAAGGGCGGCCCGGCCGACGAGGCCTGAGCGACGCACGCTTGGTCAACAGGCCGTTTAACCGTTTGCCTCGGAAACCGATCTCCTCCACCCCTTGCGTCCGGCGAAGGGGAGAACGGGTCTTGTCTTGGAACTTGCGCCACGCAGCCTTGATCCTTGGCTGCGCCTGCATCTCCAGCGCGGCGCCGCCGATGAGCTCGGGAGAGATGCAGCGCCGCGCCCTCGCCGCCGCTCCGGCCGCGCCTTCCAGCCGCCCCGCGGCGCGCATCACCGCGCGCCGGTGCGGGTGGCTCTCCAATCCGACGCCCGGCAATTGGGAGCTGTTCGACCGCAATGGCGAGTGGCTCCTCGGCGCGCAGGGCGGCTACCAGGCACCGGGCGTCGACCGCATGCCCGACATGACGACGGCCGGGTGGCAGGCGCGCAACGGCGCCTACGGCTATGGCTGCGCCTGCATGACGCTGACCCACGATCCGGCGACTCGCCAGGTGACGCGCATCGCAGCCGCCCGCCCCAAGCCCCTCAAGCAGTGCGGCGCCGACCACGCCCTGCCGCGGCCCTGATCGGCGGCCGCACGCCATGGGCCTGCTCAACTGGATCAAGGGCATCAAGCCCGCCCCCGCCGGCCGCAAGCGGCTGAGCGAAAAGGCGCTGCGGACGGCGCTGCTCGGCGTCAACCGCAAGACCGCGCCGTTTCACGTCCGCGACGGGAAGCCGGAGGGGGTAGACCTCGTCGCCGAATGGAAGATCGTCGACGCCAGGTGGCATGAAATCTTCGCCGAGGCCGGCATCAAGCGCGTCTTCAAGGTGCTGATGAAGGTGGACGAGGAAGCAGGCGAGGTTCGGGCGGTGGACCAGGAGTGGGAGGTGGCATGGCAGGACGGGTTCCCCACACTTTCGCTCAGCGCTGGCGGGTTCCGTGGCCGGAAATGGAAGAAGAGCTTCGAATCCGTCTATGCTTTCCGCGAGGACGGCTCCTTCGGCGAGGTCTACAGCTATAAATTCGATACAAGCGAGATGAAGGCGCCCCTCATCGCGGCTGCCCACGGCGCCGGCTGGGGCTGGCACGCGATCGCGTTCGACAAGCTCTGAACCGCCGCGCCGCCGCACCAGTCACGAATGCGAAGCCCGGCGGGGTGGCGGGGGCGGCGAAGGCGCCTATATCGGAGCGATGACCTTCACAGCCGATCCGCGCCGCTTCCTCTATCGCGACGATGCCCTCTCGCCCGACGCCGCGCTCCGCCTGACCGCCGACGCCCTGCGCGGGCTCGACGATGGCGAGCTCTACCTCCAATATACGGCGTCGGAGGCGTTCGGCTTCGACGACGGGCGGCTGAAAAGCGCCGATTTCAACACCCATGCGGGCTTCGGCCTGCGCGGTGTCTCGGGCGAGACCACCGCTTTCGCCCACGCCAATGAACTGTCCGAGGCCGCGATTCGCCGCGCCGCGGAGACGATGACGGTGCTCGACCCGTCCAGGGGCGCGCGGCCGGCGCCGCCGCGGGGGACCAACGCCAAGCTCTACACCGACGCCGATCCGCTGAGCCTGATCCCGTTCGCGAAGAAGGTGGCGCTCTGCCAGCAGATCGACGCCGCCGCGCGGGCGCGCGACCCGCGGGTGGCGCAGGTGACGGTCGGGCTTTCCGGATCCTGGTCGGTGGTCGAGATCGTCCGCGCCGACGGCTTCGTCGCGCATGACGTACGGCCCCTCGTCCGCCTCAACGTCACCATCGTCGTCGAGCAGAACGGCCGGCGCGAGAGCGGCTTCCACGGCATCGGCGGCCGCTACCTCTACGACAGCCTGTTCGAGGAAGGCGCCTGGCAGCGGGCGATCGACATCGCGCTCGACCAGGCGCTGGTGAACCTCGATTCTGTCGCGGCGCCGGCCGGGGAGATGACCGTGGTGCTCGGCCCCGGCTGGCCCGGCGTCCTGCTCCACGAGGCGATCGGCCACGGGCTGGAGGGCGATTTCAACCGCAAGGGCACGTCCGCCTTCTCCGGACGGATCGGCGAGCGCGTGGGGGCGCCGGGCGTCACCGTGGTCGACGACGGTGCCATGGACGCGCGGCGCGGCTCCCTCACCATCGACGACGAGGGGACGCCGACCCAGCGCACCATTCTGATCGAGGACGGCATCCTCAAAGGCTATTTGCAGGACCGGCTGAACGCGCGGCTGATGGGCGTCGCCGCCACCGGCAACGGTCGCCGCGAAAGTTTCGCCCACGCGCCGATGCCGCGGATGACCAACACCTTCATGCTCGGCGGCAGGGACGATCCGGCGGAGATCCTGGCGCGGGCGAAGAACGGCATCTTCGCCAAGAGCTTCGGAGGCGGCCAGGTCGACATCACGTCGGGCAAGTTCGTCTTCTCCTGCACCGAGGCCTATCGGATCGAGAACGGCAAGCTGGGCGCGCCGATCAAGGGCGCGACCCTGATCGGAGACGGCCCCACCGTGCTCACCAAGGTGGCGGCGATCGGCAACGACATGGCGCTCGACGAAGGTGTGGGCATCTGCGGCAAGGGTGGCCAGTCCGTCCCTGCCGGCGTCGGCCAGCCGACCTTGCTGGTCGAGGGCCTTACGGTCGGCGGCACCGCCGCGTGAGCGACTGGCGGGACGAGGTGCTGGACTTCTGGTTCGGCCTCGCGCCCGAGCAATGGTGGACGAGCGATCCCGCGCTAGACGCGGCGATCCGCGAGCGGTTCGAGGCGCTGTGGGAGACACAGCGGGAGAATGTGCCGCAGGCTTTCCTGGGGACCGCCGACGACGCTCTCGCCGCCGTCATCCTGTTCGACCAGTTCCCGCGCAACATGTTCCGCGGCCATGCCGACCAATTCTCCACGGATCCGCTGGCGCTGGCGGTCGCGAAGGGCGCGGTGGATCGCAGGCTGGATGCGCAGCTGCCGCCGGACCGGCGGCCGTTCCTCTACATGCCGTTCCAGCATAGCGAAGTGCTCGCCGACCAGGAGCGCTCGCTCCTCCTCTTCACCGCGCTCGGCGACGACAACCTTCTCGGCTACGCCCGCCAGCATCACGACATCGTCGCCCGCTTCGGCCGGTTCCCGCATCGCAATGCGATACTCGGCCGCCCACCGCGCGCCGACGAGGCCGCGGCGGGCAATCCGGTCCCCTGGTGATGGCGCTCGTCGAGCTCGCCAAATTCTACAACAGCTTCGAGGCGGGCGCCGTCCAATCCTTCCTCACGTCCGAAGGCGTCGAGAGCTTCATCTTCGACATCAACATGACCTGGGAGGGGGGCGGCTTCGCAATCCCGGTCCGGCTGATGGTCGACGAGGACGATCTGTCGCGAGCGCGCCGCTTCCTCGCGGAGCGGCGGGACTAGGCGTCGGCTCAGGCGAGCAGCGCCGCCACCTCGTCGAAGTCATGGGCGATCTGCCGCACTCCCAGAGCGCGGAGCCGCTCCTCATGGCCGTCGAGGCAGTGGCGGCCGCCGACGAAGCCGATCACCGTCGCGCCCGACGCGAGCGCGCCGCGCACCCCAACGGGTGAATCCTCGATGATTGCGCAGTCGCCGATGGCAACGCCCATGGCCTCGGCGGCATGCAGGTAGAGATCCGGCTCCGGCTTGCCGCGCGCGACGTGCTCACGGCCGCTGAAGACATTCTCGCCGAAAGCACCCTCGATGCCGAGGTGGCGCAGGTGGGTGCGCACCCACAAGGACGAACTCGACGAAGCGACTGCGCGGGGCAGTTCCGCCGGCAGGGCCCGCACGAAGGCGACGGCACCCACCACCTCCGCGATGCCCTCCGCGAGAGCACGCCGGTCCTCCTCCGCCCGCGCCTCGGCGAATCCTTCAGGCAACGTGCGACCGATCCAGCGTTCGATCGCGTCGGTGAAGTCACGGCCGGCAAGGCCCATGAAATGATGCATCGATTCCGCGACGCTGGTGGGGTGGCCGCTGCGGGTCAGGAACTCGGCGATCTGGGCGTTGCCGGCCCATTCGCTTTCCAGCAGCACACCGTCGAAATCGAAGATCAGACCGCCGAACCTCAGCGCCGCTCTCCGAACAGGGCGGTGCCGACACGAACGTGCGTGGCGCCGATCGTCACCGCCGTCGGATAATCCGCCGACATCCCCATGCTGAGCCCTTCAACGCCGTGGCGCCGGGCGAGCTTGGCCAGCAGGGCGAAATACGGCGCCGGCTCGACGTCGGCCGGCGGGATGCACATCAGGCCGGCCACCCGAAGCTCGGCCGCGCGGGCGGCCTCGATCAGCCCCGGCAGCTCGGCGACGGCGCAGCCGCCTTTCTGGGGCTCATCGCCGATATTGACCTGGAGGAAGCAGGCGGGCCGCCGGTCCTGCTTCGCCATCGCGACCGCCAGCGCCTCGACGAGCGATGCGCGGTCGACGGAGTGGATCACGTCGAAGAGGGCGACCGCCTCCGCGGCCTTGTTGGATTGCAGGCTGCCGATAAGGTGGAGCTCCACGCCCGGATATTCGGCCTTGAGCGCCGGCCATTTCTCCTGCGCTTCCTGCACCCGATTCTCGCCGAACACGCGCTGCCCCGCCTCCAGGAGCGGGCGAATGGCCTCCGTCGGATGCGTCTTCGAGACGGCGATCAGCGTCACCGCCTCGCGCGCCCGCCCCGCCAGGGCGGCGGCGCTGGCGATGGCGGTGCGGACCTCGTCGAGCCTCTCTGCGGCGGATGCGGCGCTCATCGCGGCTGCTATAGGAAGGGCGATGCGAGCCCGCCACCCTCTGCCGCGCCTCTGGCTGATGACCGACGACCGGCAAGGCGAGGGCCTGTGGGACGCCCTCGCGCGCCTGCCGGAGGGGGCAGGCGTCGTGTTCCGCCACTATTCCCTGGCGGAACCCGAACGGCGGGCGCTGTTCGAGGACGTCCGGCACACGGCGCGAGAGAGAGGTCTGGTGGTGCTCTCCGCCGGGACGCAGTTTCCTGGCGCCGACGGCGTTCACAACGGTCATGGCGCCGGGATCCGCACAGCTTCCGCGCACGGCCTCGGAGAAATCCGCCGCGCTGAGCGGAGAGGTGCCGACCTCATCTTCCTCTCGCCGGTCTTCGCGACCCGCTCGCACGCCGACGCGCAGCCGCTCGGACCCCTTCGCTTCGCCAGCCTCGCCCGGCGGACGCAGCTACCGGTGGTCGCATTGGGCGGAATGAACGAGACGCGCTTCCGCTCGCTGCGCGGCGCTTACGGCTGGGCGGGGATCGACGCCTGGTCCGCTTAGAAGCGGAAGGCGGTGCCGATATAGACCGACTGGCTGTCGCGGCGCTGATCGGTGACGATCGGCTCGAGGCGATCGCGCTGGATCTTGTAGCGGACGCCGCCGGTCACATCGAAGTTGCGGGCGATGCGGTAGGAGCCGCCGACGCCGACGACGTAGGAATCGGGATCGGCGACGACGCTCGGCGTATTCGTGTCGCTGCGGGCGAGGCCGGCTTCGGCGCGGGCGGTGAAGCGCTTCAGATTGTAGCTGACGCCGACCTGCGCCTGCTCGTGGCCGCCGCGGACAGCGCCGCCCTCGACCCGGTCTACGTCGCCCGTGAGCGCGAAGCGGTTCCAGCCGACCGAAGCGCCGAGGCTGTAGACGGTGGGCGTGATGGCGGTGACCTGGCTCGCCGAAGCTTCGACGACGCGGCGGTTCGCCGCGACCGGCGTCGCGACACGGCCGCGCAACGCGACGCGCACGCTCTTGCTGCTGCCCGGGGCAACGGACGGGGTGAGACGGAATAGGCTCGGCTGCACGCCGCGGCGGGCAAGCTCGGCCGCGAGCCGCGGATCCGCGATGGCGGGCGTGAAGCTCGATCCGCGCAGCGCCACCGAACGAACCGGAGTAAGGCGCTGGTTATTATTGTTGGCAGCGGTGGCCGGCGTGAGGACGAGCGAAAGCGCGGCCAGGGCCGTCAAGCTCACTCCCGTCTTCGAACCCACCCGCAGCACATTCGACTCCCGAAACGATGCTGATTTAGGCGCTTGAACGCCGATGTGCCAGAAGCGCCGCATGAAGATGGGTGAATCCTCGCCGCATGTTGCATCTTTTCCACAACTCGCCGGAACGACGCCGCCGCGCTTCCGATCCACGGACGCGGCAAAAGAGGCGCTCCACGGCCGCTTTCGCCCCCACAGACGGCTTGCCGCCTGCGCCTGCTTGCCTATAACGGCCCCGATCCCCTGTCGTCGCAAGGACCCCCTTATGCTCCGCCCCGCCGTTCTCGGCCTCGCCCTCGCCAGCGCCGTCACCCTTTCCGGGTGCAACTTCGTCCGCAACGACATCAGCAGGACGTTCGGCCACGGCAAGCGGGACAATACCCGCCAGGCCGATCTCGCCGCCAGCCAGGTCACCACGATCGGCGTCAACGCCTATCTCTGGCACGCGGCCCTCGACACGCTCTCCTTCGCCCCGCTGCTGCAGGCGGACGGGAACGGCGGCGTCATCGTCACCGACTGGTATGCCAGCCCCAAGACGCCGAACGAGCGGGTAAAGGTCACCGCTACCATCCTCGACCGCGATCTTCGCGCCGATGCGCTGCGCGTCGCCGCCTCGCGGCAGGTGCTGACCAACGGCGTGTGGGTCGATGCGCCGGTGACGGCGGCGACCGTCCAGCGGCTCGAGGACATCATCCTGACCCGCGCTCGCGACCTCAGGCGAGCCGCCGCCGCCGGCTAAGGAGAGGTTTTCCCGCATGGCTGCGCGCTTCAACCCGCTGGAGGCCGACGCGCACTGGCAGAAGGTCTGGGAGGATCGGGGGACCTTCCACGCCTCCGACACCAGCGCCAAGCCCCGCTCCTACGTCCTGGAGATGTTCCCCTATCCGTCGGGGCGCATCCACATGGGCCACGTCCGCAACTACACGATGGGCGACGTGCTCGCCCGCTACCGGCGGATGAAGGGATTCGAGGTCCTCCACCCGATGGGCTGGGACGCCTTCGGCATGCCGGCCGAGAATGCGGCGATGGAGAAGAAGGTCCATCCCGGCGCCTGGACCTGGTCGAACATCGACACGATGCGGGCGCAGCTGAAGCGGCTTGGCTTCGCGCTGGACTGGAGCCGCGAGCTGGCGACCTGCGATCCGGCTTATTACGGCCATGAGCAGGCGCTGTTCCTCGATCTGTTCGAGGCGGGTTTGGTCTACCGCAAGCAGAGCGAGGTGAATTGGGACCCGGTCGACATGACCGTGCTCGCCAACGAGCAGGTCATCGACGGCCGCGGCTGGCGCTCGGGCGCCCTGGTCGAGCGGCGCAAGCTCAGCCAGTGGTTCCTCAAGATCACCGATTTCGCCGAGGAGCTTCTCGACGGCCTCGGCACGCTCGACCAATGGCCGGACAAGGTGCGGCTGATGCAGGAGAACTGGATCGGCAAGAGCCAAGGCCTGCGCTTCCGCTTCGAACTCGCCTCCCATCTGCCCGGGATGACCGGCTTCGACGTGTTCACCACCCGGCCGGACACGATCTTCGGCGCGAGCTTCGCGGCGATTGCGGCCGACCATCCGATCGCGACGGAGCTTGCCGAGCACGACCCGGCGCTCGCCGCCTTCATCGACGAGTGCAAGCGAGGCGGCACCACGGCGGCGGAGCTGGAGACGGCGGAGAAGAAGGGCTTCGATACCGGCCTCAAGGTCCTCCACCCGTTCGACGCCTCGTGGAAGCTGCCGCTCTACGTCGCGAACTTCGTGCTGATGGACTATGGCACCGGCGCCATCTTCGGCTGCCCGGCGCACGATCAGCGCGACCTCGATTTCGCCCGCAAATACGGCCTCCCCGTCACCCGTGTCGTCGCGCCGACGCCCGAGGAAGCTGCCGAGCCGGTCGGCGAGGAGGCCTATACTGGGCCCGGTCGCCTGGTGAATTCGGACTTTCTCGACGGGCTGACCGCCGAGGAGGGCATCCGCGCCGTGATCGCCCGAGCCGAGGACGAGGATTGGGGCCAGGGCACGACGGTCTGGCGGCTGCGCGACTGGGGCGTCTCCCGCCAGCGTTATTGGGGAACGCCGATCCCGATCGTCCATTGCGAGGCATGCGGCGCCGTGCCGGTCCCGCGCGAGCAGCTGCCGGTGGTGCTTCCCGACGACGTCAGCTTCGACATACCCGGCAACCCGCTCGACCGGCATCCGACCTGGGCGCATGTCGACTGCCCAAGCTGCGGCGGGCCGGGGCGGCGGGAGACCGATACGCTCGACACGTTCGTCGACAGCAGCTGGTATTTCATCCGCTTCGCCAGCCAGCCCAAGGACAAGCCGTTCGATCGCGCCGAGGCGGAGCGGTGGCTGCCCGTCGGCCAATATATCGGCGGCGTCGAGCACGCCATTCTCCACCTCCTCTATGCCCGCTTCTGGACCCGCGCTCTGCAGCGGATCGGCCGTCTCGACATCGCCGAGCCGTTCCAGGGGCTGTTCACGCAAGGGATGGTCACGCACGAAACCTATCGCGGGCCGGACGGCTGGCTGTCGCCGGAGGAGGTCGAGAAAAAAGACGGCGGCTTCGTCGTCGCCGCCACGGGCGCGCCAGTCGAGCTCGGCCGCATCGAGAAGATGTCCAAGTCGAAGCGCAACACGGTCGATCCGGAGCCGATCGTCGACCAGTACGGCGCCGACGCGGTGCGGTGGTTCATGCTGTCCGACAGCCCGCCGGAGCGCGACCTCGAATGGAGCGAGGCCGGAATCCAGGGGGCGTGGCGCTTCGTCCAGCGGCTGTGGCGGCTCGCCGACGAGGAATCGGGCCGCGGCGCCTCCTCGTGGCTGGGCCGCGAGGAAGAGACCGGCGACGACAAGCCGCTGACCCGCAAGCTCCACCAGACGATCGCGGCGGTCGGGACCAATATCGAGAGCCTGTCGTTCAACAAGGCCGTGGCCAACCTCTACGAACTCGCCAGCGCCGTCGAGAAGGCGGCGCCGTCGCCGGCGCGGAGCGCGGCGGTCGAGGCGATGGTCCGGCTCGCCGCGCCAATGGTCCCGCACCTCGCCGAGCAGGCTTGGGCGGGGATGGGCAAGGAAGGCCTGGTTGCCGATGCGCCCTGGCCGGACGCGGATCCGGCCTTGCTCATCGAGGACGAGGTGACCATCGCCGTGCAGGTCAACGGCAAGCTGCGCGACACGCTCACCGCGCCCAAGGGGGCCGGGAAGGAACGGCTCGAAGCGATGGCCTTGAGCTCCGACAAGATCGTCCGCCAGCTCGAAGGCAAGGCGCCGCGCAAGGTGATCGTCGTGCCCGACCGGCTCGTGAACATCGTCGCATGAAGCGGCTCCTCGCCTTGAGCCTCGTCCTCGCGCTGCCCGGCTGCGGCCTGCGCCCGCTCTACGCCGGCGGCGGCGCCGGTCCGATTGCGCAGTCGCTCCGCTCGGTGGCGGTGGCGCCGATCGAGGGCAAGACCGGCTGGCTCGTCCGCACCGCCTTGGAGGACCGTCTCGGCGGCCGCCCGGGCGGGAGCGCGCGCTACCGGCTGGAAGTGCTGCTCGACGACAATATCACCGCCTTCGGCATCCGCGCCGACGACGCCCCGACGCGGGAGCGGCGGACGCTGCGGGCGCGCTACAAGCTGATCGAGCAGGCGCGGGGCACGGTCGTCCTCGACGCCACCGCCGGCTCCGACGTCGGCATCGACGTGGTCTCCTCCGAATATGCCACCGTCGCCGCCGAGCAGACTGCGCTGGAGCGGCTGGCGCCGTTGATCGCCGACCAGATCGTCACCCGCCTCGCCCTCTACGCCCGCAACCAAGGCGGCCCGGCGCAGTGAAGGCGAACCGGGCGCAGATCGAGCGCGCCCTCCGCAACCCCGGCGAGCAGCGCTTCTTCCTTGTCTACGGCCCCGACGACAGCGGCTCGCGGGCGCTGGCGAAGCTTCTCGCGAACGCCATGGGGGCTGAGGCGGAGCGGGTGGACCTGGCGGGCTCCGAGCTGCGCGGGGATCCCGCCCGCCTCGCCGACGAGGCGGCGTCGATCTCGCTGTTCGGCGGCGCCCGCTACATCTTCGTCGATCCCGCGGGGGACGAGACCCTCGCCGCCGTCGAGGCGCTGCTCGAAGCGCCCGCAGCCGGCAATCCGGTGGTGCTGGTTGCGGGGGCGCTGAAGCCGGCGTCGAAGCTTCTCAAGCTTGCGCTGGCGCGGCCTGACGCCCTCGCCTTCGCCAGCTACGCGCCGGAGGGGCAGGATGCGGAGCGGCTGGCGGCGGATCTGGCGCGCAGCGAGGGGCTCATCGTCCGCCCCGACGTCGCCCGCCGCCTCGCCGACGCCTGCGCCGGCAACCGCGCCGTCCTTGCCCAGGAACTGGCGAAGTTCGCCGCCTATCTCGACGCAGCGCCCGAGCGGCCGCGCGAACTCGACCATGACGCACTGGACGCACTCGGTGCCGCCGCCGAGGAAGGCGATCTCAGCCGCCTCGTCGACAGCGTCGGCAGCGGCGACGCGACCCTGTTGCAGGCCGAGCTCCTCCGCCTGTCGAGCCAGGGCATAGAAGGCGTGCCGCTGATCCGCGCCGTCCTGCGCCGGATGAGCCTCCTCGCCCGCATGCGCGCGCAGGTGGAGGTGGGATCGAGCGCCGACGCCGTCATGGCGTCACATGGCAAGTCCTTGTTCTGGAAGGAAAAGCCGGCGGTGACGCGGCAACTGGGCCGTTGGCGTTCGGACCTTCTCGCCAAGAGCGTGGCCCGCCTCGTGGACGCCGAACGCCAGCTCAAGGCGTCCGGCGGCCTAGGTCCGACCGCGGTCGACGAGGAACTCTTCGCCATCTGCCGCCAGGCCGCGCGCCTCCGCTGACAGCGCCGCCGCTTATGAGGGCGGGAGCTAGATCTTCTCGCCGCTGAGCCGCTGGCAGATCATGTCGAGCTGGTCGAGCGTCGAATAATGCAGCGCCACCGTGCCGCCGGTGGGCTTGTGCGCGATCTGGACCTTGAGGCCGAGCATATCGCCCAATTGCCGCTCGAGCGCGTCGATGTCGGCGCTGGCGCCCTTATATTCGAGCTTGGGCTGGCGCTCGCGGCCGGGCTTGCCGAACTTGGCGCGCTTCTCAGTCTCGCGAACGGAGAGGCCGCGGGCGACGACGTCCTTCGCCACCGCCTCCGGATCGAGTGCCGTCACCAGCGCCCGCGCATGTCCCATGCTGAGTTCGCCAGTGACCACCAGCGCCCGTACGCTGTCCGGAAGGTCGAGCAATCTCAAAAGGTTGGCGATGTGGCTGCGCGACTTGTGGACGAGCTTCGCCAGATCCTCCTGGGTGTGGCCGAACTCGGCCATCAGGCGGCTATAGGCTTCCGCCTCCTCGATCGCATTCAAGTCCCGGCGCTGGATGTTCTCCAGCAGCGCCACCTCGAGCGTCTCGGAATCCGAGAATTCGCGTACGATGACCGGCACTTCGTGCAGCCGCGCCCGCTGGGCCGCCCGCCACCGCCGCTCGCCGGCGACGATCTGGAAGCGATGGCCGTGCGGGCGCACGACGATCGGCTGGATGAGCCCGCGCACCTGGATGGACTCGGCGAGCTCCGCCAGCGCCGCCTCGTCGAAATGGCGGCGCGGCTGGCCGAGGTGCGGCTCGATCGAGGAGACTGGCATCATCTGGATGCCGCCGCGCGGCGCGGCGGCCGCGCTGCCTCCGGTCGAAACGGGCGCCTCCTGTGCCACCTCGCCCAAGAGGGACGAGAGGCCGCGGCCGAGGCCGGAGGGGCGCTTGCGGGCGGCGGGTGCGTCGTCGCTCATGCCGCCGCCGCCGGTTTGGGCAGCCGCCCGATCAGCTCACGCGCCAGCTGCATATAAGCTTCGGAGCCCGGGCAGCGATGGTCGTAGATCAAAGCCGGAATGCCATGGCTGGGCGCCTCCGAAAGGCGGACGTTGCGCGGGATCACCGTCTCGAACACGACCTTGCCCAGGCAGGCGCGGACATCGTCGGCGACCTGTGAGGAGAGGTTGTTGCGACGGTCGAACATGGTGAGCGCGACGCCGAGGATCGACAGCTCCGGATTGAAGCGCGCCCGGATCCGCTCGATCGTCTGGAGGAGCTGACTAAGTCCTTCCAGCGCAAAGAATTCCGTCTGCAGCGGGACTAGGATCGACTCCGCGGCGACCAGCGCGTTAATGGTGAGAAGGCCGAGGCTCGGCGGGCAATCGATAAGACACACGTCCCATCGCGCGGCAACCGCGGCCAAAGCGTGGTCCAGCCGGTGCGTCCGCTCCTCCAGCGCCACCAATTCGATCTCGGCCCCGGAGAGATCGACGGTCGCCGGGACGAGGTCGAGCCGCGGCACCCGCGTCGGGATGACGGCTTCCTCCGCCCCGCACTGGCCGGTCAGCACGTCGTAACTTGAGAGCCCCCGCTGCGCATGGGTGATGCCCAGGCCCGTCGAGGCATTGCCCTGGGGGTCGAGGTCGATCAGCAGCACCCGCCACCCGGTGGCGGCAAGCGCGGTGGCGAGGTTGATCGCCGTCGTCGTCTTGCCGACGCCGCCTTTCTGGTTCGCCACGGCGATCCGGATCATCGGCGCCTGTTTCCCTTCCCTCGGCGGTGGACGCCCGTCGCGACGAGGATGCCGGCATCCGGGTCGGTGAGGCTGTGCTCGATACGAAACACACCCTGCCATGAAGCACGGGCCGCTTCCAGTTCCGTCTTTGCGTTTCGGCCCTTCGGCAGCACCCACAAAGTCTCATCCGTGGAAAACCGACTCCCGATGGAGAGCAGCTTTTCCAACGGGGCGAAGGCCCGGGCGCTGATCACATCGAAACGCTGCTCCGGAAGGGCCTCTGCCCTTCCGCAGACGATCTCCACCTTCTGCGTCACGCCCAGCACAGCCGCAGCGCGCACCAGGAACTCGGTACGCAACTTCCGCGCCTCGATCAGGGTCACCCGCGCCGGGTGAAGCAGCGCGGCGATCAGCCCCGGGAACCCGGCCCCCGTGCCGAGGTCGAGCCAGGTCTCAGCATCTCCCGGCACAAACCGTAGGAGCTGAGCTGAGTCGAGAATATGGCGGTCCCACAAATGGTCGAGAGAGGCCCGCGACACGAGGTTCTGCCGTTCATTCTCCTCACGCAGCAGGGCCGCGAAAGCCTCAAGCCGAGCGATTGTTTCACGTGGAACATCCAGCGCGTCCCGCGCCTCGTCCTCCGTCATCAGGCAGCCCTGCGCCGGGCATGCACCAGTACCGCCGCCAGCGCCGCGGGCGTAACGCCACGAATCCGACCCGCCGCTCCCAGGGTGTCCGGCAGCGCCCGCGAAAGTCGCTCGACCATTTCGTTGGAGAGACCCGGTATGGCGGCATAATCGAGCCCGGCCGGAAGGCGCACCGCGTCGTCGCTGCGCAGGCGTGACACCTCCGCCTGCTGCCGCTCCACGTAGGGCGCATAGCGATGATCCTCGATCGCCTCCTCCAGCAGAGCGGTGGGTGCGGCCGCCAATTCGGGGAGGACGCGGATCAACGCCGGTTGGTCCAGTTCCGGAAAGCGCAGCCACTCCGCCGCGGGTCGGCGGATGCCGTCATCACGTGCGGAGACACCGTGCGCCTTCAATTCCGCCGCCGTGAAGGGTGAAGCCAGCAGGGCCTCAATACGCCCCCGCCCCCCCGTACGCTCAGCGTAGTGGCGCCTCCGTTTCGGCGAGACGCAGCCGGCCACGATCGCCTTTGGAGTCAGGCGGGCTTCGGCATTGTCGGCGCGGAGGCGGAGGCGGAACTCGGCGCGCGAGGTGAGCATCCGATAAGGCTCGGTGACGCCCTGCAGGACCAAGTCGTCGATCATCACCCCGATATAGCTCTCGCTGCGGTCGAGCAGGATCGGAGCCTGACCAGCCGCCCAAGCGGCAGCGTTGAGGCCTGCGACGAGGCCTTGCGCCGCCGCCTCTTCATAGCCGGTCGTGCCGTTGATCTGACCTGCGAGGTACAGCCCCTCCACATCCCGCACGGCGAGCGTGGCGTCGAGGATCCGCGGGTCGACATGGTCGTATTCCACCGCGTAGCCGGGCTGGAGGATTTCCGCTCTCTCGAGCCCCGCCATCGTCCGTACGAAGGCGCGCTGAACGTCTTCCGGCAGCGAGGTGGAGATGCCGTTGGGGTAGACGGCCACATCGTCGAGACCCTCAGGCTCGAGGAAGACCTGGTGCCCGTCCCGGTCGCCAAAGCGATGAACCTTGTCCTCGATCGAAGGGCAATAGCGCGGCCCGGTCCCCATGATCTCGCCGGCGAAGAGGGGGGACCGGTCCAGGCTGGCGCGGATAAGGTCATGGGTCCGCGCATTGGTCCGCGTGATGGCACAGAAGAGTTGTGGCGCGGGCCGTGCAGCCGTCACCGGCGACATCGTCCAGGGGGCCGCGTCGCTCTCCTGGCGGTCGAGAGCGGCCCAATCGATTGTGCGGCCATCGATCCGCGGCGGCGTGCCGGTCTTCAGCCGTGCCAGCGGCAGATCCAGGGACCGGAGCTGATGGGCGAGCTTGGTGGCCGCACGCTCGCCTACCCGTCCGCCCGCACAGCTGCTCAGACCGAAGTGAAGCTTCCCGCCGAGAAAGGTCCCGGTGGCGAGGATCACCGCCCTGGCGGAGACGCTCCGCCCGTCGGCGAGTTCAACGCCTTCGACGCAACGGCCGCGTAAACGCAGCGCGCCGACCTCGCCCTCGACAATCGTAAGGCCGGGCTCAGCCTCGAGGATTGCGCGGACTGCCGCCTTGTATCGCCGACGGTCCGCTTGAGCGCGGGGACCACGCACGGCGGCGCCTTTGCTCGCATTGAGCATGCGGTAGTGGATCGCCGCGTGATCGGCCGCGCGGGCGATGAGGCCGTCAAACGCGTCGACCTCCCGGACGAGGTGTCCCTTGCCGAGGCCGCCAATGGCCGGGTTGCACGACATCGCACCGATCTGCTCGCGGGAGAAGCTCACCAAGGCGACCTTCGCGCCCATCCGCGCAGCGGCCGCCGCGGCCTCGCAGCCGGCGTGGCCACCGCCTACAACAATGATATCGAAGTTCGCGTTCACGCCGGCGCCTTTACATGTTTCACGTGGAACATGTCACTTGCCGATGCAGAAGCGCCCGAACAGCGCGTCGAGCATCTCCTCCACGCCGCTGCGGCCCGTCACGCGGTCCAGCGACAGGCGTGCTTGCCGGAGCGCCTCCGCGACGATGATCGGATCTTCGCCGGTGACGGCCTCAGACAGGGAAGCCGCGGCGTCAGTAACGGCAGCGGCTTGGCGGGTGTTGAGGGAGACCTCGCCTTCCGTAGGCAGGAGATTGCGAGCGCGTTCAATCAGCAGCGCGACGAGGGCGTCCATGCCCTCCCCTGTCTCCGCCGAGACATGGGCGTCCGCCGCCGGGTCGATTGGATCGAGGTCGATTTTCGATTGGACGCATAGAGCGCGCGCCGGGTCCGGCGCCGCCGCCGGCGCGCCGAGCCAGAGAATGAGATCGGCAGCCCCCAGGGTCTCGCGGGCCCGTGCGACGCCGATCCGCTCGACTTCGTTGTCTGCGTCGCGCAAGCCGGCGGTGTCGACCAGCAGGAAGGGGGTGCCGGCAATGGCCGTTGGCGCCTCGACCAAATCGCGTGTCGTACCGGCGATCGCCGATGTGATCGCTGCCTGGCGCCCCGCCAACCAGTTGAGGAGGCTAGACTTTCCAGCGTTCGGCGGCCCGGCGATGACCAGACGGATGCCGTCGCGCAGGCGCTCGGCAGGGGGTCGTGCCAGCGCCGCCTCCATCTCGGCGACGAGTGCTGCGGCCGCGGCAGCGCAGCCCTCCGGCATGCCTTCGCCAACCTCGCCCTCGTCGGAGAAGTCGATAACGGCTTCGATCTCCGCCGAGAGCATGAGCAGCCGCTCCTGCCACCCTGCCACGCGGCGGCTGAGGATACCGCCGGCGAGGGCCATGGCATTGCGGCGCTGCGACTCGGTCTCGGCTGAAAGGAGGTCGGCCAGGCCCTCGGCCTCGGCGAGGTCAATGCGGCCATTCTCGAATGCCCGACGGGTGAATTCCCCGGGCACCGCTTCACGGAGGCCTTCCAGACGGGCGAGAGCGCGCAAGACGGCCGCGACGACGGCGCGCCCGCCATGGAGGTGGAGCTCGGCGACATCTTCGCCAGTCGCGCTCGCCGGGCCGGGGAAACGGAGCAGGAGCGCGTTGTCCAAAGCCTCGCCGCTGCCCGGGTCCTTCAGGCGGGCCAGGGACGCCACCCGTGGCTCCGGCAGCTTTCCGGCGAGCGCCACCAACGCCGCCTCCGCGCGCGGCCCACTGATGCGGACGACGGCGATCGCCGCCGGCGGGCTGCCCGAGGACAAAGCGTAGATGGTGTCAGCCGTCACGCCGGCCGCTCATCCCCTCGAGCATCGACTTCCACATCTGCATTCCCGTCTCGGTCATCGGGCCCCAGCTGCGGGCGAGTTCGGCATAGGCTTCCGGCGATACGCCGTCCGTCACCGCCTTCGTCATCCGCTCAACATAGGCCTGGTGCACCGGCGTCAAATCGGGAAGGCCGAGGAAGCGGCGGGCCTCCTCCGGCGTGCAATCGACATCCATCGTGACTTTCATGGCGCTCGTCTCCCTCAGGCGTTGCGGTCGCTCCCTATCTGTATAGAAGCGCGGCCCGAGACAAGGAGAAGCCCATGGCGACGATGCGGATCGAAACCCTCGACGGCGACGGCAGCTTCGATGCCTATGTCGCAGAGCCGGAGGGAGCGCCCCGCGGCGCGATCGTCGTGATCCAGGAGATATTCGGGATCAACCAAGGCATACGCCGCAAGTGCGACCGGTTCGCCGCGGAAGGTTATCTCGCCATCGCGCCGGACCTCTTCTGGCGCCTCGAGCCAGGCATCCAGCTGGATCCCGACGTCGAGCCTGAGTTCAAGTGCGCGCTCGACCTGATGGGCCGCTTCGACCAGGACCAAGGCGTGAAGGACATCGAGGCGACGATCCGCGCCGCCCGTGGCCGGCTGAGCGCGGCCGACGCTAACAGAGCGGGCAAGGTCGGGGTGGTCGGCTACTGCCTCGGCGGCCGCCTCGCCTACATGACAGCGGCGCGCACCGACGTTGACGCCAGCGTCGGCTATTACGCCGTAGGCCTGCCGAACATCATCCACGAGAAGAACGCCATCGCCAAGCCGCTCCTCCTCCACATCGCTGGGGCCGACCATTTCGTTCCCCCCGAGCAGCAGCAGGCGATGCACGAAGCGCTCGACGGGCATCCGCGCGTCACCCTCTACGACTATCCCGGCGAGGACCACGGCTTCGCCACCGAGATCGGCAAGCGCAGGAGCGACGCCGCGGCACGGCTGGCGGACGAGCGAACCGACGCGTTTTTCGCGGAGCATATCGGGTGAGGGAGCCTTACGCCTTCCTCCTCCACGAAACCGGGGGACCAGAGGTCCTCCAGTCGGAACCGATCGCCATTCCAGCGCCAGGCCCGCGCCAAGTGCTGGTGCGAAACGAAGCGATCGGGCTCAATTTCATCGATACCTATCACCGTTCAGGCTTGTACAAGGTGCCGCTTCCGACCGGCCTCGGCAATGAAGGCGCCGGTGTGGTCGAGGCCGTCGGCGAGGGCGCCGACGAGTTTCGTGTCGGCGGCCGGGTCGGTTACTTCTCGGGCTCTCTCGGAGCCTATGCGACACACAGGCTGGTGGACGCCGAACGGCTGGTGAAGCTGCCGGAGGCGATCTCCTTCGAGGATGCTGCTGCGGCCATGCTGAAGGGTTGCACCGCGGAGTATCTCGTCGAACGCTGCGCACGCGTGCAGCCCGATGAGACGGTGCTCGTGCACGCTGCGGCCGGAGGTGTCGGCTCGATCCTGGTGCCGTGGCTGAAGCATCTCGGCGCCGTCGTCATTGCCCATGCCGGCGACAGCCGCAAGGCGGCACTGGCGAAGGAATTGGGGGCCGACCATGCCCTCTGCTGCCCGATGGAAGAGCTCGCCGCCGAAGTCCGCGCGCTGACTGACGGCAAAGGCGTGCCGATCGTCCTAGATGGAGTCGGCAAAGCCAGCTGGACCGCCTCACTAAGCTCGGTGGCTCGCCGCGGCCTCATCGTCACCTACGGCAACGCGTCGGGCCCCGTCCCGCCGTTCACCCCGCTCGACCTGCTCAGCGCCGGCTCGATCTTCGTCACCCGGCCGACGCTCGCCGATTATTGCCGCACCCCGGAAGAAATCCGCGCGTCCGCCGCACGACTGTTCGAACTGATCGAGAAGGGCGTCATCAAGATCCGCATCGGCGCCCGCTTCCCCCTCCGCGACGCTGCCGAAGCGCACCGGGCGATTGAATCGCGTGCCACCACCGGCTCGACGGTGCTGATTCCCTAGAGCCTGATCGTCTGAGGTCGAAGCGCTTCGCGCTTCGGCCGATGGCGTGAATCAGGCTCTCGACTCATGGTGAGACCAAGATTCACGTTTCAGGCTGAGTCAGCCTGAAACGATCTTGGTCAAGCGAGCAACGCCGCGGTGGGGCCGAACTGGTGGAGGCCCTCCCATATCATCTTGCCGGCGACATAGAGGATCATCAGCAGGCCGCCCCAGGCGATCCAGTGGTAGCGCTGGACCAGCTTGGCGACGAGATTGGCCGCGAGCCCCATCATCGTTACCGATAAAGCGAGGCCGATGAACAGGACCGCCGGGTGGTCGCGCGCCGCGGCGGCGACGGCGAGGACGTTGTCGAGGCTCATCGAAAGGTCGGCGAGGGTGACCTGGATCGCCGCCTGGAGGAAGGTCTTGCTCCGCGGCGGCCCCTCCACGGCCGCCGTGTCGGGATCGTCCGCTTCGACGACCGCCCTCCGCGGCCGCAGCTCGCGGTACATGTTGAACGCCACCCAGAGCAGCAGCAGCCCGCCGGCGAGCAGCAGGCCGGTGATGCGGAGCAGCTGCGTCGCGACCAGGGCGAAGGCGATCAGGAAGATGAGCGCCATGCCGACGCCGAGCATGATCACCTTGCGCCGCTCCTTGCCGGGGAGTCCGGAGGTGAGCGTACCCATGATGACGACATTGTCGCCCGCCATGGTGAGGTCGATCAGGATCACCTGGCCGAGCGTCAGCAGCCCGGCCGCGGTGAAGATGTCGGCGAAATCGAGCATCGCTGGGCGAACGCCCGCCGGCGCCTAGGAGTTCATCGAGGCGAAGAAATCCGCATTCGACTTGGCGTCCTTCATCTTGTCGAGAAGGAACTGCATCGCATCGACCGTGCCCATCTGCATGAGGATGCGGCGCAGCACCCACATCTTGGCGAGCGTCGCCTGGTCGACGAGCAGCTCCTCCTTGCGGGTGCCGGACTTGCCGACGTCAAGCGCCGGGAAGATGCGCTTGTCGGCGACCTTGCGGTCCAGGACGATTTCCGAATTGCCGGTGCCCTTGAACTCCTCGAAGATCACCTCGTCCATCTTCGACCCGGTGTCGATCAGGGCGGTGGCGATGATCGAGAGCGAGCCGCCCTCCTCGATGTTGCGCGCCGCACCGAAGAAGCGCTTCGGACGCTGCAGCGCGTTGGCATCGACGCCGCCGGTCAGGACCTTGCCGGACGACGGCACCACCGTGTTGTAGGCGCGGCCGAGCCGGGTGATCGAATCGAGCAGGATCACGACATCCTTCTTGTGCTCGACGAGGCGCTTGGCCTTTTCGATCACCATCTCGGCGACCTGGACGTGGCGCTGCGCCGGCTCGTCGAAGGTCGAGGAGACGACCTCGCCCTTCACCGAGCGCTGCATATCGGTCACTTCCTCCGGCCGCTCGTCGATAAGCAGCACGATGAGGAACACCTCGGGATGGTTATCGGTGATCGCCTTGGCGATGTTCTGAAGCAGCACGGTCTTACCGACGCGGGGCGGCGCCACGATCAAAGCGCGCTGGCCCTTGCCCTGCGGCGAGACGATGTCGATGACCCGCGCGGACTTGTCCTTCTGGGTCGGATCGGCGCTGTCGAGGGTGAGCTTCTCGTCCGGATAGAGCGGCGTGAGGTTGTCGAAATTGACGCGGTGACGGACGGCGTCGGGGTCGTCGTAATTGACCTTGGCGAGGCGGGTCAGGGCGAAATAGCGCTCGCCGTCCTTCGGCCCGCGGATCTCGCCTTCGACCGTGTCGCCGGTGCGCAGGCCGAACTTGCGGACCTGATTCGGCGCCACGTAGATGTCGTCGGGGCCGGCGAGATAATTCGCCTCGGGGGACCGCAGGAAGCCGAAGCCGTCCTGGAGGACCTCGATGGTCCCCATGCCCATGATCTCCTCGCCATTTTCGGCCTGGATCTTGAGGATGGAGAACATCAGCTCCTGCTTGCGGAGCGTGGAGGCGCTCTCGATGCCCAGCTCTTCGGCCATGGCAACGAGCTCGGCGGGGGATTTCAGCTTGAGGTCTTTGAGATGCATGGGGAAAATACTCGGATTTTGGATGGTCGTCCGGTCGCGCGGGGGAGGCGGGGAATGTGCGGCTGGATGCCCACACGGATGGCGGGCGAACGACTGGACCGGCGTTAAGCTCCGGGGTGAATCAAGTCAACGCTCTACGTCAGAAAGGCTTCACGATCACAAGGATGACGATGAGGACAGCGGCGAGGCCGGGTATCTCGTTCATGATCCTCAAGGCCTTGCCGCTGACCGGCCGCTCGCCGCGCGCCAACCGCTTGCCGTAGCTCACCATCAAGGCGTGATAGCCGGACAGAGCCAGCACGATCAGGAACTTCGCCTGGAACCAGTGCATCGTCCAGGCCTGGATCGTCCACATCAAGGACAGGCCGAACAGCCAGACGAGGATCATCGCCGGGGTGATGATGATGTTGCGCAGCTTGCGCTCGCGCTCGATCCACTTCTTCTCCTCGGCCGATCCAGGCGCGCTCTCCTGGTGGTAGATGTAGTAGCGCGGCAGCAGGAACAGCCCCGCCATCCAGAAGATGACGAAGATGACATGGCCGGCCTTGATCCAGGCGTAGGTCAAGCTGAGGGCCGTCTGCAGCGCATAGATCACCGGCGCACCAGGGCCAGCAGCTGCTCGACATGCGCGATCGGCGTATCCGGCAAGATCCCATGCCCCAGGTTGAAGATGTGCGGCCGCCCCCGGAACACAGATAGGATGTGCCCCACCGCGCTTTCAAGCGCCCCGCCGCCGGCGATGAGCGCGAGCGGGTCGAGATTGCCCTGCACGGGCAGGCCCTGTGGGAGATTGGCGCTGGCCCAGGCCGGATCGACGGTCTCATCGAGGCCGAGGGCGTCCACCCCCGTCTCCCGCGCATAGGCAGGGAGCTTCCCGCCGGCACCCTTCGGGAAACCGATGATCGGCGTTTCGGGGTGGCGCGCCTTCAGGGCCGAGACAATGCCGGCCGTCGGCGCGATCACCCAGCGCTCGAACTGGGCAGGCGAGAGGCTGCCCGACCAGCTGTCGAACAATTGCACGGCTTCGACGCCCGCCTCGATCTGGCGGGAGAGGTAGTCGACGGTCATCCCCGCGATGGCGTCGATGATCGCCTGAAACCCTTCAGGATCGCCGTACGCGTACCGCCTGGCGTCGCCTTGGTCGCGGCTGCCCCTGCCTGCCACCATGTAGGTCGCGACCGTCCACGGGCTTCCTGCGAAGCCCAGGAAGGTGGTCTGTGGCGGAAGGGCGGCGGCAACTTTCTCCACAGTGGCGTAGACCGGCTCCAGCCGAGTCGGAATGCGCTCCAGAGAGCCGAGCGCCGCGTCGACCAGCGACGGCGACAGGCGCGGCCCCTCGCCGGCCTCGAAGGCGAGGTCCTGGCCGAGCGCGAACGGCACCATCAGGATGTCGGAGAACAGGATTGCGCCGTCGAAGCCGAAGCGGCGGATCGGCTGAAGCGTCACCTCCGCCGCGCACTCCGGATCGGTGGCGAGATCGAGGAAGCCACCCTTCTCGGCCCTCAGCGCACGATATTCGGGAAGATAGCGCCCCGCCTGGCGCATCAGCCAAACGGGAGGTATTTCAAGCACTTCCCCCTTGAGGACGCGGAGCAGAGGCTTGTCCGGCGAGGGCATAAGGACGATTGGCTCTCCCCCTCTTCTCCTATTTAGAATCTTATAGAAGAGGGTAGTTGAAGGTTGTTGGGCGGCGGAAAGGGGGGTTTATTGGCTCCACCCGATTTTGCAAACAGCTTGACGCCCGCGCGGCCCGCAGAAGTCCGCCGAGTCGCGTCGTCCATCCCCGGAATCCACAGGCTGTGGGCAACCATTTGTTAACCTTTGCAAGTCTGTGGATGGTATAACGGGTAACGGGGACGGGCCTCGCGCTTGCAAGCGCCCCGAGGGTTACGGTAGCGCTTCCCACATGCTTATCCACAGCGCGTTCTGATGCCGGAGCCGCTCCACCTCCACCTCCTCTCGGATTCGACCGGCGAGACGCTGGAGGTGATCGCGAAGGCCTGCCTCGCCCAGTTCGAGCATGTCGACGTGCTCCGCCACTTCTGGCCGATGGTGCGCTCGGAAGGTCACCTCGACCGGGTGCTGGACGATATCGAGCGGCGGCCCGGCCTCGTCCTCTACACGCTGGTCAACAGCAACATCCGCCGCGAACTCGAGCAGAAGACGCGGCGGCGCGGCATCCATGCCGTCTCTGTGCTCGATCCGGTGGTACACGCCCTCTCTGCGGTGCTCGGCCAGGAGGCGAAGGGCCGGCCGGGGCGCCAGCATGCCCTCGACGCGGCTTATTTCGCGCGGGTCGACGCTATCCAGTTCACCATCGCCCATGACGACGGCATCGGCTCCGAAAATTGGGAGGAAGCGGACATCCTCCTCGCCGGCGTCTCCCGCACCTCCAAGACGCCGACCGCCATCTATCTCGCCAACCGCGGCTACAAGGTCGCCAATATCCCGCTCGTGCCGGAGGCGCCGCCGCCGCCCGTCCTCTTCAGGGTGAAGCATCCGATGGTGGTGGGCCTCACCACCAACCCCGACCGGCTGATCCAGATCCGCCGCAACCGGCTGCTCGCGCTCAACCAGGCACCGGAGACCGACTATGTCGACCTAGAGGCGGTCAATGCCGAGCTCGCCTTCGCGCGCCGCCTGTTCGCCGACAATGACTGGCCGGTGATAGACGTTACCCGCCGCTCGATCGAGGAGACCGCCTTCGCGATCGTCCGACTCTGCAACGAGCGGATCGATGCGGCGCGGGAGATGCCGGCATGAGGCTGCTGCTCGCCTCGAAGAGCGCGGCGCGGCGGGCGATGCTCGAGGCGGCGGGTGTGCCGTTCGGCCTCGCAGAGGCGGAGCTCGAGGAGGAGCAGGCCAAGGCCGGTCTGTGCGGCGCCGGATTCGATCCGCACAGCGTCGCCGAGGAGCTGGCGCAGCTCAAGGCGCTCTCGGCGACGGGCAACCCCGGCGACCTGATCCTCGGCGCCGACCAGGTCCTGGAGCGCGACGACGGCTCGATGCTCTCGAAGCCGGAGTCGAATCAAGAGGCGCGTGACCAGCTCCTCTCGCTCCGCGGCGCCACCCACAGCCTGCATTCGGCGGCGGTGATCGTCGAGGACGGTAAGCCAATCTGGTGGGGCAGTGAGACCGTCCGCCTGACGATGCGCCCATTCAGCGACGCCTTCCTCGACGACTATTTGCGGCGCGAATGGGAAGCGATCCGCTGGAGCGTCGGCGGCTATCGGATCGAAGGCCCCGGCGTGCAGCTGTTCGACAGGATCGAAGGCAGC
Organism: Allosphingosinicella sp.; assembly: GCF_036403745.1. Taxonomy (GTDB): domain Bacteria; phylum Pseudomonadota; class Alphaproteobacteria; order Sphingomonadales; family Sphingomonadaceae; genus Allosphingosinicella. The sequence goes on from NZ_DASWQI010000037.1 coordinate 104,359, forward strand.
CACTTCGCCATCCTCGGCCTCCCCCTCCTGCCGCTGCTCGACTACCTGCGTCAGCGCGATGTGGTGACGCCATGACACCGGACGCGGCCTGATGGGCATTCCGTATGCGGAGGTGATCGGCGATCCGATCGCCCATTCCAAGTCGCCGCTCATCCATGAATTCTGGCTGGAGAAGCTGGGCCTGGAGGGCGGTTACCGCCGCTGCCGGGTCTCAGTGAATGAGCTTGGCGCGTATCTCGTCGAACGAGCGGCGGATGCCGATTGGCGCGGCTGCAACGTCACGATGCCGCTGAAAGAAAAGGTGAGCGGCTGTGTGACGGTGCAGCCGGAAACGGCGAAGATCGGCGCCGTCAACACGATATACCGGTCCGAAGGCGCCCTCTTGGGTGCAAATACCGATGTGTTGGGCATTCTGGATATCCTGCCCGCCGATTGCTTCGTTGGCGAGGCAGTTCCCGAGACCTGCATCATAGGAGCCGGCGGAGCCGCTCGCGCCATGCTCGAAGCATGCCGCCGGCTGAATACGTCTCTCGTTTTCTTCAACGTCCGCGACCGCATGAAAGGTTTCGCCCTGCTGGAGGAATGGGGCTTCGGCGGCGCCGTCGGTGAGGTGGATAACGAGCACAATCTCGTGACACCGTATCTCGTCGTCAACGCGAGCCCGTTAGGGATGCAGGGTGGGCCTCCAATGCCGGAAGGCGTGCTTAACATCGTCCGCAGCATGGGAGATTGTGCTCCCGTGATCTTCGACATGGTCTATGATCCTGTAGACACAGCTCTGCTGCGCGCCGCGAAAGACAAGGGCCTGAGGACGGTCGACGGGCTTTCTCTTCTGGTTGGCCAGGCCCGCCATGGATTTCGGCTCTTTTTCGGGATCGAAGCTCCGACTGGGTACGATGCCGACCTTCGGGAGCTCCTAACGCGATGATCCGCCTCGGCCTCACCGGCTCGATCGGCATGGGCAAGTCGACCGTCGCGGCAATGTTCGCCGCGGAAGGCGTGCCGGTGTTCGACGCCGATGCGGCCGTCCACCGCCTGCAGGGTCCGGACGGGGCGCTGGTCGCACAGATCGAGGCGCAGTTTCCCGGCACGACCGGCCGCAAAGGGGTGGATCGCACAGCGCTGTCGGAACGGGTGCTCGCCGAGCCCGAAAAGCTGCGGCGCCTGGAAGCCTTGGTCCACCCGGCGGTGGCGCGGGAGCGGGAGGCGTTTCTCGCGGACCACGCGGGAGCTCCGGTTGTAGTGCTCGACATCCCGCTGCTGTTCGAGGCGGGCGGTGCCGCGCAGGTCGACAAGATCGCCGTCGTCTCCGCGGCCGAGGAGGTTCAGCGGGCCAGGGTCCTTGCGCGGCCCGGCATGAGCGAAGAGAAGCTCGACCGCATCCTCGCGCGACAGTTGCCCGATGCGGAGAAGCGCGCGCGGGCCGACTTCGTCATCCCCACCGGCGGCAGTCTCGAGGAAACGCGACAAGCGGTTCGGCGCATCCTCGCTTGCCTCACCGGCGGCGCGGATTCATAGTCGCCCGCATGCGGGAAATCGTCTTCGACACGGAAACCACGGGCCTGAGCCCGCTCGCCGGCGATCGTATGGTCGAAATCGGCTGCATCGAGCTGGTCAACCGCGTCGAGACCGGCCGCACCTTCCATTCCTATTTCAACCCGGACCGGTTCATGCCGGCGGGCGCGGAGGCGGTGCACGGCCTCTCCGATGCCTTCCTCGCCGACAAGCCGCGCTTCCACGAAATAGTCGAGGATCTCATTGAGTTCCTCGGCGAATGCCCGCTCGTCGCCCACAATGCCGGCTTCGATTTCGGGTTCCTCAACCATGAGCTGAACAATTGCGGGCGACCGCTGGTCTGCATGACGCGGATGGTCGATACGCTCCAGCTGGCGCGGGCGCGGCATCCGGGCGCCAAGCACAGCCTCGACGCGCTGTGCACCCGCTTCGGCGTCGACCGCAGCCTTCGGATCAAGCACGGCGCGCTGATCGACGCGCAGCTTCTCGCCCAATGCTATGTCGAGCTGACCGGCGGTCGCCAGATCGGCTTCGGACTCGACACCATCGTCGCCGAGCCGATCGACGTCGAACTGGTCGAGGCGGAGCCGGCGCGGATCACCATCGAAGTGCGGCCGCCGCGGGCGCACGCGCCGACCGAGGAAGAACTTGCCGCCCACGCCCACTTCCTCACCGGCATCGCCGACCCCATATGGGCCCGGCTCGACGGGCGCGGTTGACCTTACAAAGAGGCCGCGCCTAATCGCGGCGCGCGCCTTTCACTCGGAGACTCTCATGGATATCCGCGTTTCCGGTCACCAGGTGGAAGTCGGCGAAGCGCTGCGTGGCCACGCCACCGACTGCCTCGCCGCGGCGGACGCGAAGTACCACGTCCGCGCGACTTCGGCGCAGGTGACCTTCGGCAAGGGCGCGCACGATCACGGCTTCACCTGCGAGATCATCGTCTACGCGCCGCCCGGCCAGGTCCTGAAGGCGATCGAGCGCTCCGCCGACGCCCGCGCCGCGTTCGACACCGCCTGCGACAAGGTCGCCAAGCAGATGCGCCGCAGCACCGGCCGCAACAAGGATCATCACGGCGCCGGGGAGATCGACCTGCTCGCGGATGCTGCGCCGGGGACAGAGCGACGAGGGGCCGGCTGAGCGGGCGCGGGCCTCGGCCAAAGGCTCCCTCCGGCACTCCGGACCAATCTCCTCTGGCGGGAGCGCGGGGCGCTCCCCATCTGGTGAGCGATGAACGACTTGAACGACCTGCTGACGATCGAGCGCGTGGACGCGGGGCTGAGCGTCGCCAACAAGAAGGGGCTGTTCCAGCAGCTCGGCGCCGTCGCCGGCCGCCGGCTCGGCATCCCGCCAAAAGCGATCGTCACGGCGCTGGCCGAGCGGGAGAAGCACGGCTCTACCGGCTTCGGCGGCGGCGCCGCGATCCCGCACGCCAAGATCGACGGGCTGTCGCGGGTGTTCGGTTATTTCGCCCGGCTGACGCAGCCGATCGATTTCCAGTCCGTCGACGGCATGCCGGTCGACCTCGTCTTCCTGCTCCTGTCGCCGCCCGACGCAGGGGCGGACCATTTGAAGGCGCTGGCCAGCGTCAGCCGCCTGCTGCGGGACCGGGAGACGGTGGCGAAGCTGCGCGGCGCGCGGTCGCGGGATGCGATGTTCGCCCTGCTCGCCGGGGTCGAAACCCTCAATGCCGCCTGAGGCCGGCGCCTCGGCCCACTACCGGGCGCTCGAATCGCTCTATCGCGCCGCGCCCATCAACCGCCTGTTCGAATCGCGGCTCGAGATCGTCGAGGAAGGCTTTGCCCGCATCCGGTTCGAAGTGCGCGAGGACCATTTCCACGCCGCCCATGCCGCGCATGGCACGCTCTATTTCAAGATGATGGACGATGCGGCCTTCTACGCCTGCAACAGCCTGGTGACCGACCGCTTCCTCCTCACCACCGCCTTCAACCTCTTATTCACGCGGCCGCTGAAAGTTGGCGAAGTTGTCGCGGAAGGCCGTTGGGCGAGCGGGCGGCGGCGGGTGTTCGTCGGCGAGGCGCGGATCGTCGATTCGTCGGGTGAGGAGGCGGGGCGGGGCACCGGGACCTTCATGCGGTCGCACATCCCGCTCTCGGGCCTCCCGGGCTACCGGAGCTGATGGAGCCGCGGCTCGCCACTTCGGTGCTGGTCAGCGCGCTGGTGCGGCGGGCCGAGGCGGAAGGGGGATTCGCGGCGGTGCTCGCCAAGGGCGATTCGACGGCCGGCGCGGTGCTCGTGGTGCTGACGGAAAAGGGCGCGAATCCAGTCGTTTACGAGCGCATGCTGCAGCCTTCGGGAGACTATGAATGGGCTTCGGCGGGCCCGCAAGTATGTGGAAAGGCGGAGGAAGTTCCGGCACTCATCGCACGACGCAGGCGGTCCGACCCGGATTTGTGGGTGCTGGAACTGGATATCCCGTCGACAGAACGGTTCGCCGCTGGAATGAACGGGTTCGGTTGACTCTGCTGCGCCGCACAACCTAGCCCCCGCCTCGCACTTCATGCGAGTAGCGGAGGGCTGGTCCGAACCGGGGTAAGGGGAGGTCGGCCACGCGAGTCGGAAGGCGGTCAGGGACGCGAATTTCTTTCGTCGTGCGTCCAGTTTCGACCGCCTGCCGCACTGATGAAAAGTTTGAATGAGTCGCACCAAAGGCGCTGCGGGCATTGCCGCAGCCATTGTTTTTGCCGTTTTCGGTACCGTCCACGCCACCCCGTCCCGGGCCTGGCAGATCGACCCCGCGGCGCTCACGCCCGCAATCGTCACCACCACCAATCTTCCCGCGCCTGCCGCGCCCGCTGCGCAGACGCCGGCGCTGCCGGATCCGGCACTCGACCAGCCGGTCGCGGCACCAGTCGCTCCCGCCGCCAAGGAGGCCGTCGTCCACCAGGGCCTTGGCGAAATGGTCGCCGAGCGCGCCAGCGCATCGCCGGCCGATGCCGAGCGCGCCTGCCTCGCCACCGCCGTCTATTTCGAAGCCAAGGGCGAACCCTTGAAGGGCCAGCTGGGGGTCGCCCACGTCATCCTCAACCGGGTGCATTCGGGCCGCTTCGCCCACAGCGTCTGCGGCGTCGTCAAGCAGCCGGGCCAATTCTCGTTCGTCCATGGCGGCCATCTGCCGGCGATCGCCCATGGCGGCAGCCAGTGGAAGACCGCGGTGGCGATCGCCGACATCGCCCTCTCCGGCCATGCGCCGGCGCCGGCGCCCAAGGCGCTGTTCTTCCATGCGCGCAGCGTTTCGCCGGGCTGGCACCTCGTCCGCGTCGCGGCGATCGGGAATCACGTCTTCTATCGCTGATCGCGTAATCGGGGGCTTGTCTCCCGTTCCCTTTTCATTCTAGCTGGCCGGATGGCCGCGTCCCCGAGTCTCCAGCCGCAGCTCTGCTTCACTGACGCGCCGCCGGCGGCGCAGGACGTGGCGCGCGGGGTGACTCGGCTGTTCTTCCACCGCGACACCTTTGCCTTGTGCGAAGTTCCGCTGCCCAACGGGCGGCGGGCAGACATGATGGGGATCGATTCGGACGGCCTCATCACCATCGTCGAGATCAAGGTGTCGCGCGCCGATCTGATGGGCGACTGCAAGTGGCTCGATTATCTCGGCTATTGCGACCGCTTCTTCTGGGCGGTGCCGGGCGGCTTCGACCTGACGCCGTTCGAGACCGACGCCTTTCACCCCGAGCTGTGCGGACTCCTGGTGGCCGACCGCTATGAGGCGGCGGTGATTCGCGAGGCCCCGCTCCGCAAGCTCCCCCCGCCCCGCCGCAAGGCCGAGACCCTGCGCTTCGCCCGCCGGGCGGCGCGGCGGCTGGTCGGCGATCTCGATCCGACGCTGTCGGGATTCGGCTAGGATCTCAGCCGCGCGGGCAGGTGAAGCTAGGGCTTCGGTCCTGCCGCAGCCTTGGGCGGTCCGGCCTTGTCGGTCAGGGCCTTGACGATCGCGGTGGCCCGCGGGTCGCGCTTGGCGAATTCTAGGGCGGAATAGCCGCTGACGCGGTCGTTCTTGTTCGGGTTTGCGCCGTGGGCGAGGAGCAGCTGAACCATCTGCAGGTCGCGATGCTGCACCGCCAGCATCAGCGGGGTCTCGCCGCGCTGGTTGCCGAGATCGACGGTGGCGCCTTTGCCAATCAGGAAGCTTGCGCCCTCCTCCCAGCCGATCTGCGCGGCAAGGCTGAGCGGAGTCTCGCCCTTGTTGTTCTGGATGTCCGCCTTGGCCCCCTTGTTGAGCAGGAAGTTGAGCCAGACGATCTCCCGCTCGCGGGTGACGTAGTGGAGCGCGCCTTCGCCGTCCGACTGATCGCGGATATTGAGGACGACGTTGGCCGAGCTGGCGACGAGCTGGTTGACCTTGTCGGCGTCCTTTTCTCTCACCGCCTTCAGGAACAGGTAGCCGTCGGAATAGCTCTGCGCCGCGGCGGGCGCGGCCGGGGCGGCGACGATGCCCGCCAATGCCAATGCCAGTGCGATACGGCCGGACGCGTTGCTCACCTTCAACCCCCATAGTCTCGACTTGGTGGCCGCTCTGTAGCAAAGGGCTGCTGCCAGCACCATGAACGAAACAACCCCCAAGCGCCTCATTCCGCTGCTGCTTTCGCTGCTTCTCGCGGCGCTTGCCGCCGCCTGCTCGCCGGGCGCGGCCGACCCGCCGATGAAGGGCGCGCGAGTCGGCGGCCCGTTCGCGCTCGCCGGCCCAGACGGGCGGGTGGTGCGCGACACGGATTTCGCCGGGAAATACCGGATCGTCTATTTCGGCTACACCCATTGCCCCGACGTCTGCCCCAACGACCTCGCCAATATCGGCCAGGCGATGCGGCGGCTGGAGAAGGAGACGCCGGCGCTGGCAGCGCGGCTGCAGCCGATCTTCATCACCGTCGATCCCGAGCGCGACACGCCGGCGGTGATGAAGGACTATACCTCCGCCTTTCACCCGAAGCTGCTGGGGCTGACGGGGACGCCGCAGCAGATCGCCGCGGTGTCGAAGGAATTTGCCGTGTGGTCGTCGAAGCAGAAGCTGCAACCGGGTGGCGAAGGCTATGCCGTGGACCACAGCCGGCTGACGATCCTGATGGGGCCGAAGGGGGAGCCGCTTGCGCTCCTCCCGGCCGAGCAGGGCGCCGAGCCGCTCGTTGCCGAGATCCGGAAGTGGGCGAAGTGAAATTCTGGGAAAAGCCACTCGACCAGCTCAACCGCGAGCAGTGGGAAGCGCTGTGCGACGGCTGCGGCAAATGCTGCCTGCACAAGCTCGAGGATGCCGACACCGGCGAGATCCACCCCACCAACGTCGCGTGCAAATTGCTTAGCCTCAAGACGGCGCGCTGCACCAATTATCGCGGCCGCCGCGCCTTCGTGCCCGATTGCGTGCGGCTGACGGCGGGCAATGTGTCGAAGATCGACTGGCTGCCTTCGACCTGCGCCTATCGCCTCAGGGCCGAGGGCAAGCCGCTCGCCGACTGGCACCCGCTCATTTCGGGCGATCCGGAGAGCGTCCACCGCGCCGGCATATCGATCCGCGGCTGGACGGTGTCCGAGCGCGACGCGGGCGACGACAATCTCGAAATGTACGTCATCGATGACGATCTCTGACCTGCGCTTCGAGGGCGGGGGGCGGAGCGCGGCGCTGAAGCTCACTGTCTCTCCGCGGGCGCGGGTGATGCGGCTGCGGGTCGACCGGCGCACGGGCGATGTCGTCCTCACCGTGCCGCGGCGGGTGTCGCAGAGAAAGGCGCTGGAATGGGCGGCGGGGCACCGCGCCTGGATCGAGGCGCAGCTCGCCAAGATCGCCTCCGTGACGCCGCTCGGGCCGGGCAGCGAGATACCCTTGTTCGGGGTGCCGCATGTGGTGGATTGGGACCCGGCGCGGCCGCGGACGCCGAAGCTCGAGGGGCAGCGGATCTTGGTCGGCGGCCTGGCGGAGGGGCTGGAGGGGCGCCTTACGCGGTGGCTGTCTCGTATCGCCCTCGAGCGGCTCGATGCGGAGACTCAGGAGTTTGCGGCGAAGGCTGGAGTGAGCGTCTCGCGCGTCGGCGTCGGCGATCCGGTGTCGCGCTGGGGGAGTTGCGCGGCGTCGGGGGCGATCCGCTATTCGTGGCGGCTGATCCTCGCCCCGGAATGGGTGCGGCGGGCGACGGTCGCGCATGAGGTGGCGCACCGGGTGCACATGAACCACGGGCCGGACTTCCACGCGCTCGTCGAGCGGTTGCTCGGCGTCGATCCCAAGCCGGCGAGGCTATGGCTGCGGCGCGAAGGCCCGGGGCTCCATCGCATCGGGCGGCGGTAGCGGGCGGGGACGGCGGCGCGGCGGCGGAGGCGGCGGGGGTCCGCCGCGTCCGGTCGCGCGATCGAGCATCGACTGATAGCCGGCATCCTCGTCGTCGGGCGGCGGCGCGGCGTCCTCCCGCGGCGGGCGGGCCGGCCGCTGGTCGGGCGGCAGGGGGTTGCCGTCCGGATCGACGAGCTGGCCCTGCGGCTCGGCCGCCTGACCGTTGTCGGGGAGCTGGCCCCACGCCTCCTGGTCCGGCTCCTGCCAATCGGGGGCTTTGACCTGGACGTCGAAATTCTCGACCGGCCGGTTGGCCACCGCCTTGATCATGAAATCGTGGAAGGCGCGGGCCGGGGCGGTGCCTCCCTGCAGGCCGGGGACGACCTTGTTGTCGTCGCGGCCCATCCAGATGCCGGTGGTGAGCCCGCTGGAAAAGCCGAGGAACCAGCCGTCCTTGTTCAAGGTGGTGGTGCCGGTCTTGCCGGCGACGGGGCGGCCGATCTGGGCGGCGCGGCCGGTGCCGGTCAGCACCGCCGTCTGCATCAGGTCGGTCATCTCGGCCGCGATCCAGGGGGTGAAGAGGGCGCGGTTGTCGAGCGGCGGCTGCTGGTAGAGCAATTCGCCCTTGGGCGTCGTCACCCGCTTGATGCCGTAGGGGACGACCGCGACGCCCTTTGCGCCGACCGCGGCATAAGCGCGGGTCATATCGATGAGGCGAACCTCGGAGCTGCCGAGCGTCATCGAGGGATGGGTGACGATCTTGGACGTGATGCCGAGCCGCTGCGCCATGTCGGCGACGGTGCGGAAGCCGACCTCCTGCCCCAGACGCGCCGAGACGGTGTTGATCGACTGGGCGAAGGCCTGGCGCATCGTGATCATGCCCGAGACGGCGTGGCCGTTGTTGCGCGGGCTCCAGCCGTTGATGGTGATCGGATCGGCCGAGACCATCTGGTCCGGCTTGTACCCAGCCTCGAGCGCGGCGAGGTAGACGAACAGCTTGAACGACGAGCCGGGCTGGCGGTTGGCCTGCGTGGCGCGGTTGTAGATCGAGTTCACATAATCCTTGCCGCCGACCATGGCGCGGACGGCGCCGTCGCGGTCGAGCGCGACCAGCGCGCCTTGCGAGCCGGGCGGAGCGTTGGCGTTGATCACCTGGTCGGCGAGCTTCTGCATGTTGGGATCGAGCGTGGTCCAGACCTCGATCGGCTGGTTGTTGACGCTGATCAAAGTATCGAGCTGCGGCAGCACCCAGTCGGTGAAATAGCGGACGCTGTTCTGCTTTGGCGTTGGCACGATCTGAACCGCGGCGGGCTCCGCCGAGGCGGCCTGGTCGGCGGTGATGACGCCGTTCTGCTGCATCAGCTTGATGACGATCGCGGCGCGGGCCTTTCCGGCCTCGGCATCGGCGGTCGGCGCATAGTTGGACGGCGCCTTGACGAGGCCGGCGACGATCGCCGCTTCCGACAGGTTCAGCGTCTTGGCGGAATGGCCGAAGAATTTGCGGGAGGCGGCGTCGATGCCGAAGGCGCCGCCGCCGAAATAGACGCGGTTCAGATAGAGTTCGAGGATCTGGTTCTTCGAGAATTTGCGTTCGAGGGCGAGCGCCAGGATCGCCTCGCGGCCCTTGCGGGCGAAGGTACGCGAATTGGACAGGAAGATGTTGCGGGCGAGCTGCTGGGTGATGGTCGAGCCGCCCTGCGTCCAGCGGCCCTTGGTGGCGCGGACCTGGACGGCGCGGGCGAAGCCGATCGGATCGACGCCGACGTGGCTGCGGTAGCGCTTGTCCTCAACGGAGACGATCGCGTCCTTCATGATCTGCGGGATTTCGTCATAGCTCAGCCACTCGCCGAAGCTCGGGCCCATGGCGACGAGGACGGAGCCGTCGGCGGCGTGGACGCGGATCGTCTGGCCGAGGTCGTTGCGGCGGACGAGCTCGTCGTAATTGGGCAGCGAGTTCATCGCGACGACGACGGCGACGGCGACCGCGACGATGAAGATCAGGGTCGAATAGAGCAGCACCTTCAAGGAGGTGATGATGCCCCGCTTGAGGCGCGAGGGCGGGGCGGACGCGTCACTGGCCATGCGGGCAAGCCTAGGGGGTGACGCGGGCTCTCACAAGCGGGCGGCTGTCGAGGCGGCGGAAGCAGAAGCCCTCTGTGTGCGATCAGAGGCGGAACATTTACTTGACACCGCTGCGTAGTTTCTGCTATGTTCCTTGCGACTCGGCAACGGGTTTCTTTGACATCGCGAGACGGAAATGTACCGGGCCTGAGGCGGCTGGGGAGAGCGAGAGCGGCGGGGTCCGGAAGCCGTCGCCACGTCCGCAGCCACGCCGACTGGGGCCCGGCGGTTCGGCGGCAGGCCGGACGCGGCGCCGGGGGTGCGGGACCCCGGCG
>NZ_DASWQI010000038.1:0-18609 GCF_036403745.1 Allosphingosinicella sp.
TCAGCCGGGTCGGCGCTTCGGACAATCTGGCGCGCGGCCGATCGACGTTCATGGTCGAGATGGTCGAGACCGCAGCGATCCTCGCCCAGGCCAGCGCGCAAAGCTTCGTCATCCTCGACGAGGTCGGCCGCGGCACCTCGACCTATGACGGCCTCGCCATCGCCTGGGCGGTGGTCGAGGCAGTGCACGACCGCAACCGCTGCCGCTGCCTGTTCGCGACCCACTATCACGAGCTCACCCGCCTCGCCGAGCGATTGGACGCCCTCTCCCTCCACCACGTCCGCGCCCGCGAGTGGAAAGGCGAGCTGGTCCTCCTCCACGAGGTGGCGAAGGGTCCCGCCGACCGCAGCTACGGCCTCGCCGTCGCCAAGCTCGCCGGCCTGCCCGGGCCGGTGCTGAGCCGCGCCCGCGCCGTCCTCGCCAGATTGGAGCAGGGCCGCGCCGCCACCGGGGGCATCGCCGCCGGGCTTGACGACCTGCCGCTCTTCGCCGCCGCCGCGGCGCAGGAGGAGGGGCCTGCGGAGGATCCGCTGCGCACCGCCCTCGCCGCCGCCGACGCCGACGCGCTCAGCCCGCGCGAGGCGCTGGAGCTGGTCTACCGGCTGAAGCAGCTCGCCGCCGAACCCGGCTGATGCCGACCCGCTTCGCCTCGGTGCCGAACAGGCGCGCGATCGTCGACCGCCGCGCGCTCGCCGACGCGCTCGCCGCCGCGCCCGAGGCGCAGACCGCTTCGATCCTTAAGGAGGCGCTCGCCGCCGGGCGGGCGGAAATCGCGCAGCGGCTCGAGGCCAATCCCTACCAAGGCTCCGAGACCGCCGCCGCCTACGCCTTTCTGACCGACCAGGTGCTGCGCCTCGCCTTCGACCGGACCATCCCCCGGGGCACGGGGCCAGTGCTGCTGATGGCCGTGGGCGGCTACGGGCGCGGCGAGATGGCGCTCCACTCGGACGTCGACATCGCCTTCGTCACGCCCGCCGCGCCGACGAAGAAGGCGGGCGCCGCGATCGAACGCCTCCTCTATCTGCTGTGGGATTTGGGTCTGAAGGTCGGCCCCTCGACGCGCTCGGTTGACGAATTGATCGAGGCGGCAAAGGGCGACCACACCGTCCGCACCGCCATCCTCGAGGCCCGCTACGTGTGGGGCGACGAGGCCTTGTTCGAGCAGGCCGAAGCCCGTTTCCGCGCCGAGGTGGTCGCCGCCAACGTCCGCGCCTTCGTCACCGAGAAACTGGACGAGCGCAACGCCCGGCACCTGCGCATGGGCGACAGCCGCTACGTCGTCGAGCCCAACGTCAAGGAGGGCAAGGGCGGCCTTCGCGACCTCCACACCCTCTTCTGGATCGGCAAGTTTGCTTATGGCGTGAAGGGCGTCGCGGACCTCGTCGAGGTGGGCCTGCTCTCGCCGCAGGAGCTCCGGCAATTCCAGCGCGCCGAGCGCTTCCTGTGGGCGGTGAGGTGCCACCTCCACATCGTCGCCGGCCGCGCCGAGGAGCGCCTCACCTTCGACTATCAGCGCGAGATCGCCGAGCGGATGCGCTACGCCGACCGCGCCGGCAGCGCCCCCGTTGAGCGCTTCATGCGCCACTATTTCCTCCACGCGAAAACGGTCGGCGACCTGACCGGCGTGTTCCTCGCCCATCTCGACGAGAAGTTCGCGCGCAAGGGCCTGCGCTTCGGCTTCCCGGCGCTGCGCCGCCGGCCGCGCAAGCTCGAAGGCTTCGTGCTCGACCGCGGCCGGCTCGCGCTGCCCTCCGACGATTTCTTCCGCGAGGATCCGGTGCGGCTGATCGCGATCTTCGCGCTCGCCGACCGCTACGGCCTCGAAATCCACCCGCTGGCGATGCGCGCCGCCAACCGCGACGCCAAGCTCGTCGACGAGGTGCGCGAGGACCCGCGCGCCAATGCCTTGTTCCTCGACGTACTCACCTCGCCGCGCAATCCCGAGACCGTGCTGCGCTGGATGAACGAGGCCGGCGTGTTCGGCCGCTTCGTGCCGGACTTCGGCCGCGTCGTCGCCAAGATGCAGTTCGACATGTACCACCATTTCACCGTTGACGAGCATTCGATCCGCGCCATCGGCCTCCTCGCCCGCATCGAAAATGGCGACCTCAAGGAGGACCACCCGCTCTCGCACGCATTGTTCAAGTCGATCGCCTCGCGCCGCGTCCTCTACGTCGCGGTGCTGCTCCACGACATCGCCAAGGGACGCGGCGGCGACCATAGCGAGCTCGGCGCCGAGGTCGCCCGCAGCCTCTGCCCGCGGCTCGGCCTCAGCGAGGCGGAGACCGAGACGGTGGCCTGGCTCGTCCGCCACCACCTCCTCATGTCCGCCACCGCGTTCAAGCGCGACCTCGCCGACCCCAAGACGATCCAGGACTTCATCGCGCGCGTCAAAAGCCTCGAGCGGCTCCGCCTCCTCCTCATGCTGACCGTCGTCGACATCCGCGCGGTCGGGCCGGGCGTGTGGAACAGCTGGAAGCGCCAGCTGCTTCGCGACCTGTTCGAATCCGCGGAAGAGATGCTCCGCCTCGGCCACAAGGAGCGCGGCCGCGGCGACCGCATCGCCGCCGCGCAGGATGCGCTCGCCGCCCGCCTGGGGTGGGAGGAGAGCCGCTTCGCTCGCCTGACCTGGCGTCTCCCCGACAGCTACTGGCTCGCCGAGCCGGACGAAGTCGCCGAGGCGAACGCCCGGCTGATGGACGCCGCCGACCGCGCGCCGCAGCGCACCAAGCCGGTCCGCACCGCGGTCCAGGAGGAGCGCGGCGCCACCCTCGTCAGCGTCTACGCCAAGGACCGCCCCGGCCTCTTCTACCGCCTCGCCGCCGCGATCAGTCTGGCGGGCGGCAACATCATCGACGCCCGCATCCACACCACTTTGGACGCGATGGCGCTCGACAATTTCCTCGTCCAGGATTCGAGCGGCGGCCCGTTCGGCGAGGACCATCGGCTGAAGCGGCTCGAGGCAATGGTGCTCGGCGCGCTGGAAGGTGAGGAGCCGGCGATGGAGCGGCTCGAGGCCAAGGCGCTGCCCAGGCCGCGGGCGAGCGCCTTCACCATCCATCCCGCCGTCTTCATCGATCCCCACGCCTCGACCCGCTACACGGTCGTCGAGGTCAATGCCCGCGACCGGGCCGCGCTGCTGAGCGGCCTCGCCCGCGCCCTCTACGAAGGCCGCGCCGCCATCCACTCCGCCCACATCGCCACCTATGGCGAGCGCGCCGTTGACGTCTTCTACCTCACCGACATCGCCACCGGCGAAAAGATCGACAGCCCGACGCGGCTGAAGAGCCTGCAGACGAGGCTGCTCAAGGCGGCAGGCGGCGGCGAGGCAAGGGCGGCGGCGGCGTAACCTTTAGTCCTCCCTGTCGGCGCAGCCGATGGGGAGGGGGACCGGACGAAGTCCGGTGGAGGGGCCGCTCGGAGTCCCTAAGGCCTCTCCACCATGCTTCGCATGGTCCCCCTCCCCATGCGCTTCGCGCACAGGGAGGACGAGGTTGGCGCCACGAAAAGGCGGCGCCGAAGCGCTTCGCGCACCCACCCCCTCCCTGTGAGGGAGGGGGGAAGTGCCTCCCCAAAGCGAAAGGGGCCCCGCCTCTCGGCGGAGCCCCTCCCGAATTCAGCTTAGGCGACGCGCGTCAGAACTTGATGCGGCCGGTGATGCCGTAGGTGCGCGGCTCGGCGAGGAAGGCCGAGAAGAGCTGGTTGCCGACCGACCCGAACGCCTGGGTTTGGGCGATCGAGCCCGCGCCCTGGAACGGCGTGTTGAAGGCGACCTGGGTGTACTTCTCATTGAGGAGGTTCTGCGCCCACAGCTCGATCGCCCACTTCTCCTGCGGCCCGCGAATGCCGAAGCGCGCGTTGACGAGGACGAAGGCCGGCTGCGTCTTCTCCGGGAAGAGGTCGGAGCCGGTGTTGAACTTCGAAGTGACGCGGGTGTCGACGTAGAACAAGGCGCTGAGGCCCGAATCGCCGATCGGCGGGGTGAAGGCGATCGAGCCGGTGACGACATTCTCCGGCGCGTTCGAGATCTGCCCGCCCGGCAGCAGGAACAGGGCCGGGGTCAGCGGCGCGCCGGCCGAACTCGCCACCAGGTTCCGCGCATAGCGGGTGTGCGCATAGGTGTAGCCCGCGGTGATCGCGAGGTCCTTCATCGGGTAGATCGCGCCCTCGATCTCGATGCCGCGCGATTCGGCGCCCGCCTTGGTGCCCGCGGTGCACGAGCCGGTGGCGAGGCTGTTGTCGGTGTCGGCGCCGTTGAGGCTGGCTTTGCACGAGGCGATGTTCTGGACGATGAAGATCGAGCCGTTGAACGTGTTCAGCTGGAAGGTTTTGAACTTCTCGATGAACGCCGCGACGTTGAGGCTGAAACCCTTGCGGTGATACTTGAAGCCGAGCTCGTAGGCGTCGACCTTCTCCGGCTCGAACCGGAGGCCCGCCGCGTCGGCCGAGCTGCGCGGGCTGAACACGCCGTTGGCGCCGCCCAAAGCCGAGCGGTCGAGATTGTAGCCGCCCGCCTTATAGCCCTTCGAATAGCTGGCGTAGGTGAGGAGGCTCGGCGTCGGCTTCCACGACAGCACGCCGGTGCCGGTCCATTCGCCTTCGCTGTGATGGTCGTTCAGCACCACGTTGTTGAGCTGGACGCTGGAATTGCCGGTGCAGCTCAGGGTGATGATGCCGCCCGCCAGCGCGGCGAGGGCGGGGTTGCCGAGCAGCGGGCCCAGCGCCGCCTGCTGGGTCGGGCAGACCGTGTTGTTGTTGTTGAAGAAGGCGTTCAGCGTCTTCTTCTCGTGGGTGTAGCGGGCGCCGAGGGTGAGGCTCAGCGTGTCGGTGATGTTGAAGATGTTGTGGGTGAAGACCGCCCAATTGTCGCTGTTCTGGTTGTAGACGTCCCGCACCGAGCCGACGTCGTTGATCGTCGAAAGCCGGTCGATGGCGGGGATGATGAGCGGCGCGGCGGCGCCGAACGCGCCGGTGAGGACGGCGCGGCCGGTCGGCGACAGGCAGCCCGATGCGGCGGGGTTGCGCAGCACCGCGGCCGGGTTGACCGTGGCGACGATGCGGCAGGCGGCGAAGGCGCCGTACTGGGTGCCGAACTTGATGTTGTCGACGACCTGCAGCTTCTCGTTGGCGTAATAGCCGCCGATCAGCCAGTCCAGATGGCCGGCGAACGCCTCGCCCTGGAGCCGCAGCTCCTGGGTGAAGGTCTTGAAGCGCCGATAGGAATTGCCGTCGTTGGCGCGGTAGGTGATGTCGACGTTCGAATAATCGACGTCGCCGGCGCCGCCCGATTTGTAATAGCGGTAGGCGGTGATCGAGGTCAGGGTCGCGCCGCCGAGCTTGTAGTTCAATTCGCCCGACACGCCCGCGTCGGTGGTCGTGTTGCGGAACGTGCGTCCCGGCGTGATCGTCACCTGGCGGTTATACGGATTGGCCGGCGGATAGGTGACGAGGCCGCCGAGGCTCTGCAGCACATCGACGATGCGGTTCGACGCGCTGTAGGTGACGGCGCCGTCGGTGTTGGTGCCACCGGTGGCCGAGGCCGGGTTTGCGGTCGGGTCCACCGTCTCCTTGGTGGCGACATAGACCGCGCCGCAGCAGCTTTCGCGGCGGTGGGTGTAGTCGCCGATCAGGCGGAAGCTGAACGCGTCGCTCGGCTGGAACAGCAGCTGGCCGCGGACGAAATAGCGGTTGCGGTCGTTGACCCGGCTCTCGCTGCCGCCGCCCTGGGTGATATTCTTGTAGAAACCGTCGCGGCGCACGTACACGCCGTCGATCCGGAACGCGATCGTGTCCGACAGCGGGCCGGTGATGCCGCCGGCGGCGCGCACATAATTGTAATTGCCGTAGGTCAGCTCGCCGCCGCCGCCGAGCGTAAAGCTCGGCTTCTTGGTGACGATGTTGATGAGGCCGGCCGAAGCGTTGCGGCCGAACAAAGTGCCCTGCGGGCCGCGCAGGACTTCGATGCGCTCGATCTCGCCGAGTTCGTTCAGGCCGACGCCGGTGCGCGAGCGGTAGACGCCGTCGATGAACACCGCGACCGAGCTTTCGAGGCCGGGATTGTCGCCGACCGTGCCGATGCCGCGGATACGGGCCGAGCCGTTCGCCTCCGACCCAGTCGACGAGACGAGCAGCGACGGGGCGAGCTGGTTCAGCGCGCGAATGTCGTTGGCGCCGGTATTCTGGAGGGATTCGGCGGTAACCGCGCTGACCGCGATCGGCACGTCGGACAGCGGGCTCGCGCGCCGCGTCGCGGTGATGATGATCTCGTTGGCGTTGGTCGCCTCGCGCTGGGCGCTGTCGTCGCCGGGCGTGGTGCCCTGGGCGGCGCCATTGTTCGGCCCGGCCTTCTGGACGGCGCCGTTGGCGGCGGTGGCCGGATCGTTCTGCGTCGGCCCCGGCTGCGCCGGCGGCGTATTGTCCTGCGCGAACGCAGGCGTGGCCAGCGCCATGAAGCCGGCCGACATCAGCCACACAGATTTCCGCATTCCAGGCCTCCCCAAATGTTCTTCTTTGGGGGAAGGCTACTGAAAAGGATGTCAGCCCACCAGCGGAATTGCGCGGATTCCCGCGCGTCGCAGCCGGTTCATTGCATTTGTGCAACAATTCAGTTTCGTACTGAAACCGAAGGGGCGGGCGCCTTCCGGGCTTTCCGCTACGGAAAGCCCGGCTCTCGCCGCAAGGGCGCTCCGGGCGCCGCGTACCGCCTTATTTGGGCGCGAGCACCATCAGCATCTGGCGACCTTCCATGCGCGGGTGCTGCTCGACCTTGGCGATGGCGGAGA
Source organism: Allosphingosinicella sp. (assembly GCF_036403745.1). GTDB lineage: Bacteria > Pseudomonadota > Alphaproteobacteria > Sphingomonadales > Sphingomonadaceae > Allosphingosinicella. The sequence goes on from NZ_DASWQI010000038.1 coordinate 6,783, forward strand.
CATTCTCCTGGACGCGCTGGAGGAGGACCATGCCGAGCTGACCGTGGGCCAGCTCGCGGCCGCGGAAGCGCAGGGTGATCTTCACCTTGTCGCCCTCGCCGATGAAGTCGTGCACCTTCTTCATCTTGGTGTCGTAATCATGGTCGTCGATGTTGGGACGCATCTTGATCTCTTTGATCTCCTGCGTCTTCTGCGACTTGCGCGCCAAATTGGCCTTTTTCTGCGCCTCGTACTTGAACTTGCCGACGTCGAGGAACTTGCAGACGGGCGGATCGGCGTTCGGGGAGACTTCCACCAAATCGAGCCCGACCTGCGCCGCCTGCTCGATCGCCTCGGGCGTCAGCAGGACGCCGAGATTTTCGCCATTCTCGTCGATGACGCGCACCCGCGGGACGCTGATGAACTCGTTGAAGCGGGGGCCGTTAAGCGGCGGCGCCATGGGGCGCCGGGTCATGGGCGGACGTATAGCTCGATCTCCTGAACGTGACTTTCCAACGCACCATCTAGTGATTCGGCCCGCGGAATGAAAGACGGCGGAGAAGCGCCCCGTGTTTTGCCCGCGCCCTGTTGCGCAAGCGCCGCGCGCGCCTCGCTCACGTGACCAGCGCGAGCGCTTCCGCACCGCCGGCGACGGCAACCACAGGGATCCTGCGGTCGAGGGTTGCGAGCTGTGCGGCGTGGCGGACGGCCAGCGCGAGCAGGTACACGTCCGTGAGGTGGGACGAGCTGCCAACCGATGCCAGGCGGACCGCCTCGTCGTCGAGCAGGCTGATCTCGTCCGGCCAGAAAACGTGCCCCCCGGAGTCGCGCATGCCCATCAGGAGTTCCGCCGCGCCCGCGGCGCTGCCGGGACCGCCCGGATAGCTGACATGCCCGAGGATGCGCAGCACGCCGTTCTCAGTAAGAGGGCACGTCGCCCAGCTCGTCCTCCCGGTTTCGATGAACCAGGTGGTGGCCCTCTCGTGGTGAATGTGGCCGTGGTCGAGAAGCGCGATGAGGACGTTGACGTCCAGGACGTACGTCACTCGTCCCCGTCACGCAGAGAGTTCACGAACTCGGGTGTGATGATGACGCCGCGCGAGGGAAGGACCGGAAAGCCAGCGCGCGAAACTTGCGTCTTCCGGCGGCCTTCGATCCCCGCCCGGGCGAGGTCCGAAAGGACGGCACCGGTAGGGCGCCGTTCGAACTGCGCGATCGCTTTGGCCGCTGAGAGAACGTCCTCATCGAGCGCTAATGTCGTCCGCGTGGCCATGCGGCTGATGTAGCGCATCACGCATCACGCATCAAGACCAGCGCGAATCGGGCGGCGTCGCCTCCGCCTTCAGCCGCGCCACCACAGCGTCCAGCGCCAGCACTTCCTGCCGGGCGTCGGTGCCCAGCGGGCGAACCGCCAATGTGCCTTCCTCCGCCTCGCGCTTGCCGACGACGAGGAGGTAGGGGACCTTGGCGAGGCTGTGCTCGCGCACCTTGTAGTTGATCTTCTCGTTGCGAAGGTCCGCCTCGGCGCGGATGCCCGCCGCCTGCAACTTCGCCGCCACCTCCCTGGCGTAATCGTCCGCGTCGGAGACGATCGTCGCCACCACCGCCTGCACCGGCGCGAGCCACAGCGGGAAACGCCCGGCATGGTGCTCGATCAAGATACCGATGAACCGCTCGAACGTGCCGAGGATGGCGCGGTGGAGCATCACCGGCCGGTGCTTCTGGCCGTCCTCGCCGACATAGGTGGCATCGAGCCGGTCCGGCAGCACGGTGTCGGCCTGGATGGTCCCCACCTGCCACGTCCGACCGATCGCGTCCTTCAAATGGAATTCGAGCTTGGGCGCGTAGAAGGCGCCCTCGCCCGGCAGCTCCTCCCACCCGAAGTCCGCCGTCGCCCGCCCGGCGAGCGCCACCGCGTCGCGCAGCTCCTGCTCGGCGCGGTCCCAATCCTCGTTGGAGCCGAACCTCTGGTCGGGGCGCAGCGCCAGCTTGATCTCGTAGGTCGCAAAGCCGAGGTCGCGGTAAATCCCGTCCAGAAGGTCGCAGAACATCCGCACCTCCTCCACCACCTGGTCGGCGCGGCAGAAGATGTGGGCGTCGTCCTGCGTGAACTGGCGCACCCGCATGATGCCGTGCAGCGCGCCGTGCGGCTCGTTCCTGTGGCAGCAGCCGAACTCGGCCATCCGCAGGGGCAGGTCACGGTAGGATTTGATGCCCTGGCGGAAGATCTGGACGTGGGCCGGGCAGTTCATCGGCTTCAGCGCCATCAGGTCGCCCTTGCCGGTCAGCACCGGCGCGCCCTCCTCGGTGCCGGGTACCTCGTCGGGGACGACGAACATGTTCTCGCGATATTTGCCCCAATGGCCGGACGCCTCCCACAGCCGCGCGTCCATCAGCTGCGGGCTCTTCACCTCGTCATAGCCGGCGGCGTCGAGCTTGCGGCGCATATAGGATTCGAGCTGGCGCCAGATCAGGAAGCCCTTGGCATGCCAGAAGACCGAGCCCTGCGCCTCGGGCTGGAGGTGGAACAGGTCCATCTCCTGGCCGATCTTCCTGTGGTCGCGCTTCGCGGCTTCCTCGACCCGGGTCAGATGCTCCTGGAGCTGCTTCCTGTTGAGCCAGCCGGTGCCGTAGATGCGGCTCAGCATCGCGTTCTTCTGGTCGCCGCGCCAATAGGCGCCCGACACCCGCGTCAGCTTGAACGCCTGCGGATCGAGCTTGCCGGTAGAAGCCAGGTGCGGCCCCCGGCACAGGTCGACCCAGCCGCCCGAGCGGTACATGGTGATCGTCTCGTCGGCGGGGAGCTCCATCACCCACTCGGCCTTGAACGCCTCGCCCTGCTCTTCGAAAAAGGCACGGACCTGGTCGCGCGTCCACACTTCGCGCACCAGGGCCTCGTCGCGGGCGATCACCCGGCGCATCTCGTCCTCGATGAGGGGCAGCTCCTCCTCGGTGAAGGGGCCATGCTCGGGGGTCGGCGCGAAATCGTAATAGAAGCCGTCCTCGGTCGCCGGGCCGAAGGTGATCTGCGTACCCGGAAACAGATTCTGCACCGCCTCGGCGAGGACGTGGGCATAATCGTGGCGCACCAGCTCGAGCGCGTCCTTTTCGTCGCGCGACGTGATCAGCGCCAGCTCCGCGTCGCCCTCGAAGGGCCGCGTGATGTCGCGCACCTCGCCGTCGACCCGCGCCGCCAGCGCCGCCTTCGCGAGCCCCGGCCCGATCGCCGCGGCGACATCCGCGGGCGTAGTCCCCGGCGCAACCTCGCGCACGGAACCATCGGGAAGGCGGATCTGGAAAGGCTTTGTCATGGTGAGGCGCATGTAGCGAGCCGAGGCCGGTTCCTCCAGACCCCGCGTCGCGCCGACGGTGTAAGGGACGCTTGACACGCGTTCGTTTGCTGGTGTAAAGCTACCTTGTCTTAAGAGAAAGGGTGCTTGTCATGCCGAAGTTCAGCCCGGCGCAGCGGCGCTACAATAAGAGGGTGCTCCTGCTGAGCCTCGCTTACGCCTTGCTCCTGTTCGGGGCGGTGTGGCTGTTCCGGTTCGGGCATGCGCCGGGCGGGCCGGCGCGGTGGGTGCTGGCGCTGCTGCCGGCGCTGCCGATCGTCGGCATCTTCGCCGCGATGGCCCGCTATCTCGGCGAGGAGGGCGACGAATATCTGCGCATGGTCGAAATCCGCAAGGCGCTGATCGCGACCGGCCTCACCCTCGCAATCACCACCTGCGTCGGTTTCCTCCAGAGCTTCGACCTCGTGCCGCGGATCGATTTCTACTGGGTCGCGATCCTGTGGTTCGCCGGCCTCGGCGTCGGCGGCTGCGTGCAGAGGCTCGGCCGATGAAGAACCGCCTCAAGGTGCTCCGCGCCGAGCGCGACTGGAGTCAGGGAGACCTCGCCGACCGGCTCCAGGTCTCGCGCCAGAGCGTCAATGCCATCGAGACCGGCAAGTACGACCCGTCGCTCCCGCTCGCCTTTCGCATCGCCGAACTGTTCGGCCTCGCCATCGAAGAGATTTTCACCAGCCCGTCCAAGGAAAGCCAGCCATGATCCGCACCCTCCCCGTCCGCCTCGCCCTCATCGGGATGGCAGGCCTCGTCCTGCTCGATTCGCCCCCGACGCCCGCCGCCGCCGCTCCGGCTGCCGCCGCCACCGCGCCCGCCGAGCGTCGCCTCGACCACATCTCGATCGTCACCCTCGGTGCCGGCACCCCGATCGTGCTGGTCCCGGGACTGGCCAGCCCGCGCGCCGTCTGGGACGGAGTCGCCGCCGAGCTCGCCCGCAACCACCGGGTCTACCTGGTCCAGGTCAACGGCTTCGGCGGCGACGCGCCCGGCGCCAACCTCGCGCCCGGCCTGCTCGACGGCGTGGTCGCCGATCTCTCCGCCGCCCTCGCCGCGGACCGCGCGGCGCCGGTGCGCTTCGTCGGCCATTCGATGGGCGGGCTGCTCGCGCTCAAATTCGCGAAGGCGCACCCGGCCCAGGTCGACCGGCTGCTGATCGTCGACGCCCTGCCCGATTTCGCCGTCCTGCTCGCGCGGGGCGGACCAATGCCGACCGACGCGCAGATCGCGGATGTCGCCGCGAAGATGCGCACCGCCACCGCCGCCCGCTACGGCCGGACGCTGAGCGCCGAGGAGGTGGCGGCGGGCGTCGATGCGCTCGCCCTCGCCCCGGCGGCCCGCACCCGCATGCGCGCCTGGGCGGCGAGCGCCGACGCCCGCGTCGCCGGCCAGGCGATCTACGAGGACATGACCACCGACATGCGCCCCGCGCTCCCCGCCATCGCCGCTCCCATCACCGTCATCGTGCCCTGGACCGCGGCGGGCTTCGGCAAGGACCGCACCCTCGCTTTCTACGCCGCCCAATATGCCGGCGCGCGCAAGGTCCGCTACGTGCCGGTCGCCGAGGCCGGCCATTTCGTGATGCTCGACCAGCCGGAGGCGTTCCGCGCGGCCCTGGAGGCCTTCCTGGCGGAAAGCTAAGCGGCGCGCGCGGCGGCCACCGCTTGGGCAAGCATGCTGGAGGGGAACGGCTTGCGCACCGCGATCGCCGCCGGGACCCGCCTCTGGATTTCGCGCGCCGCTTCGGAGACGAACACGACGGGGATGGTCTTGTGCGAACAGATGCTCTGCACCGCCTCGATCCCGCAGCCGGCGCTGAGGTGCATGTCGGCGGTGATCAGGTCCGGGCAGAGCCCCTCGGCGGACGCGACGGCCTCGCCCGCCGTGGTCGCGAACGCGAACGAGTCGAAGCCGAACTCCCGCAGCGAATCCTCGATGGCGAGGGCGACGATGGCGTCGGCTTCGATGATCAGCGCATGCATTCGCGGCTCTTTTTTGCGAGATCGGGGGAGCACGGTGTCTCTCAGCCCCCGGCACCCGAGTCGCGGCCGGCGATCACATTGATCTATATTAATTTTGCGCTGCTGTCCGAGGTTGTTTCACCTGTGTGGTGCGAGAGGATGCCTCCCCGCTTCGGCGGTGGAAGCTGACGATTTTCCTACACGCAATCTCCTATGATATGCCGGAGCCATGTTCGCGAATGGTTCATGGCCGCCGCGCCCACCGATCGGGAAAATCGATCGTACGGCGCCGATCGATCCACCAGATTTTTCTGCGCCAAGAAACTTCGAAACTTCCGCCGGCCCCGCCCCTGCCGCACCATGGCGGTGCGATTTCGGCACGGCAGCCACCCGGTACCCGCAGGGCAGGCGTCCGGCATGAACCCGGCAGTGGCACGGTTGGCGCACGGGGGACGCAGGCTTGCGTACCGGCTGCGGCCGGGGCGGGGGCCGACCCTCGTCTTCCTGCCGGGCTACGCCTCCGACATGGAAGGCTCCAAGGCGACGGCGCTCGATGCGTGGGCGGAGGCCGAGGCGCGGGCGATGCTGCGCTTCGATTATGGCGGCTGCGGCATCAGCGAGGGGCGGTTCGAGGACGAGACGCTCGCCACCTGGCGCGACGATGCGCTGGCGATGATCGACGCGGTGGTGGAGGGTCCGGTCGTGCTCGTCGGCTCGTCGATGGGCGGGTGGCTGATGCTGCTCGCCGCGCTGGCGCGGCCGGAGCGGGTGAAGGGGCTGATCGGCGTCGCCGCTGCGCCGGACTTCACCGGCTGGGGCTTCACCAACCCCCAGAAGCGCAGGATCCGCTACGAGGGCCGGCTCGAGGAGCCCTCCCCCTATGGCGATGCGCCGACGATCACCACCCGCGCCTTCTGGGAAAGCGGAGAGGCGCTGCGGCTGCTCGGCGACGAAATCGCCTTCGACGGGCCGGTGCGCCTGCTCCACGGGCTGGAGGATGAAGAGGTGCCGTGGCGCCTGGCGCTCGACATCGCCGCGCGGCTCCGTTCAGCGGACGTGCAGACGCTGCTCGTCAAGGGTGGCGACCACCGGCTGTCGCGCGCGGGAGACATCGCCCTGCTGCTGCGCACCGCCGAAGCCCTGCTGGCCGGACCCTTGCTGGAGACCCTGTGACCCCCTTCCTCCTCGCCCTGCTTGCCGCCGCGCCCGCGCCGGCCGCGCTGCCGACCACCAAGACCTGCATCGACCTCGTCCGCGCCGCGCCCGACCGCGCCGTCGCAATCGCCGACGGCTGGCGCGCCAAGGGCGGCGGCATCGACGCGATGCAGTGCGGCGCCCTTGCCTTGTCGGCGCTCGAGCGCTGGTCCGAAGCCGGCGTCGCGTTCGAGGCAACGGCGCTCGAAGCGACGCGGGTTCAGGACTTGCGCGCCGCCGATTACTGGGTCCAGGCCGGCAATGCCTGGCTCGCCGGCGGCGACCCCGCCAAGGCGAAAAAGGATTTCGACACCGCCCTCGCCTCGACCACCCTCGCGCCGAAGCTGCGCGGCGAAGCCCATCTCGACCGCGCCCGCGCTGCCGTGGCCGCGGGCGATGCGGCGGCGGCGCGCTCCGACATCGACACGGCGCTGACCCTCGTCGCCGCCGACCCGTTCGCCTGGTATCTCTCCGCTGCGCTGGCCCGCCGCCAGAACGATCTGCCCCGCGCCAAGGCCGACATCGCCAAGGCGCTCAGCCTCGCTCCGGAAGACGCACAACTGCTCCTCGAAGCCGGCAACGTCGCCGGTGCCGGCGGCGACACGGAAGGTGCGCGAACCTACTTCGCCCGCGCCGCCAAGGCCGCGCCTACCAGCGAGCGCGGCCGCGCCGCCGCCGCCGCGCTCGCCGCCAACGCCGAGCCGCCGACTCCCGCCGCCGCTGCGCCTCGCTGAGTCAGCCCTCGGTCTTCCACATCGCGATGCGCTTCAGCGTCAGCCACGTCGCCAGGCTTTCGCGCGGCACCGCCGGGTAACGCACCGCCGCAAAGGCCAGGAACGCATCCCGATAGGCGAGCCAGGCGCGCTGCGCGCTTTGTATCCCCTGCCGCGTCATCGCCCCCGCCCCGGCATCGGCCTCGACACTTTTGAGTTGCTTGCGGTAGGCGGCGTTGAGCGCCGCATCCGCCGCCACGTACCGGGCATGGCCATAGTTGGGAGCACGCCGCGCCTCGAGCTGCCGGAGCATAGCGAGCAGCTCGTCGCGCAAGACCTGCTCCGCGCCGATCTCCATCGCCGCCCGCAGCGTCCCGCCATGGTCGACCTCGCCCTCGCCGCTCGCCTCGGCGAACGCCTCGTGGGCCGCGCGCAGCCGCGCCAGCGCCTGCTTCTGCCCCGGGGTCCAGCCGGCGACGAGCAGCACATAGGCCGCCTCGCGCTTCGCCCCGGCGACGTTCTCCTCGTGCGCGGCGCAATAGCCGCCGGCGAGGCCACTGGTGATGTCGTCGCAATAGTCGAAATCGGCCGCGCCCGCCTTCCCCCGCCGCGCGGCGAGATGCGTCACCCGCCCGTGCGATTCGGCCGGCGCCCCCTCGATCCCGCAGGCGAGGTGGATGGCGACGTCCGTGTTGCGCGCCGCGCCGCGGCCGTTGGCATAGACCATCATCAGCATCGTCCGCCCGCCGAACACGCTGACGTCGCCCGCCTCGGCTTCGAGGAACGCGCATTGCCGCGCCTTCACCGGATCGGCCTTCACGCCGATGCCGTAATAGAGCTTTTCCGAATCGCACCCCTTGAGCGCCTGCGCTTGCGCCGCATTCGGCCGGTCCGCCGCCGGCGGCTCCCGCTCGCGCACCTGCCGGCACAAGGCTTTCGACGCGGCATAGTCAGCGCCATACTCGTCCTTGGCATCGCCCCAATCGTAGCGCTGGGCGGGACCCGCGGCGAGCGAGGCGGAGAGGGCGAACGCGAGTGCGGCGGCTTTCATGGCGGCGACGCTAATGCCCCCGCCGGCCCGGTTCAACGCACCTGCTGGAACCGCGCCGGCGCCAGGCTTATTGGGCCTCTCATGAAATACGTCCACACCATGATCCGAGTCTCCGATCCGGAGGCGACGATCCGCTTCTTCACCCTCCTCGGCCTGAAGGAAATCCGCCGCATCGACAACGAGGCCGGTCGCTTCACGCTCATCTTCCTGGCGGCGCCGGGCGACGAGGACGCGCAGGTCGAGCTCACCCATAATTGGGACGAGCAAGGTTATGGCGAGGGCCGCAATTTCGGTCACCTCGCCTACGCCGTCGACAATATCTACGAGAGCTGCCAGCGGCTGATGGACGGCGGCGTAACCATCAACCGCCCGCCGCGCGACGGCCGGATGGCGTTCGTCCGCACGCCCGACAATATCTCGATCGAATTGCTCCAGGCGGACGGATCGCTGCCGCCGGAAGAGCCCTGGGCGTCGATGCCGAACACGGGCCATTGGTGAGCGGGCGCTGGCCCGACCAACGTTTCCTGGCGCTGACCGGCGCCGAGCACCCGATCGTCCAGGCGCCGATGGCCGGCGCCGCCGGGGCCACCCTCTGCGTCGCGGCCATCAAGGGCGGTGCGCTGGGCTCCCTCCCCTGCGGCATGCTCTCGCCGGAGGAAGTGCAGGCACAGGTGGCCGAGGTCCGCGCCGCGGCGGACGGACCGATCAACCTCAACTTCTTCTGCCATACGATGCCCGCGGCGGCGGACGACACCGCCTGGCGCGCTCTCCTCGCGCCTTATTATGAGGAGTATGGCGTCGAGGCCGGCAATGTCGGCGCCATGCGGCTGCCGTTCGACGAGGCGATGTGCGCGGCGGTGGAGGCGGTGCGGCCTGAGGTGGTGAGCTTCCACTTCGGCCTTCCCGCCGGGCCGCTGCTCGCGCGGGTCAAGGGGATGGGCGCAATCGTCCTCGGCAACGCCACGACCGTCGAGGAAGCGCGCTGGCTCGAAGCACGCGGCGCCGACGCAATCATCGCCCAAGGGTTCGAAGCGGGCGGCCACACCGGCCGCTTCCTGGGCGGCGATCCGGCGGAGGCGCTCGGCCTGTTCGCGCTCCTTCCCCAGGTTGTCGACGCCGTGTCGGTGCCGGTGATCGCCGCGGGCGGCATCGCCGACGGCCGCGGCATCGCAGCCGCGTTCGCGCTCGGTGCGAGCGGCGTGCAGATCGGCACGGCCTATCTCGCCTGTCCCGAAAGCGCGATCTCGGGCTCCCACCGCGCCGCGATTGCGACCGAGCCGACGCTCTTCACCAACCTCCTCACCGGCGGCCTCGCCCGCGGGGTCGCGGGGCGGCTGGTCCGGGAGCTCGGGCCGGTACGCGACGAAGCGCCGCCCTACCCGCTCGCCGCCGCCGCGCTGGCGCCGATCCGCAAGGCGGCCGAAGCGCGCGGCGAATATGGCTTCGGCCCGTTGTGGGCGGGACAGGCGGGGCCGCTGGTCCGCGCCCTTCCCGCGGAGGACCTCACCCGCACCCTCGCCGCCGAGGCGCTGGCGGCGATGGCGCGGCTGGCTTAGGAAAATGCCCATGGAGATCGTCCGCATCCCGGTGCTCAGCGACAATTACGTCTGGCTGGTCCACGAGCCGGTCTCCGGCGAGACCATGGTCGTCGATCCCGCAGTCGCCGAGCCGGTGCTCGCCGAGGCCGACCGCCGCAGGTGGCGGATCGGGCAGATCTGGAACACCCACTGGCACCCCGATCACACCGGCGGCAACGCGGCGATCAAGGCGGCCACCGGCGCCATCGTCACCGGCCCCGCAGCCGAGGCCGAGCGCATCCCCACCCTCGACCGCACCGTCCGCGAAGGAGACCGCGTGCGGCTCGGCGAAGCGGAGGCCCAAGTGCTCGAAGTCCCCGCCCACACCGCCGGCCACATCGCCTACCATTTCGCCGAGGAAGAAATGCTGTTCATCGGCGACACTCTCTTCGCCATGGGCTGCGGGCGGCTGTTCGAAGGCAGTGCCGCGCAGATGCACGCCAACATGACCCGCCTTGCCGCGCTGCCGGCGGAGACGCGCGTCTATTGCGCCCACGAATACACCCTCTCCAACGGCCGCTTCGCCGTCACCGCCGAGCCCGGCAATGGCGACATCGCCGAGCGCCTGCGGGAAGTGGAAAGCCTGCGCGCATCCGGCGAGGCGACGGTCCCCACCACCATCGCCGCCGAGCGCGCCACCAACCCATTCATGCGCGCTTCATCGGTGGAAGCGCTCGCTGCCCTGCGCGCCGCCAAGGATAATTTTCGCGGCTGACGGGGCGACTCGCCCCGACGCGCGTTCAGGGGGCGATGGAGGTGAGGATGAGAAATCTCCTTGTGATGACCTGCGCCGGCCTCGCCGCCGCCTGCAGCATGAACGGGCCGGCCGACACCCGCGCCGCCCAGACCAGCGCCGAGCAGGTCTCGCGCGCCCTCGCCAACTACCAGCCGGACGGCCCGCCGGTCTCGTGCGTGCAGATGCGCGACCTGCGCGGCAACCGCTCGGCCGGGGATGCGATCATCTTCGATTCGCAGAGCATCCAGAAAATCTACGTCAACCGCCCGCCCGGCGGCTGCCCCTCGCTCGATTTCGGCCGCGCCCTCGTCACCCGCACCAGCAGCTCCCAGCTCTGCCGCGGCGACATTGCCGACGTCGTCGATCCGGTCAGCCACACCAATTTCGGCGGCTGCGGCCTCGGCGATTTCGAGCCGTATCGGCGGGTGGCGCGGTAGACTCCCAATCCTCCCTGTGAGGCGCAGCCTCATGGGGAGGGGGACCGCACGAAGTGCGGTGGAGGGGCCTTACTGACTCTGAAAGGCTCCTCCACCATGCTTCGCATGGTCCCCCTCCCCATCCGCTACGCAGACAGGGAGGACGACGGGCGTCGTCACTTCTTGTACAATGCGTCCAGCCGCTCGCCATAGGCATCGCGCAGCACATGGCGGCGGATCTTCACCGATGGGGTCAGCTGCTCGTTCTCGACCGTGAAGGGCGCGTCGGCGAGGATGAAGCGGCGGACCTTCTCGATCACCGACAGCTCGGCATTGACGCGGTCGACCGCCGCCGCGACGGCGCGGTGGAAGTCCGGATCCTCCCGCAGCGCCGCATAATCGCCCTGCCGCCCGTTCGCCTTTGCCCACTCCGCCATCCAGTCCGCCTCGGGCACGAGCAGCCCGACCAGATAGGGCCGCCGGTCGCCCGACACCATCGCCTGGGCGATCTCGTTCTGCAGCGTCAGCATCCCCTCGACCCGTTGCGGCGCGACATTGTCGCCCTTGTCGAGGATGATGAGGTCCTTCTTGCGGTCGGTAATCTTGATCCGGCCCTTGTCGTCGAAATGGCCGACGTCGCCGGTATGGAGCCAGCCGCCGACCACCGCCCGCTCGGTGAGGCTGGGGTTGCGCCAATAGCCCTTCATGACCAGCTCGCCGCGGACCAGGATCTCGCCATCCTCGGCGATCCTGATCTCGGTATTCTTCAGCGGCGGACCGACCGTGTCCATCTTCAGGCCGACGCTCGGCCGATTGTAGCTCAGCACCGGCCCCGATTCGGTCTGGCCGTAGCCCTGCA